>NZ_LZHW01000102.1 GCF_001667265.1 Mycobacterium sp. ACS4331 | reverse complement strand
CCACACTCTGCTCGCAGTCGCGTTGGAAAGGCACTGTGGCCATGGCTCCCTCCCCGAATGACATCGACCCCCGGCTGTTGGCGCGTATGGCGGCCAACCGCTCGTCGCGCCGCCGCTTCCTCGGCGGCAGCGCCGCTGCCGCGGCCGCGCTCGTGCTCGGGCCGTCATTCCTGACCGCCTGCGGATCCGACAGCGGCTCACCCAGCACCGCAACCCGCGAACCTGACGACGGCTCGCCGGCCACCGGCACCCTGCGCATCTCGAACTGGCCGTCGTACATGGCCGACGGATTCATCGCGGCGTTCCAGAAGGCCAGCGGCCTGACCGTGGACTACAAGGAAGACTTCAACGACAACGAGCAGTGGTTCGCCAAGTACAAGGAACCGCTGTCGCGCCGCCAGGACATCGGCACCGACCTGGTGATCCCCAGCGAGTTCATGGCGGCCCGCCTCAAGGGCCTGGGCTGGCTCAACGAGATCAGCGACGCCCGGGTGCCGAACAAGAAGAACCTGCGCTCCGATCTGGCCGACGCCGCCGTCGACCCCGGCCGCAACTACATCGCCCCGTGGATGTCGGGCATGGTGGGCATCGCCTACAACAAGGCCGCCACCGGCCGTCCGATCACCACGCTCGACGACATGTGGGATCCCGCCTTCAAGGGCAAGGTCAGCCTGCTTTCGGACATGCAGGACGGCATCGGGCTGGTCATGCTCGCCCAGGGCAGTTCGATCACCGATCCCACCATCGAGTCGGTGCAGAAGGCCGTCGACCTGGTCAAGGAGCAGAAGGACAAGGGGCAGATCCGCCGATTCACCGGCAACGACTACCTCGACGACCTCGCGGCCGGCAACATCGTCGTCGCGCAGGCCTACTCGGGCGACGTCGTCCAGCTGCAGGCCGACAACCCCGACCTCGAGTTCATCGTCCCCGAATCCGGCGGCACGTGGTTCATCGACACCCAGGTGATCCCGTACACCACGCAGAACCAGAAGGGCGCCGAGGCGTGGATCGACTACGTCTACGACCGCGCCAACTACGCGAAGCTCATCGCCGCGACCCAGTTCGTGCCGGTGCTGTCCGACATGACCGACGAACTGACCAAGATCGACCCGGCGATCGCGAACAACCCGCTGATCAACCCGTCGCCGGAGACCATCGCCAAGATGCACTCGTGGCCGTCTCTCACCGACGAGCAGACCCAGGAGTTCAACACCGCCTACGCCGCAGTGACGGGTGGCTGACGCAATGACTGTGAGCTTCTAGATGGCAGGCGTTGCCAGCAGCAGTCGGCAGCGCAGCAGGATCGCGCCCTACCTGATGATCCTGCCTGCGCTGGCGTACCTGGCGATCTTCTTCGTGGTGCCGTTCTGGTCACTGTTCCGCACGTCGTTGTCGTCGGCGGGCGGTTCGGTGTACCTGCCGACGCTGACGTTCACCTGGAACTTCAGCAACTACGCCCACGCGTTCAGCACGTACTCCGATCAGATCGTCCGATCGCTGGGGTACGCGCTGACGGCGACCGTGGTGTCGCTGCTGATCTCCTACCCGCTGGCGTATGTGATCGCGTTCAAGTCGGGGCGGTACAAGAACCTTCTGCTGGGTCTGGTGATCCTGCCGTTCTTCGTGACCTTCCTGATTCGCACGCTGGCCTGGAAGACGATCCTGGCCGACGACGGGTTCGTGGTCCGCATGCTCGACACCATCGGCCTGCTGCCGTCGGACGGCCGCCTGCTGTCCACGGCGTGGGCCGTGATCGGCGGCTTGATCTACAACTCCATGACGTTCATGATCCTGCCGCTGTACGTCAGCCTGGAGAAGATCGATCCGCGCCTGCTCGAGGCCTCGCGGGACCTGTACTCGTCGAGCTTCCGGGCGTTCCGCAAGGTCATCCTGCCGCTGTCCATCCCCGGTGTGATCGCCGGCAGCATGCTGGTGTTCATCCCCTCGGTCGGTGACTTCATCAACGCCGAGTATCTGGGCAGCACCCAGACCACGATGATCGGCAACGTGATCCAGAAGCAGTTCCTGATCGTGAAGGACTACCCGGCCGCGGCCGCGGTGAGCTTCGTGCTGATGGCGCTCATCCTGGTCGGCGTGCTCTCCTACACGAAGGCGTTGGGCTCGGAGGACCTGGTATGAGCGTGACTGTGGCCACCACCGGGCCCGACACTCCCCCGGTGGCTCCCAAGAAGCCGTCGAGGTTCGCCCGATGGTCGCCGAGCGGCGGAAAGTTCGGCGACATCGTGCTTCGGGTCATCGCCGGCCTGGTGATGTTCTACATCTTCCTGCCGATCTTCGTGATCGTGCTGATGTCGTTCAACAAGCCCTCGGGCAAGTTCAACTACACCTGGCAGGGCTTCACACTGGAGAACTGGGCCAACCCGTTCAAGTACCCGGGTCTGACCAAGGCACTGCAGATGAGCCTGGCGGTCGCGGGTCTGTCCACGGCGATCGCCCTGGTGCTCGGCACTCTGCTCGCAGTCGCGTTGGTGCGGCAGCGTTTCGCCGGCAGCAAGGCCGTCGAGACGTTCCTCGTGGTGCCGTTGACGGCACCCGAGGTGGTGATGGGCGCCTCGCTGCTGATCCTGTTCCTCGATCTGGGCTGGGCCGCCGGGTTCACCACGATCGTGATCGCACACGTGGCGTTCCAGATCAGCTTCATCGCGATGACCGTTCGGGCACGGGTGCGGGGATTCGACTGGACGTTGGAGGACGCCTCGATGGACCTCGGCGCCGATCCCACCCGAACGTTCTTCAAAGTGACTCTGCCGCTGATCGTTCCGGGCATCGTCGCCGCGGGCATGTTGTCATTCGCGCTCTCGCTCGACGACTTCATCATCACGTACTTCGTCAGCGGGTCGACCGTGACCTACCCCCTGTACGTGAACGCCGCGTCCAAGGCTGCGGTGCCCCCGCAGATCGACGTACTCGCCACGGCGATCCTGGTGATCAGCCTCATCCTGTTGGGCCTGGGCACGCTGTACCGCCGAAAGCGCGACGTCTAGCCGTACCGAGACACCGCAGACCCTCGTTTGTGCGTGGGTGGATCCGGGTATTTGACGCGCATGTCGCACGGCCAGGTCCACCGCGCGGTGGACGACGCCACCAGCACCAACGCGTTCGAGTACGGCGCACGGGCGGGGTATGCGATCAGCGCTGTGCTGCACCTGCTGGTCGCCTACATCATCGTTCGCCTCGCGCTCAACGCACCGACCGGCGGTGGCCAGAACGCGGACCAGTCCGGTGCACTGGCCACCTTGGGCCAGCAGACCGGCGGCGCGATCGCGTTGTGGTTGGCGGCGGTCGGACTGTTCGCGCTGGCCCTGTGGCGGCTGGCCGAGACCGTGGTGGGCTCACATCCCAACGAACCGAGCAGCGGTGACCACGGACTCAAGAAACAGGCCAAGCGGGTCAAATCGCTTGCGCTGGCACTGATCTACTGTGGTCTGGCGATCTCCGCGATCCGCTTCGCGACGGGGCAGGGTCAGTCGAGCGGCCAGCAGAACGCGGGCCTGAGCGCGCGACTGATGCAGTCGGGGGGCGGTAAAGCCGTGCTGATCGTGGTCGGTCTCGCGGTGATCGGGGTCGGCGGCTACCACGTCTACAAGGGAGCGTCGCAGAAGTTCCTCGACGACCTGCGGGGAGCCGGCGGTTCGATGGTCACCGCGACCGGGACCGTGGGCTACCTCGCGAAGGGGGCAGTGCTCAGCGGTGCTGGGCTGCTGGTCATCGTCGCCACGATCAAGGCGGACCCGGCCAAGGCCGCGGGCATCGACGCGGCCGTGAAGACGTTGGGGCAGGCCCCGTTCGGGAAGGTGCTCCTGCTCGCTTCGGCTCTGGGCATCGCCGCCTACGGTGCCTACTGCCTGGTGCTGGCCCGCTACGCGCGAATGTGACCGGTCAGGCGAACACCTGAAGCCGTTCGATGCGTGCGGAGCCGGTGAAGTCGGCGAGCAGCACCAGCGCACCGTCACCGGCATGGACCGTGGCGACCGCGCTGCGACCCGCCGAGAGCGGGCGGCGCCAGTGCGCTCCGCGCAGTCGTGCCCGGATCTGGTCGAAGCCCTCGGGCAGATGAACCCCCGACAGCGCCCGGCGAATCGCCAGGTCATCCCCGACCGACAGAGCCGTCAGCGCGGCTGTCAGGAGGGCCCGCTGCCGCCGCCTGGGGGCGGGGACCCCGCTCAGGAAACCCGCTGTCCCACTCAGGCCCTGGTTCGACAGCAGTGCGCGCGTCAGCGCCAGGCCGGCCGGCACGGCGGCCACGCCGGTGCGGGCGAACTGCCACATCATGGGTGGCAGCTCCCAGTAGGCCCGCAGTGCCACGATCTGTGGAGTGGGACCGACGTCGCGCAACTCGTAGTGCAGGATGGCCGGCACCGCCAGGGACACCGATGCGCTCATCCGGATCCCCAGGGTGAGGTCCCGAAGCACACTGTGGCCGGACACGATGTCCACGTCGCGGTGAAAGGTGATGTCCCGGGGCCCGATGAACGTGTCGAAGAATCGCCGCAGCTCATGCGTGCCGACGTGGGGGCGTGAGCCCACGGGGTCCACCACGCGTCCGTCATCGGTGAACAGTGCCACCCACGCGTCGCGATCGTGGCGCGCGGCGGCCTCCGGCGAGCGTTCCACCGCAGCGAGCAGACGGTCCGAATCGGCGCCCACAGTCAGGCGATCTCGACGCCGGCGGCCCGCAGCGCGGTGAGCGCATCCGCCGTCGAGGCAGGCGCCACACCGGCGGTCAGATCCACCAGAACCCTGGTGGAAAAGCCTGCGCGCCGGGCATCCTCGGCCGTCGCGCGTACGCAGTAGTCGGTCGCGATGCCGACGACGTCCACCGCGTCGACGCCGCGAGCGCGCAGCCAGTCGGCCAGCAGGGTCTGATCCGCGTCGGTGCCTTCGAAACCGCTGTAGGCCGCGGCATACGCTCCCTTGTGGAACACCGCCTCGATCGCGCTGGTGTCCAGGTCGGGGTGGAACCGGGCGCCTGCGGTCTCGGCGACGCAGTGCCGGGGCCAGGACGTTGAGTAGTCCGGGTTCTCGGAGAAGTGGTCGCCGGGATCGATGTGGAAATCCTTGGTGGCCACCACATGGTCGTACCCGTGGTCGCCGGCGAGGCGGGCCGTGATCGCCGCCGCCACCTCAGCCCCTCCCGCGACGGCCAGCGACCCGCCCTCACAGAAGTCGTTCTGAACGTCGACGATGACCAACGCGCGCATCGCATCACCGTATCGGCTCGCCAAGTACAGTGAAACCGCTGAGTGGGGGTTGGGGCCGGACGGAGGACGATGACCCGGATCGCTGCGAGATGACCACATTCGACTTCTTCGCGGCCGGCCAACTGCCGGCACCCGTCGTCTCCACCGACGAAGCCGCCTGGATCGCCGCCGAGCACTTCGGCCTCGACGCGACCGCGGAACCGCTCGGCAGCCAGCAGGACGCGAACTTCCTTCTGCGGTCCCCGGACGGTGCTGTACTCGGTGTGCTCAAGATCGCGAATCCCGCCTTCAGCCGTGCAGAGATCGAGGCCCAGGATGCCGCGGCCCGTCACGTGGCTGACGCGGAATCCGGGATCCGCACGGCCTACAACGCGGCCGCGTCGGACAGACCCGCGATCGCCCGGGTGGAGCTCGACGGCCGTGAACCCCTGTTCGCCCGGATCCTGGCCCACCTCGACGGCGGCTCACTCAGCGGTGATCGGTACGTCGCACCGCAGCGGTGGGCCGCACTGGGCACCCTGACCGGCCGAGCCAGTCGGGCACTGGCCAGCTTCGAGGCGTCCGGCGTCGACCGGGTTCTGCAGTGGGACCTGCAGCACGCCGACCGCGCGATCGACCTGCTGCTGCCCTTCGTCACCGACGCCGCTCGCCGGACGAGGATCGCTGAGGCGGCGCACCGTGCGTGGAACGCGGTGCGCGACATCGCCGGCGCGCTGCCCGTGCAGGTGATCCACTGCGACATCACCGATGACAACGTGGTGTGTGCGCCCGACGGCGACCGGGCCCCTGACGGGATCATCGACTTCGGCGACCTGACGCGATCCTGGGCCGTCGGCGAGCTCGCGGTCGCGGTGTCGTCGGTGCTGCGGCACGCGGGCGGTGAACCCTCGGCGACGCTGCCGCTGATCGCGGCGTTCCACCGGGAACGTCCGCTGACCGCCGTCGAGGTCCACGCGTTGTGGCCGCTGGTTGTGCTGCGCGCGGCGACCCTGGTGGTCAGCGGCAACCAGCAGGCCGCGATCGACGCCGACAACGACTACGCGACACAGGCGCTTGAGTTCGAGTGGCAGATCTTCGAACGATCCACCGACGTGCCGGCCGAGGTGATGACGGCCCTCATCGCCCACCACCTCGGGCTCGCCGCCGACCACGACCGCGCCGCAGCGCAGTCGTCCCTGCTGCCCCCTGACGTGGCGGCCGGTGCGGTCCGGCTCGACCTGGGCACCGAGTCCGACCTCCTCGACGGCGGACGGTGGCTGGACCCCGGGGTCGAGGACGACCTCGCCCGAGGGGTTCTGCGGGCGGGCGCTGGCGCGGCGGTGACCCACCATGGTCTCCCCCGGCTCACGCGGGCGATCGCGCTGCACAGCGAGTCTCCGGCGACCGTGCCGACGGGGGTCGACGTCTGGCTTCCCGCCCCGACGCCGCTGAGGGCCCCCTTCTCCGCCTTCGTCCGCGCCGCCGGAGAGACGGAGATTGTGCTGGCCGGTGACACCGGCACCCTGCACCTCCGCGGTGAGGCGCTGTCGGCGGCCGTCGAGGTCGGGCATGCGGTCAGCGCGGGCGCACAGATCGCGGTGGCGGCGGGCCGGATCTGGGTGCAGGCGCTCACCGGTGACTCCGTCGCGGTCCCGGGCTTCGTGCGTCCCGAGTACGCCCCCGGTTGGCTGGCGCTGGCCGTCGACCCCTCGGGTCTGTTGGGGCTCGACGATGCGGCGCCCGCGACGATCGAGGCCGGACCGGCGCTGGCCGCGCGGCGCAGCGCGACCCTGGCCTCGGTGCAGGAGCAGTACTACCGCGAACCTCCGCGCATCGAGCGGGGATGGCGTGAGTTCCTGCTCGACACCGACGGTCGCAGCCACCTCGACATGGTCAACAACGTCGCGGCCATCGGTCACGGCCACCCGAGGCTGGCTGACGCCGTTGCGCGACAGTGGCGTCGGCTGAACACCAACTCGCGCTTCAACTATGGCGCCGTGGTCGAGTTCTCGGAACGATTGGCCGCCACGCTGTCGGCTCCTCTGGACACGGTGTTCCTGGTGAACTCGGGCTCCGAGGCCGTCGACCTCGCGCTGCGTCTGGCGTTCGCCGCGACAGGGCGGCAGGACGTCGTGGCCGTCGCCGAGGCCTACCACGGCTGGACGTACGCCACCGACACCATCTCCACCTCAGTGGCCGACAACCCGAATGCGCTGAGCACCCGTCCGGGCTGGGTGCACACCGTGCCGTCGCCCAACAGTTTTCGCGGCGAGCATCGGGGTGACGATGCCTGGCGTTATGCGCCCGAGGCCGTGTCGATCATCGAAGGTCTTGTCACGCAGGGACATCCGCCGGCCGCATTCATCTGCGAACCGTTCTACGGCAACGCCGGCGGGATCGCGCTGCCCGACGGCTACCTCGACGCGGTGTACCGCGCGGTGCGGGCCGCCGGCGGTCTGGCGATCGCCGACGAGGTCCAGGTGGGCTACGGCCGCCTGGGCACCTGGTTCTGGGGGTTCCAGGGTCAGGGCGTGGTACCGGACATCGTGACCGTCGCCAAGGCGATGGGCAATGGCCAACCGCTGGGCGCCGTCATCACCACGCGCGACATCGCCGCGGCCTACCGCACGCAGGGATACTTCTTCTCCTCGGCGGGCGGCAGTCCGGTGTCGTGTGTCGTGGGATTGACCGTGCTCGACGTGATCGAGCAGGAGGGCCTGCAGCACAACGCGGCCGTCGTCGGCGACCACCTCAAGGCCCGATTGGCCGAACTCGCCGACCGGCACCCGCTGATCGGGGCCGTGCACGGCAGCGGGCTCTACATGGGCGTCGAACTGGTCCGCGATCGGACCACGCTGGAACCCGCGGTCACCGAGACTGCCGGGATCTGCGAGCGCCTGCGGGAACTCGGGGTCATCGTGCAGCCCACGGGCGATCACCAGAACGTCCTGAAGATGAAACCCCCGATGTGCCTGTCGCAGGCCTCGGCCGACTTCTTCGCCGACATGCTCGACCGGGTACTGACCACTGGATGGTGAGTATCGGCCCTGGTCAGTCCGGGGTGCGTTGCACAGGTCAGCACGGAGAATTAAGGTCTGGACACATGTCCAGAATTATCGGTGGGGTGGCCTGAGATGCGGATCGCCTTGTTGTCGTACCGCAGCAAGACCCACTGTGGCGGGCAGGGCGTCTATGTCCGGCACCTGTCCCGCGGGCTGGTGGAACTCGGACACCACGTCGAGGTTTTCTCGGGCCCGCCCTACCCCGAGGGGCTCGATCCCCGCGTCAAGCTCGTCGAGGTGCCCAGCCTCGACCTGTACCGCGAACCGGATCCGTTCCGGGTGCCGCGGCCCAGTGAGATCAAGACCGGGATCGACCTGCTCGAGCTTCTGACCATGTGGTCGGCCGGGTTCCCCGAACCACGGACCTTCGGGTTGCGCGTGGCGCGGCTGCTGGCCGAGCGCCGTGACGACTTCGACGTCGTCCACGACAACCAGAGCCTGGGGACGGGTCTGCTCAGGATCGCCGAGTCCGGCATGCCCGTGGTCGCGACCGTTCATCATCCGATCACCCGCGACCGGGTGCTGGATCTGGCGGCGGCCAAGTGGTGGCGCAAGCCCCTGGTGCACCGGTGGTACGGCTTTGCGCAGATGCAGAAGCGGGTCGCACGGCAGATCCCGGATCTGCTCACGGTGTCGGGCACGTCGGCCGCGGACATCGCCGAGGACTTCGGCGTCAGCGCCGACCAGCTGCACGTGGTGCCCCTCGGCGTCGACACCGAGGTGTTCAAGCCGACGTTGGAGCCCCGGGTGCCGGGCCGCATCATCGCGATCGCCAGCGCCGACGTCCCGCTCAAGGGGGTGTCGAACCTGCTGCACGCCGTCGCCAAGCTCCGGACCGAGCGTGACGTGGAACTGCAGTTGGTGGCGCGGTTGGAGAGCAATGGGCCGACGCTTCGCCGCATCGCCGAACTGGGCATCGCCGATATCGTGCACATCTCCAGCGGATTGACCGACGACGAACTCGGCGCCCTGTTGGCCTCGGCCGAAATCGCCTGCATTCCTTCGCTCTACGAAGGCTTTTCGTTGCCCGCGGTGGAGGCGATGGCCAGCGGTACGCCGATCGTGGCCAGCCGCGCCGGTGCGCTGCCCGAGGTGCTGGGAAGTGAGGGCGCGTGCGCCGAGCTGGTCCCGCCGGGCGATGTCGAGGCGCTCACCGCGACCCTGGCAGACCTGCTGGATTCACCCGAGCGGCGGTACCAGATCGGCATCGCCGGCCGCCAGCGCGCTGTCGAGGTGTACAGCTGGGAGTCGGTGGCCGCTCAGACCGTAGGTGTCTATCAACGCGCAATGAACCGGAGTGCAGCATGCTGACCGTCGATTTCGACCGCCTCGGAGTCGGGCCCGGCACCAAAGTCATCGATGTGGGCGCGGGTGCCGGCCGGCACAGCTTCGAGGCCTACCGTCGCGGTGCCGACGTGATCGCTTTCGATCAGGACGCGGCCGAACTCGACAATGTCGCAACGATGTTCGAGGCGATGGCGGAGGCCGGTGAGGTGCCCGAGTCCGCCCGGGCGCGGGCCGTCGTCGGCAACGCGCTGGAACTTCCCTACGAGGACGGCACTTTCGACGTCGTCATCGCGTCGGAGATCCTCGAGCACGTGCCCGAGGACGACGCCGCGATCGCCGAGTTGGTCCGAGTGCTCAAGGACGGCGGCAAGCTCGCCGTGACCGTGCCACGCTGGCTTCCCGAGCGCATCTGCTGGGCGCTGTCGGATGAGTACCACGCCAACGAGGGTGGCCACGTGCGCATCTACAAGGCCAGCGAACTGCGCCGCAAGATCGCCTCGCAGGGGCTCAAGTTCACCCACACCCACCACGCCCACAGTCTCCATTCGCCGTTCTGGTGGCTGAAATGCGCTGTCGGCGTGGAACACAGCGATCATCCCGCGGTGGCGACCTACCACCGGATGCTGGTCTGGGACATGATGCAGCGCCCGCTGCTGACCCGGCTTGCCGAGTCCGCGCTCAACCCGGTGATCGGCAAGAGCGTGGCGTTGTACTTCGACAAGCCGGCGGTGAATGTTGCCCTCGTCTGAGCTTCCCGCCGTAGCGGGCATCCTCAGCGGTGCACAGTGCCTGGAGACGGCTGTCTCCATCGCGGCCACCCAGGAGTCCTCGGGGGCGATCCCCTGGTCGCCGACCGGGCACACCGACCCGTGGGACCACGTCGAGTGCGCGATGGCGCTCACGACCGCTGGTCTGCTCGAGCCCGCCCGAAAAGCGTTCGAATGGTGTCGCCGTGAACAGCGTCCCGACGGCTCGTGGCCGATTCAGTACCGGGCCGGAATCATCGAGGACGCCAACAGCGACACCAACTTCTGCGCCTACATCGCGACGGGCGTCTGGCACCACGTGCTGTGCACCGGTGACGACGCATTCGCCGAGCTGATGTGGCCCACCGTGGCGGCGGCGATCGACTTCGTGGTCGACCTGCAGCTGCCCGGCGGCGAGATCTGTTGGGCACAGTCGTCTTCGGGGCCGTTGAAGGAGGCCCTGCTGACCGGTTCGGCCAGCGTCTACCACAGCCTTCGGTGCGCGGTGGCGCTGGCCGATCACCTGGGCCGCGAGCAGCCCGAGTGGGAAGTGGCGCTGGGCCGTCTCGGCCACGCCATCGCGGCCCATCCCGACGGGTTCACTGAGAAGCCGCACCACTCGATGGACTGGTACTACCCGATCCTCGGCGGAGCGATGCGCGGTCGTCAGGCCGAGGAGCGCATCGAGGCGCGCTGGAGTGATTTCGTGGTGCACGGTCTGGGCATCCGGTGTGTGGATGACCGACCGTGGGTCACGGGAGCCGAAACCTGTGAGCTGGTACTGGCATTGGACGCCATGGGCGAGCGGGACCGCGCGCTCGAACAGTTCGCCAACATGCAGCATCTGCGCGAACGCGACGGCTCGTACTGGACCGGTCTGGTGTACGCCGACGGCAAGCGCTGGCCCGTCGAGCGCACCACGTGGACCGGGGCAGCGGTCGTGCTGGCCGCCGACGCGCTCTCCGGCGCCACGCCCGGTGCGGCGATCTTCCGGGACGAGACCCTGCCCCGCGGTCTCGAGAACGACTTCGACTGCGAGTGCGTGACCGTCGAGAGCTGACGCTCACCCAGGTTCTGGGCCCAGTGCAACGTGTTGCCCTGGCGTTGCCTTCACCAGGTCGCGGCCGCCTCCGCGGTGGGCTTATGGACTTCGATGACGGTGTCCTCGGGCGATTCCACCCAGACCACCACCCGCGTGCGGTCACCCCGGAACAGGTCGAGGCCGACTTCCACGGGGACATCGTCCGCGTCGTAGGTCACCCGGTCCACCGACAACACCGGCTCACCCTCCCGCACGCCAAGTGCGGCCGCTTCGGTCGCACCTGCCACCATCGGCTCTATGCGTTCCCGAGCACGTTTCGGCGGGACACCGTACTCATTGCGCATGATGTCGTAGATGGAACCGCCCATGGGGTGCTCCAACAGGCCGGGGAACCGCTCGGCGGGAAACCGGTTGCGTTCCAGGGAGATCGGTTCCCCGTCGGAGAGGCGAAGCCGAACGATCTCATACACCGGTGCGTTCTCCGGAATCTGCAGCTCGCTGGCTGTCCAGCTGTCGGCCCCCATCAGACGGGCCGACAGCACCTGCGCCGACGAGGCGTGTCCCTGCCGGCGAAGATGCCCAGGCAACCCCGTGAGAATCGTCAGGTCGCGCTCAACCTTGGGTTTCGCGACGAACGTTCCGCCACCCCTGCCTGGGCGGCGCACCACATATCCCGAGCGCTCCAACATTCCCAGTGCCTCGCGGAGCGTGTTGCGGCTGACCCCGAATGAGTCCGCCATCTCCCGTTCAGAGGGCAGCTTGTCGCCGGCACCGAGGCGTCGCTTGGACACCAACTCCAGGACCCGATCGCGCGAGCTCTCCACCGCAGACACGGAGTCCGATGACTGACCGTTGGAGTGGGTGGACACGGGGCCAATTTAGCAGACGTCGGGCAACACTGGCCATTTTTGGTTGGACCAAGAGTGTCTCAAACCGGCCCCAGCTCGGTTCCGTGTCGCCTGTTGACATGGCTGATCCGTAATGGCCTAATTACGGTAGTACCAAGCGGTTTAAAGGTTCACTCAAATTCTGAAGGGGTTCACCCAATGGCAGCACCTGGAAGCCAGCCCAGCAGGGCGAGCGTTGTGATCATCGGTGGCGGCGTCATCGGCTGCAGCATCGCCTACCACCTGTCCAAACTCGGCCAGACGGACGTGGTGCTGCTTGAGCAGGGCGAACTCTCCTGTGGGACAACGTGGCACGCGGCCGGAATCGTCGGCCAGGTGCGCCCCAACCAGGCCATGACGGCCTTGGCGCGCTACAGCATCGAACTCTATGCGGGGTTGGAGGCCGAGACCGGATTCGGCACCGGGTGGCGACAGTGCGGCGCGTTGTGGGTGGCCAGGACCGAAGAGCGTGTCAAGCACCTTCAGCGGGCCGCGGCCTCAGCGCGTTCCTTCGGCACGGTGGCGGAGTTCATCAGCCTTGAGGAGGCCAAGGAACGCTACCCGCTGCTGAAGACCGACGACCTCAAGGGCGTCGTCTGGCTGCCTGAGGACGGCACCGCCAACCCCGTGGACTTGACGCAGGCTCTGGCTCGTGGCGCGAAATCGCGTGGGGTGCAGATCCTGGAACGGACACGGGTGACCGGCATCGAGGTCGTGGACGGCCGCGCCCGTTCTGTGACCACGCAGAACGGCACCATCGAATGCGAAACGCTGGTGCTCGCGGCCGGCCAATGGTCAAAGGCCCTCGGCGACACCATCGGAGTGGCCGTCCCGCTGTATCCGGCCCAGCACTTCTACGCGGTGACCGAGAAGATCGACGGCATCGTCCCCGACACCCCGATCCTGCGCGACCCCGATGGAAGCGTCTACTTCAAGGCCGAAGTGGGCGGTCTCATCGCCGGCGGCTTCGAGACGAACGCCCTGCCCTGGGTGCGGTCGGCCGACATTCCGGAGAAGTTCGAGTTCCAGCTGCTCGGCGAGGACTGGGAACACTTCGGACCGCTCATGGAGTCCGCGGCCCAGCGTGTTCCCGCGCTGGAGCAGGCCGGAGTCCGGATGCTGTACAACGGCCCTGAGAGCTTCACGCCCGACAACAACTTCCTGCTCGGTGCGACACCGGAGGTCGATGGGGTGTACGTGGCCGCCGGATTCAACTCCGGTGGAATCGCCAATGCCGGCGGGGCCGGTCTGGCGCTGGCGGAGTGGATCCTCGAGGGCGCTCCGACCCGCGACCTCTGGTCGGTCGACGTCGCACGCTTCGGCTCCTATGCCGCAAGCGACCGCTGGCTGCGTCAACGGACCATCGAAACCCTCAGTGCCCACTATGCTTTGCCGGTTCCGAACAAGGAACCGGTGTCGGGGCGGGGCGTCCGGCGCTCCCCCGTGCATCACGTGCACGAGCAGCACGGTGCGTCATTCGGCACCAAGTTGGGCTGGGAGCGGGTCAACTGGTTCGCCGGGGCGGGTAACTCGCCTGAGGTCGACTACGTCCTCGGGCGTCAGAACTGGCACGCCAACACCGGAGAGGAACATCAGGCCGCGCGCGAGAACGTGGCGGTGTTCGACTCCACCTCGGTGGGCAAGCTCCTCCTGCGGGGTGCGGATGCCGAATCGGTCCTGCAGAACCTCTGTGCCGGTGACGTCGGCGGACCCGTGGGCTCGGTGGTTCGCACCGTGATGCTGAACGACAACGGTGGAATCGAGACCGAGGTGGTCGTGACGCGGACTGCGGCTGACGAGTTCCTGATCCACACCGGAACCGCCTACCAGGTGCGGGATCTGGCCTACATCCGGCGCAGCATCGACTCCGGTTCGGACGCCCGCGTGCTCGATGTGACATCTGGCCACGCCGTGTTCGCGGTGGTTGGCCCGCGGTCCACCGAACTGTTGGCTCGGTGCAGTGACGCCGATTTCAGCGACGAGGGTTTCCCGCCTTCGACAAGTCGGTGCCTGCACCTCGGTGATGCCTTCATTCGGGTCTCTCGCACCAGCGGGGTGGGTGAGGACGGGTGGGAGCTGCACGTCCCCAGCGAGTGTGCGGTCGCGGTCTACGAACTGCTGCTGGCCGAGGGCGCCGATCTGGGCATCCGCCCGGCGGGCCACTACGCGATCGACAGTCTGCGCATCGAGAAACTGCAAGCCGTGTGGGGTCGTGAACTCAGCGCCTCGATGAACGTGGTGGAGGCCGGATTGGAGCACCTGTGCAAGCTCGACACCGACATCCCGTTCCGGGGTCGTGTCGCGGTTGAGAAACTGCGGGACACCGAGCCGGCCAGGTCGCTGATCGGCTTCCGTGTGGACGACGATGACGTCACGCTGTGGGGCGGCGAGGGCATCTATCTCGGTGATGAGCGAGTCGGGACGGTCACCTCGTCGGCGTACGGGTACACCGTGGGTGCACCCGTCGCGATTGGGGTGGTCCGACAGCCGGACGGGGGACGGATCGACTTGTCGCAGGCTGAGGACTTGACGGTGGAGGTTCCCGGCGGGCGCCACGCGATCCATGTCTGCGCTGGGGTGTGATGCGGTATGGCAACCACAGAAGAGGCTCTGCGCCTGGAACCACAGGCCCGCGACGCACTGGCACGTTACGAACTGCCCGAACCGGTCGACCTTCAGCTGCTGACCTTCTCCGAGAATGCCGTCTTCTGGGCCTCGTTTGAGTCCCGTGAGCCGGTGGTGGTGCGGCTGCATTCGATCGATTACCACACGAAGGCAGCAGTGGAATCCGAGATGATGTGGCTGCTGGCATTGGCACGCGACACTGACCTCACGGTGTCGGCGCCACTGTCCACACCCTCCGGGGAATTGGTCGTCACCGCGACCCATCCCGGGTTCGAGCCGCGCCTGGCCGCGGTCTTCAGGGTGCTGCCCGGCAGTACGCCCACAGAAGACAACCTGGTGGCCGATTACCGAATGTTGGGGCACACCACCGCACGCCTGCAACTGCACGCGACGTCGTGGACACCACCACCGACGTTTGAGAGGCTCTCGTGGGATCTCGACGGTGCCTTCGGTCCCTCAGCGAACTGGGGATCGTGGCGAGAGGGACCGAACGTCGGCGCCGCGGACATCGCGGTGCTGCAGGCGGCCGAGGATCTGATCAGGCGGCGCCTGACCGAATATGGGCAGGGGCGCAACCGGTACGGCCTGATTCACTCCGACCTGCGCCTCGGCAACGTTCTGGTGGACGGTGACGCAGTGGCGGTCATCGACTTCGACGACTGTGGATTCGGTTGGCTGCTCTACGATCTGGCCAGTGCGTTGACTTTCATCGAAGACGACCCACTGGTTCCCGACCTCATCGACAGCTGGCTGGCCGGCTACACCGACGTGCGCCCACTGGATGAGGACGACATCGCGATCATCCCGACGCTGATCATGATGCGCCGGATGGTCATCCTGTCCTGGCTGGGATCGCGCCCCGGCACCGAACTGTGGTCGCAGGAGGCTCCGCGGTACTCCAAGATCACCGTCGACATGGCCAACGTGTATCTGGCGTCCTCGGGCGCAGCTGTGCTGCCGGGCTGACGGCGCCCGAAGGCTCAGTACCGCAGTTCAATTCACACGGTTCGCATCGGACCGTGGTTCCGTGAAGCCCGAATCTGGCAGCACGAACTCACCGCAACACCCAACGAGAGGAAATCTGTATGTCCACGATCCGCAAGTTCGACGCCGCCACTGTAGAACTCGAGACCAAGGAGCGTCCGGAAAGCGACGCCGAAGTGGCGTCCTGCAAGGTCTACACCAACGAAACCGGCGACCAGTACCACGGCGTCTGGCAGGCCGCCCCGGGAACGCACACCAATCTCCCAGGACAGGAGACCGTCTACATCCTGCAGGGCAGAGCGACCGTCACCGGCACCAACGGCGACAGCATCGACGTCGCCGCGGGCGACATCGTCGTGATCGACGGCGGTGAGGTCGCCACCTGGACGATCCAGGAGACGATCCGCAAGGTGTTCGTCGTCAACAAGTAAGCCGTTCAACGGGCTTCGCAGGAACGCCGTGCCGGACCGCCGGCCGAGGTGTGACTGCGAAGCCCGTTCATCCTCAGCCACCCACAGAACGGAGTCGACCATGCCCCAGACCGTCCGCGGAGTGATCGCCAGGGCCAAAGGCGCCCCCGTCGAAGTCACCGACATCGTCCTTCCAGACCCGGGACCAGACGAGGTGGTGGTCAAGATCCTGGCCTGCGGGGTGTGTCACACCGATCTGACGTATCGCGACGGCGGTGTCAACGACGCATATCCGTTTCTCCTGGGCCATGAGGCCTCGGGCACCGTGGAGACTGTCGGTGCGGGTGTCACCGGCGTCGTCCCCGGCGACTTCGTCGTCCTGAACTGGCGCGCGGTCTGCGGGCAGTGCCGTGCCTGCAGACGGGGACGACCGCATCTGTGTTTCGACACGTTCAACGCCTCCCAGAAGATGACCCTCAAGGACGGCACCGAGCTTTCTCCCGCCCTCGGCATCGGCGCCTTCGCCGAGAAAACCCTTGTCCACCAGGGGCAGTGCACCAAGGTTGAACCAGCTGTCGACCCTGCGGTGGCCGGCCTGCTCGGGTGCGGAGTGATGGCCGGCATCGGCGCGGCGATCAACACCGGTGCGGTGACCCGAGACGACACCGTCGCCGTAATCGGCTGCGGCGGTGTCGGTGACGCCGCCATCGCCGGGGCCGCGCTGGTGGGGGCGAAGAAGATCATCGCCGTCGACCTCGACGACCGAAAGCTGGCGCACGCCCGCGAATTCGGTGCAACGGACACGGTCAACGCGGCCGAGGCGGATGTGGTCGAAGCTGTGCGGGAGCTGACCGGTGGATTCGGTGCAGATGTGGTCATCGACGCGGTGGGCCGGCCCAGCACCTGGAAGCAGGCGTTCTACGCACGCGATCTGGCGGGGACCGTGGTGCTGGTCGGGGTCCCCACCCCGGCGATGACCCTGGACATGCCACTGGTGGATCTCTTCTCCCACGGTGGTGCGCTCAAGTCCTCCTGGTACGGCGACTGTCTGCCTGAACGTGACTTCCCCACCCTGGTCGACCTGCATCTGCAGGGAAGACTGCCACTGGAGAAGTTCGTCACCGAACGCATCGGCCTGGATGACATCGAGGCCGCATTCGACCAGATGCACAGCGGTGGAGTGCTCCGCTCCGTCGTCGTCCTGTGAGGATCGAGCGTCGCCCGCGAGACACTGACCGTCGCCTGCGCAGGGACGGACCAGGTTTGGTCCATCCTTGCTACGATATGGTTGGACCAAATGCTCACGCCTGGGTGGGTGGTCAGCTCAGACCGCGCACATCTGGCCGCACACACCACTGAGGACACGCACATGGCCTTCTCCCCCATCATGGACCCGAACAGCTACACCGGGTCCGGTGAACTGGATCCAGCCACCGACGCGATGATCGCCAAGCGTCGGTCGGCGCTGGGCCCGTCGTACCGGCTGTTCTACCGGAAGCCGGTGCATCTCGTGCGTGGCGCCGGCGCTCGCGTCTTCGACGCCGACGGTGTCGAATACCTCGACGCGTACAACAACGTGCCCTGCGTCGGGCACTGCAACCCACGCGTCATCCGGGCCGTCACGGAGCAGATGTCGGCGCTGAACACGCACACCCGCTATCTGCATGGCCGAATCCTGGACTACTCGGAGCAGCTTCTGGCGACGTTCCCCGATGAGATCTCCTCGATCATGTTCACCTGCACTGGATCTGAGGCCAACGACTTGGCCGTGCGAGTGGCCGAGCAGCACACCGGCGGAACGGGAGTCATCGTCACCGAAGAGGCGTACCACGGCAACAGCGCCCTGATCTCGGCAGTGTCGCCGTCGCTGGGAACCGGGGTGTCATTGGGGCCGAACGTCCGGACGGTGCCGGCACCCGACTCCTACCGCATCGACCCGGCGCAGCTCGGGCAGTGGTTCGCAGCCCGCGTCAGCGACGCCATCGCCGACCTCGAACGGCACGGACACAGATTCAGCGCGCTGCTGCTGGACTCGATCTTCTCCTCGGACGGGATCTATGTCGACCCCACCATCCTGGCGCCGGCCGTGGAGGTCGTGCATCGCGCCGGCGGGGTGTTCATCGCCGACGAGGTGCAGCCCGGCTTCGCCCGCACGGGTGATGCGATGTGGGGATTCCAGCGCCACGGAGTCGTCCCCGACCTCGTGACCATGGGCAAGCCCATGGGCAATGGGATTCCGGTCGCCGCGATGGCCGCACGTCCAGAAGTTCTCGAACGGTTCGCCAGCGAGATCCCTTACTTCAACACCTTTGGCGGCAACCCGGTCTCGATGGCGGCCGCCCAGGCCGTGCTCGACAGCATCCAGGAGGGCGACCTGGCTGACCATGCCGCCGCGATCGGCACGGCCCTGCGCGCCGAACTGACTGCGTTGAACTGTGATTTCATCGGTGATGTGCGCGGCGCCGGGCTGTACACCGGCGTCGAGATCGTCACCGATCCCGACTCCAAGGAGCCCGACCGCACGCGAGCGCAGCACATCGTGGACGCCATGCGCGAACGGCACGTGTTGATCTCGGTGTGCGGCAGAGCTGCAAGCGTCCTGAAAATCCGCCCGCCGTTGGTCTTCTCGCAGTCCGACCTGGACTGGTTCGTGAGCGCATTCACCGCAGTCGTAGATGAGATGTCATGACATCGGAAGGCTTCGAGTGGGCCTCCCACATCGGATCCGGGGGTCAGTCGACCGGCTGACCCGGTTCCCCGGCGGTGCGCTCCAGGACGCGCAACGTTCCAGTGGCCGAAACCTCTTGGAATTGACCACTTTCCAATGCGCGGCAGTAGATCTGATGGGGCGCCTGGCCGCCGTCGGCCGGATCCGGGAACACGTCGTGGATGATCAGTGCCCCGCCGGGTTCGACCCACTTGGCCCAGCCCTCGAAGTCGCGGTGCGCCGCGGCCTCGGTGTGGCCGCCGTCGATGAACAGCATCCGCAGCGGAGTGCGCCAGTTCTTCGCCACGACGGCTGACCTGCCCACCACGGCAACCACATTGTCGTCCACCGCGGCGGCGTCCAGCGTGTGCCTGAAGGTGGGCAGGGTGTCGAACAACCCGGTGGTCGGATCCACCATCGAGGTGTCGTGGTACTCCCAGCCGACCTGGTGCTCCTCGGAACCGTGGTGGTGGTCGACGGTGTAGAGCACGCTGTCGGTCTCCAGCGCCGCCGCCGCCAGCAGCACCGTGGATTTGCCGCAGTATGTGCCGATCTCGACTCCCACGCCGCCCGAGAGATGGTCGCGGGCCGCGGCATACAGCGCCCGCCCCTCGTCCTGCGGCATGAAACCGGTCACGCGCTCGGCGAGCGCGAAGAGGCGCTGCACGGTTTCCGGGATCCCTGCTGCGGCGACGTCGGTGTCGGTCATGAACGCAACCTACACCCGGTCCGCAACCCGACAACCAGGGCATATCCTTGCCCGCCCGGTCCGGCTGTAGTAGCGTCCGGACATGTGTCCGAACCGGTGACTCGGGAGGCGACGCGCCGTCGGCTGTCAGCGAAACAGGCCGACACCGTCGACCGCCTCGGGCGTTCCGCGGTGGAGGTGCTCAGCCGGGAGGGTTTCGCCGGCCTGACCATTCGGATGGTGGCCGCCGAGGCAGGAGTCGGGGCCGCGACCGCCTACACGTATTTCTCGTCCAAGGAACACCTGGTTGCGGAGGTCTTCTGGCGGCGTCTGGCCACCACCCCCGCCCCACCGAATGATTCGCGGGACCCGACCACGCGCGCGGTCGCGGTGCTGCGCCACATCGCACTGCTGCTCGCCGACGAACCCGAACTCGCCGGCGCGGTGACCAGCGCACTGCTCGGCAGGGACCCCGACGTGGACTACCTGCGCGTGAAGATCGGGAGGGAGATCAACGCCCGCCTGTCCGCGGCGCTCGGTCCCGACGCCGATCCCGGCTCCGTGCAGTCCCTGGAACTGCTCTACGCCGGCGCGCTGGTGCGCGCCGGAATGGGGTACGCCACCTACCAGGAGATTGCCGAGCTTCTGGAGCGTTCCGCCAGGTCACTGCTCTCCTGACGGAGTGACGTAATTGGGCTGTGCGGCACATCCGTTCACCGCGTTGTGCAGGTTTGTGGGCGGGTGGCACGGGGAACACCGCGACCATGTTGCTCCGCAGAATCGCCCGTCCTCTTCTGTCCGCAGCCTTCATCGGCCAGGGCATCGAGTCCCTGCGAAGTCCGAAACCGGCCGCCGACGCAGCCCGCCCCGCGCTCGAGGGCCTGCAGAAGCTGCCGGAACCCGTCGCCTCGAAGGTGCCGTCCAACGCCGAGACTTTCGCCAAGATCACCGCGCTCGTGCAGATCGGCGGCGGTGTGCTGTTGGCCAGCGGCAGGGTGCCCAGGGTGGCCTCGGCCGCACTCGCCGCGACTGTGATCCCGGCGAACCTGGGTTCGCACATGTTCTGGGCCGAGGCCGATCCGGAACTCAAGGCGCAGAAGCGCAGGGAGTTCCTGACCGACCTGAGCCTGCTGGGGGGACTGACGATCGCGGCCGCCGACACCGCGGGCAAACCCTCGCTGGGATGGCGCGGTCGTCGAGCCGCCGCCAAACTCTCCGACAGCGTCGCCGCGGTGCTGCCGTCATCGACGGAGTCAGACCTGGCAGACCGGTTGGGTCATCGGCTCCACGACGGCCTGCATGTCGGCGCCGACCGGGGACGTGAACTCGCCGCCGTCGCGGCTGAGCGCGGAACGCCGCTGCTGGAGGCGGCCCGCGACCGCAGCGCGGAGCTGGCTGCCGTGGCGGCCGAGCGCAGCGCACCGCTGTTGGAGGCGGCCCGCGAGCGCAGCGCCGAACTGGCGGAGCGGGCCCGGGAGCGCGGCGGTGAACTCGCGGTGACGGCCCGCGAACGCGGGGGCGAGCTGGCCGAGGTCGCCCGCGAGCGGAGTACCGAATGGGCCGAGTTGGCCCGTGAGCGCAGCGCCGAACTGGCCGAGGCGGCGCGCGAGCAGAGCGACGAACTCGCCAAGAGCGCCCGCAAGGCCCGCAAGAAGGCTCGCAAGCAGGCCGAGGCGCGCCGCTGACAGCCCCCGAACGGCCGGTGGGAGCGGTACATTACGCGGCATGTCCACCGGTGACTTCGATCCGTATCAGCAGCCTCCCGCCTATGGCGGCCCGCCCGCGGGCCAACCCGGCACGCTGGGAATCCGATTCCTGGCACGCCTGCTCGACGGCATCGCCGTCGGTTTCCTGGCCAGCATCCTGACCTCGCTGTTCGGCTTCGGCAGCGACACCGTGCTGGGCGTGCCCAGTTACACCCTGACGGCGGGCCTGTTCTCGGGCGTGCTGATGTTCGCCTACTTCGTCGGCTTCGAGGTCTGGAAGGGCTGGACTCCGGCCAAGAAGCTGCTCGGCCTCGAGGTGCGCGGCGTCGGCGGAACCCCGAAGCCCGACCTGCGGCAGTCGGCCGTCCGCAACCTGTTCACCCTGTTGGCCCTGATCCCGTGCCTGGGCTGGATTCTCGCGCCCGTCGCGTACATCGTGATCGCGGTGACCATCAACGCCAGCCCGACCAAACAGGGCAAGCACGACGAACTCGCGGGCGGCACGCAGGTCGTCAAGGTCTGAGCCTGCCCTCGAGTTCGACACCAGGGTTGTTACGGGCTCGATTGCGCAGCCCTGGCGTCGATCTCGCGGTGAGCGGGCTTCAGATGATCAGGTCGAGCAGCAGCACGACCACCAGTCCCGCGACCGACAGGATGGTCTCCATGATCGACCAGGTCTTGATCGTCTGGCCCACGGTGAGCCGGAAGTACTGATTCACCAACCAGAATCCGGCGTCGTTGACGTGGGAGAAGAACAGCGAGCCCGCGCCGACGGCCAGCACGACCAGGGACACCTGCCCCGTGTCCATGCCCTCGACCAGGCCCAGGATCAACGACGACGCCGTGATCGTGGCGACGGTTGCCGAGCCGGTGGCCAGGCGGATCACCACCGCCAGCACCCAGGCCAGGATCAGCACCGAGATGTTGACCTGCTCGGCCCAGCGCGCCAGCATCGTGCCGATCCCGGTGTCCACCAGCACCTGCTTGAAACCGCCTCCGGCCGCGACGATCAGGATGATGCCCGCAATCGGCGGCAGCCCGGACTCGACGGCCTTGGTGATCTGTTCGCGCGACATCCCGGCGCCCAGGCCCAACGTGAACAGTCCGACGATCACCGCCAGCAGGAGCGCGATCACGGGCGTGCCGAGGCTGTCGAAGATCTGCCGCACCAGGTTCGATTCGTCCTCGATGAAGATGTCGACCAGCGCCTTGCCCATCATCAGCACGACGGGCAGCAGCACCGAGAACAGCGTGATGCCGAACGACGGGCGACGGAGATTCTCACCGTCGGCGAACCGATCCGCGTCGAAAGTGTCGGGCGCCTCGACCACGACCCAGCGCCCCGCGAGCTTGCCGAACAGCGGCCCGGCCACCACGATCGTCGGAATCGCCACCAGCACACCGAGTGCCAGCGTCACACCCAGGTCGGCGTTGAGAAGGCCGACCGCCGTCAGCGGGCCGGGATGCGGCGGCACGAAGCCGTGCATCGCCGAAAGGCCCGCCAGTGCGGGGATTCCGACGGTGATCAGCGACAGTCCCGAGCGCCGGGCCACCAGATAGATCACCGGCATCAGCAGCACGAGGCCGATCTCGAAGAACATCGGCAACCCGATGATGGCACCCACCAGGGCCATGGCCCACGGCAGTGAGCGTGGCGAGGCGTGACCGACGATGGTGTCGACGATCTCGTCGGCGCCGCCGGAGTCCGCCAGCAGTTTGGCGAACATGGCGCCCAATGCGATGAGGATGCCGACTCCGGCTGCCGTGGAACCGAATCCGTCCGTGAATGACTTGAGCACCGTTGTCAGGCCCTCGCCCGACACCAGCCCGACGGTCAGACCGCCGAAGATCAGCGACAGGAACGGGTGCAGTTTCACCACCGTGATGAGCACGACGATGACCGCGATGCCGGCCAGGAAGGCCAGGATCAGCTGCAGCCCTGAGGCCACCGGCTCGGTGAGCGAGGGCGCCTCCGCCAGCAGGGTTGGGATGGTCATGGATGCTCCTGTCCGGCTCGCGAGATGAACTCTTCGACGATGGCGTCGATGCTCTGGTCGACGTCGATGGTCAGTCCCTGTTCGTCGTCGCTCAGCGGTTCGAGGGTGTCGAACTGCGACCTCAACAGGGAGGCGGGCATGAAATGGCCGGGACGACTCGCCTGGCGGCGCCCGATCACCTCGGGTGTGCCGGCCAGGTGCAGGAAGCACGTATCGGGACAGTGCCGGCGCAACTGGTCGCGGTAGGCGTGCTTGAGGGCTGAGCAGCTCATCACGCCACCTTCGTCGTGGACGCTCAGCCACTCCCCGATGCGCTCGAGCCACGGGCGGCGATCGTCGTCGTCGAGCGGGTGTCCCGCCGACATCTTCTCGATGTTGGCGGCCGGATGGAAGTCGTCGGCGTCGGCGAACGGAACGCGCAGGCGCTGTGCGAGCGCCGCCCCGACCGTGGACTTGCCCGAGCCGGATACGCCCATCACGACGATCGGAGCGCGCATTCTCCCCCCTTCGATACTGCCCCCGCAGGCTGTGTTCGACCTCACACAGAATGCATTAATAGTCTGATCATTGCAAGCAGATAACGAATAGATCTGCTTTAAAAGCGGCAAGGCGTCCTATGACAGCATGTGTGCGTGGTGGACGCGCCGATCGTCGGGGAGCTGCACAGCAATCTCCTCGACGCCCTGGGAACCGGCATCGTGTCGGGTCGGCTCCCGGCGGGCCACGTCCTGACCCTGGACGAAGTGTCGGCCGAGCACCGCGTCTCCCGCAGCGTCGCCCGCGAGGCGATCCGCGTCCTCGAGTCGATGCGGATGGTCGCCCCCCGCCGGCGAGTCGGCATCACCATCCAACCCGCGCAGCGGTGGAACGTCTTCGACCCTCGGCTGATCCGCTGGCGACTGGACGCCGGCGACAGGGCCGCACAGCTGGCGTCCCTGTCGGAACTGCGGAGAGGATTCGAGCCCGCGGCGGCAGCACTGGCGGCGCGGCGGGCCGATCCGGATCAGTGCCGCACGATGGCCGCTGCGGTGTCCGACATGGTGATGCACGGCCGTTCCGGCGATCTTGAGGCATATCTGCTGGCGGACAAGGAGTTTCACCGCACCCTGCTGGAGGCCAGCGGCAACGAGATGTTCCGGGCGCTCAACGACGTGGTGGCCGAGGTGCTCGCCGGACGCACGCACCACCAGATGATGCCCGAGCGCCCGAACCCCGACGCCATCGCGCTGCACGACGAGGTCGCCCGCGCGATCAGACTGCGCGACGAGGACGCCGCGGAGGCCGCGATGCGCGCGATCATCGACGAGGCCGCGGCAGCGGTCGCCGGGGACTCAGACTCGGGTGGTTAACTCGGGTGGGTGAACCGCACCCCCGAACTCTCCCGGCGGCTTTTCGACCGGTATGAGCCGATCCACGCTGTCACCTACTTCACCCCCGAGAGTCGAACCGCGATGGACGCGTTGGGGTGTCGTGGGTTCTGGTCCGGGTACTTCGCGGGCCGCGCCGCACCTCTGGACCCGGCACCGGCCCCCGTCGTCGCCGCGCTGTTCTACAACTTCTCCGCCGAACGGGTCGCCAAGTCGCTGGCCGCAGCTCGGGCCGCCGCCCCCGCGGCAGACGCTCTGGCGGCCAGGTCAACCGGTGCGGTGGCGGCGCTGCGCCGATACGGTCTTGCCGGCCACCAGAGCCTGGACACCGCGGCCGAACTCGCCGCCAAGGCCGCCCGCACCGCGCCTGTCGACGGGCGGGCACTCTTCGCCGCGAACGCCGCTCTCCCCTGGCCTGACGCGCCGCTGGAGGCGCTCTGGCATGCGACCACGCTGCTGCGCGAACACCGCGGGGACGGCCACATCGCGGCGCTGGTCGCCGCGGGGATCAGCGGCCGCGAATCCAACGTGCTGCACTGTGCGTCCGGCGCCGTGCCCGCGGAGTTCATCATGCGAAGCCGTGACTACGACGACGCCGAATGGCAGACCTGCACCGAGCGACTGCGGGACCGAGGCCTGCTCGACGGCCGCGGGGCGCTCACGGACACCGGCCGAGAGCTCAAGGCCGAGGTCGAGGCCGCCACCGACCGCGCCGCGCTCACGGCCTTCGAGGGACTCGACGACGACGAGATGGAAGCGCTGTTCGAAGCGCTGACCCCGTTGACCCGCCTCGTCGTCGCCGCGGGCGATGTGCCGGCGGTGACACCGATGGGCCTGCGCCGCAACGAACTCGACGACGACAGCGCGCACCTGCGCTAGCGGTTGCGGTTCCACTCCAGCCAGCCGATTCCACGGCGGCCATCTGCCATCGTGACCGTCGCCCAGGCCCTGGGGAACTGCGCGACACGTCCGTCGTCGGCGACCAGGCGCACGGGTGCGTGGCCGATGATCTCCGCGGTCGCCACCAGGTCACCCGGTTGCAGCGTCAGCGTCGTGCTGACCGGCAGATCGTCGGGGTCGAAGGTGGCCTCGGCGGTGACGGCCGTCAACTCGACGAGCGGTTCGCCGGCACGTTGCGAGTACCCGACCCCGATCGACGGCAGGTCGGGGATGCGGAGGTCGACGGCGTGCAGATGCGTGCCGTCTTCGAGGTGGAGCGCACTCCACACCCAGTCCATGCCCCACCAGTCCCGCACGCCCCACGAGTGGTCCCGCTGTCCCACCACGGCGTCGAGTTCGTGTGACACCCCGTCGACCACGACGGTCCCCGACACCGCGCACGGGATCTCGTAGCGGGTGGCCAACCGGTAGGCGTAGGGAACCCCGACGGTCTCGCAGGTCAGATCCATCGACACCTCGACCGGGCGGCCGGATTCACCGCGCAGAAGCGCGGCCGGATCGTCGTGAGCCTGCGCGGTGCCCCGGACCGTCACGCGGTGACGCTGCAGAGCCTCGGTGACCTCCTGGGTGAGCACGATTCCGGCCGTCCGGACATCGAACGGATCGGCGGGCGCGGCAACCTCGAAATCGTTGAGCGCCACGGTCGGCTGACCGGGCCCGCACAGCAGGACGTTGATCCAGGCTCGGTTCTCGTTCGGGTACAGCCCCAGACGCACCCACCCGCCGAGCTCCTGAGCGGGATCGACGAAGTCGAAGTACCAGCTCTCATTCCACAGCGCTTCGGCGCCGGGCGGGTGCGACCCCTCATCGGACGCGCTGGGCAGCAACGGTTCGGTCGTCACGCCGGCAGCACCTCCAGTGCGTCGGTGTCGACGACCTGGTCGCAGTGCCGCTGCAGCATCGTCATGAACATCTGGTCGCCCCGCTCGGTCTGGACCACCAGCACCGACGACACGATGGCCATCATCACGCCGAAGAAGCTCTGCCGCCGCACCCCCTCGCGCACGTCGACCGCGGTGAGTCCGGAATCCGGTCCGAACCCGGCGAGGTAGGCCTCGATCAGCGCCTCGAAATTGGAGCGGCGCGCCTCCGACTCCAGCGCGCAGCCCAGGAAGTACGCCAGATCCGTGAAGGCCGCGCCGCGCGTGACGGTCTGCCAGTCCACCACCGTGAGGGGGCGCGTCGCACCGGCCTGACCGAAGAGCATGTTGTCCAGCCGGTAGTCGCCGTGCACCAGGCCCAACGGGCCCTCGGACTCTGCGGCCAGCCAGCGGTCGAAGCCCGCCACCAGCCGCTCGCAGATGGTGCGCTGTTCCTCGGTCATGACGTCCGCGTACCGGGCCACGAACGCCCCGTACAGCTGCGTCAGCAGGTCACCGGTGACCGGGGGCTCCGCCCGGTCGAGCCACCCGACATCGGCCAGATCGCCGCTGGCCCGGGCCGAACCGTGCACGCGGCCCAATTCGGTGACCGCCAGCAGTGCCTGATCGAGGGTGGCGCCGCGGATCTCGTCACCCACCTCGGCGGGGGCGGCGTCGTCGAGCAGCAGGTCGAACACCCCGGTCGCGGTGTCGATCGCAGCGTGGTGACAGCGTGCGACAGGACCGTCCAACCGCGGCGCGATGTCGGTGTAGAAGCGCACCTCACGTTCGTAGAGCCCCAGCCCCAGGCCGGTCTGGCGGCTGGTCGGATCGGCCGCGGCCACCTTCAACACCACCGACGCCGGGCCGGTCCCCGCCTCGGCGTAGGTGAGCGAGACGCGGTAGCACTCACTCATCTGCCCGGTACCGATGCGCTCGTGGGTGAAGTCGGTGACGGGCGCCCCCAGTGCGGCTGTCAGCCATTCCGCCGTGAGGTCACCGGGAGTTTCGATACGCGTCGTTTGCAGTGGCACCCGATCAACTTAAGACAGGTGTCAAGAGTGCCTGCATTCGGTGGCCGGAGGCGGTGGCACATCGAGGGCCGGGTTGCGGTCGAAGAAGCCCGAGGGTTTGAGCCAGAAGGACACCACGTCGGCCGACATGATCGGCCACTCCTCGGGACGGGTGATGTGGTGGATGCCGAAGACGTACCACAGCACGACATCGGT
The DNA here is from genome assembly GCF_001667265.1 of Mycobacterium sp. ACS4331. Lineage (GTDB taxonomy): Bacteria > Actinomycetota > Actinomycetes > Mycobacteriales > Mycobacteriaceae > Mycobacterium. Next base: position 221,487 of record NZ_LZHW01000102.1, on the reverse strand, counting down.
GTCCTCGATGGACCGGTTGGCCTGAACCCAGGCACCGATCCCCCGGTCTTCACTCGACTGGTTGACGAACTCGCCCGCCGGCCAGCGTTCGTCGGGATGATTCGGGGTGACCCAGAGCGTGTGCCCGACCACGGTCGCGCGCTGGAACACCGGGGAGTCCTCGTGGAACATCGCCGGGATGGCGCCCCCGGGCACGAGTTTGTACGCCGGGTGAGTGCCCAGACCGTTGACCACGTTGGTGTTGACCACCTTCCACGCCCGCTGGGTCGCGAAGTTCATGTCCTGGACACCATCCCGTTCGGTGCGCAACGGGATGTTGCGCTGCACCAGCGACAGCCCGTAGGGGTTGTCCGGACCCATCGGTTCGACATGCGACTCGGTCATGTACACGGTGTTGTCGGTGCCGTCGACGTCGAGGTCGAGGCGGGCCACCAGGAAGTGCTGGTGGAACGGCGCATACGTGCGCTCGTCGACCAGGGTGCCGTTGGGGTGCGTCCCGCCCTCCGGGATCGGCGTGGTCACCATGATGCCGGTCGCGCGGACCTCGCACTCGACGTTTCCGTCCTGGTAGAGACGCCAGTAGACGAGGTACTCGTAGTTGGCGACGGTGACGTGGCACGAGATGGTCAGCCGGCGCATACGCCGGACCTCGGCCCCGGTGTCGTGGTCGACGTGCTTCCACAGCACCGCGTTGTCCTCTTCGTGGATGCAGATCGCGTTGCGGATCTCGTAGGGCTCACCGCGGCTGTCGTGCAGAGTCGCGTCGAGATACCGGATCTCGCCGAGGCAGTCGCAGCCCAGCTCCAGCGAGGTGGTCATGAACCCGAGCCCCCACTCCCCGATGTCGAAGGCCGTGCGTCGGTAATGGTCGGTCGACGGATCTCGATACGGCACCATCATCTCGGCGAATGAGAGCCGGTGCGCCACAGAGCGTTCCCGGTCACCGTCGCGATATCTCAACTGGTGCAGCGTCATTCCCTCGCGGTGGTTGAAACCGACACGCACACTCCAGTTCTGCCAGCGCAGCAGGTTGCCCTCCAGCGTGAAGGAGGGTCCCTCGGGCTGGATGATCTCCAGCGGTCTGATCGGATCACGCCGCCACCTGCTGCGCAGGAGTTCAGGGATTCGGGCGGGAATGTATTCGCCCATGACCTGCGGCGGTGGGACTCCCCCGTCATCTTCTATGCGCAGCAGTTCCATCGAGTTCAGGTCGACCACGCAGTGCAGGCCGCTGACCGGGTTGGCGTAGGGGTTGGCTCCCGGTTCCTTCTTCACCCACGTGTCGGACCAGCCGATGCGGCGATCGCGGTACTCCGGGGGTGCGACCGCCTCACCGTAGGTCCAGGTGTCCATGAACACCAGGTCCATATCGGTGATGCCTCGCCTGGCCAGGGCCGCGATGACATCGGGGTGCGCGCGCAGCATCTGGTCGCACTCGACGAACTCGTCGACCGTGAAGTTGGCCTGGACACCGGGAATGTGCTCAAAGGACTCGATGCGGTCGTCGGTCAACGACACCACACCCTTGTACGTGGCGTTGGCCGCCCGATCCAGGCACAGCACGACGGCCCGCCGCGTGGGCCGCGTGCCGGTCTCCTCGAACGCGGCCAACTCCGCCTTGGCGGGCTCGACCATCTCGATGCAGTTGATCCGCCAGCCCTCTCCGACGCCGCGGTCACGCCGCAGGATCGCGGTGACCGTCGTGAACTCCGCTGCCGAAAGGGGATCCAGGGGATGGTGTGTCGAGGGACTCTCGGGCTGGCTCATGCGTACATCCTCTGCTGGAGGATTACGTCACGGGACCGGATTCAGCGGAATTCGGGCCACCCTATTCGGCGAGGGAGAAACCGCTCCATGCCGCACGACGTTCCGGGTGGGGGTCGAACTCGACGCGGGAACGCCGGTCGAACACCATCACCGCCCGGCGATCCAACGTGTGTGCCGGCCACCCGTCACCCGGCACACCGGTGCGGGCGAATGCGCGCCACCTGTTCTGCAGGTCCCGTGAGACCCGCTGCGCGGCGGCTCGGTCTCCGGCCAGCGTCAGCGCGGCGCCGAACCGCGTGCGGTAGATGTCGAACACCGCGAACAGCTCGGTCGCGTGGGTGGCGCCGAGCCCGGACCAGTGCAGCGGGCGCGGCGCGTAGTCGTAGCGGTAGACGTAGGTCGGTGCGACGTCGGCGCGCGCCTCGGCGACCTGCCAGGACGCCGCGCCGAAGGCGAAGTCACCGCCGATCCGGACGCAGGCTTTGCGGGCCGGGTAGTCGGGGTAGGCCTCGATGATGCGGTCCCGGGTGGCGGCTCCGGCGCCGCCGAGCACGGCTTCGACCGCGTGTTCGGTGGTCGGCAGGAGTTTGAGGAAACGGGTGAACAGCCGTCCCTCATCGCGATTGGTGCCCACGATCAACGGGACCGGCGCGGCCGCCCCCGTGCGGATGGCCTCCAGTGGTTCCAGCGGCAACACGTCGTCGCCGTAGGTGGGGCCCGCAGGGAAGGCACCGAGCATCTCGGTGGACGTGCTCTCGATCAGCCGGTCGAGGGCGTTGACCAGATCGCGGGGGCGCGCGGCCCGCACCGCCGCGGCCCCGTCCGCGCGGGACACGCCGAGCAGCGACACGAACCGGTCGGCGAACTTCGCCGCGGTCTCGGCCGAACTCGTCATACCAGCCGCCGGGCTCTCCGAGATCGCCTGGGCGAAAAGGCCTTTGGCGGACGGAGTGGCGAGCAGCGTGATGACGGCCTGGGCTCCCGCGCTCTCTCCGAAGATCGTGACGTTGCCGGGGTCACCGCCGAAGGCCGAGATGTTGTCGCGCACCCACTGCAGGGCCAGCACCAGGTCGCGCAGGAAGAGGTTCGACTCGATCGGATGGTCCTCGGTGGCCAGCGACGACAGATCCAGGCATCCCAGGGCGCCCAGCCGGTAGTTCACCGAGACGTAGACGCATCCGCGCCGCGCCAGCGCCGCACCGTCGTAGATGGGGGTGGCTGAACTGCCCAGGATGTAGGCACCGCCGTGGATGAACACCATCACGGGCAGCGGCTCCGTGCCCGCGTTCTCCGTGTTCTCGGGGTTTTCGGGCGCCACCACATTCAGCGTCAGGCAGTCCTCGCTCATCGGCTGGTAGCGACCCAGACCCGTGGCGGTGTACATCCGCTGCTGCGGGGCGCAGTTGGCGAACGAGTGACAGAACCGCACGCCGCGCCACGGTTCGGCGGGCTGCGGCGCGCGATAGCGCAGGGGGCCGACCGGCGGTTGCGCGTAGGGAATCGACCGCCAGCGGTGCACACCGTTTCTGGTGAAGCCTTCGACCAGCCCAGCGGTGGTTGCCACGCGGATGATGCGCTCGTGCATTCCTCGACGGTAGCGAACCCGGCGCGCGCGTGCGCCTGCACGTACAGCGTGTCGTCGACGGCTACCGTGGCTGTCATGCGAATTCTCGCGCTGACCACGATGACGTTGCTGCTCACCGCCGCCGCGGTGGGGTGCTCGTCGGGCGACGACGGCACTCAGGAGGCGACGGGGGGTCTGACTCCGGTGCCGTCGCGCTCGTCCGCACCGACCTCGACACCCCCGACGACCTCGAAGGTTCCGTCGGCGGCCCCGGAAGCGGGCGCCCCGATACCGGCGGTGACCACGTGGGTGAAGGCCGGCAGGCCCGCCGATGAGGCGCAGTTCCGCACCGCGACCCGCGACGACGTCACGACACAGCTGGGTGAATATGTCGCGTTCGTCACACCGTCGGGCAAGACCAGATGCATGACCGACGAACTGTCCGACGGCGCACTGGCCTGCCTGGTGACGCTGACCGATCCCCCGCCCGCACCGGAGGGGGTCTACGGCGAATGGGTCCCCGGCTGGGTCGAATTCGACGGCACACAGGCCACGATGGGTGCGGGTCGCGCCGATCCGGGTCAGTTCAGCGCGGGCACGGGAGCGGAACTGCCCTACGGCAGCACGCTGAAATTCGGTGACTACCAGTGCCGTTCAGACCAGTCCGGCGTGTTCTGCGTCAACTTCGCCCATCAGTCCGGGGTCCGGGTGAGCGACACCGGCATCGAGCCGTTCGGGTGCCTGCGCAAGGTGGAGACCCCGGACGATGCGGCGGCGCGGTTCTCCTGCCGCTGACCGGGAGTCAGCGCCAGCCGTCGGCGGCCTTGGCGGCCGACAGCAGCGCGTCGCACAACTCGCGCAGTTCGGTCGCGTCGGCACCCTCTTCCACCGCCGTGACGACATCCTCTGCCGCACAACGCACCTGGTAGACGCGATCGGACAGCTGAGCGGCCTCGTCGGCGGACAGCACAACGGCGTCGGCGGGCAGGGCCGTGCCTTTGACCTGGGCGCGCTGCTCGTAGGCTCGCTGCCGGCACGACTGGCGGCAGTACTGGCGACGGCGGCCCATCCCGACGTCGACCGACGCCAGGTCGCGACCACACCAGCGACAGGGCTGGGGACGGACGCGACGTGCCATGGCTGTCGACTCTAGCGGGGGCCTTGCGGGTTTCCCGGTATCCTTGACAGTCGGGCTGCATCGCGCCGGGAACTCCACCCGGCCCGGCTGCGTTGATAATCCCGGAAGTTCTGCGCTGATGAGGAGTGATGACGATGGCTGATCGTGTCTTGAGGGGTAGTCGCCTCGGAGCCGTGAGCTACGAGACTGACCGCAACCACGACCTGGCACCCCGTCAGATCGCGCGGTACCGCACCGAGAATGGCGAGGAGTTCGACGTCCCCTTCGCCGACGACGCCGAGATCCCCGGCACCTGGCTGTGCCGCAACGGCCTCGAGGGCACCCTGATCGAGGGTGACCTGCCCGAGCCCAAGAAGGTCAAGCCGCCCCGCACCCACTGGGACATGCTGCTGGAGCGCCGTTCGGTCGAGGAACTCGAGGAACTGCTCAAGGAGCGCCTCGACATCATCAAGTCGAAGCGCCGGGGCAGCTGACCCCTCCCGCTACTGGTACTGGGCTCCGCGGGCGCGATCCAGGCGCCCGCCGATGCCCCATTGGGCGACCTTGAGCATCGCCTCGCGGATGTTGGACCCGCTCATCTTCGACACCCCGAGTTCCCGCTCGGTGAAGGTGATCGGGACCTCGACCACCTTGAAGCCGTTGTTGATGGCGCGCCAGGTCAGATCGATCTGGAAGCAGTAACCCTTGGATTCGACCGCGCTCAGGTCGATCTTCTCCAGCACCTCGCGACGGTAGGCGCGGTAGCCGGCGGTGATGTCGTGGATGTCCACGCCCAGCAGCACGCGAGAGTAGGTGTTGGCGGTCTTGGACAGGATCAGGCGGCGCAGCGGCCAGTTGCGCACCGTCCCACCCTCCACGTAGCGCGAGCCGATCGCCAGGTCCGCCCCCTCGTCGACCGCGTCCAGAAGGCGATGCAGCTGCTCTGGGGCGTGGCTGCCGTCGGCGTCCATCTCCACGAGCACCGAGTACTCGCGGCTCAGGCCCCACGCGAAACCGGCGAGGTAGGCCGCGCCGAGGCCGTCCTTGGCGGTGCGGTGCATGACGTGTTTGCGATCGGGATCCGCCAGCGACAGTTCGTCGGCGAGTTTTCCGGTGCCGTCCGGGCTGCCGTCGTCGACAACGAGCACGTGTACGTCGGGACGCGCCGCGTGCACCCGGTCCAGGATGAGCGGGAGGTTCTCAAGCTCGTTGTAGGTGGGGATGATCACCAGAGCGCGCTGGCTGGGGCGCTCACTGGTCATGTGGCTCCTTGGGTTCGGTCGTGGGTCCGGTGCTCTCGGCGGTCGGTTGATTCCGGTGGCGGCGCCCTGGACGCATTAACCCTCCATTCTGCCTGATTCGCAGTACCAGCATGGACAGAGCCGCTGCCGCGCCCGCGGCGACCAGCACGAACTGGATCGCCGGTCCCCACTGGGTGGCGGGCGTCACAGAGTTCTTGAGCCGGATCTGGGTGTCCAGATACGCCGGTTCGAAGAACTCGGTGCGGGCCAGTTCGCGGCCGTCGGGAGCGATGACGGCACTGATGCCGGTGGTCCCGGCGACGACCACGTAGCGGTCGTGTTCGACGGCGCGGGCCCTCGCGAACGCCAACTGTTGGGCACTCATGGTGGCGTCGAAGGTCGCGTTGTTGGTGGGCACGGCGATCACCTGGGCGCCGTTGCGCACGGACTCCCGCACGGCCCGGTCGAAGATGACCTCCCAGCACGTGGCCACCCCCACGGGTACGCCTGCCGCGTTCACCACCCCTGAGCCCGTCCCGGGCACGAAGTACCCGGCGCGGTCGGCATACGACGACAGCAGGCGGAAGAACCCGCGCCACGGCAGGTACTCGCCGAACGGTTGGACGATCTGTTTGTCGTGCCGCTCCCCCGGTCCGTGAACCGGATCCCACACGATGACGGTGTTGGTGGCGGCCGGATTCTCCGGTGTCCAGTCGGGGTGCGCGACCACCCCACCGACGAGGATGGGCACGCCGATGGCCCGGGCGGCCACCTCGATGCGGGCCGCGGCGTCCTGGTTGGCGAGCGGATCGATGTCCGAGGAGTTCTCCGGCCAGATCACGAAGTGCGGTTGCGGCGCGCGGCCCTCGCGCACGTCGCGCGCCAGGCGCAGCGTCTCGTTGACGTGGTTGTCGAGCACCGCGCGGCGCTGGGCGTTGAACTCAAGGCCCAGGCGGGGCACATTGCCCTGGACCGCCGCGACGGTGACGGTCGGATCGTCACCCGCTCCAGCGCCGGACTGGCGGACGTGGGGGGTGGCCAGCGCCGTCGCCAGCAGCACGACGACGATGCACAGCCCGGGGGCCACCACGGCCGGCGGCACCACGTCGCGCTGCGCTCCTCGGTTCCACCACGTGACGAACTCCAGCCCCAGCGCCGCGACGGCGAAGCCCGCCAGAGCGACCGCCAGCGAGACCAGAGGCACGCCGCCGAACTGCGCGAGCGGCAGGAACGGACCCGTGGTCTGGCCGAAAGCGACGATGCCCCAGGGAAATCCGCCGAAGGGAACCGTGGCCTTGAGCCATTCGGTGACACCCCATCCGAGTGCGAACCACACCGGCCACACCGGCAGTGTCCGCACCAGCACCGCCAGCAGGCCGAACAGGCCCGGGAACAGCGCGCACACCGCGGCCAACGCGAGCCACGGGCCCGCTCCCACCAGGCCGCTGATCCAGGGCAGCAGCGGAATGTAGAACGCCAGGCCGGCCAGGAATCCGTATCCGAACCCGCCGGCGAGGGTGGTCGCCGGCCGGGTCAGCACCCAGGCCAGCGCCACGAATCCGAGCACCGCCGACCACCACCACGACAGCGGCGCGAAGCTCGCACACAGCAGCGCACCCGCCGCGACCGAGGCGAGCAGACGGGGCCACCGCGGGACGAACCATTCCGCGGCCCGCCGCGCCCAGCGCGTGATCCGCTCGCCCGTCGACACCGACGGCGCGTCCGGGTCCGCAGCGGAATCCTCGTCGGAGTCCGGGGCGCCCACCGGGTCGCCGCCGTCCTCGTCGGTGACGGCCGGGATGATGTCTGTGGTCTCGGCCTGCGTGGCCGCGAGATTCGGGTCCCGCCCCGGTAGGTCAGCCATCGACCGACCCATGGATCACCCCGCCACGGTGCACCGTCGCGCGGCACCGCGGCAGCGCGGTGTCGGCGTCAAGACGTGGCAGCGGCGGAACCCGCGAACCGGGCTCGGTGGACCAGCGCTGCACGGCGTCGGCGGGCGCCGCCACCTCGAGGTCCGCGGCCTCCCACACCGCGAAGGACGCCGGTGCGCCGGGGGTCAGTGTGCCGGTCACTCCGTCGCGCACTCCCGCGGCCCGCCAGGCACCGCGCGTGGCCGCGGAGAAGGCCGCGCGCGGGGAGATCGAACTTCCGTCCGTGCGGTGTCTGGTCGCCGCGCGAACGCTGGCCCACGGCGAGATCTCGGTCACCGGCGCGTCTGAGCCGAAGGCGAGTGGCACGCCTTGGGATGCTAACAGCGCGAAGGGGTTGAGCCGCCCTGCTCGATCGATTCCCAGCCGTCGGGCATACATGCCGTCGGCGCCACCCCAGAGGGCGTCGAACACCGGCTGCATACTGGCGATCACGCCCCATGAGCCCAGCTTGGCGGCCTGTTCGGCGTCGACCATCTCGAGATGCTCGAGACGGTGCCCGCACCGGGCGACCGCCGCGACGCCGACGTCGGCGACCACGCGTTCGAGGGCGTCGACCACCGTGGAGACCGCTCGATCGCCGATCACGTGGAAGCCCGCCGTCACACCGGCTTCGGTGCATGCCGAGAGGTGGGCGAATACCGCCTCGGGTTCGAGATGGCATGTCCCGCAGCCATCGCCGTCCGCGTACGGCTCGTGCAGCCACGCCGTGCGAGATCCCAGGGCGCCGTCGACGAACAGGTCGCCGGCCAGTCCGCGCGCACCGGTCTCGGCGATCAGCTCCCGGGCCGCTGCCGCGGTGGTCACCGCCTCACCCCAGTAGCCGCTGATCTCGACGCCGTGCGCGGTGCCACGCGCCTCGTGCCAGTCCTGCAGGCCCCCGATCTGGGGTCCCGCGCATTCGTGCACGGCGACCACGCCCGCAGCGGCGAACGCGTCGAGGGCCGCCAGCCGCGCGCGATCCCGCTGCGCGGGACTCAGCAGGGAACGCGCCTCGGCGCGCACGAGGTGATGGGCATCGGCCGAAAGCGGACCGTCGGCGTCGAACCCGAGGGCAGCGGCCAGCATGGGGACACGGGCCCGCAGGGCGCTCGACGCCAGCGCGGAGTGCACGTCGACCCGGCTCAGGTAGGCGGGTCGGCCACCGATCGCGGCGTCGAGTTCGGCAGTCGTGGGCGCACCGTCGGCCCAGGCCGTGTCGTCCCAGCCGTGCCCCCACACCACGCCGTCGGTGTGCGCCGCGGCGAACTCTGCGACCAGATGCAGGCAGTGCGTCCTGGAGGTGGCGGCGCGCAGGTCCAGTCCCGCCAGCGTCAACCCGGTGGCCGTGAGGTGCACATGGCTGTCGACGAAGGCCGGCGCGACGAACGCACCCCGCAGGTCGACCACACGCGCGTCGGGGAACTGGGCGCGGCCCACGTCGTCGCCGCCCAGCCACGCGACGACGTCGCCGCGCACGGCAAGGGCGGTCGCATCGGGATGGGAAGGGCTGTAGATCCGCCCGCCGAGCAGAAGCGTCGTGGTCACGAAGGAAGAACGTACTTGGCGAACCTGGGGTTGCGGTTAATCGGGTTTCGGGGCGATCGCCGGACCTGCGGGCCCGCTGGGCTTCGGCCCGTCCTGGACGTCGACAACCTCGCCGTCGATGACCTCACCGGCGCCGTAGCCGGGCCGGGCCGGTACGAAGACGACGCTTCGGGAGATCGCGCGCGCGGCCACCGCACCCGCGAGCGGACGCATCAGGGACCGGGTGGGTGGGGCCAACATGAGCACTCCGGCCAGGCTGGTCACCAGTCCCGGGACGACGACGAGCACCGAGCCCAGTCCGACCAGCGCACTGTCGGTCAGCTGAGCGCCGGGATCGCGCATCCGCTGCTGCAGCGCGACGATCTGGCGACGAAGCTGCGACCCGGCCAGCGCCAAGCCCAGCAGGAACGCGGCGATCAACGCCAGGACGGTCCAGCCGAACCCGATGGTGGCCGTCAGCGCGACGATCACCGCCATCTCGACGACCACATACAGAACGAACAGCCGCATCACCATGGTCGGTCAACGAACCGGACGGGATCGAGGTTCCTCACGCGGGGCGCACTTCGATGGCGCTGTGCACCTTGTCGATGCCGCCGCGGACCAGAGTGTGCGGCAGCCACCACCAGGCGTGCCACCAGTACCTGCGGGTGATCAGGTCGTAGACGCGACGGGTCTCCGATTTGGGCAGGTTGCGGGCGACGCACTCCACCGGTTCGCCCTTCGGCTTCCCGAGTGCACCGGACTTCTGGATCGTGACCCGCGGGGTGTTGTTGATTCGCTTGGTCTTCCACGACCCGTCGTCGGTGATGATCAGGAGCCGGTCACCGTCCGGCACGCCCCAGACCGCGGTGGGCTTGGGCCGCCCGTCCTTGGTGAACGTGGTCAGCAGCAGGTACTTCGACGCCGCGACCTCACGGAACGTCGGCGCCACGGCTCACGCCGCCCTGATCACAAGCGCCACGTTCTTCTTCATGCCGCCGCGAAGCTTGGAGAAGAAGGTGAACGCCTTGCCCATCAGGCCGTACCGGCGGCCGATGGCGTCGTAGGCATCCCCGGCACGATTCGCGTCGATGCTGGCCACGGCCTCCACCGCCTCGCTCTTGACGTTGCCGCGCATGTCGCAGCGCGCGATCGTGACCCGCGGGGTGTTGCGGATGCGTTTGACCTTCCAGGAGTCGGCGCCGGTGATGACGATCAGACCGTCACCCTCCGGCGCCGCCCAGATCGGCGTCGGCTTGGGCCGCCCGTCCTTGGTGAACGTGGTCAGCAGGATGTACTCGGACCCGGCGATGTCGGCGAAGGTCAAGGGCATGCCTGCCAATCTAGCGGTCAGCCCTCGAGATCGCCCTCGGTCTCGAGCAGCACCTGGCGCAGGCCGTCGAGCGTGTTCTGGTCCGGCTCGGCCCACATCCCGCGCTGCACGGCCTCGAGCAGTCGCTCGGCCATCCCGTGCAGCGCCCATGGGTTCGATTCGGCCATGAACTTGCGGTTCTCCGGATCCAGCACGTAGCTCGAGGTCAGCTGCTCGTACATCCAGTCGGCCATGACATGGGCCGTCGCGTCGTAGCCGAACAGGTAGTCGACCGTGGCGGCCATCTCGAAGGCGCCCTTGTAGCCGTGCCGGCGCATCGCGCTGATCCAGCGTGGGTTGACCACCCGGGCGCGGAACACTCGGGTGGTCTCCTCCGACAGGGTCCGCGTGCGGACCGCGTCGGGACGGGTGTTGTCGCCGATGTAGGCCGCGGGGTCCTTCCCGGTCAGCGCGCGCACCGTGGCCACCATGCCGCCGTGGTACTGGAAGTAGTCGTCGGAGTCGGCGATGTCGTGCTCGCGGGTGTCGGTGTTCTTGGCCGCCACCACGATTCGCCGGTAGGCGCGGTTCATATCCTCGGTCGCCGGTGCGCCGTCCAGGTCGCGGCCGTAGGCGAACCCGCCCCAGGCGGTGTACACCTGCGCGAGATCGTTGTCGTCGCGCCAGTTTCGGCTGTCGATCAACTGCAGCAGGCCCGCACCGTAGGTGCCCGGCTTGGACCCGAAGATGCGCGTCGTCGCGCGCCGCCGGTCGCCGTGGTCGGCCCGGTCGGCGCTCGCGTGCGCGCGGACGAAGTTCTGGTCGTCGGGTTCGTCGAGCGCCGCGACGAGCTGCACCGCGTCGTCGAGCATCGTGACGACGTGCGGGAAGGCGTCGCGGAAGAATCCTGAGATGCGCACCGTGACGTCGATGCGGGGCCGACCGAGTTCGGTCAGCGTGATGGCCTCGAGGTCGACGACGCGGCGCGACGCCTCGTCCCACACCGGGCGCACGCCGAGCAGGGCCAGCACTTCGGCGATGTCGTCGCCGGACGTGCGCATGGCCGAGGTCCCCCACACCGACAGGCCCACCGACTCCGGCCACCGGCCATGGTCGTCGCGGTAGCGGTTCAACAGCGAATCCGCCATCGCCACACCGGTTTCCCAGGCCAGCCGCGACGGAACCGCCTTGGGGTCCACCGAATAGAAGTTGCGTCCGGTCGGCAGTACGTTGACCAGTCCGCGCAGCGGGGAACCCGACGGTCCGGCCGCGATGAACCGGCCGTCCAGGGCCCGCAGCACCTGCTCGATCTCGCGGGAGGTGCCGGCCAGCCGGGGCACCACCTCGGTGGCCGCGAAGCGCAGCACGGCCGCGACGTCCGGGTCGTCGGTCAGGGTGTCCACCGCAGCGGCGTCCCATCCGGAGGACTGCAGGGCCGCGACGAGTTCGCGCGCTTGGGCCTCCGCGGCGTCCACCGAGATCCGGGAGTCCTCGCCGTCCTCGGCCAGGCCCAGGGCCTGCCGCAGGCCGGGGACGGACTGCTCCCCGCCGAACAGTTGGCGGGCCCGCAGCATGGCCAGCACCAGGTCGAGTTCGACATCACCCTCGGGGCGCTGGCCCAGGATGTGCAGGCCGTCGCGGATCTGCACGTCCTTGATCTCGCACAGCCACCCGTCGACGTGCAGGAGCATGTCGTCGAACGAGTCCTCGTCGGGCCTGTCGGCCAATCCCAGGTCGTGGTCCATCTTGGCCGCGCGCATGAGCGTCCAGATCTGCTGCCGGATGGCGGGCAGTTTGCCCGGGTCGAGTGCCGAGATGTTTGAGTGCTCGTCGAGCAGCTGCTCCAATCGGGCGATGTCGCCGTAGCTTTCGGCGCGCGCCATCGGTGGGATGAGGTGGTCCACCAGCACCGCGTGCGCTCGGCGCTTGGCCTGGGTGCCCTCGCCGGGGTCGTTGACCAGGAACGGATAGATCAGCGGCATGTCTCCGAGCGCCGCGTCGGCGCCGCAGGCCGCCGACAGCCCCAGGGTCTTGCCGGGCAGCCATTCGAGGTTGCCGTGCTTGCCGATGTGGACCACGGCGTCGGCGCCGAACGTCGTGTCGATCCAGCGGTAGGCCGCCAGGTAGTGGTGGCTGGGCGGCAGATCCGGATCGTGGTAGATCGCGACCGGGTTCTCGCCGAACCCGCGCGGCGGCTGGACCATCAGCACCACGTTGCCGAACTGCATTGCGGCGATGACGATCTCGCCTTCCGGATCGTTGCTGCGGTCGACGAACAGCTCACCCGGCGGCGGGCCCCAGTGTTCGACCACGGCGTCGGCCAGTTCGGCGGGCAGGGTGGCGAACCAGTCCCGGTACTCCGACGCCGCGACCCGCACCGGATTGGACTCCAGCTGCTCCGCGGTGAGCCAGTCGGGATCCTGACCGCCGCGCTCGATCAGGGCGTGCACCAGCGCGTCGCCGTCCCCCGCCGCCAGGCCCGGGACGTCTCCGACGGCGTAGCCCGCCTCGCTCATCGCCCGCAGCAGCGCCACCGCGCTGGCCGGGGTGTCCAGGCCCACCGCGTTGCCGATGCGGGCATGCTTGGTCGGATACGCCGAGAAGATCAGGGCGACCCGCTTGTCGGCCGGTGCCACGTGACGCAGCCTGGCGTGGCGCACGGCCAGACCCGCGACGCGCGCGCAACGCTCCGGGTCGGCCGCATAGGTGATCAGACCCTCCTGGTCGATCTCCTTGAACGAGAACGGGACCGTGACGATGCGTCCGTCGAACTCCGGGACGGCGACCTGCGTCGCGACATCCAGGGGACTCAAGCCGTCGTCGTTGGCCTCCCACTGCGCACGCGGGGATGTCAGGCACAGCCCCTGAAGGATCGGGATGTCCAGGGCCGCGAGGTGTTCGACGTTCCAGCTGTCGTCGTCCCCGCCCGCCGAAGCGGTCGCGGGGCGCGCCCCGCCCGCGGCCAGCACCGTCACCACCATGGCGTCGGCGCCGCGCAGCCGCTCGAGCAGTTCGGGCGGTGCGGTGCGCAGTGACGCGCAGAACAGCGGCAGCGGACGGCCCCCGGCGTGTTCGATCGCGTCGCACAGCGCGTGGATGTAGCCGGTGTTGCCGGCCAGCTGCTGGGCCCGGTAATAGAGCACCGCGACCGTGGGTCCGGTCGCCTCGGTGGCGGGCCGGGCCAGTTCGCCCCAGGTGGGCATCTCGGCCGGCGGGTCGAAGCCGACCCCGGTCATCAGCACGGTGTCGGACAGGAACGCGTGCAGGCTGGCGAGGTTGTCCACGCCCCCCTGGGCCAGATAGAGGTGGGTCTGCACGGCGATGCCGGCAGGCACGGTGGAACGCTCCATGAGGTCGGCGTCGGGCGCCTGCTCACCGCTGATCACCACGGTCGGCACCCCGCTGGCGAGCACCGCGTCGATGCCGTCCTCCCAGGCGCGGTAGCCGCCCAGGATGCGCACCACCGCCACGTCGACGCCGTCGAGCAGCTCCGCGAGTTCTCCGGCCAGGTCGGACTGCATCAGCCTGCTCGGATTGGCCCACCGGTAGTTCCGACCGCTGGCACGGGCGGTGATCAGGTCGGTGTCAGAGGTGGACAGCAGCAGGACGGTCGGCGAAGAGTCGGTCGGCACCCCCCATTCGTACCGCATGAGCTCCGGGCCACCCACGTCGTACCGTGGACACGTGATCCGCACCCGCGACGACGACGCCTGCCCCGGCGCGCTGAGCCTGCATCAGGCGGCCGACGGCGCATTGGCGCGGATCCGGCTGCCTGGTGGCCGACTGACCGCCCAGCAGATGGCGGCGCTGGCGGTCGCGGCCCGGGACCACGGGTCGGGTGTGTTGGAGCTGACCGGTCGGGGCAACCTGCAGATCCGCGGGATCGGCCCGGACCCCGCACCCGTGGCGCAGGCCGTCGCCGAGGCCGGCCTGCTCCCCTCACCCACGCATGAACGTGTGCGCAACATCGTCGCCTCCCCACTGTCGGGGCGGGTAGGCGACTTCGGGGACGTCCGAGACCTGGTGACCCAACTCGACACCGCCCTGCAGGCCGAGCCCGATCTGGCCCGCCTGCCCGGCCGCTTCTGGATCGGACTCGACGACGGTCGCGGCGACATCAGCGGGCTGGGCACCGACATCGGACTGCGTCTGCACGGCGACCGTGCCGGGCTGCAGATCTGCGGCCGGGACACCGGCCTGTCGGTCGCCCCCGAACGGGCGGTCGATGCCCTGCTGGGGGCCGCGCACCGGTTCGTCGAGATACGCGGGAACGCCTGGCGGGTCAACGAACTGCCCGACCCGGCGGTGCTCTTCGACGGCGCCGTGCTGGGCCCGCCGCCGACCCCGACCCATCGGCCCCCGGTCGGCTGGTTCACCCAGCACGACGGGCTGGTCACGCTGGGCGCGGCGGTGCCACTGGGCGTGCTGGCGGCCCGCACGGCCGAGTTCCTGGCGGCCATCGGGGCGCCGCTGGCGATCACCCCGTGGCGGTCCGTGCTGGTGTACGACCTGACCGAGGAGGTCGCCGACGCCTCGCTGCGGGTGCTGGCCCCGCAGGGACTGGTGTTCGACGAGAACTCCCCCTGGCTGACGGTCAGTGCGTGCACAGGACGTCCCGGGTGCGCGAAGTCGATCGCCGACGTGCGCGCTGATGCCGCCGCGGCCGTGGCCGCCGGCGAGGTCGGCGCCGATCACCGCCACTACGTGGGGTGCGAACGCGCGTGCGGCAGCCCGCCTGGAAGTCAGGTTCTCCTGGCGACGCCGGACGGTTATCGGCCGCGTCGGCACCACCCGTAGGGTGAGCGGGTGCTCGACTACATCCGCGATGCCGGCGAGATCTACCGCCAGTCTTTCGCGACCATCCGCGACGAGGCAGACCTGTCCCGCTTTCCCGAGGATGTCGCCCGGGTGGTGGTCCGCCTGATCCACACCTGCGGTCAGGTGGACGTCGCCGACCACGTGGCCTTCACCGCCGATGTCGTCACCCGCGCACACACCGCTCTGGCCGCCGGCGCGCCGGTGCTCTGCGACTCCTCGATGGTCGCCGCCGGGATCACCGCGGCCCGACTGCCCGCCAAGAACGACGTCGTCTCCCTGGTCGCCGACC
The DNA here is from genome assembly GCF_001667265.1 of Mycobacterium sp. ACS4331. Taxonomy (GTDB): domain Bacteria; phylum Actinomycetota; class Actinomycetes; order Mycobacteriales; family Mycobacteriaceae; genus Mycobacterium. The sequence continues at coordinate 205,939 of NZ_LZHW01000102.1, read as the reverse complement.
CCCGCGCCCCCGAACGCGCCGCCGCGACCGGCAACACCCGCTCAGCCGCGGGTGTCGAGTTGTGGGCCGACCGTCTCGAGGGTGCGGTCGTGGCCATCGGCAACGCCCCCACAGCGCTGTTCCGGCTGCTCGAACTCCTCGATGACGGAGTTCCCGCCCCGGCCGCCGTCCTCGGCGGACCGGTCGGATTCGTCGGCTCGGCGCAGTCGAAGGACGAATTGATCGCCCGTCCGCGCGGCATGTCCTATCTGGTGGTGACGGGCCGACGCGGCGGCAGCGCCATGGCGGCGGCAGCCGTCAACGCCATCGCGAGCGTCTCCGAGGGGGTGGCGTGAGCGGCACCCTGTGGGGCGTCGGGCTGGGACCCGGCGATCCGGAATTGGTGACGGTCAAGGCGGCCCGGGTGATCGGGGCCGCGGATGTCGTCGCCTACCACAGTGCGCGGCACGGTCGCAGCATCGCACGCGGCATCGCCGAGCCGTACCTGCGCGAGGGGCAGATCGAGGAGCACCTGGTCTACCCCGTGACCACGGAGGCCACCGCACACCCCGGCGGGTATGCCGGTGCGATGGAGGACTTCTATCGGGAGTCCGCCGAGCGCATCGCGGCGCACCTGGACGCGGGCCGCGACGTGGCCCTGCTGGCCGAGGGTGACCCGCTGTTCTACAGCAGCTACATGCACATGCACACCCGGCTCACCGAGCGGTTCAACGCCGTGATCGTGCCCGGCGTGACATCGGTCAGCGCCGCCTCGGCGGCGATCGCCACGCCGCTGGTCCAGGGCGACGAGGTGCTGTCGATCCTGCCCGGCACCCTGCCGGAGGCCGAACTGACCCGTCGGCTGCGCGACGCCGACGCCGCGGTGGTGCTCAAGCTCGGCCGGTCCTATCCCGCGGTGCGCGAGGCGCTTTCCAAGGCCGGACGGCTCGATGACGCGTTCTATGTCGAGCGCGCCAGCACCGAGAAGCAGCGGGTGCTGCCCGCCGGAGACGTCGACGCCGAGAAGGTGCCGTACTTCTCGCTGGCGATGGTGCCCGGCAGCGGCATGACCGCCCGACCCGAGCCGGTCGGTTCGGTGGCAGTGGTCGGCCTGGGCCCCGGCGATCCGGACTGGATGACGACCGAGAGTCGGCGCGTGCTGTCAGCGGCGACCGATCTGATCGGGTACGGACCCTACCTGGATCGGGTGGTGCTTCGGGACGGCCAGCGCCTGCATCCCAGCGACAACACCGACGAACCCGAGCGGGCCCGGTTGGCGTGCTCGCTGGCCGAGCAGGGCCGCGCGGTGGCGGTGGTGTCCTCCGGTGACCCGGGCGTGTTCGCCATGGCGACCGCGGTGCTCGAGGAGGCGACCCGCTGGCCCGATGTGCAGGTGCGGGTGGTCCCGGCGATGACCGCGGCGCAGGCCGTGGCCAGCCGGGTGGGCGCTCCCCTGGGCCACGACTATGCCGTGGTGTCGCTGTCGGATCGGCTCAAGCCCTGGGAGGTGATCGCCAAGCGCATCACGGCGGCCGCCGAGTCGGATCTTGTCCTCGCGATCTACAACCCGGCGTCCAAGACGCGGACCTGGCAGGTCGGCGCGATGCGGGAGCTGCTTCTCGAACACCGGTCTCCGGACACCCCGGTGGTGATCGGCCGCGATGTCGCCGGTCCGGCCGAGGAGGTCCGGGTGGTGCGCCTCGGCGATCTGGACCCGTCCGAGGTCGACATGCGCTGCCTGCTGATCATCGGTTCGACGCAGACGCAGTGGCACGACGGCCGCGTCTTCACGCCGCGCACCTACCCCGCGAACTGACCCTCGCGCTGCCGCACCCAGGCCTCGGCCTCGGCGACGTCGGACACCACCGCCACCCCCGCGGGCAGGGGTGGCCGGTCGATCATCAGCACCGGTACGCCGAGGTCGCGCGCCGCGTCCAACTTGGGCCGCGTCATCGATCCGCCGCTGTTCTTGGTGACCAGCACGTCGATGGCGTGGTGCCGCAGCAGCGCGCACTCGTCCTCGTAGTGGTAGGGCCCGCGCGACAGCACGAGTTCGTGGTCTGTGGGCAGCGTCTCCGGGTCCGGCGGCGTAACAGCCCGGATCAGGAACCACGCGCCGCTGCCGACGAAGGCCGCGGTGCCCGACCTGCCGGTGGTCAGGAAGACCCGTGCCCACCCACGGCGGGCCACCTCTGCGGCCGCGGCGACGTCCGACTCGACGAGCACCGCGTCACCGGGGTCCCAGCCCGGCCGGGCCAGCACCACATGCGGCACCGCCTCCTGCCGGCATGCCGCCGCGGCGTTCGCGGTGATGGTGGCCGCGTACGGATGGGTGGCGTCGACGACAGCGTCGACGGCGTTGTCCCGCAACCAGTTCGCCAATCCGGTCACCCCGCCGAAGCCACCGATGCGCACCGGACCCACCGGCAGCGCTGGATCGGGGACCCGCCCGGCCAGCGAACTGATCACCTCGACGCCCGGGTGCAGGCGGCCGGCCAGCGCTCGGGCTTCGGAGGTGCCGCCGAGCAGCAGCACGCGCATCAGTGCCGAGCTCCCCTGGCGCGGTCCGCGGAGTACAGATAGCTGTCGACGAACCCCTGCGCGGCCAACACCTCGCCGACGATGATGACCGCGGTGCGCGTCACTTTCGCGGCGCGCATCTGCGCCGCGATGTCTCCGAGCGTTCCGCGCAGCACGATCTGCTGCGGCCAACTCGCGAACGCGACGACGGCCGCCGGTGTCTGGGCGCTGATGCCGCCGGCCGTCAGGTCGGCCACCACGGTGTCGATCTGAGCCGCCGCGAGGTGCAGCACGAGCGTGCCGCCGATCCCGGCCAGGGTGCGCAGATCCTCCCCCTCCGGCATCGCGGTGGACAGGGTGGCCACTCTGCTCAGCGTCACGGTCTGGGCCACCCCGGGCACCGTGAGCTCGCGGCCCAGCACGGCCGCCGCCGCCGCGAAAGACGGGACGCCCGGGACGATCTCGTAGGGGATGTTCAGCTCGTCGAGGCGGCGGCACTGTTCGGCCAGCGCGCTGTAGAGGGCCGGATCCCCCGAGTGCAGCCGCGCCACGTCGAGTCCAGCCGCATCGGCGGCGGCCAGTTCGTCGATGATCTGGTCGAGGTTCAGCGGCCCGGTGTCGATGACCTTGGCCTCAGGCGGGCACCAGGCCAGCAGGTCGGCGGGCATGATCGATCCCGCGTACAGGCAGACCTGACACGACTGGATCAGGCGCTGCCCGCGCACCGTGATCAGATCGGCCGCACCGGGTCCGGCGCCGATGAAATGGATCGTCATGCTTTGACCACCGTCCACTGAGTCACGGGCATGGCCGGGCGCCATCCGGTGAAACCACCGACGGGTTCGCCCCGGTAGTGCTGAAACCGGCGAAGTTCGCCGCCGAGTTCGGAATAACGCTGCACAAGAAAGGATTCTGACTCTGCTGTGACGGCGTTGGCGATCAGCCGCCCGCCCGGCGCGAGCGCGGCGAAGCACCCGTCGAACAGACCCGGCTGGGTCAGGCCGCCGCCGATGAACACCGCCGACGGCGGGGAGGCTCCGGCGAACTCGTCCGGAGCCGCCCCCCGAACCTGCACCGGGACGCCGAATCTGCTGACGTTGGCGGTGACCCGGGCTCGCCGAACCTCGTCGCGTTCGAATGCGACGGCACGGCAGCCATTTCCGTGTCGGCACCATTCGATGGCGATGCTGCCCGAACCCGAACCGACATCCCACAGCAGTTCATTCGGACGGGGCGCGAGCGCGGCCAGGGTCAGCGCCCGCATGGGCTGCTTGGTCAGCTGGCCGTCGTGTGCGTAGGCGTCGTCGGGCAGCGTGGTGAGCACCCGGTCGTCGGGCTGGTACTCCACCGCCACGACATTGAGCGCATCGACGTCGGACGGCGGTTCGGCGGCCCACTGCGCCGCGGTCGCGGTGCGCATGCGTTCCCCGGCCCCGCCCAGCTGCTCGAGGATGGTCATGCCGGACGGCCCCCGGCCCGTCTCGGCGAGCAGGGTGGCCAGCGTCGCGGGGGTCGACCCGTCCCGCGACAGCACGATCGCACGCCCGCCTCGACGGACCGCGGTGTGCGGCGGAGCCGTGACCAGGCTGATCACTTCGGTGTCGGGCACCGCCCATCCCAGCGCGGCGCAGGCCAGCGACACGCTGGAGACGTGTGGGAGCACGCGGACCTGGTCGGCGCCGAACATCGTCACCAGGGTCGTGCCGATGCCGTGCAGCATGGGGTCCCCGGACGCCACGACGTGCACGTCACCGTCGATGTTCTCCAGCGCGCCGCGCAGGCCGGCCAGCAGGGGCGACGGCCACTCACGCCGGTCCGCGCGCACCGAGGCGTCCAGCAGGGCCAGTTGCCGCGGTGCACCGAAGACGACGGTCGCGCGCGACAGCTCGCCGCGGGCCCGTTCCGACAGGCCGGCCACACCGTCGGCACCGATACCCACCACCACGATCATCAGCGCGGCATCCTTCGCCAGATCGCCTGCGGTACGAATCGGGTCGCGAACGCGAGCGCGCCGATCGTCCGCGGCACCCACACCTGGCGTCGGCCCCTGGCCAGCGCCCGTGCGGTGGCCTCGGCGACCTGCGCCGGAGTGCTCGACAGCGGCGCCGCGTCCATCCCGGCGGTCATGCGTCCGATCACGAAACCGGGCCGCACGATCAGCAGGTGCACGCCGGTGCCGTGCAGGGCGTCCGCCAATCCGCTGGCGAAACCGTCCAGGCCCGCCTTGGCCGAGCCGTAGACATAGTTGGCGCGCCGCACCCGCACGCCCGCGATCGACGAGAACACCACGATGCGCCCTCGGCCCGAGGCCCGCATCCGGTTGGCCAGCAGCGTCAGGAGATTCACCTGCGCGACGTAGTCGGTGTGCACCACCGCGACCGCGTGCTCGGCCTCAGCCTCGGCCCGCGCCTGATCACCGAGCACCCCGAACGCCAGGACCGCGGTGTCGATGCGGCCATGTTCGGCCGCGATCCGGTCGAGCACCCCGGCGTGCGAGCCGAGGTCGTCGGCGTCGAACTCCACGATCTCGACGGCGGCGGCACCGGCCTGCGACAGCCTGCCCACCAGCCCGTCGAGGCCCTCGGCGCCGCGTGCCGCGAGCACCACCGTCGCCCTCGGCGCCAACCGCGCCGCCAGTTCTCCCCCGATTTCGCTGCGGCCGCCGAAGACCACCACCACCTCGGGCGCCGCTGCAGCCGTGTCGTTCATGGCTGCGATTATGTCCTGCGCTAGCGTGGGCTCTGATGGCGCACGCAACCACCCGGCTCACCAACGACGCGCTGGCGTTCCTGACGGAACGTCACCTCGCGATGCTCACGACGCTGAGGGCGGACGGATCGCCGCACGTCGTGGCCGTGGGTTTCACGTTCGACCCCAAGACCCACATCGCGCGGGTCATCACCAACGGCGGTTCGCAGAAGGCCGTGAACGCCGACCGGGGCGGAGTGGCCGTGCTGAGTCAGGTCGACGGCGCCCGCTGGCTGTCCCTGGAGGGCAGGTCCAAGGTGAACACCGACCCCGAGGCCATCCGAGACGCCGAACTGCGGTACGCGCAGCGGTACCGCACCCCCCGCGTGAATCCGCGCCGCGTCGTGATCGAGGTGCAGGTCGAGCGGGTGCTGGGCTCATCTGAGCTGCTGGACCGCGGCGAGGGCTGAGTCAGTTCACTGCGGCAGCGGCACCACGATCAGGTCATGGGGCCGCGTGTTGACCGGCTCCGCGCCGTCCTCGGTGACGATGACGATGTCCTCGATGCGGGCACCCCACTGACCCGGGAAGTAGATGCCGGGTTCGACGGAGAACGCCATCCCAGGCCGCAGCGGCAGGTCGTTGCCCGCGACGATGTAGGGCTCCTCGTGCACCGACAGTCCGATGCCGTGGCCGGTGCGGTGCACGAAGTACTCGGCCAATCCCGCTTCGGCCAGCACATCGCGGGCGGCGGCGTCGACCTGTTCGGCCGTCACCCCGGGCCGCACGGCGTCGACGGCGACCTGCTGGGCCCGCTGCAGCACCGAATAGTGCTGTGCGACCTCGGCGCTGGGCTCGCCCAGGCTGTACGTGCGGGTGGAGTCGGAGTTGTAGCCGGGGTCGTAGGGACCGCCGATGTCGACGACGACGACGTCACCGGCGCGCAGTTCACGATCCGAGTGCTCATGATGCGGGTCGGCGCCGTGCGGACCCGAGCCCACGATGATGAACGCCGCCTCGCTGTGCCCTTCGGCCAGGATCGCGGCCTCGATGTCGGCGGCGACCTCGGCCTCGGTGCGGCCGGGCACCAGCAGCTGGGGCACCAGGGCGTGCACGCGGTCGATGGCCGCACCGGCCTTGCGCAGCGCGTCGATCTCGGCCGGGTCTTTGACCATCCGCAGTGAGCGCAGCACCTCCGTCGCCAGCACCGGCGTGCGGCCGAGTCGGTCGGACAGCGGCAGCAGGTGCAGTGCCGGCATGGAGTCGGTGACCGCGGTCGCGACCGACCCGTCGCCGAGTGCCGCCACCACCAGGTCGTAGGGATCCTCGCCGTCGACCCAGTCGGTGACCGTGATCCCTAGCTCGACGACGGCTGACTCCCTCAGCGACGCCAACTCCAACCTCGGTACGACGATCGTGGGCGCTCCGGCTGCCGGAATCACCAGCGCCGTCAGGCGTTCGAAGGTCTGTGCCCGCGAACCCACCAGGTACCGCAGGTCGTAGCCGGGAGTGATGATCAAGCCGGTCAGACCGGCCTCGGCCGCGGCGGCCGCGGCGGCGCGCAGACGATGCTCGTACACACTGGATTCGAACCGGCTGGCACCCATGGACACCAGATTAGTGCGCAGGCACCGCATACGATCACACGCGTGGAGCACTGGGAACTGACCGCGCGCGAACGCATCCGTGACACGCTGGCCCGCTACACGTGGTCCGGAGACGCCGGGAGGGTCGACGACTTGGCCGCGACCTTCTGCACCGACGGCGTCCTGCACATCAAAGGGGAGGAACCGCTGCGGGGCCGTGCCGCCATCGTGGAGCGGCTGTCCTCGGTCGCGGCCACCCCGGCTGCGGCCGAGGGCACGCGGCGCATTGTGCGGCACAACCTGGCCAACATCCTGTTCGCCGAAATCACCCCGGACCGGGCCCACGTGACGTCCTATTTCACGGTGTTCACCGAGATCGGGCTCGACCACTTCGGCCGGTACCGAGACGAATTCGCCGTGCAGGGCCCCGACTGGCTGATCGCACGGCGATTCGTGTCGACGGACTGGACTGCGCCCAACTCGACCATGGCCCGCTGAGGCAGGATGACCGCCATGACTTCCGACACCGGCAAGGTGCTGCTGCTCGACGGGGCCAGCATGTGGTTCCGCTCGTTCTTCGGTGTGCCGTCCTCGATCAAGGCGCCTGACGGCAGGCCGGTCAACGCCGTGCGTGGGTTTCTCGACGCGGTCGCCACGCTGGTCGCCCAGCAGCGGCCCACGCGCCTGGTGGTGTGCCTCGACCTGGACTGGCGACCGCAGTGGCGGGTCGATCTGATCCCGTCGTACAAGGCGCACCGGGTCGAACAGGAGGGCGTCGGCGACGCACCGGACATCGAGGAGGTGCCTGACGAACTGACACCCCAGGTGGACATGATCCTGGAAATCCTCGCCGCATTCGGGATCACCACGGGCGGCGCCCCGGGGTATGAGGCCGACGATGTCCTGGGCACCCTGGCGGCACGGGAGACGCGTGACCCGGTGGTGGTGGTCAGCGGGGACCGGGACCTGTTGCAGGTGGTGACGGACGAACCCGTGCCGGTGCGGGTGCTGTATCTGGGTCGAGGCCTGGCCAAGGCCACGCTCTTCGGGCCCACCGAGGTCTCCGACAAGTACGGCCTTCCGCTGACGCGAGCGGGTGCGGCCTACGCCGACCTCGCGGTGCTGCGCGGGGATCCCTCGGACGGCCTGCCCGGCGTGCCCGGCGTGGGCGAGAAGACGGCCGCGACACTCTTGGCGCAACACGGGTCACTCGACGCCATCCGCGCGGCCGCCGCCGACCCGAAATCGGGACTCGCCAAGGGGATTCGGGCCAAGCTGGCGAGCTCGCAGGACTACCTCGACGCGGCCGTGCCGGTGGTTCGCGTGGCCACCGACGCGCAGGTCACCCTGTCCAACGACACCGACGCGCTGCCGCTGGCCGCGCGTGATCCGGGCCTGGTCGCCGAGCTCGCGGGGGCCTACGGTGTCGGGTCGTCGATCGCGCGCCTGCAGAAGGCGCTCGACGCGCTCGACTGACGGCCGACCGGGGGCCGACCGGGGGCCGGCCCGCCGGGCCTACTTGGGTCGACCCACCTCGTAGGTGCCCTTGTCGTCCTGGAACGTCACGGTCACCTGGCGCTTGGTCCCGTCGATGCTGACCTCACACGTGAAGGTGTCACCCTTCTTGACCGTGGGGTTCTGGCCGTTGTTGCACTTGACGTCCTTGACGTTCTTGGCGCCGTACCCGTTGGACTCATCCGACAGGATCTGCTGCACTCCCGCCTGCGCCTTGTTGATGTCCAGCTTCGTGGTCACCCAGAAGCCGGGCTTCCAGAAGCCCAGCACCAGGATCGCGGCGATGATCACCAGAACGATCGCGCCCAGGATCGCGGTGAGCGTGGTAAGCGACTTCTTCGACCCGTCCTCGGGTCCGGGCTGTCCGTACTGGCCGTACTGGCCGTAGGGCGGCTGCCCATACTGCGGTTGGCCGGGCTGGCCGTACTGCGGCTGCCCATACTGCGGCTGACCGGGCTGGCCGTACTGCGGCTGCCCATACTGCGGCTGACCGGGCTGGCCGTACTGCGGCTGCCCATACTGGGGCTGGCCGGGCTGGCCGTACTCCGGCGCCGCCGGGTAACCCGGCGTCGACGGCGGCTGGCCGTACTGCGGCTGCCCGTACTGCTGTTGGGTGTAGGCGGGCGGCTGCCAGCCGCCGGGCGCCTGCGCGGTGGGCTGATCGGGGGTTCCCGAGGGCGGTGCGGCAGGCGGCTGCATCCCGGGGGTCACAGTGGTCGGCTGCTCGGCGGAATCCCCGGCAGGCTGATCCTGACCCTGGCCCTGCCACGGCTGCGTCGGGTCCGGGCCCTGCGGTCCGCTCATCGTCTCTCCTCGGATATTCGAAACTCGTGCGCCGGCATCAACCGTAGCGGTTGCCTCACCCTACCCGCAGACAACACGGCGATCGGTGCGCCACCGACAAGGGCGAACGCGTGTCGGAAGGGGTTCTGCGCTGGTGAGTCGACAGATTCATGCCCCGCTCGGTCAGCCGCTGTCCACGGCGACGACCCCACGCCGCACGTCGTCGACCGCGCGTTTGGCCGCGGCCCGAAGTTCTGCGGACGGAGCGGCGTTGCGAACCTGGTCGAGCAGATCGAGCACCTGTCGGCACCATCGCACGAAATCGCCTGCGGACAGCGGTGTCCCACCGCCCGCATCGGCGGCTGCGGCCAGTGCCGTGGTGAGATCACCCGCCGTGGCCCACCGGTACATCGTGGTGACGAATCCCTCGTCGGGTTCACGGGTGGGGGCGATCCGGTGCCGAATCTCGTCGGCGCGCAACTCCCCCGCCAACCTTCGGGTGCGGGCCAGGGCACGTCTCAGTCCCGCGGTGGGCGCGTCGTGCACGGGTGCCGACGGACCGTCCCCGCCGCGGGATTCGAACACCACCGCCGACAGCACGGCCGCCAATTCGGCGGGCGCAAGGTCATTCCACGCGCCGCTGCGCAGGCACTCGGCCACCAGCAGATCGCTCTCGTTGTAGATCCGGGCCAGCAGTCGGCCGTCGTCGGTGACCACGGGTGGTCCGTCCGCGCTTTCGGGAGCCGCGATGAAACCGCGTTCGCTGAGAAGCCCGACGATCCGGTCGAAGGTGCGGGCCAGCGAGTTCGTGGCCGCGGAGATCTTCTGGCGCAGTTGAGCATTGTCGCGTTCGACGCGCAGGTAACGCTCTGCGATGCGCACCTTGGCCTCCCGATCGGCAACACTGTGCCCGGGGTGGCGGCGCAATTGGTTGCGCAGGTCGATCAGTTCCGCGTCGATGTCGTCGTCCTGGTTTGGTCCCCGCCTGCGGCGAGAGTCCCGATCGTCGGGGATCACCAGGCTTTCCGCGGCTGAGCGCAGCGCCGAGGCGACGTCACGACGGACCCGAGGCTGCCGATGCTCGACACGCTTGGGCAGCGACATCGTGCCCAGTGCGGCAGGCGCGCCCGAGCAGTCCGCGGATGAGATGCGTCCGGCCCAGCGGTGTTCGCTGAGCACCAGGGGCCGCGGGTCGTCGGCGTCTCGGGCCGGTTCCAGCACCACGGCCAGTCCGCCCCGGCGACCCTGCGACAGCGCGATGATGTCGCCGCGCCGCAGTGCCCCCAGCGCGTCGTTGATCGCCGCCCGGCGCTGTACGCGCGACGAACGTGCTTGGGCCCGTTCACGTTCGGAGATCTTCACCCGCAGTCGGGCGTAGTCGAGGACCGGGTCGTCCCGGCCGCCGAGTTCCGCGGCGATCTCGTCGAGCATCTTCTCGCCGCGCTCGGTGCCTCGCACCAGTCCCACCACCGAACGGTCGGCCTGGTACTGCGCGAAGGACTGTTCCAGCAGGTGCCTGGCCTGCGCGGGTCCCATCTGGGAGACCAGGTTGATGGTCATGTTGTACGACGGCGCGAACGAGCTCTTCAGTGGAAAGGTCCGAGTGGAGGCCAGGCCCGCGACCTCGGCGGGTTCGGCGGAACTCTCGGATGGATTCCAGATGACGACGGCGTGGCCCTCCACGTCGATGCCCCGGCGGCCCGCGCGCCCCGTCAACTGGGTGTACTCACCGGGTGTCAGCGGTGCGTGCTGTTCGCCGTTGAACTTCACCAGCCGTTCGAGAACCACGGTACGAGCCGGCATGTTGATGCCCAGCGCCAGTGTCTCGGTGGCGAACACGGCCTTGATCAGGCCCGCCGCGAACAGCTCCTCGACCGTGTGCCGGAAGATCGGCAGCATTCCCGCGTGGTGCGCCGCGATGCCCCGGAGCAGCCCTTCGCGGAATTCGTAGTAGCCCAGGACCGGCAGGTCGGCGTCGGGCAGATCACCGCAGCGACGGTCGATCACCTCGGCGATTCGGGCGCGCTCGGAATCGGTGGTCAGGCGCAGCGACGACCTCAGGCACTGTTTGACCGCACCCTCGCACCCGGCGCGGGAGAACACGAAGGTGATGGCGGGCAGCAGACCTTCACGGTCGAGCGTCGCGATCACATCGGTGCGGGCCGGCGCCCTGAACATGCTCGGCCGCCCGCGGTGCTGGCCGCGGCCTTTGGGACCGCGTGGCTGCCAGTCATTCATGCGGTCCGCCTCGCGCCGATGCGCGATGTGCCGAACCAACTCGGGATCGACCAGCAGCTGGGCGTCCATGGAGCGCCGTGAGTCGTAGTCGAACAGGTCGAAGAGGCGCCGGCCCACCAGCATGTGCTGCCACAGGGGCACCGGGCGGTGTTCGTCGACGATCACCGTGGTGTCGCCGCGCACGGTCTGGATCCAGCCGCCGAACTCTTCGGCGTTGCTGACGGTGGCGGACAGGCTGACCAGGCGGACCTCATCGGGCAGGTGCAGGATCACCTCCTCCCAGACCGCGCCGCGCATGCGGTCGGCGAGGAAGTGCACCTCGTCCATCACGACATGGGAGAGACCTTGCAGCGCAGGCGAGTTCGCATACAGCATGTTGCGAAGCACCTCGGTGGTCATCACCACGATGGGTGCGTCGGCGTTGACCGACACGTCACCGGTCAGCAGTCCGATCCGGTCGGCACCGTAACGGCGGACCAGATCGGTGTGCTTCTGGTTGCTCAGGGCCTTGATCGGGGTGGTGTAGAAGCACTTTCGTCCCGCGGCCAGGGCGAGGTGCACCGCGAACTCCCCGACGATGGTCTTGCCCGCGCCGGTGGGGGCGCAGACCAGGACGCCGTGGCCCCGTTCGAGCGCCTCACAGGCGCGCTGCTGGAATCCGTCCAGCGCGAACGGCAGGTCGGCGGTGAACCGCTGCAGTTCGCCTGCGTCAGGTGACGTCGTCATGTGAGATGCTCGCCGGCGCCGCGACCGGCGAGGGAACGTCGATCTCGGAGGCCTGATCGTCGGGCAGCTCCCGCTCCTTGGCCGCCTCCCGCTTGGCCTTGCGCCTGTCGTGGATCCGTCCGATCTGGATGGCGAACTCGAGCAGCAGGGTCAGGGCCAGGCCGAGCGCAAGCATGGAGAACGGGTCTGAGCCCGGGGTGGCGAACGCCGCGAAGACGAAGACGCCCAGGATCAGACCGCGCCGCCAGGCCTTGAGCCGCTCGTAGGGCAGCACACCGACGAAGTTGAGCATGATGATCAGCAGCGGGAACTCGAAGCCCACGCCGAACACCAGAAGCAGGTTGATCAGGAAGCTGAAGTACTGGTCACCCGAGAGCGCGGTCACCTGGACGTCGCTGCCGACGGTCAACAGGAAGTGCAGGGCCTTGGAGAGCACGATGTAGGCCAGCACGGCACCCGAGACGAACAGCACCGCCGCGCTGACCACGAAGGTGACGGCGAAACGGCGTTCCTTCTTGTACAGACCCGGGGTGATGAACGCCCACAGTTGGTGGAACCACACCGGGCAGGCCAGCACGATGCCCGCCATCAGGCCGACCTTGAGCCGGAGCATGAACTGGTCGAACGGGGCCGTGGCGAGCAGTCGGCAGCCGCCGTCGGCGCTGATGTCCGCGCGGGCCGACTCCGGCAGCGCACAGTAGGGCCGGCGCAGCCATTCACCGAGGCTCTCGAAGCCGAAGAAGCCGTGCCCGTACCAGAGAAACCCGATAATCGTGGTGACGAAGATCGCCGCCACCGAGATGAGCAGGCGGGTGCGCAGCTCCCGGATGTGGTCGACAAGGGACATCGTCCCGTCGGGGTTGACCCTGCTGCGGCGTTGACGCGGGTCAAGCCGTTTGAAGACGCCTGAAGGTTTCACGATCGTCGCTTCGGTTGGGCACGCTCAGTCGCTGCCCACCTGGAGGTGGGACGATGGGTCGACAGAGACTGGGTGGGCCGTCAGGCGGGCCGTGCGTCGGTGTGGTTGGGCTCCGGGCTCGGCGCGGGCTCGGCCACCCGTTCCGACTGCACCTGGGTCGGCGCCTGCTCGGGCTTGTCGCTCTGCAGCTCCTTGACCTCGGCTTTGAAGATCCGCAGGGACTTACCCAGCGACCGTGCCGCATCGGGCAGCCGCTTGGCGCCGAACAGCAGAATGATCACGATGGCGAGGATGGCCCAATGCCACGGACTCAGTGCACCCACTTTGATTACCTCCAGACGTTGGTTTGATGTTACTCCGCGTCGGCATACGCGCCCAGCGCGGCACGTGCCGCAACCCGGACCCGCTCGGCGAGTTCGGCCGGTTCCACGACCTTCACCTCGGCCCCGAAGCCGAGCACCAGGCGGGCCATCCAGTCCTCGGACGCATACGTCATGACGGCTTCGAACTGCCCGTCCGGCAGCTGCCGGATGTCGCGCATCGGGTAGTACTCGAACATCCACGACGCCTCGGGCGCGATGCGCAGCGTCGCCGCGGGCAGTGCAGGGTCCGCGTCGAACAGCGAGGTGTCCGGGGGCCCCTGCAGCGCCGGTTCCGGTGCCGCGGCCGGTTCGTCGAGCACCGCCGCGTCGACGATGCGGTCGAACCGGAACAGCCGCACCCCTTCGGCCTCCCGCGACCAGGCTTCGAGGTAACTGTGGTCGTTCACCAGCACCACCCGGATCGGATCCACCACCCGTGTCGACATGGTGTCCCGGGAGGCCGAGTAGTACTCGATGGACAACGCATGACCCGTGCGCACGGCCTCTCGGACCGCTGCCGCGGCCGCGCTCTCGGCAGGAGCCGGTTCCGCTTCGGCCGTCGCCGACGACGGGTGCGAGACCGCGCCGGCGGCCGACTCGATCTTGGCGATCGCGCTTCGGGCGGCCTCGGGATCCACGACGCCCGGCACGTCCACCAGCGCGCGCAGCGCCATCAGCAGACCGGTCGCCTCCGGCGAGGTGAGCCGCAGTGGCTCGTCGATGCCCGCGGTGAAGGTCACCGCGATGGTGTCGTCGGAGAACTCGAAATCGATCAGATCGCCGGGCCCGTAGCCGGGCAGGCCGCACATCCACAGCTGGTTGAGGTCGGATTCCAGCTGCTTGCGGGTGACGCCGAGGTCGGCGGCCGCCTCGGCGTAGGTGATGCGCGGGTTGGCCTGGAAGTACGGGACCATGTTGAGCAGGCGCACCAGGCGAGCGGACACCGATGTCATGAGGCCACCTCCCCCGCGGCCGCCCGCAACCGGGCCAGCACCTCCTGGCGCAGCGTCTCGGGTTCGAGCACCACGGCGTCCGCGCCGTGCCCGGCGATCTCGCGGGCCAGGCCGCCGCGCGCGCCCGCATCGACTTCGATGATCTCGCCGTCGCGGCCGCCCAACTGCTTGGCGCCCAACGATGTGCCGATGCGACGCAGCGAGGTGGCTCGGCCCGCCGCGACCCACACCCTGGCCTGCACTCCGCTGGACGGTTCACTCACCACTCGGGCGACGATTGCGCGCAGGTCCACCCCATCTGGCCGGTGGACCGCGCCCGCGGGGCCGACCGGACTGACCTCGGCTCCGATACGGGACAGCCGGAAGGTGCGGGTGTCGTCGCGGTCGCGGTCGTGGCCCACCAGGTACCAGCGCCCGTTCATCGTGACGACTCCCCACGGTTCGACGGTGCGCGTGGTGAACGGCGCGGTCGGGCCCGCACGGTGCGGGAACTGCACGGCCTGCCCCGCGTTGATCGCCGCCAGCAGCACTCCCAGCACGTCCTCGGAGCCGCGTAGACCCGGCAGGCCACTGGGGGCGGACAGCGACAGGCCCGCGTCCGGGTCGACGTCGACGCCCGCGGCGCGCAGTTTCAACAACGCGCCCTGGGTCGCGGTGACCAACTCCGGGGACTCCCAGAGCTTCGTCGCGACGGCGACCGCGGCGGCCTCGTCGGGGGTCAGTTCGATGTCGGGCAGCGCATATGAGTCGCGGTTGATTCGATACCCCTCGGTGGGGTCGAACGAGGACACGCGACCGGTCTCCAGCGGGATGCCGAGGTCGCGCAACTCGTTCTTGTCGCGCTCGAACATGCGCGAGAACGCCTCGTCGCTGGGACTGTCGCCGTATCCGGCGACGCTGTTGCGGATGCGCTCCGCGGTGATGTAGCCGTGCGTCGAGAGCAGCGCGATGACAAGGTTCATCAGCCGTTCGACTTTTGAGGTCGCCACCGACAACACCCTAAGGGTCACATGGACGCGATGAGGCGCTTGACTCGCTCATCGACGGCCCGGAACGGGTCCTTGCACAACACCGTGCGCTGCGCCTGATCGTTGAGCTTGAGATGCACCCAGTCCACCGTGAAGTCCCGGCCGGCCTCCTGGGCGGCACTGATGAACTCACCGCGGAGTTTGGCCCGCGTCGTCTGGGGCGGGGTGTTGACCGCCTCGTCGATCTCCTCGTCGGTGGTGATGCGGGCCGCCAGACCCTTGCGCTGCAGCAGGTCGAAGACCCCCCGGCCGCGCTTGATGTCGTGGTAGGCCAGGTCCAGCTGGGAGATCTTCGGGTCGGACAGCTCCATGTCGTAGCGGTCCTGGTAGCGCTGGAACAGCTTGCGCTTGATCACCCAGTCGATCTCGGTGTCCACCTTGGCGAAGTCCTGAGACTCGACGGCGTCGAGCTGACGGCCCCAGAGGTCGACGACCTGTTCGATCTGGGCGTTGGGTTCACGCGTCTGCAGGTGCTCGACCGCGCGGCTGTAGTACTCGCGCTGGATGTCGAGCGCGCTGGCCTGCCGCCCGCCCGCCAGCCGGACCGGACGGCGGCCGGTCAGGTCGTGACTGACCTCGCGGATCGCCCGAATCGGGTTGTCCAGGGAGAAGTCCCGGAACGGGACGCCGGCTTCGATCATCTCCAGCACCAGCGCCGCGGTACCCACCTTGAGCATTGTGGTGGCTTCGCACATGTTCGAGTCGCCGACGATGACATGCAGGCGCCGGTACTTCTCGGCATCGGCATGCGGTTCGTCACGCGTGTTGATGATCGGTCGGCTGCGGGTGGTGGCGCTCGAGACGCCCTCCCAGATGTGCTCGGCGCGCTGGGACAGGCAGAAGGTGGCGGCCTTGGGCGTCTGCAGGACCTTGCCCGCGCCGCAGATCAGCTGTCGCGTCACGAGGAAGGGCAGCAGCACGTCGGAGATCCGGGAGAACTCGCCGGCCCGCACGATCAGGTAGTTCTCATGGCAGCCGTAGGAGTTGCCGGCCGAGTCGGTGTTGTTCTTGAACAGGTAGATGTCGCCGCCGATGCCCTCGTCGGCCAGCCGCTGCTCGGCGTCGATCAGCAGGTCCTCCAGCACACGCTCGCCCGCACGGTCGTGGGTGACCAGCTGGATCAGGCTGTCGCACTCGGCGGTCGCGTACTCGGGATGGCTGCCCACGTCGAGGTACAGGCGCGCACCGTTGCGCAGGAACACGTTGGAACTGCGGCCCCACGACACCACGCGCCGGAACAGATAACGGGCAACCTCGTCGGGAGAGAGCCGCCGGTGACCGTGGAACGTGCAGGTCACGCCGAATTCGGTCTCGATACCCATGATTCGTCGCTGCACGTCTTCGAGCTTACGGGTTGCGGACGCGCAACGGTGTGCAAGAACCGCCATCGGGCTGCCGCGCGGTGCCGCCCCGACGGTCTGCACCAGGGCTGTTGACGGTCGTACACACCGCTCACGCGGCTTTGTCACGATGCGGCAATGAATCACCCGCCGCTGTCCGCAGACCCTGCGAAGCTTCAGGAACTGACCACTGCGGTGGCCCGGGCCGCCGACCGGATTCTCGCGCAGCCCATCCCGCAGTTCGATCCCGCCGCCCTCGTGGGCACCGAGACCTCGGCCGTCGTCGCGGCCACCGACGTCGGCGCGCGATGCCGTGGGGTGGTGGCCGCACTCCACGCCTGGTCGCAGACCGCCCAGCGCTGCGCTGACGATCTGGCTGCCGCCGACCAGTCGACCGCGTCCCGGCTGGGTCGATGACCCCGGCGCCGACGGTCACCGACGTCGAGCGCTGGCGGCCGGCGGTGCTGCAGGAGGTCGCCGAGGGGTGGTCGGCGCTGGCGCAGGCGCTGCGCCGACACACCGAAGGACTGGGTCGCGAGAAGGACGGCTGGCTCGGCGCCGCCGCCGATGAGGCCTTCACCCGGTTGAACCACAGCGTGACCCAGGCGCACCGGTTGGCGCAGGCCCTGTCAACGGCGGCGGTACAGGCCCGGCGGGGCGGTCTCGAGTTGCTCGCGGCCCGATCTGCGCTGGTTGCGGTGTTGAGGTCGGTGCGAGCGCTCGGATGCGACGTCGACGACGCCGGGGTGGTGTCGGCGGCCACGCCCCGATTCGGGTCCGCCGACGACTTGACCGTGCAGGTGCAGGCCGCGCTGCGGCGCGCCGGCGCGGTCGACCACGCCGTCGCGGGCGCGATTCGCGAAGCGTTGGGTGCGGCGCCCTCCGAGGGGTCGGCACCTCCGCCGCTGCGCGGTCCCGCCGCATCGGCCACCGCGCCCGCGGCCACCGACGTGGTGGCGGCCTGGCCGAAAATGAGTCAGGACCGGATCGCCGAGCAGATCGCCGCCATGACACCCGGGCAGCGGGCGGCGCTGATCGCCGGCGCGCCGCTGCAGGTGGGTAACACCGATGGCGTGCCCTGGCCGATGCGGGTCGCGGCCAACGAGATCAACATCACCGACGCCATTGCCGCACAACGCCGTATCCTCGACCGTCCGGAGAACGAGAAGATCCGCGAGGCGCTGGCGCAGGGTTTCGGCCAGGGACTGCGCGGCGCGGGCGGCTTCGGTCCCGATCGCGCTGCGGCGGAACGGTTTCAGGCGATGGTGTTCACCGATCCGGCCTGGCGTGCCGCCGCGATCGCCCACCACGACCGGGTCCCCCGGCGCGGTATCGCGTTCTACCGCGAGTTGACGGCCGCGGTGCCCGATCCGACCGGGCACAGCGCCGAACCCGTGAAACGTCAGGTGCTCGCGTTCGATCCGGCGAAATCGTCCCTGGTCGAACTGCACGGTGATCTGAGCCGCGCGACCAGTCTCGCCGTGCTGGTTCCGGGCCTCAACACCACAGTGCTGGAATCGGATTCGAACGTCAGGACCGCACGCAGGTTCGTCGCGGCCGGCGGCGGTGACGTCGCGATGATCACGTATCTGGGCGGCCCGTTTCCCACCGGGAACGACGTCGTCAGCGGTGTGCTGGATGCCGCGCAGTCTCGGTATGCGCTCGACATGGCGCCGCGGCTGGTGGCGTTCAGCGAGGACGTCGAGCGCACCGTCGACGCCACCGGCCGACACATCCCGGTGACCTATCTCGGGCACTCCTACGGTGGGTCGATTCTCGGCACGGCCGAACGACTGGGGTTGACCGCCGATCGAACCGTCTATGTGGCCGCCGCCGGGGCGGGTGTCGGTGTCGAGAGCCAGAACGACTGGCACAACCGCAATCCCGACATCGAACGGTATGCGATGACGGCCCCGGGTGACTGGATCGAGGCGGTGCAGGGTCGGCCGGGCAGCCCGCACGGCGCCGATCCCGACGAGATGGCAGGCGTGTGGCGGCTCGCGACGGGGCGGCGACTCGACGGCACCGAGATGTCCGGGCTGCGCGCTCACGGCGACATCGTCAACGAACCGTCGGACGCGTGGCGCAACCTGCTGGCGGTGATCACCGGCCGGCCGGTGGTGCGGTGACCGCCGTGATCTCAGGCCATCTGTTCGACCTTGGCACGGCTGCGCTCGGGATCGGTGCCCAGCACGTACGTGGGTGAGGTGACGGGCCGGGCTTGGGCGGTGGCCATGCGCTTCTGGGCCGCCCGGAACTCCGGCAGCGGGCCCATCGCGGTGTGCACGCCGTTGATCAACGCGAACACCGACGCCTGGCGCAGTGCACGCTCGACCGGATTGGGCGGCTTGTACTGCACCATGGCCGCAGCCCACCGCGGCAGCGTGTCGCGGATCGCCCAGTCCAGGAAGTCGCCGCCGGGCAGTTTGGCCTCGGCGTCGGACAGGTTCACACCGGTGGCCATGGCCGTGCCGTACGTGATGGCCAACTTGGGCAGGTATGAGTGCAGGCACTCCAGCGTCTCGGCCTTGGTCTCGGGCAGGTCTGTTCCGCCGAGCGCATGACCGACCTTGACGAACTCGCGGTAGTAGCGGTCGATCTTCTTGCCGCGCAACGGGTTCGGGTGATAGTACTCGTGGGCCGTGGCGATGCCCCAGACGACCGTCGCGTAGTTCCACCGCAACCAGTCGGGGTCGTCGGCGTCATAGGGCAGGCCGTCGGGCCGGGTGCCCTTGATGGTGTGATGCATGGCGCGCACGGTGGTGGCCAACCGTTCGGCGGTGGCCGTCGAACCGTACGCGGTGCCGATGAAGAACGACACCGAGTGCCCCAGCCGAACCGCCGCACCCTCCGGATCGACCAGCATGGTGGGCTCCCCGGTCTCCGAGTCGCGGGCCACGATGCGCGAGTGGTCGACCCCCATCCAGAAGATGCTGGGATCGAACCGCTCGATGTAGGCCGCGCACTGCAGGCCCAGCACCAGCGCGGGCAGGTGCGAATGCACATGCCACACCGCACTTCCCGGACCGAACCAGCCGGGATCACCGACGGGGCCGTCGAACTCGAGGCCGCGGAAGTACCGACCGCGGATCTCCTTGTCATAGAAGCGGGTGATCCGGTGCTGCAGAAGCTGATGCGGAAGCTGCATGGGGCCAGCCTACAATTCTGGTCACAGCCGTGTCCAGAATTTTCGCCGCTAAGCTCTACCCATGTCCAGCCCCACCAGGTGGGCGGGGGTTCCGCTCACCGATCGCCGCGTCGAGCGCCGAAACCTGCTCGTCGGCGCGGCTTTCGCGCTCTTCGGCGACGGTGGCGAGAGCGCGGTGTCGGTGCGGTCGGTGTGCCGCGAGAGCGCGCTGAACACGCGGTATTTCTACGAGAGCTTCGCCGACACCGACGAGCTGCTCGGCGCGGTGTACGACGTGGTGGCCGCGGAGTTGAATGCCGAAGTCGAACGCGAGATCCTCGCCGCGGGTGGCGGCCCCCTCAAGCGACTGCGGGCCGGCATCCGCGCGGTGCTGGGTTTCAGCAGCGCCGATCCGCGGCGCGGACGTGTGCTCTTCACCGAGGCCCGCGCCAATCCGGTGCTGGCGGCGCGGCGCGAGATCGCCCAGGAGACACTGCGTCAGATGGTGCTCAGTGAGCGCGAACAGGCCCTGCCGAACGGCGACCGCACGGCGACACTGGTGGCCGCGGCGATGTACACGGGCGCGATGGCCGAGTTGGCCCAGCAGTGGCTGTCGGGGAACCTGGGCGACGATCTCGACGTCGTCGTCGAGCACGCGGTGCGACTGGTCTCGCCGAGCGACTGACCTGCCGCGTCGACGGCGTTACGCTGCTGGAATGCCGAGAGCACGCGAAGCGACGGCCGCCGTGCGGGCCGTGCGGCGGGCCCGCCGGGACAACCCGTGCGTCTCGAGCCGCAATGCGCACTACGCCGACAGTGCGGCGCGCAGGTTCCGCGTGCTCAAGATCGCCACCTGGATCGCCGCCGCGGTCAGCGGGGCGTTCGGCATCTGGCAGCTGGTCGGCGGGTTCGGTGTCGAACGGATCGCGGCCATCAACATCGCGTCCGCGCTCGTGTTCCTCACGATTCCACTGCTGCGCCGGTTCGGGGAACTGGTGCCCGCGATCACCTTCGTGATCGCGGCCTACGCCTCGGTCTCGTTCATGGCCTGGACCATCGGCACCGGATCCGGACTGCAGTTCTACTTCCTGATCTCGGCCTCCATCGTGGTGCTGGCACTGGGCACCGACCGCATCGTGCTGGCCAGCGCGCTGGTCGCCGTCGGCGCGATCCTGGTGGTGGTGCTCGAACTGAACGTTCCGCGCAGCACGGGCGTGATGCCGGACTGGTCCCTGACCATCGGCTTCATCAGTTCCGTGGCGTCGTCCTGCCTGATGGCGTTCGCCACGGTGTGGTACGTGCTGCGCGAGGTCGGCCGGGCCGAGGTGGCCATGGAGCTGGAATACCAACGCTCCGAACAGCTTCTGGCCAACATCCTGCCGTCGACCATCGCCGAGCGACTCAAGGACCCCGACCACGACATGATCGCGGACGCCTACGACGACGCGTCGATACTCTTCGCCGACATCGCAGGATTCACCCGTCGGGCCAGCGAGACCGCGCCGTGCGACCTCGTGGGGTTCCTCGATCGTCTGTACACGCAGTTCGACGCGCTGGTCGACCAGCACGGCCTGGAGAAGATCAAGACCACCGGAGACTCCTACATGGTGGTCAGCGGGGTGCCGACACCGCGGCCCGACCATCTTGCCGCCCTGGCCCTGCTGGCGCTGGACATGGCCACCACCGTGGCCGGACTGCGCGATCCCGAAGGCCGGCCGGTGCCCATCCGGATCGGGCTCGCAGCCGGACCCGTGGTCGCCGGCGTGGTCGGGGCCCGGCGGTTCTTCTACGACGTGTGGGGTGACGCCGTCAACGTCGCCTCCCGCATGGAGACCACCGATCAGGAGGGACGCATCCAGGTGCCCGACGCCGTCTACCGGCGCCTGCGCGACGACTTCGTCTTCGAGGAGCGCGGAGACGTCGAGATCAAGGGCAAGGGCGTCATGCACACCTGGTACCTCACCGGACGCCGCAGCGAACCTGTGGTCACGCCCCGCGAAGGTGCGGTCGGGGCGACA
This sequence comes from Mycobacterium sp. ACS4331, assembly GCF_001667265.1. Taxonomy (GTDB): domain Bacteria; phylum Actinomycetota; class Actinomycetes; order Mycobacteriales; family Mycobacteriaceae; genus Mycobacterium. The sequence goes on along the minus strand of NZ_LZHW01000102.1, from coordinate 184,157 downwards.
GGCCGGCGGTGACGCCGATCGCGCGGCGATCAGACCTTACGGTTCTCCGAACTGATCAACCAGGCCTGCTTCTCCAAGCCGTCGATCAGCTGGTGAAGGATGTCCGCGGTGGTGGGATCCTCGGCATCCACGGCGTCGTGCACGGCGCGCATGGTGTCCACGGCCGCCCGAATCCGGGTGGTGACCAGGTCCACCACTTCGCTGCTGCTCTGCTCGAACGCCGGGAACTGCGGGAGGCTGGTGGTCGCGGCGACGGTGTCGGACCTGCCGTCCGGCGTGCCGTAGAAGGCGCGCATCCGCTCGGCGATCGTGTCACTGCCCTCGCGGGCGAAATCGACGAGTTCGTCCAACTGCAGGTGCAGATCACGGAAGTTGGTGCCGACGACGTTCCAGTGGGCCTGCTTGCCCTGCAGGTGCAGTTCGATCAGGTCGACCAGGACTCTCTGCAGGTTGTCGAAGAACTCGGCGGACGGTGCGAAGCCGGTGATCCCGTCGGCGTCGCGCCTCTGGTTTCGCAGTGCTGTGCTCATGGGGGAATCCCTCTCCTCTGCGTATCGACAGTTCGATAGGTGTAACGCTTGGTAACAGAATGAATTCCGGCACGCTCCGGCGACCGCGTCACGTTTCGCGGGGTCGGCTCCCGGGTCAGGACTGCGCCGTGGGGCGGACCACGATCTCCCCCACGTCGACGCCGTCCGGTTGCTCGATCGCGAACCCGACCGCGCGGGCCACCGCGTCGGGTGGCATGGCCAGATCGGCCCGCAGCGCGCGGAGTCGCTGGGCGCTCTCCTGACTCGCGCCCTTGCCCACTCCCTCCGTGTCCGTCAGGCCCGGGGATATGACCGTCACCCGCAGATCCGGGCCGGCCTCCTGCCGCAGCGACTCGGACAGCACCCGGACCGCGGTCTTGGTCGCGGCGTAGACGCCCTGCGTGGCCACGATCCGATGAGCCGCCGTGGAGGCGGTGTGGATGAAGTGACCCGATCCCTGCGCGCGAAACACGGGCAGGGCCGCGCTGATCCCGTTGAGCACGCCGGTCAGGTTCACCTCGATCATCTGCTGCCAGTCATCGACGCGCAGGTCGTCGAAGGCCGACACCGCCATGCTGCCGGCGTTCGAGAAGAGCACGTCGAGGCGTCCGAACCGCCGCCGGGTGGCGTCGACGAGGTGTTCGACATCGGCCCGTCGCCGAACGTCCGTGCGCAGCGCGACGGCGACGCCACCGCGGTCCGTGATGTGCTGGACCACATCGTCGAGCCGGTCGGAGCGGCGCGCGGCCAGGACCACGGCCGCACCGCGGGCCGCGAGGTGCACGGCAGTCGCGGCACCGATCCCGCTCGATGCCCCGGTGATGGCCACCGTCTTGCCGTCGATGCCCATCAACGCCCCCTGCCGGATACGCTAAACGGACAATTGTCCGAAACTATCCGAAAGGTTACCGGACATATGTCCGCTTCGCCTGGCGACCGCACCCCGGCCCCTCGTCGCGCCGACGCGCGACAGAATCGCGCGCGCATCCTCGAGGTCGCCAGCGCGGCCCTCGACGTCGAGCCCGACGCCACCCTCCAGTCGATCGCCGCCGCCGCAGGCGTCGGGCAGGCCACGCTGTATCGGCACTTCCCGACACGTGAGGCCCTGTTGGCCGAGGTCTACCGCGACGACTTCGAGCGTCTTGTCGACGCGTCGGCGGACCTGCTGAGCCGTCACGAACCGGATGCCGCCCTGCGGGCCTGGCTGGACGTCCTGGCCGCTTTCGGACGCAGGAAGCATGCGCTGTCGCACGTCTTGGACGCCGCGACGCGCGACGAACTTCACCATGAGCAGTACGACCGCATCATCGCTGCGATCGACCGACTGCTCGCGGCCGGTCAGAGCGGTGGGACGCTGCGGCCCGACGCACGCGCCGAGGACGTCCTCCCGCTGGTCAGCTTTCTGTGGCGGCTCGACACGCGCGTCGACGACCGGGTGCCCCACCTGCTGAACCTGGTCGTCGACGCGTTGCGCGTGCGGCCTCCGCGCTGATCTCAGGCGGAGTCCGCCCCGTCGCCCTGAGCCAGGCTCCGGGCGTACCCGGTGCCCATGCCGAGGAGCACCAGACCGACCACGATGAATGCCGCGACGCGGAACATGCCGTCGAGGGTCCCGAGATCGAACAGGAACAACTTGGCGGTTGCGGCCACCGTCAACGACAGGCCGCCGATGACTCCCGCGATCCGCTCCTGAGGGCCGGTCATGCGCCGCGCCGCGACCAGAAGCACGGCGGCGCCGCCGATCCAGCAGATCGTCGCCGCCATGTGCCCGGCCAGAAAACCGCCGTCGGCCCCCGCGATCAGCACGCCGGTCGTCACGGTGAACATCGTGATCGAGTACAGCGCGACGAGTCCCGAACCGATCCAGAGCATGCGCACACCGTCACCCGCGAGGTGGGCGGGCCTGGCCCAGGTGTAGCCGATCGCAGCCGCACACGCAATGGCCAGCGAGCTGGCGACGATGTTCGAGATCGCCAGCGGCACAGCCAGTTCCGTGCCCTCGAAGAGGTATCCGGGCGGCGCGTAGGCGAGGAACGCCAGACCGCCGACGGCCGCGAACGCCAGACCGATCCACGCCGCGATCCGGCTGCGGCGACCGGCCAGGGTGACGACAAGGGCCATCCCCAGCAGCACGGGTGCCTCCACTTCGCCGTCGAAGGCCGCGGTCACTGCGATCAACGCGGCGAAAGCCGACAGCGCCGACCAGATCACGACCACAGGGGTGGTGACGCCCGCCAGCCTGCGTCCCGCGGTGCTCAGTGCCAGCATCGCCGCGGCCACGGCGGTGGCCAACAACACCGCCAGCACTCGGGGCACCGCGCCACCCGCGGCCAGCGCCGGAAGCACCCCGACGACCGTGAGAAGCCCCATCGCGGTCGGGCGGGTGGTCGTCGGCAGCAACACGATCGAGGAGAGCACCGCCAGCAGGGCCGCAACGCCGCATGCTCCACCGAGCAGCCAGCCGTCGCCTCGGTCCCCGGAGACGCTCGTGACGAACAGGGCGGCAAGGAGGGGCAGGGTGACGCCCACCGTTCGCGCGGCGTGCATCCACAGCCAGTCCCGGCCCAGCTGCACGGGCAGCGCGGCCGCGGACAACGCGGTCATGAATCCGATCAGCAGCAGCGTGACCCCGTCGCCGACGATCGGTGCCAGCACGATCAAGGGCACCAGAACCAGTAGTGCCAACTGCTGGGAGTTCCAGCGCCGCGCCAGGGTCAGTCCCCCGCCGCCGATCACCGCCGCGGTCACAAGCCCGAACCCCGGTGAGACCCAGCCGTAGATCGTGGTGATCGCGATGACGTCCATGTAGGCCGCGGCCACGCCCGTGGCCGTCAGGGCGACACCGCCGACCTGCCCACCCGGCCTGTGCCACAGTCGAACTCCGACGACCACCAGACCAGCCGCCAGGACCGCGCCGGCCGCGACCCGAATCTCGGGGCGCAGGACCCCGGCCTGGGCGGCCAGCACCAGCAGCAGCACGACGCCGACGAGGGTCACGGCCACTCCCGCGACTGCGAGCAGCTTGCCGATCCAGTTCTGGTCCTCGTCGCGCTGCAACCGTGCCGACAGCTTCCGCCGCGGCGGAGCGGGCACGGGCGGCGGCACAAACCCTGGGTGCGGTGGGACGGGTTGGGGCATGGGGTGCGGTGGAAGAGGTTGGGACACGGGTGCCATCACCGGAACCGGCGGGGCCGTCATCACCGGGACCGGCGGGGCAGCAACCGCCGCCCCGAGTTCTGCGAATCGCCCAGCCACCGCGGCCATGTGCTGCGACAGCTGATCGAGTTCGATGGACAACCGTTGCAGGGCATCCTGATGCGGTGCAGTCATCGCTCCATCGTGGCCGCGCGTGTGCGGACAGCGGATGAGTAGGACTACCGGCTTTTCAGTCCTTGTCGAGTCCGTGTTCGATCGCGTACCGCGTCAACTCCACACGGTTGGCCAACTGCAGCTTGCGGAACGTCGCCTGGACGTGATTCTCGACCGTGCGGTGGCTGACCGACAGCTTGGCCGCAATCTGTTTGGCGGTCAACCCCTTTGCCACGTGCCGCAACACCTCAGTCTCCCGCTCGGTGAGGGTGGGACCTGAGTCGCCGGCCCTGGCCGGCCGCTGCGCGATCCGCCGGTACTCCCCCAGCACCAGTCCGGCCAGGCTCGGAGTGAACACCGCACGTCCCTGTGCGGTGGCCCGGACCGCGTCGGCCAGTTCGGCCCGTGACGCACTCTTCACGAGGTATCCCGTCGCGCCGGCCTTGACGGCCTGCAGGACGTCCTCGCGTTCGCCTGAGGCGGACAGGACCAGCACCCGACTCGTCGGCGAAACCTCGAGCACGCCGACCGTCGCCGCGGCCCCGTCGCCGTCGGGCAGCTGCATGTCCATCAGGACCACGTCGGGGCGCACCACGGCGGCCCGCCGACGGGCAGACGCGACACCGTCCGCGGTGGCCACCACGTCGAACCCGTCGTCGGCGAGGTCGCGCGCGACGGCGTCGCGCCAGATCGGGTGGTCGTCGACGACCATCACCGTCGGACCGTCACCCACGCAACTCACCCCTGTCCGTCAGCATCCCGCGGCACCGTCAGCTCCCATTCCACACCCCCACCGGCTTCGGTGGTCAGGTCCGCGGTGCCCCCCACCGCCTGCAGTCGGCCGACGATCGACCGCGATATGCCCATTCGTCCTTCGGCTTCGGCCTGCCGCAGCCGACCGGGCGCGATTCCGACACCGTCGTCCCGCACGCTGACGATGACACGGTCACCGAGGTCCTCGAGAAGGACGAACGCCGTCGCGTCCGCACCGGCGTGGGCGGACACATTGTCGAGCACGTTGCCCACCGCGGCACCGATCTCGGCGACGACCCCGGCCGGCAAGGGCACCACCGTCGCGGGGACACTGACGACAACCCGTTCGGCCGCAAAACGATTCAGGGTCAGGCGCAGGTCCACCCACCCGGCGTCCGCGCCGTCGGGGACCTCCTGAGTGCTGACCAGTCTGCGCAGCGCGCGTTCCTGCTCCCCGGCGAGCACCGCGAGTTCGCCCGCAGCACCGCCTATTTCGCGACCACGCTTGGCCACCAGCGCGAGCACCTGGATGACGCCGTCGTGGACGTGGCGGGCCAGCCGTTCGCGTTCGGCCACGGCGGCCGACATGCGCACGGCACGCTCCAGTTCGGCGTGCGCGCGCCGCGCCGTCTGCGCGGCCATTCCGACCGCGAGGCCCACCGCGAGTTCGATGACGATCGTCGCGTTGCGGGCCAGGTCGACGTTGACGTATCCCTTCAGCGCGCCGTACACCGCCATCATCGCGCAGCCGGCGAGCATGCCGAGGATGGGTCCGCGCAGGATCGCCGCCGAGATCGTGACGTTGGTGGCCCACAGGGTGGTTGGCCAGGACTGGTTGGCCGCGATCCACTCCTGTGACGCCACGAGGTGGGTGGACCAGATCAGGGCAGCGACCACGATGAATTCGGCGAGCACCCAGGCCGGGCGGCGACCGAAGCCGTGCAGGTAGGCCACCGCGCACATCAGGGTCCACACGGACAGCACGCCGAACAGCACCCAGCCCAGGACGGGATGGTCGAGTTCGTCGACCGAGGCGATCTCGAAGCCGGCCGCATAGACGAAACTGAGCAGGCGGAACACCTGGGCGGCACGCCACATCGGCGCGGTGGGATCGTGGGTGGGTGGCGCAGCAGCGCTCACCTGGACGCGCCGTTGATGATCGGCTCGTCGATCATTCCTCGTTCGACACCCCACATGGTCGCGATGGTCCTGTACTCGCCGGTGTCGATCAGGTGCGCGAGCGCCAGGCGGAGCGCCTCGGCCAGGCCCGACCCCTTCGCGACCGCCCAGCCGTAGAGCCCGGCGTCGAACACCTCGCCCGTGACCTCGATCGCGCCGCCGCTGGTCTTGACGGCGAATCCGGTGACCGGCGAGTCGGCAGACATCGCGTCGACCTCACCCGCGATGAGCGCGGCGGTCAGATCGTCCTGCCGGGTGTAGACCACCTTCTCGATGGGCGGGCGACCGGCGGCGACGCAGGCGGCGCTCTTGGCCGGGATCTCCTCGGTCTCCTGGATCACCGCGTACGCCACCCCGACCCGCAGGCCGCACGCGTCGTTGGGGTCGACGTGCACGCCCGGGCGCTGCGCCCACAGCGTGCCCGCTTCGAAGTAGTTCACGAAGTCGACGACCTGTTGGCGTTCCCGGGTGTCGGTGACCGACGACATCCCGAGGTTGAAACTGCCGGACTGAACCGAGCCCAGGATGCTCTCGAAGGCCGTCTCCCGAAAGTCCGGCGTCAGACCCATCGTGCGGGCGACCGCTTTCATCAGGTCGACGTCGAACCCCACCAGTTCGCCGTAGGAGTCCCGAAACTCGTTCGGCGCGTAGGGCACGTTGACGCCGATGACGAGACGCCCGGTGGCGCGGATCTCCGCGGGCACGGCGTCCGCGACCGTCGACACCGCGTCGGCGGGTGCTGCCTGCGCGACGGTCGCGGTGCTCTCCGACACGCTCGCGGTCCGGGTGCGCTCATTGGGGCCGGACCGCAGCTGCCAAGCCGCCAGCGTGGACACCGACGCCACCAGGGCGACGACCGCGCCGATGACGGCGAGGCGACGACGCAGCGACGGCGTGCGGGCCGTGGCGCGGTGCGCCGACCGGCCCGTGCTCCTGCGGTCGGCACGGACGCGGGGCCGGTCCACAGCCCTGCGGGTGGCCGCGGCCAACTCGGGTGCGGTCTGGTACCGGCGCTCCGGATCCTTGGCCATGCCCTTCTCGATGACCTCGTCGAAGGCCGCCAGGGCGGGATCCACATCAGAGGGCCGCGGTGGCGGATTCACCATGTGCCCGGCGATCTGCTGTTCCAGGCTGTCACTGGGATACGGGCGGCTGCCCGTGAGGCATTCGTAGAGCACACAGGTCAGCGCGTAGATGTCGGAGCGCGGATCGCTGAGGCCCCCGCTGAACCGCTCGGGCGCCATGTAGGCCAGGGTGCCCAGGGTGTTGCCCGTCGTCGTGATGCCCGGTTCGGTGGTGGCCCGGGCCAGACCGAAGTCGATGAGGTAGACGAACTCGCTCTCGGAGATCAGGATGTTCGACGGTTTGACGTCGCGATGCACCAGACCGGCGTTGTGTGCGGCGTCGAGCGCCGAGGCGACCTGCTCGACGACCACGGCCGCGAGTTCAGTGCCCAGGGGTTTGTCCCGCCGGGCCAGGATGTCGCCGAGGTTGAGCCCCTCGACCAGCCGCATGTCCAGATACAGCCGGCCGTCGATCTCGCCGTAGCTGTGGATGGGGACCACGTGCGGATCGTTGACCCCCGCCGCGGCATGCGCCTCGCGCCGGAACCGCTGCTGGAAGACCGCGTCCTGGGCCAGGTGCGGCGGCAGGAGTTTGAGCGCGACGACGCGATCGGTCTTGGTGTCACGGGCGCGGTACACCTCGCCCATGCCGCCACGACCAAGCAGCTCGAGCAGTTCGTAGTGCCCGAACCGCTGCGAAGACCCCGAAGACTCTGTATCCACCGTCTGCTCCCAGGCGCGTCGGCGCCCCCCGTCCCAAGTGGACTGAGGTTACATCACCTTCGACAGGAAGGTCTGCGTACGTTCGTGCTGGGGGTTGCTGAGCACCTCACGCGGGGCGCCGCGTTCAACGACGACGCCGCCGTCCATGAACACCAACTCGTCGGCGACCTCGCGTGCGAACCCCATCTCATGGGTCACCACGACCATCGTCATGCCCTCGGCGGCAAGCTTTTTCATGACTGCCAGCACCTCACCGACCAACTCGGGGTCCAGTGCCGACGTCGGCTCGTCGAACAGCATGAGTTTGGGGCTCATCGCCAGTGCACGCGCGATCGCGACCCGCTGCTGCTGACCGCCCGACAGCTGGGCGGGATAGGCGTCCGCCTTCTCCGCCAGGCCGACCTGATTGAGCAGATCGCGAGCTCGGTCCAGCGCGTCCTGCTTCTTGACCCGCTTGACCTGGATCGGCGCCTCGATGATGTTCTCCAGCGCCGTTCGGTGTGGGAACAGGTTGAAGTGCTGGAACACCATGCCCACGTCGCGACGCTGGCGCGCCACCTCGCGCGGCTTCATCTCATGCAGTTTTCCGCCGCGTTCGTGATAGCCCACCAACTCGCCGTCGACGTAGAGCCGGCCCGCGCTGACGTTCTCGAGGTGGTTGATGCACCGCAGGAATGTCGACTTGCCGGACCCGGACGGTCCGACCAGGACCAGCACCTGCCCCTTCTCGACCTCCAGGGTGATGCCCTTGAGCACCTTGAGTGCGCCGAAGTCCTTGCAGACCGACTCAGCCTTGACCATCGGTGTCATGTCACTCTCCCGGGGTGTCGAGCTGGGCCTTGGCCAGTGCCTCAAGCTGTTTGGAGGTCAGCTTGCGCGAGGCCCCACGCGAGTAGTGCCGCTCGAGGTAGTATTGCCCGACCATCAGGATGCTCGTCACCACGAGGTACCACGTGGCGGCGACCAACAGCAGCGGGACCGGTTCGAATGTGCGCGCGGCGATCTCACGGGACGTGATGCCGTAGAGGTCGAGCGTGAACGGCACCGCCGTGACCAGCGAGGTGGTTTTGAGCATGCTGATCACTTCGTTGCCCGTCGGCGGAATGATGACGCGCATCGCCTGTGGAAGCACCGTGCGCCGCATCGCCATGCCCCACGACATGCCGAGAGCCGTGGACGCCTCCAGCTGCCCCTCGGGCACGGAATTGATTCCCGCGCGGATGATCTCGGCCATGTACGCCGCCTCGTTGAGCGCCAGTCCGAGGATCGCGAGCAGGAACGGGATCGACAGGGCCTGCAGGTTGATCTGCAGCAGTGACGGCCCGAACGGCACCCCGAGCTGGATGTTCTGGTAGATGGTCGGCAGCAGACCCCAGAACACCAGTTGCACGTAGATCGGGGTGCCGCGGAAGATCCACAGGTACACCCAGGCCACCCAGCGCAGCACCGGATTCGGCGAGAGGCGCATCACCGCGATCACCACGCCCAGGGCGATCGCGATGACCATCGAATAGACGGTCAGCTGAAGTGTGTTCAACAGGCCGACCCGCAGGACCCGCTCGTTGAACAGGTACTCGAAGTAGATGGACCATCGGTAGGCCGGATTGGTGGCCGCCCCGTAGAGGAACAGCCCGGCGAGCACGAGGATGACGATCGCCGTCACCCACCGCCAGGGATGCCGTAGCGGGACCGCGTCGATGGCAGCAGGCGACGACGAAACGTCTGTGGTCATGGTGTGTCCGTAGAGATCAGCTGATCGCGCCGTTGATCACCGGCTTGTCGATCATGCCCTCCTCGACACCCCAGTTCTTGGCGATGGCCTCGTACTCGCCGTTTTCGATGAGGTGCTCGAGCGCCTTCTGCAGCGCCGCGGCCAGTGCCGAACCCTTGGCGACGGGCCAGCCGTACGGGGCCGCGTCGAAGACCTCGCCGGCCGCCTCGAGCTTGCCGTTGGTCTCCTTGATCGCATATGCCGTCACGGGCGAGTCGGCCGACATCGCGTCGGCCTGACCGAGGATCACCGCGTTGGTGGCGGCGTCCTGACCGTCGAACGGCACGATGACGATCGCGGGCTTGCCGGCGTCGGTGCACGCCTTGCTCTTGGCGGGCAGTTCGTCGGTCTCCTGATACGTGGTGGCCTGCACCGCGACCCGCTTCCCGCACGCGTCGTTGGGATCGATCGGGGTGCCGGGGCGCTGCGCCCACTGCGTGCCCGCGGAGAAGTAGGTCACGAAGTCGACGGTCTTCTCGCGGTCCTTGGTGTCGGTGAACGACGACATGCCGACGTTGTAGGTGCCGCCCTGGATCGAGGGGATGATCTTCGCGAAGTCGGCTTCGCGGTACTCCGGGGTGAGACCGAGCGTGGCGGCGATCGCGTTCATCAGATCGACGTCGAACCCGACGATCTTGCCGCTCTCGTCCTTGAACTCGTTGGGCTTGTACGGGATGTTGACCCCGACGACGAGCTTGCCGGAAGCCTTGATGTCCTCGGGCACCATGTTGGCGATGTCGTCGACCTTGGTGGCCGAGCCGGTCTCTGAGGTGGCCGACTCCGACGGCGACTCACCTCCGCTGGCACAGCCTGACAGCGCGAACACGCTCGCCGCGGCGACGATCGCCGCACGGCGCCACCAGCGTGTACTCACCCGACGGTCTTGCATTGCTGCTTCCACGTTCATCTCTTTCTGTACTAGGTCGGGCTCAATCTGCGCAGTGGCCGCGCAGTCGATTCCCGCGGTCGTCCGGCCGTCAGCCCTCGCCCAAGCAGAGCACGTTATCGACCCGGGCCCCGGAGCGCACTGTCGGTAACGGAACATTAACGACCACACCTGGTCCACGGGTCAACATTCGTCACTTCTATTGCTGTCGCAAATGCCCTGTCGACCAGGGTGTGTGTGTCACACTTCCGGCATGGACAAAAGCGTGGACGACGTCGGGCAAACCACCACTGCCCCAAGCCTGTTGCCCCACCTGTGGAAGACGACACTGATCTCGGGCGTGCTCGCCCTGATCCTCGGTGTGCTGGCCCTGGTGTGGCCCGGCAAGACCATCATCGTGGCCGCGATCTTCTTCGGTGCGTACCTGCTGGTCAGCGGCCTCATGCAGGTCGTGTTCGCGTTCAGTCTGCGTGTTTCGGGCGCACAACGCGCCCTGCTGCTCATCAGCGGCCTCGCGTCGCTGGTGCTGGCGGTGCTGTGTTTCCTCAGCCTGCAGGATTCGATCCTGCTGCTGGCGATCTGGATCGGCATCGGATTCGTCTTCCGAGGGGTCTCCACCACCATCTCTGCCATCAGCGACAAGACGCTGCCGGCCCGTGGTTGGGAGATCTTCTTCGGCATCGTGAGCCTGGTGGCCGGCATCGTGATGCTGGTGTGGCCCGGACTCTCTCTGATCACGCTGTTCCAGGTGGTGGGCATCTGGCTGATCGTGCTCGGAGTCTTCGAGATCGTGGCGGCGCTGCGCATCCGAAAGGCCACCAAAGTGCTCACCAGTTGACAGCCGGGGTGACTGCAACGCACGTCACCCTGGCTCCACCGAGGCACTGCTACTACAATCCGTAGTAATCAGGACCCGCGGCTCGGGAGTTGGTGCACATGGATGCATTGGACGTATCGCGGTGGCAGTTCGGAATCACCACCGTCTACCACTTCATCTTCGTACCACTGACGATCGGACTCGCTCCGCTCATAGCGGTGATGCAGACGATCTGGCATGTGACCGGGCGACCCGAGTGGTACCGGCTGACACGGTTTTTCGGCAAACTCTTCCTGATCAACTTCGCCATCGGTGTCGCGACGGGCATCGTGCAGGAGTTCCAGTTCGGGATGAACTGGAGCGAGTACTCGCGGTTCGTCGGTGACGTCTTCGGCGCCCCGTTGGCCATGGAGGGCCTGATCGCCTTCTTCTTCGAGTCGACCTTCATCGGACTGTGGATCTTCGGCTGGACCCGACTGCCCCGCGCGCTGCACCTGGCCTGCATCTGGATCGTGGCGATCGGCGTCAACATGTCGGCGTTCTTCATCATCGCCGCCAACTCGTTCATGCAGCACCCGGTCGGCGCGAGGTTCAACCCGGAGACCGGCCGTGCCGAACTGCACAGCATCGTCGACCTGTTGACCAACAACACCGCCATCTGGGCCTTCCTGCACGCGGTGGCGGCATCCTTCCTGACCGCGGCGGTCTTCGTCGCCTGCGTGTGCGCCTGGTGGATGGTGCGCAACCGGCGGGCACTGGACGCGGCGCCCGACGCCGACCTCGACGCCACGAGCGCCGTGCCCGCCGACGAGGACGCCGGCGAGGGCCGGGTCCCCGTCGCCGTCATGGCGGCCAAGGACAACGCGACGATGTTCCGGCCAGCGACCATCCTGGGCTGCTGGGTGGCGCTGGTGGCCGCGGTCGCGCTGTTCTTCACCGGAGACATCCAGGGCAAGCTGATGTTCGAGCAGCAGCCGATGAAGATGGCGTCGGCTGAATCCTTGTGCCGCACCGAATCGGACCCGATGTTCTCGATCCTCACAGTGGGCACGCACAACAATTGCGACAGCGTGGTCCATGTGCTCGAGGTGCCCTATGTGCTGCCCTTCCTGGCCGAGGGCAAGTTCAGCGGAGTGACCCTGCAGGGGGTCGAAGACCTGCAGGCCGCGGCCGAGCAGAAGTTCGGTCCGGGCAACTATCGCCCCAACCTGTTCGTGACGTACTGGTCGTTCCGCGCGATGATCGGATTCCTGGCATTCCCCATGCTCTTCGCCCTGGCCGCACTGTGGCTGGCCCGCGGCGGCCGAGTCCCCAACCAGCGCTGGTTCTCCACGCTCGCCCTCTGGACCCTGCCCACCCCGTTCCTGGCCAGCGCGGCCGGGTGGGTGTTCACCGAGATGGGCCGTCAGCCCTGGGTGGTCGTCCCCAACCCCACGGGCGATCAACTGGTTCGGCTCACGGTGCAGGACGGGGTGTCCAACCATTCGGCGGGCATGGTGTGGCTGTCGCTGGTGAGCTTCACCCTGATCTACGCCGTCCTGGCGGTGATCTGGTTCTACCTGCTGCGCCGATACGTGGCCAAAGGCCCACAGGAACACGACTCCGAACCCGCGCCGCCCACCCCACCCGGGGATGACGACGTGGCCCCGCTGTCGTTCGCCTACTGACAAGGGAGACCGGACATGGGACTGCAGGAGTTCTGGTTCATCACCGTCGCGGTGCTCTTCCTCGGGTTCTTCATCTTGGAGGGATTCGACTTCGGGGTCGGCATGCTGATGGCGCCGTTGGGCGCCATGGCCGGCCCGGAGGACCGTGACAACCACCGCCGCGCGGTGCTCAACACCATCGGACCGGTGTGGGATGGCAACGAGGTGTGGCTGATCACCGCCGGCGGCGCGATGTTCGCGGCCTTCCCGGGGTGGTACGCCACGGTGTTCTCGGGTCTGTACCTTCCGCTGCTGGCCATCCTGCTCGCGATGATCCTGCGGATCGTCGCGATCGAGTGGCGCGGCAAGATCGATGACCCGGTCTGGCGCCGGCGCGCCGACCTCGGCATCGCCGTGGGGTCGTGGGTGCCCGCGATCCTGTGGGGCGCAGCGTTTTCCATCCTGGTTCGTGGTCTACCGGTGGGCGAAGACCACCAGGTGGTCGGCCTGACGTTCACCGACGTGATCAACCCCTACACGCTGCTGGGCGGACTGGCCACCTGCGGTGTGTTCCTGCTGCACGGAGCGGCGTACCTGGCGCTCAAGACCGCCGGAGCGGTGCGTGACAACGCACTCACCATCGCGCGCCGGATCTCGATTCCGGTCGTGCTGATCGCGGCGGTGTACGGCCTGTGGACGCAGTTCGTCTACGGCAAGCCGGGGTCATGGCTGGTGTTGGCGGTTGCCGTGGTGTCGCTGCTGACCGCGGTCGCTCTGCTGCGGGCCGGCACCCACGACGGCTGGGCCTTCATCGCGACCACGGTCGTCGTGTTCGCGGTGGTCGCCATGCTGTTCATCGACCTCTATCCGAACCTGCTGCCCTCGACGCTGAATCCCGAGTGGAGCCTGACGATCGAGAACGCGTCGTCGAACCCCTACACGCTCAAGGTGATGACGTGGGCCGCCGTGATCTTCGCGCCACTGGTGATGATCTATCAGGGTTGGACGTACTGGGTGTTCCGGCAACGCATCACCGCTGATCGCATCCCGGCCTCGGTCGGACTGCCGAGGCACGTGTCCTGACCGCCCCGACGCGCTCGGCGAAGGGGCCGTTGGATCCCCGGTTGGCCCGCGCATCCGGGTCGGTCCGCCGCTACCTGTTCGCGACGGTGTGCTGCGGTCTGGTGACGGCCGCAGCCACGATCGCCTCCGCGGTCGTTGTCGCACACCTGGTGGCGACGGTCATCACCGATCCGACGAGCCGGAGCCTGGGGCATTGGACGCCGACGCTGCTCCTTCTGGGCGGTGTGTGGGCGCTGCGGACCTTGGCGCAGTGGGCCCAGGCCCGGATCAGCCAGCGCGAGGCCAGCGGCGCGATCGCGGATCTGAGCACCCAGGTGCTCACCTCGGTGACCTCGGCGTCGCCGCGGGAGTTGGCCGCGCAACGCGACGACGCGGCGGCGGTCGTGTTGCGCGGGCTCGACGGCCTGCGACCGTATTTCACCTCCTACCTGCCCGCATTGGTGCTGGCCGCGCTGCTCACGCCGGCGGCCGTCGCCGTCATCGCCGGCTTCGACCCGGCCTCGGCGGTCATCGTGCTGATCGCGCTGCCGCTGATCCCGCTGTTCATGGTGTTGATCGGACTGGTGACCGCCGACCGCTCGGCCGCCGCGCTGCAGGCCATGACCACTCTGCAGTCCCGTCTGCTGGACCTCGTGGCGGGCATCCCCACGCTGCGCGCACTCGGCCGGGCCCGCGGGCCGGCGGGCCGGATCGCCGATCTGAATGCGGCACATCGCCGATCGGCGATGTCCACGCTGCGGATCGCGTTCATGTCGTCGCTGGTGCTCGAACTGCTCGCGACGCTCGGTGTCGCCCTGGTGGCGGTCAGTGTCGGGCTGCGGTTGGTCTACGGGGGTGTGACCCTGGCCGACGGGCTGACCGCGCTGCTGTTGGCCCCGGAGGTGTTCTGGCCGCTGCGCCGCGTCGGCGTGGCCTTCCACGCCGCACAGGATGGTAAAGCCGCTGCCGACAAGGCTTTTGAGCTCATCGGTGCGACCACGGAGCGCTCGGCACACGGCACGCGGACGGTGTGTGCCGCCGGCAGTCCACTGCGGATCGAGCACCTGAGCGTGGTCGACCGGGACGGCGCTCGGCCTCAGGATCTGACCGCGACGATCGCACCGGGCCGCGTCACGGTGCTCACCGGCCCCAACGGGGCCGGGAAGTCCACGGCACTGCAGGTCATCGCGGGCCTCACGCGGCCCACGTCGGGCCGGGTCACCGTCGATGATGTGGACGTGGCCGACCTGGATCCGCGGGCCTGGTGGGCACAGCTGTCATGGCTGGCGCAACGCCCGGTTCTGGTGCCTGGCACGGTTTCGGAAAACCTGCAGCTGTTCGGTCCTGTCCCCCACCTTGACGACGCCTGTGCCGCAGCGGGTTTCGACGAGGTGCTGGCCGACCTGCCCCTGGGCACCGCCACAGTCCTCGGCCGCGGCGGACTGGGCCTGTCCCTGGGACAGCGGCAGCGTCTCGGCCTGGCCCGCGTCCTCGGCTCATCGGCACCGATCCTGCTGCTTGACGAGCCCACCGCACACCTCGACTCAGACACCGAGGCCCGCGTACTGGCGGCGATCTCCGAGCGCGCGCACCGCGGGGACACCGTCGTGGTCGTGGGCCATCGGCGTGCGGTGCTCGAGATCGCCGACGACATCGTGGAAGTCACCGCGCATGTTCCGGTCTGATCCCCTGGTGCGCGGCCTGCGCCTGCTGCGCCCGCGTTTGCCGCGACTGGCGCTGGCCGTCGTGTGCGGCGTGCTGTCGCTGGGCAGTGCGCTGGCCCTGGCGGCGGTGTCGGCCTGGTTGATCACGCGGGCGTGGCAGATGCCGCCGATCCTCGACCTGTCGGTGGCCGTGGTCGCCGTGCGGACGTTCGGCATCAGCCGCGGCGTGCTGAACTACTGTGAGCGCCTCGCGTCGCACGACACCGCCCTGCGCGCAGCGGGTTCGGCCCGCGTGCAGATCTACCGGCGGCTGGCCGAGGGCCCCGTCGAGGTCCCGGCCACCCTGTCCGAAGGTGATCTGGTGGGCAGGGTGGGCCACGACGTCGACGAACTGTCCGATGCGCTGGTCCGAGCGATTCTGCCGATCGCCGTGGCCGCGGTCCTGTCGGTGGCCGCCGTGGTGATCGTTGCGCTGATCTCACCGGCGGCCGCACTGGTGCTCGCGGCCTGCCTGGCGGTGGCCGGGGTGCTCGCCCCGTGGCTGTCGGCGCGCGGGGCGGCCGCGCAGGAGGAGGCCGCCCGCCGCCACCACGCCGACCGCGACATCACGGCGATGACCATCCTCGACCACGCACCGGAGCTACGGGTCAGTGGCCAGCTTCCGCGACTGATCGCTGAATCCGCTGAGAGTCAGCGGGATTGGGGTGATGCGCTGGACCGCGCCGCGCGTCCCGCCGCGATCGGTGCGGCCATCCCCACCGCCGCGATGGGCGTCAGCCTGCTGGGTGCGGTGGTGATCGGGATCGAGATGTCGATGACGCTGGCACCCACGACTCTGGCGATCCTGATGCTGCTCCCGCTGTCCTCTTTCGAGGCCGTCACGGCGCTCCCCACCGCGGCGGTCCAGTTGACCCGGTCCCGGATCGCCGCCCGCCGTCTGCTGGCCCTGACCGATGCGGACACCTCGGAAACGACTGCACCGCAGGTCATCTCCGCCCCAGCCGATCTGACCCTGACGGCGCAGGCGACCGCCGGGCATCCCGGCGCAGCGCAGACCGTCGACGTCGACCTCATCCTTGCGCCCGGTGACCGGATGACAGTGCTGGGGCCCAGCGGATGTGGCAAGACCACAGTGCTGATGACGCTGGCGGGACTGCTCACGCCGCGCTCGGGCAGGGTCGCCATCGGCGGCGTACCACTGGATCAGCTTGCCGAGGAGGAACTTCGCGCCACGGTGGTGTTCTTCGCCGAGGATGCGCACGTCTTCGCCACCACCGTTCGAGACAACCTGCTCGTCGTCCGCGGCGACTGCGCCGACGCCGAACTCCTCGCGGCGCTGGATCGGGTGGGACTGCGCGACTGGCTTGCCCGTCTGCCCGACGGGTTGTCGACGATCCTGACCGGGGGCGCCGAGGCGCTGTCGGCCGGGCAGCGCAGGCGCCTGCTGTTGGCGCGAGTGCTGTTGTCCCCCGCGCCCATCGTGCTCCTCGATGAGCCGACCGAGCACTTGGACGCGGCCGCGTCCGACGCGCTGCTGCGGGCTCTGCTGTCGGGTGATCTCCTCGGCGAGAACCGCACAGTGGTGGTGGCCACGCATCACCTTCCCGGCGACATCGCCGCCGACATCCCCAGTCTGACGCTGCAAAGCGCCTCGCAACGCGTCGCGACGGGTACCCTGGCTGGCGGTCCAGCAACTCGACACGACGGGGAGCGCAACTCATGACTCAGCCACCGGGACCCGACTCGCCCGGGTCGTCGCCCGATTCAGGCTATCCACCGCCCCCACCGCCGGGCGGCTATCCACCACCGCCGCCGCCCGGATACGCCGCCGGTTATCCGCCCGCGCCGCCGCAGCCGTACTCGGGGTACGCGCCATCGCCGACGGGGATGAAGAACGGCCTGGGACTCGCGGCACTGATCGTCGGACTGATCTCACTGCCCGCGTCCCTGACGATCATCGGCGGATTCATCCTCGGCATCACCGCGATCATCCTCGGTTTCGTGGCTCGCGGTCGCGTCCGCAGGGGCGAGGCCGACAACGGCGGTGTGGCGCTGTCCGGAATTCTGTTGGGCGCGTTGGGCACGTTGTTGAGCATCGTCGTTGTCGTGTTCGCGGTGGTGGCGGGAAACTGGTTCCTGGACATCGGGGGCCGCGACTTCGTCGACTGCATGACCGAGGCGGGCGACGACGCTGCCGCACAGGCGCAGTGCGAGGACGAGTTCCGCGGCAAGATCGAGGACAACCTGAGCGTCACCCTCACCCCGACCCGCTGACCGCCCGGCGATTCCTGCCAGATCCGCTGTGCCGCAGCGGGTTGGGATCGGAGGTCAGCGGCTCGGGAAGTGTTTGACGATGCCCTCCTGCACGACCGTGGCCACCACCTCGCCGTCCTCGTTGAAGAAGTGCCCGGTGCCCAGGCCCCGCGACTCCGCGGCGACGGGTGAGGTCGTGGCGTACAGCACCCAGTCGTCGAACCGGAACGGGCGGTGGAACCACACCGAGTGGTTCATCGTGACGGCGAAGATGCGGTCGTGACCCCAGGACAGGCCGTGCGTGGTGATGATGGAGTCCAGCACCGTGGTGTCCGAGGAGTACACCAGCGCGGCTTGATGCAGCACCGGGTCGTCGGGCATCGAACCCTCGGTCTTCATCCACACGCGGTTGTGGGGCAGCTTGGCGCCCTTGTCGCGCATGATCCACGCGGGGTCGTTCGCATAGCGCCATTCGATGGGCCGCGACGCGTTGACGAACAGCGGCACCGTCTCCTCGTATCCCGCCAGCAGCTCGTCGATCTTGGGCAGCCACTCGGGGCCCGTCACCGACGGCATCTCGACGTTGTGCTCGAGGCCTCGGCCACCGGACAGGTACGAGATCAGCGCAGTGCCCAGGAGTGCGCCGTTCTGGGTCACATCCACCCGCCGATTGGCGAACCGGCGTTCGTCGCGGAGGCGGACCACCGAGAACTCCAGGTCCTGCTCGGGGTCGCCGCCGGCAATGTAGTGCGCCGACAGCGCACTGGGCGGCAGGTTGGCCGGCACCGTCCGACTTCCGGCCACGAACGCCTGCGCCATCATCTGTCCGCCGAACGTGCGGATCGGATTCTTCGTCGGATGCGAACCGAAGAAGGTCTCAACGCCGGGTGCCGACGAATCCGCCCTGCGGAGGTCGAGGACTGCCAACAGTTCTTCGAAGTCTCTACTGGCCGGCGTCGTCATCTGGGGGCGGTCTCCTGGTGGCGCGGGTGGCTAGTGGTCGTCCTCACCGATCCGGTGCACATGGATCAGGTTGGTCGAGCCTACTGTGCCCGGTGGCGCGCCCGCGACGATGACCACCAGATCGCCGCGCTTGTAGCGGCCGAGGTTCAGCAGGGACTTGTCCACCTGCCGGATCATGTCGTCGGTGGTGTTCATGGTGGGGACGATGAATGTCTCGGTACCCCAGGTCAGCGCGAGCTGGCTGCGCACCTCCGGCAGCGCCGTGAAGGCCAGCAGCGGCAGGTGCGTGTGCAGACGTGCCAGCCGGCGCACGGTGTCACCGGACTGAGTGAACGCCACCAGCGCCTTGGCGTCCAGGCGCTCTCCGATATCCCTTGCGGCATAAGAGATCACACCGCGCTTGGTGCGAGGAACGTGGGTCAGCGGCGGCGCCGCGATCGAATTGTCCTCGACGGCGGTGATGATTCGCGCCATCGTGCGGACCGCCTCGAGCGGATGCTTGCCCACCGAGGTCTCCCCCGACAGCATCACCGCGTCGGCGCCGTCGAGCACCGCGTTGGCCACGTCGGAGGCCTCGGCCCGGGTGGGCCGCGAGTTCTCGATCATCGAGTCGAGCATCTGGGTGGCCACGATGACGGGCTTGGCGTTCTCACGGGCCATCTGGATGGCGCGCTTCTGCACCAACGGCACCTCTTCGAGCGGCAGCTCGACGCCCAGGTCGCCACGCGCGACCATGACGGCGTCGAACGCCAGCACGATGGCCTCGAGGTTGTCCACGGCCTCGGGCTTCTCCAGCTTGGCGATCACGGGAACCCGGCGTCCCACGCGGTCCATGACCTCGTGGACGAGTTCGACGTCGGCGGGCGACCGGACGAACGAGAGCGCGACCAGGTCGACACCCAGCTGCAGGGCGAACTCGAGGTCCTCGATGTCCTTCTGTGACAGCGCCGGCACCGACACGCTCATGCCGGGCAGCGACAGCCCCTTGTTGTTGCTGACGGGGCCGCCCTCGGTCACGGTGCACACCACGTCGGATCCGTCGACGTGCTCGACGACCAGGGCGACCTTGCCGTCGTCGACGAGAAGGCGATCTCCCGGTTGGGCGTCGTCGGCCAACTGCTTGTAGGTCGTCGACACCCGGTCGTGGTCGCCCGGGCAGTCCTCGACCGTGATGCGCACGGTCTCGCCGGTCTCCCACACCGTGGGGCCGTCCGCGAACCGGCCGAGCCGGATCTTGGGGCCCTGCAGGTCGGCGAGGATGCCCACCGCGCGACCCGTGGCGTCGGAGGCGCGTCGCACGCGCTCATAGGCCTCTTTGTGGTCGGCGTGCTCGCCATGACTGAAGTTCATCCGGGCGACGTCCATCCCCGCCTCGACGAGGGCACGCGTCTTCTCGTCAGTCCCGGTGGCGGGGCCCAATGTACATACGATCTTGGCGCGTCTGGTCACGACGAGCCAGCATAGTCGCAGTCAGGAGGCATCTCGACCGATACAGATCGCGGGCCTGGATTTCGCCTGGGCGACACCTACACGACCGCCAGCGGCAACGCGCTGGGCCGCACCGGTTCGGGCAGGTCGGACTCCCCCATCAGGTACACGTCGACGGCGTGCGCGGCGCTTCGGCCCTCGGCGATCGCCCACACCACCAGTGAGGCGCCCCTGTGAGCATCGCCACAGACGAACACCCCGGGCGCGCTGGTCTGCCAGTCCGAACCGCACGGCAGGGCACCGCGGCGGTTGCGTTCCAGACCCAGTCCGTCCAGGAGCGGCATCGGCTCCACACCCTCGAAACCGATCGCCAGCAGAGCCAGGTCACACGGCAGCCGCAGCGGCTCACCGACAGGGGTGATGTGGCGCCGCCCATCGGCGTCCCTGGTGACGCGGACCTCGGCGATCTCGATCGCCACCAGGTTGCCGTCGTCGTCGCCGAGGAACCGCTGCACGGCCACCTCGTACCTGCGGGCACCGCCCTCGGCATGCGCGGGCGAGGTGCGCAGCAGCAGCGGCCAGGTCGGCCAGGGCGTGCGGGACTCGTCGCGAACCTCCGGTGGTTCGGGGTTGTAGTCCAACTGCGTCACCGACGCCGCACCCTGGCGGTGCGCGGTACCCAGGCAGTCGGCACCGGTGTCGCCGCCGCCGATGATGACGACGTGCCTGCCTGCCGCCGAGATGGGCGACGGCCCGTCGCCCTCGCACTCCCGGTTGGCCGGCACGAGGTGCTCCATCGCCAGATGGACGCCATTGAGGTGCCGGCCCTCGACCTCGGTGTCGCGGCCCTGCAGTGCGCCGACGGCGAGCACCACGGCGTCGAAGCGGTTGCGCAGCTCGTCGACCGACAGGTCGACTCCGACCTCACAGTCGGTCACGAAACGTGTTCCCTCGGCCCGCATCTGGGTCAGGCGCTGGTTGAGGGTGTCCTTCTCGAGCTTGTACTCCGGGATGCCGTAACGCAGCAGTCCGCCGAGTCGGTCGTCGCGCTCGTACACCGTGACGTGATGGCCGGCACGGGTGAGCTGTTGTGCGGCAGCCAGTCCCGCGGGACCGGAACCGACGACAGCGACGTTCCTGCCCGTCGCGATGGCCGCGGGCTGAGGTTCCACGGTGCCGTCGAGCCAGGCCTGGTCCGCGATGGTCTGCTCGATCCGCTTGATCGTCACGCTGCCGCCGGTCTGGGCCTCCGAGATCGACAGCACGCACGCCGCCTCACACGGCGCCGGGCACAGCCGCCCGGTGAACTCCGGGAAGTTGTTCGTGGCGTGCAGACGGTCGCTGGCGGCATCCCAGCGGCCGCGGCGCACCAGGTCGTTCCACTCCGGGATCAGGTTGCCCAGGGGGCAGCCCGCGGATCCCGAGTGGCAGAACGGAATGCCGCAGTCCATGCAGCGCCGCGCCTGCTGGCTGACCTCGCCGGCGCGCTCGTGTGGGTCCTGGCGTTCGTAGACCTCGCGCCAGTCGCCCACGCGCTCGTCGACCGGGCGCTTGGCGGCCTCGATCTTGGGCACATGCAGAAAGCCGGTCGGATCAGCCACGAGTCGCCTCCATGATCGCCGTGTCCACGTCACGTCCCTCCGCCTTGGCCATCCTGGTGGCCTGCAGCACCCGCTGGTAGTCGGTGGGCATGATCTTGGTGAATTGCGCGCTGCGCCTTGGCCAGTCGTCGAGCACCGAGCTCGCGACGGTGCTGCCCGTGAGCTGGGCGTGCCGGGCGATGACGCTGCGCAGCCAGGCCAGGTCCTCGGCCTCCATCCGCTGCAGCTCCACCATCTCGGTGTTGACCTTGGCCGGGTTCAGTCCCAGCACGTAGGCGATACCGCCCGACATGCCCGCGGCCATGTTGCGGCCGGTCGGGCCGAGCACGACGACGCGGCCGCCCGTCATGTACTCACAGGCGTGGTCGCCGACGCCCTCGGTGACGGCCAGCGCACCGGAGTTGCGCGCGCAGAACCGCTCGCCCACCCGTCCGCGCAGGAACACCTCACCTGAGGTCGCACCGTAGAGCAGCGTGTTGCCGGCGATGACGTTGTCCTCAGGCAGGAACAGCACATCGTCCGGCGGGCGCACGACCACGCGACCGCCCGAGAGTCCCTTGCCGACATAGTCGTTGGCGTCGCCGACCAGATCGATGGTGATGCCCGGCGGCAGGAACGCCCCCAGGGACTGACCGGCCGAACCGGTCAGCTTCACCGTGATGGTGTCGGCCGGCAGGCCCGCGGCGCCGTACCGGCGCGTGACCTCCGAACCGAGCAGCGTGCCCACTGTGCGGTTGACGTTGCGCACCGGAAGTTCCAGCACCACCGTGTGCGCGTCCTCCAGCGCCCCCTCGGCCAGCGCGACGAGAGTCTGGTCCAGCGCATGCTCGAGGCCGTGGTCCTGATCGCGCAGCCTGCGCCGCTGCGGCAACGGCGCCCCGTGCTGGTCAGTCGGCGTGCCGAACAGCGGTGACAGGTCCAGGCCCTGGCTCTTCCAGTGCGCCACACCGGCTTCGGTGTCGAGCAGTTCGGCGTGCCCGACGGCCTCGTCGATGCTGCGGAAGCCCAGCTCGGCCAGGTACCGGCGGATGTCCTCGGCGATGAACCGGAAGAAGTTCTCGACGAACTCCGGCTTGCCGTTGAACCGCGCCCGCAGTTCCGGGTTCTGCGTCGCGACGCCCACCGGGCAGGTGTCGAGATGGCAGACCCGCATCATGATGCAGCCCGAGACGATGAGCGGCGCCGTGGCGAAACCGTACTCCTCGGCACCGAGCAGCATCGCGACCATCACGTCGCGCGCGGTCCGCATACCGCCGTCGCACTGGACGGTGATCCGATCGCGAAGACCGTTGAGCACCAACGTCTGCTGCGCGTCGGCCAGGCCGATCTCCCACGGCGCACCCGCGTGCTTGAGCGAAGTCAGGGGCGCGGCCCCCGTGCCGCCGTCGTAGCCGCTGATCAGCACGACGTCGGCATGTGCCTTGGACACACCGGCGGCCACGGTTCCGACGCCCACCGAGCTGACCAGCTTGACGTGGATCCGCGCCGCCGAGTTGGCGTTCTTCAGATCGTGGATCAGCTGAGCGAGATCCTCGATCGAGTAGATGTCGTGGTGCGGCGGCGGCGAGATCAGCCCGACACCGGGCGTGGAGTGCCGGGTCTTGGCGATGCTGGGGTACACCTTGTACCCCGGAAGCTGACCGCCCTCACCGGGTTTGGCGCCCTGAGCCATCTTGATCTGGATGTCCGTCGCGTTCACCAGGTACTCGCTGGTGACTCCGAACCGCCCCGAGGCGACCTGCTTGACCGCGCTGCGGCGGCGCGGGTCGTAGAGACGGTCGGCGTCCTCGCCGCCCTCCCCGCTGTTCGACCGGCCACCGAGGTTGTTCATCGCGATGGCCATGGTCTCGTGGGCTTCGGCCGAGATCGAGCCATAGCTCATGGCGCCGGTGTTGAACCGCGTGCAGATCGAGTCGACGGACTCGACCTCGGAGATCGGCACCGGCGGGCGCACGCCCTTCCTGAAGCCGAACAGCCCGCGCAGCGTTCCGCCCTCACGCGAGAGCCTGTCGACCTCGTCGGAGTACTTCGCGAAGACGTCGTACTGCCCCGTCCGGGTCGCGTGCTGCAGCAGGAACACGGTCTCCGGAGTGAACAGGTGCAGTTCGCCCTCGCGGCGGAACTGGTACTCGCCGCCGACCTCGAGGCGGCGGTGCACCCGTTCGGTCGGATTCTCCGGATAGGCGCGGCGGTGCCTCAGCTTGACCTCTTCGGCGAGCACGTCCAGGCCCACCCCGCCGAGCTGGCTCACCGTGCCCTCCAGGTACTCGTCGACCACGCCCTTGTCCAGGCCGATCGCCTCGAACGCCTGCGCTCCGGTGTAGGACGCGACCGTGGAGATGCCCATCTTGCTCATCACCTTGGTGACACCCTTGGTGAGTGCCTTGAGGTAGTTGCGCACGGCGGTCGCGGGTTCGATGCCGGTGAGCTCACCCTCGCGGATCAGGTCCTCGATCGACTCGAACGCCAGGTACGGGTTGACCGCGGCGGCGCCGTAGCCGATCAGCAGCGCGATGTGGTGCACCTCGCGGGCGTCGCCGGTCTCGACCACGAGCGCGACCATGGTGCGCTCCTTGGTGCGGACCAGGTGGTGGTGCACGGCCGAGACCGCCAGCAGCGACGGGATGGGCGCCTTGGTGTGGTCGGAGTCGCGGTCCGAGATCACCAGTGTGCGAGCGCCTCTGGCGATGGCCTCGGATGCGCGGCGACGCAGGTCGTCGATCGCCTCGGCCAGGCCCTCGCCGCCGCGCTCGACGTCGTAGAGCGCGCGCAGCACCGAGGTCCTCAGCCCGGGCTGCTCACCGTCGTCGTTGATGTGGACGATCTTGTTGAGCTCGTCGTTGTCCAGCACCGGATACGGGAGCAGGATCTGCCTACACGATGCGGCCGTCTCCTCGAGGAGGTTCTGCTCGGGCCCCATCACGCGGGCCATCGAGGTGACGATCTCCTCCCGGATGGCGTCCAGCGGAGGGTTGGTCACCTGCGCGAACAGTTCGATGAAGTAGTCGTAGAACAGCTTTGACCGCTGTGACAGCACCGCCACGGGGGTGTCGGTGCCCATCGAGCCCAGCGGTTCACCGCCGGAGGCCGCCATCGGTGTCAGCAGCAGACGCAGGTCCTCCTCGGTGTAGCCGAACGCGATCTGGCGGCGCACCACCGACTCGTGGTTGGGCTGCACCCGTGTCCGCTCGGGCAGGGTCTTGAGGTCCAGCAGGCCCGCGTGCAGCCACTCCCCGTAGGGGTGGGCATTGGCGAGCTGATCCTTGATCTCCTCGTCGGACACGATCCGGCCGGCCGCGGTGTCGATCAGGAACATTCTGCCGGGCTCGAGACGGCCCTTGGCCACGACGTCGCCGGGGGCGACGTCGAGCACGCCACTCTCGCTGGCCAGGATGATGCGGTCGTCGATGGTGCGCCACCACCGGCCAGGGCGCAGGCCATTGCGGTCGAGCACCGCACCCACGACCGTGCCGTCGGTGAACGTCACGCAGGCCGGGCCGTCCCACGGCTCCATGATCGAGGCGTGGAACTGACAGAACGCGCGCCGCTGCGGACTCAGTGTGGCGTTGTTCTCCCAGGCCTCCGGGATCATCATCATGACCGCGTGCGGCAGGCTGCGACCACCGAGGTGCAGCAGTTCCAGGGTCTGGTCGAACGACGCGGAGTCCGACGCGTCCGGTGTGCAGATCGGGCTCAGCCGCGACAGATCCCCGCCGATGACCGAACTCGCCAGCATGGCCTCGCGGGCGTGCATCCGGTTGCGGTTGCCGCGGACGGTGTTGATCTCGCCGTTGTGGGCGACGAAGCGGAACGGGTGCGCCAACGGCCACGACGGGAACGTGTTGGTGGAGAAGCGACTGTGCACAATCGCGATTGCACTGCGGCAGCGCTCATCCCGAAGATCGGGGAAGAACTTGGGCAGCTGCATCGTGGTGAGCATGCCCTTGTAGGTCATGGTCCGCGACGACAGCGACGCGAAGTAGACGCCGGTGCCGGCCTCTTCGACCTCCGGGGTGACGTGACCGGCCCGCTTGCGCAGCGGGTACACCCGCCGGTCGAGGTCGATACCCGACAGTCGAGGACCGTCGCCCTCGGGGCCCGCGACGAACAGCTGCGCGAAATGCGGCATGCAGCCCAGGGCCGTCATCCCGACGTCGGCCCCGTCGGGATCGATCGGCACCTCACGCCAGCCCAGCACCTCAAGGCCCTCGTCGGCGGCGATCTCCCCGATGCGGTGCCGTGCCGCCTCCCGGGCCACGGGGTTCTGCGGCAGGAAGCAGATGCCGGCGGCGAAGGTGTTGGCACCGTCGGCGGCGGGTGCGGGCAGCGGGAAGTCGACGACCTCGGTCAGCAGCTCGACCGGCAGTTGGAGCAGGATGCCTGCGCCGTCACCGCTGTTGGGCTCGGCGCCGGCGGCACCGCGGTGCTCGAGGTGTTCGAGGGCCACCAAGCCGTCGGAGACGATCGAGTGCGAACGTCGGCCCTTGATGTCGGCGACCATGGCGACACCACAGGAGTCCGACTCCTGCGCGGGGTCATAGAGCCCTTGAGCTTCCGGCAAAGCCGAGAACAGCATGCGCATCCA
Source organism: Mycobacterium sp. ACS4331 (assembly GCF_001667265.1). Lineage (GTDB taxonomy): Bacteria > Actinomycetota > Actinomycetes > Mycobacteriales > Mycobacteriaceae > Mycobacterium. The sequence continues at coordinate 157,923 of NZ_LZHW01000102.1, read as the reverse complement.
CCTCTGCGGTCATGACGACGGCGGGCGAAAAGTCTTTGCGCACAAAGCGTTTCAGTTCTTCAGGGCTACCGCAGTCTGACGATCTGTCATCCGGGACTGCATCGGCCCGACGAATGCCCAGCGCAGCCCGACATGAGGGGCGCGCATTGGCGAGTCGATTGTATCAGCCCAGAACGGGGCGTTAAGCCACCAGAACTGTCGGCACCAGCGGAAAACCAGTGAGATTGCGCACCACCGTCCAGGCCACCGCGCTGACGAGCACCACCGCGCCGGCCCACCAGGTGAACACCCTTTTGCGGCGCGTGTACCGAACCAGAACCCACGCCAGCAGCAGCGGTATCCCGACGAGCAGGTAGACGTTGTCGTTGACCGCTGCCGCGATGTCGCCGTGCAGAACGTCATGTGTCATCCGCAGGCCACCGCAGGCCGGACAGTCCCATCCCGTCAGGGCCTTGAAGATGCACGGCGGAAACACCGAGCCCGGACGATGCGGGTCGACCAGACCGATGTACGTCAGCGCACCGGCGGTGGCCAGCCCGCCGACGCCCAGCGCGGCATAGATCCCGGCCCGCCCCGAGCCGATGCGGTCAGGTGCCATCGCGAAGCGGACGTCCCTGCGGGTCGCGGACCCGATCGGTGAGGATCAGCACCGCATCGACGACACCCCAGATCGCGGGCAGTGCGAATCCGAGGCCACAGGTGAGGATGCCGAGCACCGCACCGCCGATCCAGCCGATCAGCAGTTGAGCGACTCCGTAGCCGACCTGGCCGAGGTACATCCGGCCGATGCCCAGGAACCCGAAGAGCCCGAGCAGCTGCAGCAGGCCCGCGACCACCTTCGACTTGTCCGACAACGGCTCGCCGGTGACGGCGTGGCGCCCGTACGGGGCGGACGGGTCTCCGTAAGGGCCGCCGGGTGGGTAATAGCCCGGTGGTGGCGGCGGATACTGGTGGCTGCTGGGCGGGGTGTACTGAGGGGGCGGCGGTGGAAACTGCGGCGGTCCCTGCGGTGTCGAGCCATCGCCCGGATGTGGGCCGGGCTGCGGATCCGTCATGGTCTCCAGAATGCCAGATCGTTTCCGGTGTCGCCGATACGCCGATATCAACGCGGGGCGCCCAAATGCACGCGGACCGCCGAGATCGACGCGGGGCGCCCAAATGCACGCCAGGGCTGTTGATTGGGCCGAATCACAACCCTCACGCCCAACTCGACGCGGGAGGCGCCGAGATGACCAGACTGGTCGTCAGCGCTTGCGCCGCCACCACCGGCGACGGCCGGCTTCGGAGGCGTCCTCCTCCTGCTCGGCCGCGGGTTCGGCAGAGTCATCAGCGGGCTCATCAGATTCGGTGGCCTCATCAGCCTCAGCGTCGTCGGTGACGGCGTCGTCGACCTTCTCCGGCTCAGCCGCCGCGGAGTCGTCGCTGGACTCCTCCACCACGGCCTCATCGGACCCAGCGGCCTCGTCAGCGGGAGCATCCTCGACCTGCTCCGACTCAGCCGCCGCGGAGTCGTCGCTGGACTCCTCCACCACGGCCTCATCGGACCCAGCGGCTTCGGCGGCGACCCCTTCAACCTCGTCCGCGTCAGCGTCGGACCCTTCGGTGGTGTCCGCGGCAGAAGCGTCTGCAGTAGCCTCTTCGGCTTCATCAGCCGACTCGGCGTCTTCGGCAGCAAGCTCCTCAGCCTGCTCAGACACCGGCCCATCGAGCACGGCCACCGACTCATCGAGGCTCTCGAGATCCTCTTCGCCGACCGGATCGTGATCCTCGTCGATCAGATCCTCGGCAACGGGCTCCTCAGACTCCTCAGACTCAGCCGCCTCGGGTTCGGCCTCGGGTTCGTCGGCCTCGGCCGAATCCTCAGCGACAGCCTCTTCGAGTTCATCGGCCTCATCAACCTCTGAATCCTCGGTTTCGGCGTCTGCGGCAGCAAGCTCCTCAGCCTGCTCAGACATCGGCCCATCCGCGAGGACGGCCACCGACTCATCGAGGCTCTCGAGATCCTCTTCGTCGACCGGATCGTGATCCTCGTCGATCAGATCCGCCTCCTCGGCGACGGCCGCGGACTCGGTCTCGACTCCAGGCGCGGCCACCTCGGCTTCGAGAATGTCCTCGTCCTCGGCCTCGTCGTCAACCTCGTCAACAGCGTCTTCAACGTCTGCAGCCTCAGCCTCGCCGGATTCAGCGGCCTCTTCGACGGCGTCGACGTCCAGCTCGGCCACCGCGGCGGCGTCTGCAGCCTCCAAGTCCCCCGAATCCTCAGAACCGTCGTCACCGATCTCAACAGGCACGGGCTCAGGGTCGTCGACGGTCACCGCGTCAAGCGTCTCGACATCCACCTCGGACGGTTCGGCGGCATCCGGCTCGGGTGAGTCCTCGGTGTCCTCCCGACCTGCCACCGTGGCCGCGGCGACGACGCCGGTGGTGGCGGCCACTGCCGCGAGATCCTCGGCGATCTCCTCGACGAGGGTCTCCTCGTCGTTGCCGCGCAGCGTGGCCGGGTCCTCCCGGCCCTTCGGCGCCAGGATGAAGTACACGAACGCGCCGATGAACACGAAGGTCGCGGTGAACGAGTTGATCCGAATGCCGGCGATGTGCGTGGCGATGTCGTCCCGCATCAGCTCGACGCCGAACCTGCCCAGGCAGTACCCCGCGACGTAGAGCGCGAACAACCTGCCGTGACCGATCTTGAAACGCCGGTCGATGTAGATCAGGGCCGCGAAAACCAGAAGGTTCCACAGCAGTTCGTAGAGGAACGTCGGGTGCACGACGGAGTGCACCTGCCCCGTCGAGACGCCGTTGAGCGAATGCACATCGACGACGCCGGAGGGATCCTTGCGATAGAAGATCTCCATGCCCCAGGGCACGGTGGTGACCCGGCCGTAGAGCTCCTGGTTGAAGTAGTTGCCCAGCCGACCGATCGCCTGCGCCAGCACGATGCCGGGCGCGATCGCATCACCGAAGGCGGGCAACGGGATTCCACGCCGCCGGCAGCCGATCCAGGCACCCAGTCCACCGAAGGCCACCGCGCCCCAGATCCCGAGTCCACCGCTCCAGATGCTCAGTGCGGCAATCGGTCCGGCGCCGCCTGGCCCGAAGTAGGTCTGCCAGTCGGTCAGAACGTGGTAGATGCGGCCACCGACGAGGCCGAATGGCACCGCCCAGACGGCGATGTCGTAGATGACCCCGCGCTCACCGCCTCGGGCCACCCAGCGTCGATCTCCGATGATCAGTGCGGCCACGATCCCGATGATGATGAACACCGCGTAGGCCCGAATCGGCAACGGGCCCAGATGCCACACACCCTGGGAAGGGCTGGGAAAATAGGCCAGTGTCGATGTGATCACCCAGATACCCCAGTCACTCTCTGCCGCACGCCGATTGCCAGTTCTTCGGTGAGCGCACGCACGGCCGGGAGTCCCTGACCGAGTGCGGACACCAGTGCCGAGCCCACGATCACGCCGTCGGCATACGAGCCGATCTCGGCGGCCTGCTCCCGCGAACGCACCCCGAGTCCGACGCCGACCGGAATGTCGGAGACGGCCTTGACCCGGGCCACCAACTCCGGCGCCATGTTCGACACCGCGTCCCGTGCCCCCGTCACACCCATCGTCGACGCCGCGTAGACGAAGCCCCGCGACGCCTGCACCGTGGCGGCCAGACGCTGCGGTGTCGACGACGGCGCCACCAGGAAGATGCGATCCAGGTCGTGGGCTTCCGAGGCGGCCAACCATGCGTCGGCCTCGTCGGGAATGAGGTCCGGCGTGATCAGACCAAGTCCGCCGGCGGCGGCCAGATCCCGCGAGAACGCGTCGACGCCGTAGCGCAGCACGGGATTCCAGTACGTCATCACGACGGCGTGACCACCGGCGTTGCTGATCGCCTCGACGGCGCGTAACGCGTCACGGACGCGGGCTCCCCCGCGCAACGCCGTCTCGGTGGCCGCGGCGATGACCGGGCCGTCCATCCCGGGGTCGGAGTAGGCGACTCCGACCTCGACGATGTCGCATCCGGCGTCGACCAGGGTCGTCATGGCCTCGATCGAGGTCGCCACGTCCGGATAGCCGGTGGGCAGGTAACCGATCAATGCCGAGCGTCCCTCGGCACGACAGGAGTCGAAGATCGGCCCGAGCCGGGAGGTTTGGCTCACGACTGCACCGCCGAATCGTCGAGCAGGCCGAACCACCGCGCCGCGGTGGCGACATCCTTGTCGCCGCGTCCCGAGAGGTTGACCACCACGATGGCGCCCGGGCCCAGTTCGGCACCGAGCTTCAAGGCGCCCGCCACCGCATGCGCGGACTCGATCGCCGGGATGATGCCCTCGGTGCGGCACAGCAGGCGGAAGGCGTCCATGGCCTCGGTGTCGGTCACCGGCCGGTACTCCGCCCGGCCCGAGTCGAGCAGGAACGCATGCTCGGGACCAACCCCCGGGTAGTCCAAACCGGCTGAGATGGAATGCGATTCGATGGTCTGACCGTCCTCGTCCTGAAGCAGGTAGGAGAACGAGCCCTGGAAAGCCCCCGGCGTGCCGCCAGTGAAAGTGGCTGCGTGCCTTCCGGTTTCGACGCCGTCACCGGCGGCCTCGAATCCCACGAGGCGTACGCCGGGATCGTCGATGAAGGGGTGGAAGATACCGATCGCGTTGGATCCACCACCGACACACGCGGTCACCGCGTCGGGCAGGCGGCCGGCCTGCGCCTGGATCTGGGCCCGTGCCTCCATGCCGATGATGCGCTGGAAGTCACGCACCATGGTGGGGAACGGATGCGGCCCGGCCGCTGTGCCGAAGCAGTAGTACGTCGAGTCGGCGTTGGTCACCCAATCGCGGAACGCGTCGTTGATGGCGTCCTTGAGCGTCTTCGAACCGGACTCGACGGAGATCACCTCGGCACCAAGCAGGCGCATCCGGGCGACGTTGAGTGCCTGCCGCGCGGTGTCGACGGCACCCATGTAGATCACGCAGTCCAGGTCGAGCAGCGCGCATGCGGTGGCCGTCGCGACGCCGTGCTGGCCGGCACCGGTCTCGGCGATCACACGCTTCTTGCCCATGTGCTTGGCCAGCAGGGCCTGCCCGAGCACGTTGTTGATCTTGTGCGAGCCGGTGTGGTTGAGGTCCTCACGTTTGAGGAACAGCCGGGCCCCGCCGGCGTGCTCGGACAGCCTGGTGGCCTCATACAGCGGCGACGGTCGGCCGGAGTAGTGCTCCTGCAGGCGGTCGAGTTCGCCGAGGAACTCGCGGTCGATGCGCACCTTGTCGTAGGCGGCGGTGACCTCTTCGATCACGGCCATCAGTGCCTCGGCGACGTACCGTCCGCCGTAGACACCGAAGTGGCCGCGATCGTCGGGCTCATGCCGCGTGGTCTCAGACACCGCAGCGCTCATGCGCGGCAGGTCATTTCGGGTGTGTTCAGCCATGGCTGGAAGCTCTCTTGCGTGCCCGGAGGCTCATTCGGCCAGCTAGCGGGCCGGCTTCGGACAGGATGGATGGGTGCCCGCGGTCACCAGGTCAGCCACCGCGCCGCGCGGGTCGCCGCTGGTCACCAGGCCCTCGCCGACGAGCACCGCGTCGGCACCGGCACCAGCGTAGGCCAACAGATCCGCGGTCCCCCGCACCCCGGACTCCGCGACGCGGATGACGTTGCTGGGCAGGCCCGGCGCGATCCGGCCGAAGCAGTCCCGGTCGACCTCGAGGGTCTTGAGGTCCCGTGCGTTGACGCCGATGACGGTGGCGCCGGCCTGCAGAGCCCGGTCGGCCTCCTCCTCGGTGTGGACCTCCACCAGGGCCGTCATACCGAGCGACTCGGTGCGGTCCAGCATCGACACCAGCGCAGGCTGTTCGAGGGCCGCGACGATCAGCAGCAGCATGTCGGCGCCGTGGGCGCGGGCCTCGTGAATCTGGTACGGCCGCACGATGAAGTCCTTGCGCAGGACGGGGATGCTGACCGCCGCACGGACGGCGTCGAGGTCGTCGAGCGAGCCGTTGAATCGCCGCTGCTCGGTCAGCACGCTGATGATCCGGGCGCCGCCGCTCTGATAGGCCGTGGCCAACTCCGCGGGATCCGGGATGTTGGCCAGTTGGCCCCGCGAGGGGCTGGCCCGCTTGACCTCGGCGATGACGCCGATGCCGGGCTCCCGCAACGCCGCGAGAACGTTGAGCGGGGGCGGAGCCGCGTTGGCGCGGGCCTTGATCTCCTCCATGCTGACGAGGGCTTCTCGAGCGGCAACATCAGCGCGGACTCCCTCGATGATCGAGTCGAGCACGTTGGCCGAACTCATGCCAGTCGTTCCTTCCTGCACTGCCGCGAATGCTCGTCGGGGCGCTGGTGCACGTTCCGCGATGGCTGGACAAAGCGTATCTGTTCAGTGGCCCGCAACCGTCACCGGCCCTCCGCCGACGGATCCGGCCTGTCGTCGCTCTCCCCGACGGTGGGGTCGTGTCCCTCGTCGAGGGCGTCCCAGATCATCCGTTCCGAAAGCCCGGCCTGAGAAGGAGACGCCCCCGCGTCGCCCGGTGTCTGCGCCTGCGCGGTGTCGGCCTGCAGCGCCGCGCGGCGTGCGCCCGGGGCGGCGTACCGGCTGGTCGTCCGGCGGCCCGCCGTGGCGGAGCGGATCAGCAGCACCGCCGCGACCAGTGTGCAGGCCGCGGCGATGAGCGTGCAGACCGCGCCGGCGTACTGCCGCTCGGTGATCACCTGATCGGCGAACGGGATCTGTGCGAGTTGGGCGGCGCGTTCATCGACGTCCGGCACGACCCACTGGGTCACGGCCAGGTAGGCGAGCCCGGCGCTGACGACGGCCAGCAGCCCCGCCACGGCGCGCAGCGGCCACCCCCGCACCGCGAGCGTGGCGACCACCGCGGCCGCCAGCAGCAGCGCAACCGGCAGCAGGGCCGTCGACCAGGTCGAACCGGCCAGGTCCACGGTCTTGGGCTGGCCCAGACCGTCGGAGGAGTGCAGCACCACCCACGTCAGCCGGGCGGCCCCCCACAGCAGCAGGGCCGCGATCACCAGGAGAAGCTGGCCGATGCGGAGACCGCGCACGGTGCCGCGCCGCGGGGTGTCAGTCATCGCGCGGCGCGGTCAGGGTCTCGGCGGCGGCGATGGCGCTGAGCACGGCCTTCGCCTTGTTCGACGCCTCGGTGAACTCATAGGGCCCGTTCGAGTCGGCCACCACACCACCGCCGGCCTGGACGTAGGCGGTGCCGGCCCGCATCAGCGCGGTCCGGATCGCGATCGCGAAGTCGGCATTGCCGGCGAAGTCCAGGTAGCCGACCACGCCGCCGTAGAGGCCGCGGCGGGTCTTCTCCACCTCCTCGATGAGCTCCATGGCCCGGACCTTCGGGGCCCCCGACAGGGTCCCGGCCGGGAAGCACGCCGTCACCGCGTCCAGCGCGGTGCGCCCCTCCTCGAGCAGTCCCATGACGGTCGACACCAGGTGCATCACGTGGCTGTAGCGCTCGATGTGGCTGTAGTCCTCGACCCGCACCGTGCCGGGCACACAGACCCGGCCCAGGTCGTTGCGGCCCAGATCGACGAGCATCAGGTGCTCGGCGCGCTCCTTCTCGTCGGCCAGCAGGTCCTTCTCGAGGAGCTGGTCCTCCTCCTCTGTGGCGCCACGCCACCGGGTCCCGGCGATCGGGTGCGTGGTGGCCCAGCCGTCCTTGACGGTCACCAGGGCCTCCGGCGACGAGCCCACGATCGAGAAGGCCGTGCCGCCAGCCTCATTGGGCACGTGCATGAGGTACATGTACGGGCTCGGGTTGGACACCCGCAGCATCCGGTAGACGTCGATCGGGTCGACGTCGGTGTCCATCTCGAACCGCTGTGAGGGCACCACCTGGAACGCCTCACCGGCCTCGATGTCACCCACCAGCTTCTCGACGATGCCGGTGTACTCCTCGACGGTCCGCTGTGCGCGATGCACGGGCTGGGGCCGGCTGAAGGTGGCCACCGACGACGGCAGCGGCTGCCCCAGCGCCTCGGTCATGACATCCAGGCGCGCGACCGCGTCGTCGTAGGCCTCATCGACCCGCTCGTCGGTGCCGTTCCAGTTCACCGCGTTGGCGATCAGCGTGATGGTGCCCTCGTGGTGATCGACCGCGGCGATGTCGGTCGCCAGCAGCATGACCATGTCGGGAAGCTGAAGATCGTCGACGCACAGTTCGGGCAGCCGCTCCAGGCGGCGGACCAGGTCGTAGGCGAAGTACCCGACCATGCCGCTGGACAGCGGCGGCAGGTCGGCCAGGGGCGCGGTCTCCAGCAGCGACAGCGTCGCGCGCAGGACCTCCAGCGGATCTCCCCCGCTGGGGGCGTCCTGCGGTGTGGTGCCGAGCCAGACGGCTTCGCCGTCGCGCACGGTCAACGCCGACGGTGCACCCGCGCCGATGAACGACCAGCGCGACCACGAGCGGCCGTTCTCGGCCGATTCCAGCAGGAACGTTCCCGGCCGATTGGCGGCGAGCTTGCGGTAGGCCGACAGGGGCGTCTCGCTGTCGGCGAGCACCTTGCGGGTGACCGGAACGACACGATGCTCGGCCGCCAGCGCGCGGAAGTCGTCCCGCGTCGTGGTCAAGGCGATGTGGGCGTTGGCGTGCACGCTGACCATCCTCCCAGACGGGCATCACGGTCCCGGCGTAGCGTGACCCTCATGAAACCTGGGGATGTCGTGGAGGACTTCGCCCTGCCAGATCAGGCCGGCACGGTCCGCAAGCTCAGCGAGTTTCTGGTCGACGGACCGGTGGTGTTGTTCTTCTACCCGGCCGCGATGACACCGGGCTGCACCAAGGAGGCCTGCCACTTCCGGGACCTGGCGGCCGAATTCGCCGCGGTCGGCGCCCAGCGGGTCGGCATCAGCACCGACAGTGTCGACAAGCAGGCGCAGTTCGCCGGCAAGGAGAGGTTCGACTACCCACTGCTGTCCGACGCCGACGGTGAGGTCGCCACGGCGTTCGGGGTCAAGCGCGGCCTGCTCGGGAAGTTCCTGCCGGTCAAGCGCACCACCTTCGTGATCGACACCGACCGCAGGGTGCTCGAGGTGATCGCCAGCGAGATCAGCATGGACACCCACGCCGACAAGGCCCTGGAGACGTTGCGCGCTCGCGGCTGAATCCCGGTTAGGGAGCCGCCGCGACGGCCTCACATGTGTACTGCAGAAGCAGCAGAGTCCAGTTCGCCGGCAGGTTCAACGCGGAGTACGTCGACGACTTCTCGGCTGCGCGCACGTTCTGCGCGGCGAAGGTGGCCAGGTAGGCGACCATCGGGTCGCCACTGCGCTCACCGAAGTCGATGATGCGCTCCGGCATGTCGGCGGGCCGCTGCTGCTGCATGAATTGGGCGAACAGCGGTTGCGCCTCAGTGCAGTTGGGCAGCGGTGCGCTCGGCATGAGTTGCGGGTTCGCCGGATCGGCGATGAGTGTCGGCGGATCGGTGACCGGGATGCCGGGCACCTGATTGCGGCTCGCATCACCGGTGCGAACGGCCGAGCAGATTCCCTTCAGCGCGTTGGCCGCCGCCCCAGCGGCCAACCCGTACTTGGAACCGGCCCACAGAATGGGGCTGCGGCCCGAGAACTCCGCGGACGGCAGCTTGTCGGCGAACGTGCGCGCCTGGGCGATCAACTGCCCGTAGAGTTCCCGCACCGCCCGGTTCGGACTGTCGAGCAGGAATGACTCCGTCTGGTCAGCGGCCGCACGGAACCTGCCTGCCAGTTCGTCGGCGTGGCGGCGCTGTTCGGGCGTCCAGGACATCGGAAGCGGCGGAATCTCTCCGGCGAAGTCGAGGAACAGCTGGGTGCCGTCGAAGTTGAGGGCATCGAACTTCGCGCACGTCGGCTCGTCGGTGACGACGCCGACCGTCTCCTGCGCTGCAGGTTCGGACATGGCGGACGAGTCCGCGGTCACGGGTCCGGGTGCGGGGTCGGTCCCTGAGCGCAACACGAGTGCCACCGTCACCGCCACGACGATCGCCATCACGCCGACCGCTCCCAGGGTCCACCACACCACTTTCCGGTCCCGCCGCGGTGGCGGCGGTGGCGGGGCGTGGAAGACGGGCGGCCGCGGTGTGGGATCGCCGAACGGGTTGGGCCACTGGCCGAACGGGTCGCTCATCTGCCGAGCCTAACCGCGTGGGAGGTCGGCGAGCGGCGAGAATTCAGTCGGAGGTCAACAGCACGTCGGCGTCGAAGCAGCTGTGGTCACCGGTGTGGCACGCCCCGCCGACCTGGTCGACCTCGAGCAGCACGGCGTCGCCGTCGCAGTCCAGGCGCACCGAGTGCACGCGCTGGGTGTGCCCCGACGTGGCGCCCTTGATCCACTGCTCGTTGCGCGACCGCGAGAAGTAGGTGGCCTCACGGGTGGCCAGCGTGCGGGCCAGTGCAGCGTCGTCCATCCAGGCGACCATCAGCACGTCACCGGTACCGTGCTCCTGCACCACGGCGGTGAACAGGCCGTCGGCATTGCGCTTGAGTCGGGCCGCGATCGCGGGGTCCAAGGCCGTCATCGCACCACGATCCCCTCTGCGGCCATGGCCGCCTTGACCTCGCCGATGGTCAGTTCGCGGAAGTGGAAGACGCTGGCCGCCAACACCGCATCGGCGCCGGCCCGCACAGCGGGCGCGAAGTCGCCGACCGCGCCCGCGCCGCCGCTGGCGATCACCGGCACCGTCACCGCGGCGCGCACGGCCTTGAGCATCGGCAGGTCGAACCCGGCCTTGGTGCCGTCGGCGTCCATCGAGTTGAGCAGGATCTCCCCCACGCCGAGTTCGGCACCGCGCACGGCCCACTCGACCGCGTCGATCCCGGTGCCGCGCCGACCGCCGTGGGTGGTGACCTCCCATCCCGACGGCGTGGCCTCGCCGCCCGCGGACACGGTCCGCGCATCGACCGACAGCACGATGCACTGAGACCCGAACTGGCGTGAGAGCTCCGCCAGCAGTTCCGGACGCGCGATCGCCGCGGTGTTGACCGAGACCTTGTCGGCCCCCGCGCGCAGCAGCACGTCGACGTCCTCGACCGAGCGGACGCCCCCGCCGACCGTCAGTGGGATGAAGACCTGTTCGGCGGTGCGCCGCACGACCTCCAGCATCGTGGCACGACCCGAGGAGGACGCCGTGACGTCGAGGAACGTCAACTCGTCGGCGCCCTCGGCGTCGTAGGCCGCCGCCAACTCGACGGGATCGCCTGCGTCGCGCAGATTCTCGAAGTTCACGCCCTTGACCACGCGGCCCGCGTCGACGTCGAGGCACGGGATGACCCGAGTCGCAACATCACTGATGATCACAGGTAGTCCTCCGGGTTTCCGACCGAACGCAGTATCTCGAGCATCTCCTCGTGCACACCGGGCGCGGCGGCCAACGCCGACCGCGACGCGGGGGTCCACTCCTGGCCGGCCAGGTCGGTGACGATGCCTCCGGCCGACCTCACCAGCGCCACACCCGCGGCGTGGTCCCAGATGTGGTGGCCGAAACTGATGGCGGCGCCCAGGATTCCGGCGCCGACGTAGGCGAGGTCGATGCCGGTCGCGCCGTGCATGCGCACGCGTGAGCAGACCCGACTGAGGTTGTCCAGGACCGCGCTGCGGTAACGCCCGGGGAACGTGCCGCGCGAGTCGATGTTGTAGGTCTGGATCCCGACCATCGACTCCGCCAGCGTGGTGGGCTCCAAAGCGGGCAGAGTGACACCGTTGTCCTGCATCGGAAACCCCGCCATCGCGGTGTAGCGCTGCCCGACGAACGGCAGCCAGGTCAGCCCCGCGATCGGTTCGCCGTTGTGCAGCAGCCCCAGAAGGATCGCGGCCATCGGAGAACCCGCCGCATAGTTGAACGTACCGTCGATGGGATCGAGCACCCACACGTACTCGGAGTCCAGCGACTCGCCGCCGAACTCCTCGCCGTGCACGCCGATCCCGGTCAACCGGTTCAGTTCCGCGACGACCCGCCGCTCGATTGCCAGGTCGATCTCGGTGGCGAAGTCGTTGCCCTTCTTGGCCACGGCCGAATCGGCGCGGTGCCCCGCGATGAACTGGTCGGACGCGCCGTCGAGGACGCCGGCGGCGGTCTGCAGCCAGCCCGCGAGCTGATCGGAGTCGAGCGCCATAGCGGTCTAACCGCTGACCGCGGCCAGCGCCTGCGGCAGCGTGAACCGCTCGGCGTAGAGCGCCTTGCCGACGATCGCGCCCTCGACGCCGACATCGGTCAGGGTCGCGATGGCCCGAAGGTCGTCGAGGCTCGACACACCGCCGGAGGCGATCACGGGCTTGTCGGTGCGTTTGGCGACCTCGCCGAGCAGTTCGAGATTGGGTCCGGTCAGGGTGCCGTCCTTGGTGACATCGGTGACCACGAAACGCGAACACCCCTCGGCGTCAAGGCGATCCAGCACCTCCCAGAGGTCTCCGCCGTCGGTCTCCCAGCCGCGGCCCCGCAGCCGGTGCGCACCGTCGATGATCTGGACGTCGAGGCCGACCGCGACCCGGTCGCCGTATTCGGCGATCGCCTGCGCACACCATGTCGGGTTCTCCAGCGCCGCGGTGCCGATGTTGACCCGGGCGCACCCGGTGGCCAGCGCCGCGCGCAGTGACTCGTCGTCGCGGATGCCGCCGGACAACTCGACCGCGACGTCCAGCTTGCCGACGACCTCGGCCAGCAGTTCGCGGTTGGAGCCGCGACCGAAGGCGGCGTCGAGATCCACGAGGTGGATCCACTCGGCGCCGTCGCGCTGCCAGGTCTCGGCGGCCTCGAGCGCCGACCCGTAGTCGGTCTCACTGCCGGCCTTGCCCTGCACGAGCCGCACGGCCTTGCCGTCGACCACGTCGACGGCAGGAAGCAGAATCAGTGGTGGTTTAGAAGTCACAGTCCCTCAACCCAATTCGCGAGCAGCGAGGCACCGGCATCGCCACTCTTCTCCGGATGAAATTGTGTCGCCGACAGCGGACCGTCCTCCACGGCCGCAAGGAACGGCACGTGGTGGGTGGCCCAGGTCAGCAGTGCGTCGGGACTGCCCTCCCAGCGCTGCGCGGCGTACGAGTGCACGAAATAGAACCGGGTGGAGGAGTCCAAACCTTTGAACAGCACGCTCTCCGACGGCGCCTGCACCACGTTCCAGCCCATGTGCGGGATGACCGGGGCGTCAAGCCTGGTCACCGCGCCGGGCCACTGTCCGCAGCCCGTCGACTCGACCCCGAACTCAACGCCGCGGGCGAACAGGATCTGCATGCCGACGCAGACACCGAGCACGGGCCGTCCCGCGGCCACCCGATCGGCGATGATCTGCTCGCCGTTGATCGAACGCAGTCCGGTCATGCAGGCTTCGAACGCGCCGACCCCGGGAACGACGAGCCCATCGGCATTGGCGGCCGCGGCGGGATCCGCGGTCACCTCGACGTCGGCGCCGACCCGCTCAAGGGCACGCTGCGCGGACCGCAGGTTGCCCGAGCCGTAGTCGAGCACCACCACGGACTTGGAAGTGCCGCTCACAGGGTGCCTTTCGTGGACGGCACGCCCGCGACCCGAGGATCGGGCTCGACGGCCTGACGCAGCGCCCGCGCCACGGCCTTGTACTGGGCCTCGGTGATGTGGTGCGGGTCGCGTCCGTAGATCGTGCGCACGTGCAGTGCGATGCGGGCGTTGAAGGCCAGCGACTCGAAGACGTGCCGGTTGATCACCGTGTGATACGGCGCACCGCTGCCTGCGATCGTGAAGGTCACCATGGACTCGGGTTCGCCGGTGTGGACGAAGTAGGGCCGCCCGGAGACATCGACCGCGGCGTGCGCGAGCGTCTCGTCCATCGGGATGAACGAGTCACCGAAGCGACGGATGCCCTTCTTGTCGCCGAGCGCCTGACCGAGCGCGGTGCCCAGCACGATCGCGGTGTCCTCGACGGTGTGGTGCGCCTCGATCTCGATGTCGCCCACGGCGCGCACCGTGAGGTCGAAGCTCGCGTGGCTGCCCAGCGAGGTCAGCATGTGGTCGAAGAACGGCACACCCGTGTCGATCTGCACCTTCCCGGTGCCGTCCAGGTCGATCTCGACGGTGATGTCGGACTCCCTGGTCTTGCGTTCGACCTTCGCGTAGCGGGTCACGGTGCTCCTACTCGGTTCGGGGCCAGTTCGGTCGCGGCCAGGCGCTGACTCGCGGCCAGGAATGCGTCGTTCTCGGCGGTCAGGCCGATCGTGGTGCGCAGGAAGCCCGGGATGCCCACGTCCCGGATCAGCACGCCGTCGTCCAGATAACGTTGCCACGTGGCGGAGGCGTCGGCGAACTCGCCGAACAGCACGAAGTTTGCGTCACTGTCCACCACTCGGAAGCCGTACTCTGCCAGCGCTTTCGACACCCGATTGCGCTCGGCGACCAGGGCCGCGACGCTGCCCAGGGTGTCGTCGGCATGCCGCAGCGCGGCACGCGCCGCGACCTGGGTGAGCACCGAGAGGTGATACGGCAGTCGCACCAGCAGCATCGCGTCGATGACCGCCGGTGAGGAGATCAGGTAGCCCAACCGACCGCCGGCGAAGGCGAAGGCCTTGCTCATCGTTCGGCTGACGACGACCTTCGTCGGATGCTCGTCGATCAGCGCGACGGCGCTGGGCTGAGAGGAGAACTCCCCATAGGCCTCGTCGACGACGAGCACGCCGCCCGTCATGGCCGCCAGGATGCGACGCAGATCGTCGAGCGGAATGCTCTGCCCTGTGGGGTTGTTCGGGCTGGTGACGAACACCACATCGGGACGGTGCTGCTCGATCGCGGCCACCGCGACGTCGGTGTCCAGCGCGAAGTCCGCCGACCGCGTCGCGCTCACCCACCGGGTCTGCGTGCCGTCGGAGATGATCGGGTGCATCGAGTACGACGGGACGAACCCGATCGCACTGCGGCCCGGCCCGCCGAAGGCCTGCAGCAGCTGCTGCAGGATCTCGTTGGAACCGTTTGCGGCCCAGAGGTTCTCCGCTCCGACCTCGATACCGGTCGCCGAGGTGACATAGGCAGCCAGATCGGTTCGCAGCGCCACGGCGTCGCGATCCGGGTAGCGGTGCAGTTCGGCCGCCGCGGCTCGGACGGAGGAGGTCACGTCGTCGATCAGCGCCTCCGTCGGTGGGTGCGGGTTCTCGTTGGTGTTGAGCCGCACCGGAACCGACAGCTGCGGTGCGCCGTAGGGCGACTTTCCGCGCAGGTCATCGCGCAGCGGAAGGTCGGCCAGGCTCACGGAATCACCGATCACCGCTCGAACCTCCGGCGAACCGCCTCTCCGTGCGCGGGCAGGTCCTCAGCCTTGGACAGCGTGATCACGTGACCCGAGACGTCCTTGAGCGCGGCCTCGGTGTAGTCGATGACGTGGATGCCCTTGAGGAACGTCTGCACCGACAGACCACTCGAGTGCCGAGCGCACCCGGCGGTCGGCAGCACGTGGTTCGAGCCCGCGCAGTAGTCACCGAGACTGACCGGCGCCCACGGGCCGACGAAAATCGCACCCGCGGAACGGATCCGGCCCGCGACCGCGAGCGCATCGGCGGTCTGGATCTCAAGGTGCTCGGCGGCGTAGGCGTTGGCCACGCGCACGCCCTCGTCCAGGTCGTCGACCAGGACGGTGGCCGACTGCCGGCCGCTCAGCGCGGTCGTCACGCGGGCCCGGTGCTTGGTGGTCTCGAGCTGACGGGTCAGCTCGGCGTCGGTGGCCTCGGCCAGCTCGACACTGGTGGTGACCAGCACACTGGCGGCCATCTCGTCGTGCTCGGCCTGGCTGATGAGGTCGGCCGCGACGTGCACGGGATCGGCCGTGTGGTCGGCCAGGATCGCGATCTCGGTGGGACCGGCCTCGGCGTCGATCCCGACCTGTGAGCGGCAGATCCGCTTGGCCGCGGTCACGTAGATGTTGCCCGGGCCGGTGATCATGTCCACCGGGGCGAGCTCGGCGCCGTCGGTGTCGGTGCCGCCGTAGGCCAGCAGGGCGACGGCCTGGGCCCCGCCGACGGCCCACACCTCATCGACCCCGAGCAGGCCCGCGGCCGCCAGGATCGTCGGGTGTGGCAGGCCCTGGAACTGGGCCGGGTTCGAAGCCTGCGGCGGGCTGGCGATGACCAGGGAGTCCACCCCCGCCGTCTGCGCGGGCACGACGTTCATGACGACACTCGAGGGGTAGACCGCGTTGCCGCCGGGCACGTACAGGCCGACCCGCTCGACGGGTACCCACCGCTCGGTGACCGTGGCCCCGGGGGCGAGTTCGGTGGTGGTGTCGGTGCGACGCTGATCGGCGTGCACGGCGCGGGCGCGCTCGATCGCCACCTCCAGCGCCGCCCGCACGTCGGGGTCCAATTCGGAGAACGCGCGCTGGATCGCCTCGGCGGGCACGCGGACCGCATCGGGGCGAACACCGTCGAATGACTGTCCGTAGTCCAACGCGGCCTGCGCGCCATGCTCGGCGACGGCGTCCACGATGGGTCGCACCTTGGGCACCACGGCGTCGACGTCGACGCCGCCCCTCGGCAGGGTGGCGCGCAGTTGCGCCGCGGACAGGCCGCGGCCGCGCAGGTCGATTCGGGACATAGCGAAGTTGGACATCTCTTCAATTGTCGCTGATCGGTCCAGTTGAATAAAAATCCGTTTGAGCTGCGATGTCGATCACTGCCACACTTCGGCCATGGAGTTGCAGCTGTGGTTGGCCTTCATCGGGGCCGCGATCGCCATCAGTGTGTCCCCTGGCGCGGGCGCAATACTGTCGATGGCCACCGGTTTGACGCACGGCGTGCGACGCACCTACTGGACGATCCTCGGCCTGCAGATCGGGCTGATGACGCAACTGGTGCTGGTGGCTGTGGGCCTCGGCGCCCTGGTGGCGAGTTCGGTGCTGGCTTTCACTGTCGTGAAGTGGCTGGGCGTGCTCTACCTCGTCTACCTGGCGGTTCGGCAGTGGCGCAGCGCTGCGATGGACCTCGAGAGCGAGTTGGACGTGGCGCCGGTGTCCACGCGCCGTGGCCTGGTGGTGCGCGGGGCGCTGATCAACCTCACCAACCCCAAGGGTCTGGTGTTCCTGCTCGCCGTGTTGCCCCAGTTCGTCGTGCCGACCGCTCCGCTGCCCCCGCAGTACCTCGCGATCGGCGTCACGATGGTCGTCGTGGATCTGGCGGTCATGGGTGGCTACGCCGCGCTGGCCTCGCGGTTGATGCGGTGGCTGACGACACCGCGCCAGCAGCGCCTGGTCAACCGGACCTTCTCGGGTCTGTTCGCGGCGGCCGCGGTGGGGTTGTCCCTGATGCGGCGCGCCGCGACGACCTGATCCGATCTCAGGACGACTGGTCGACGTTCTTGGCGATGGCCTCGGCGACCTCGAGCCCCTGCCCGGTGTAGGCGGTGCTGCAGACCATCGTGTCGATGACGATCGCGCCACGGACGCCCAGCGCGTGCTCGCAGCCGACCATCGCGTCGGGCGAGTCCGGCCCCTGGCTCTGGGTCAGGAAGCCGTCGCCACCGGTTCCGACCGAACCGAAGCGGACCGGCACTGGCGGCTTGTCCTCCCTGGACATCATCACGACGCTGTCGGCGCATCCGCGCCAGGAGTCCCGCGCGGTGCCAACGTACTCCTGGGCATCGCTGGGTGAGTCGAAACTGACCGCGGCCTGGATCAGCAGCACACCGCTGTCGCCTGCGGATTTGAACCCACTGACGGCAACCTCGTCGTAGCCGCTGCCCGCATAGGCCCTGCGCTCGGCAGGCCCCCACGAGCCCATGCACTCGGCCCGATCGATGCGGTCGCTGTTGTCGATCAGTGTGTCGCTGTTGCCCATCGCCTTGAGCGAATCGCGCAGGAGATCCTCGGCATCCGACCGGGACAGCAGCACCGAAGCGGGGTCGACGGCCGCGGCCGCGGGTTCGCTTGTGGGCGAAGTGGTCTCGACCGGGGTGGTCGGCGTCACGGTCGTGGTGGTGACCTGCGAAGGACCGCTCTGGCCCGAGCCTCCGGTGGTGGCGACCACCACCGTCGCCGTCGCGAGCGCCGCCACGGCGACCGCAGCCCCGGCGACGATGGCCCACTTCTTACCGTTTCCGCCGTTGTTCGGCGCGGTGGGCATCGGCCACGGCGCACCGGGAGGAACCGGCGGCATCGGCGGTCCCCAGTGCGGCTGCGGATGATGGGGCGGGGCGGGCCGGCGTCCGGGAATGACGCGGGTGGGTCCATCGGCCGCGGCAGCGCTCGGAGCGCGCCAGAGGTCGTGTCCCGAGGGGGTCTGAGTGCTCGTCATCGTTGGCCCTTTCGGCGGCAACCGCCGGACTGTCCGGCTGCGCTCCACAGTAAACCAACAAACCGTAGCAGTGCAACATTTTGCTCCTGATCCGCTACATAAGCGTTGCTACCTGCACATTCACTTCACGTACTGCGACGACAACGGCCAGCGACGATCCGAAACCGTAGCGTTCTGCAGCAGCTGAGGCGAGAACCCCGGCGGTTGTGTCGGGCCCGGCGCGCCACACCCGTTTTGACGCCTGCGTCGATTTATGCTGGCCGCTCACCTGTGCCGACCAGATGGGGGTGCCCGCCGTCCATGACCCTGCCCGTTACGCCGACCGTCCCGGCGGGCCGACGCAGACTCACCCAGAAGAAGGCGGCGTTCACACTCGCCGCGCTCATGCTGGCCATCCCCGGTGTCCCGATGCTGCTCGCCGCCCTGGCACCCGAGCGCGAATGGAACGTCGCCGCACCGGGATCCGATGCGATCGAGATCGTCAGTTCCGCCGGCCACGGTCTGCTGGTCACCGCCCCACCCGGCTGGGAGACCCGCGACGACGGGCACACCATGGCACTGCGGTCCGGCGGCGCGACGGTCGTGGTCCAGGTCTACGACCGGGGTGAACGCGACCCGGATGCGGTGGCACAGCGGCTGATCCGATCCAACCGGGTGGCCGGCTGGACTTCGGCCCTCGACGGCGGACGGATCGCCAGCGCCGACGGCGGGTTGACCGGCGACACCTGTGTCGTGGTCGCGGAACGCCGCACCGGCACGTGCGCCTTCCTGGCCGACGACGACGTCGTCGTCTCGGTGCTGGCGCTCGGCGACGCCGAGAGCCCGGCCCCTCCGGTCGCCGAGATCGTCGCCCCCCTCACCAGGAGCCAGCCGTGACCGTCATGGAGAACCACACCGCCGACCCCGTGACCGCGACTCGGACCCCGGTCGTCTACCGGCCCGAATCAGCGGTGTTCTGGCTGTTCGTCGCCGCGGTCGGACTGAGCACCGTGCTGATGCTGCTCAGCGACGGAGCCGCCATCGCCGAAACCCTCGCCGCCCAGATCGCGCTGGCGCCGCTGTGGCTGGGGCTCATCGCGTTCCTGCTGTGGCTGATGCTGAAGTTCGACCCGTTCCGCAGTGTGCGGGCGCACCCACAGGTGCTGGCCGCCGGCACGGCCCTCGGGGCCACCACCGCGATGGTGCTCGCACTGCACGGCAACACCGCGCTGTTCGGGTTCTGGCGCAGCGTCCTGGACCCCGACACCGCGGAGCGGTGGTCGGCGGCGCTCTCGGCCCCGTTCGTCGAGGAGGCCGCCAAGGCGGTGTGCGCCGCGGTGGTGCTGGTGCTCAGCGCGGCGGTGTTCAACCGGATCTCCCACGCCCTTCTGCTGGGCATGTTCGTCGGTGTCGGTTTCGACCTGATGGAGGACCTGGTGTACGCCAGCCGCCAGGCCATCGCCAGCTTGGACTCCGATGTGGTGGGCGCCGGCGCCAACCTGATCCTGCGGGCGTTCACCGCCGTCCCCGCGCACTGGTCCTACACCGCCCTGGCGACCGTGGGGGTGTTGATGCTGCTCCCCTCGTTCGCCGGTCGGGACAGCTGGCCGCGGTCGCGGCGGCTGCTGACGGCGGTCGGGCTGTTCGGCGCGGCGTCGCTGATGCACTTCATCTGGGACGCACCGGGTCCCGACGCCCCGGCTGCGGCTCTGGGGATGTTGGCGCTCAAGGTCGCGGTGAACGTCGCCATCTTCGTCGTGCCCGTGCTGCTCCTGCTCCGGGTCGAACGCGGCTGGGTGCGCGATCAGATCACCGCGCGACCTGACCTGCCGTTCGACCCCGCGCTGCTGAATTCGCTGTCGACCCGCCGCGATCGTCGCCGCTACGTGCGCGAGGCGCGCCGCCATGGCGGCCGAACGGCAAAGTCGCCTGCCCGACGCGCTCAGCGAGCCGCGCTGGACGTCATCCAGCGCGGCTGACGACACCCGTCGACGTCAGAAATCGAGGCCGATGTCGAGCACCCGCACCGAGTGCGTCAGCGCCCCCACGGCGAGGTAGTCGACTCCCGTGCCCGCATACGCCGCGGCGTCCTCCAACGAGAGGCCGCCCGAGGACTCCAGCAGCACATCCGGCGCGACCGAGTCACGTCGCTGCACGGCGATCTGAGTCTCCCAGACCGCGAAGTTGTCCAGCAGCACCAGTTGCACGTCCTCGGCGAGCACCTCGTCGAGCTGTTCCAGCGAGTCGACCTCAACCTCGCACGGCAGGTCCGGCGCCGCGGCGCGCACCGCGCGCAACGTCGGCACCACCGACCCCGCGGCCGCAACATGGTTGTCCTTGATCAGCGCCGCGTCACCCAACCCCATCCGGTGGTTGACCCCGCCGCCGACCCGCACCGCGTACTTCTGCAGCGCCCGCAGGCCCGGCAGGGTCTTGCGGGTGTCACGGATTCGCGCCCTGGTCCCGTCAACCTCGGCCACCCAGGCCGCGGTGGCGGTCGCGATGCCCGACAGATGGCACACCAGGTTCAGCATCGTGCGTTCGGCGGTGAGCAGGCCACGTGTCTCGGCCTCGAGGGTCAGCAGCGCATCGCCCCGGCGCAGTCGGTCGCCGTCGTCGGCGCGCCCCGTCACGCGGTAGCCGTCGCTGCCGAGCACCTCGTCGAGCACCAGCAGCGCGAGGTCGACGCCGGCGGCCACCCCGTCGACGCGGGTGACCATCGCGGCCGTGGTGCGGGCATCCGCCCCGACCGTGGCCAGCGTCGTCACGTCGGGCCCGTAGCGCAGATCCTCGTCGAGACCCCGGGCGATCACCTGCCGCGCATCGGCGAGTTCGGCCGGCGTCATCACAGCCCGGCTCATGCGGCCACCACCGAGTCGCCGACCTGAACCCGACCGTCGACCAGGCGAACCACCGTGCTGCGCTCCTGGGCGCCGTCGGTCTCGGGCCAGTCGGACCGATGATGGCAGCCGCGGCTCTCGGTCCGGTCCGCGGCGGCCACGGCCACGGCCTGGGCCGTCAGAGTCAACGCGGCATTCTCGAGCGCCGCGCGCGTGCCGACCGGGCGCGGCCCGGAATCGGCGAGTGTGTCGGTGAGCCTGCGCAGACCCGCGGCGTCGCGGACGACGGACGCATCGCGCGACATCGCGATCTGCAGTTCGGCCCGGTCGAGGACCTCCTGGCGCGGCAGCGCCGGTGCGCCTGCCCGGCTCGAGCCTGCCGACGCGGCGTGCCCGGCGGCCGCGGCACCGGCGCGCGCACCCACCACCAGACCCTCGAGCAGACTGTTGGACGCCAACCGGTTGGCCCCGTGCATGCCGGTGCGAGCGACTTCGCCCGCCGCGTAGAGGCCCGGGAGTGACGTCTGCCCGGTGACGTCGGTGAGGACTCCCCCACAGCTGTAATGGGCACCGGGCAGCACCGGGATCGGCTGGCGCGTCGGGTCGATGCCCGCGGCGTGGCAGGACGCGGTGACCGTCGGAAAGCGGCGCGCGAAGTCGGGGACGCCGCGCGCGTCGAGATAGACACACGGCGCGCCGGTGGCCCGCATCCGCGCGTCGATGGCGGCGGCCACCACATCGCGTGGCGCCAGATCCGCCATCGGGTGGACTCCCGCCATCACCGAATCACCTTGTGCATCAACAAGAATTGCCCCTTCCCCACGAATGGCCTCGGTGATGAGCGGACGCCTGCCGCCGGCGCTTCCGTCGAAGAGCATGGTCGGGTGGAACTGGATGAACTCGATGTCGCTGACCGCCACCCCCGCACGCAGTGCCAGCGCGATCCCGTCACCGGTCGATCCGGACGGATTGGTGGTGGCCGCATAGAGATGGCCCAGACCGCCGGTGGCCAGGACGACCGACGGAGCGTGGATGACACCGGGTCCGTCGGGGCTGACCACGTGGACCCCGCGAACCTCACCGCCGTCGGTCAGCACCTGCAGCACCGCGTGCTCATACCGGATGTCCAGCATGGCCGCGGCGTCGTTGAGGGCACGCTGAACCTCGGCTCCGGTGGCGTCACCACCCGCGTGGATGATGCGACGCCTGGTGTGACCGCCCTCGCGCGTCAGTGCCCAGCGGCCCGGGGTGGCCTCGTCGAATCGGGCGCCGTTGCGCACCAGGTCGGCGACCGCCCGGTGCCCGTCGGCGACGATCGAGGCGACGGCGGCGGGATCGCACAGCCCGCCGCCCGCGACCAGGGTGTCGGCCACGTGGGCGTCGACGGTGTCTGCGGTGTCGGGCAGCACCACGGCGATGCCGCCCTGCGCGTAGAACGTGGCGGTGGAGATCTCACCCCGCGGGGCCTTGCTCAGGACGACGACGCGCAGGGGCCGCTTCCCGGCACTGCGGTGGGCCGCCAGGGCAGCCACCAATCCCGCGACGCCCGTTCCGATCACGACTACGTCAGCCCGCTGCTGCCACACACCTGCGCCCCCGCAGGCCGGTGTGGTCATTCCCCGCCGCCGGGCTGCCCGATCTCGATCATTCGCTGCACGCTGGCCCGGGCCAGTCGCGCGGTCTCGGGGTCGACATGAACCTCGTCGGCGCCTTCGATCAGGCACCGCAGCATCGCCGCGGGCGTGATCATCTTCATGTACCTGCACGACGCCCGGTCGTTGACCGCCTGGAAGTCGATCTCCGGTGCGGCACGCCGCAACTGGTGCAGCATGCCGACCTCGGTGGCCACCAGCACCTGGCGGGCCTTGGACTCGCGGGCCGCGTCGAGCATGCCGCCGGTGGACAGGATCTTGACCCGGTCCTCCGGGAAGGCGCCCTCTCCGGCGAGGTAGAGAGCTGAGGTCGCACAGCCGCATTCGGGGTGGACGAACAGTTCGGCGTCGGGGTGACTGCGAGCCTGTTCGGCGAGCTCGTCGCCGTTGATGCCCGCATGGACGTGGCATTCACCGGCCCAGATGTGCATGTTCTTGCGCCCGGTCATGCGGCGCACATGCGCACCCAGGAACTGATCCGGGCAGAACAGCACCTCGCGGTCCGGATCGATCGACGCCACGACTTCGACGGCGTTGGAGGAGGTGCAGCAGATGTCGGTGAGCGCCTTGACCGCGGCGGTGGTGTTCACATACGACACCACCACGGCGTCGGGGTGTTCGTCCTTCCATGCCCGCAGTTCGTCGGCGGTGATGGAGTCGGCCAGCGAGCATCCCGCGCGCTGGTCCGGGATCAGCACGGTCTTGTCCGGCGACAGGATCTTGGCGGTCTCGGCCATGAAGTGCACGCCCGCGAAGACGATGGTGTCCTCGGGAGCCTCCGCGGCGATCCGGGACAGCGCCAGCGAGTCCCCGACGTGATCGGCGACGTCCTGGATCGCCGGCAGCTGGTAGTTGTGCGCCAGCAGGGTCGCACCGCGCAGCTTGGCCAGCCGGCGGACCTGCTCGGCCCATTCCTCGTCGCCCTCCACACCGGAGTAGCCGTTGGGGCCGTCGACGATGCGGGCTGCCAGCGCGGTGTCCATGTCGCGTGCGGTGACGGTCATGACCGATCCTTTCGGCGTCGAGGTTTTCGACTTACAATCGAAAACATGGCTCATACTAGCACTGCGCATGAGGTGCTCGCCGTCGTGTTCCAGGTTCGCGACCTTGAGACGCGTTTTCCACAGCTCAACGTCCTGCTGTGGGAGCGTGCACTCGATCCCGAGCGCGGCGCCTGGGCCCTGCCGGGAGGCAGTCTGCGGCACGACGAGGACATGACGAGTTCGGTGCGCCGCCAGCTCGCGGAGAAGGTCGACCTGCGTGAGATCGCCCATCTGGAGCAGTTGGCGGTGTTCTCCGAGCCGGACCGGGTACCCGGCGCACGCACCATCGCCTCGACCTTCCTGGGCCTGGTGCCCTCCCCCGCGACCCCGGAACTTCCGCCCGACACCCGTTGGCACCCCTTGCACGCGCTGCCGCCGATGGCCTTCGACCACGGCCCCATGGTCGAGCACGCACGCGCCCGACTGGTGGCCAAACTCTCCTACACCAACATTGGGTTCGCCTTGGCGCCAAAGGAATTCGCCCTCTCCACGCTGCGAGACATCTACAGCGCGGCCCTGGGCTACCAGGTCGACGCGACAAATCTGCAGCGGGTTCTGGCCCGCCGCGGCGTGATCACCCGCACCGGAACCACCGCGCAGTCCGGCCGCAGCGGCGGCCGCCCCGCCGCGCTGTACCGCTTCACCGACTCCCGCCTGCGTGTCACTGACGAGTTCGCGGCCCTGCGTCCGCCAAACTGAGCAAGTTGGATTCTAAGGGATCCTTAAGAGACAATGGGTGAACTTTGTCCACCGTCTGGAGGCGACGCATGGAGCTGGGGAGCACAGCCGAGGTGAGCAGTGCCGAGTGGATCGGTGCACCCGTCCATGAGGAGTGGGGTGAGCAGACACGGCCCCTGGTGCCGTCCAAGGACCCCTTCTATCTCCCCCCGGCCGGCTACGAACACGCCCGCCCCGGGACCGTGCTGCGCAGCCGTGACGTGCAGCTTGCGTTCCTCGGAGTGATCCCGCAGCGCATCGTCGCCACCCAGCTGCTGTACCGGACCACCGATATGGACGGCGAGCCCGAGGCCGTCGTCACCACCGTGCTGGTACCCACCGAGCGCTCGCCGCACAGGCCCACTCCCGTGCTGTCCTACCAGTGCGCGATCGACGCCGTCAGCGACCGCTGCTTCCCGTCCTATGCGCTGCGGCGCGGCGCACACGCCGTCGGCTCACTGCCTCAGCTTGAGTTTCTGCTGGTCGCCGCCGCGCTCGCCGAGGGCTGGGCCGTGTCGGTGCCCGACCACGAGGGCACCCGCGGGATGTGGGGCGCCCCCAACGAGCCCGGTCACCACGTGCTCGACGGACTGCGCGCGGCGCTCTCCGCCCCGCGACTGGATCTGGACCCGGCTGCGCCCGTGGGGCTGTGGGGATACTCCGGCGGCGGTCTGGCCACCGCGTGGGCCGCCGAGGTGTGCGCCGACTACGCCCCCGAACTCAACGTCGTCGGCGCCGTCCTGGGCTCCCCGGTCGGCGATCTGGGGCACACCTTCCGCAGGCTCAACGGAACGATCTACTCCGGGCTGCCCGCCACCGTGGTGGCCGCGCTGACGCACATCTACCCCGACCTGCGCCGCCTGATCGACGAGCACGCCACCCCCGAGGGCCAGAAGATGCTGGCCCGCATCGAGCGGATGACCACGATGCACGCCGTGCTCCGGCATATCCGCACCGACATGGATGCACTGGTGGACTGCCCGCTGGACGAACTTCTCGACAGCCCCGAGATCCAGCACGTCTTCAAGGACATCAAACTGGGCCGCACCGCCCCGACACCACCGGTGCTGATCGTGCAGGCCGTGCACGATCGCATTGTGTCGGTCGACGACATCGACGAGCTCACCGACGTGTACAAGACCGGCGGGTCGCACGTCACCTATCACCGCGACATGTTCAGCGAACATCTTCTGCTGCACCCGATGTCGGCTCCGATGACCCTGCGCTGGCTGATCGACCGGTTCGAGGGCCGACCGCTGTCGGAGCACATGGTGCGCACCAAGTGGCCCACGCTGCTCAATCCGATGACCTACCGCGGCATGTGGCGGCTGGGCACCGTGGCGGCCCGGGTGGTCACCGGACGGGTGCTTCACCGCCGTCCACTGTGACGACCGGCGAGCGCAGCACGACGCCCTCGACCGGCGGGTGGGCTCCGAGGTCGTCGCGCGGGGTCGCCACCGCCGCCACGGCGTACACCATCGCCGCAGCCGCCGCGGGCACCAGCAGCGTCGTGGCGATCTGCAGCGGCGTGTGGCCGAAGAACACCGCGGGTGCCTCGGTCACGTAGTGCACGCGGTGCTCCGGGCTGATCGGCGCGCCCGCGACGTCGATCACGTCGTACTGCGCGCGTACCAGCAGCGCCCCGACCAGCGCAGCCACCCCGCCGGCCCCGACGGTGCCGACCGACACCCCGAAGACCATCAGCGGCCCCCGGTGGGCGCGCCACTGCCAGGCGGCGGTGGCGCCGGTGACACCCAGCACGCACAGCATGCCCAGCAGCAGGAAAGCCGCAACGAAGAAATGGTCGGCCTCGGCGCCCAGGTGGGCGTAGATCCGCTCGCCGCTCTTGGTCAGCGCCACCACACCGTGCACGGGCGGGGCCAGCAGGGCCCACAGGACGCCGACGATCCCACCGGCGACCAGGAGTCCGAATACGACGATGGCCACGGCGCGGCGGCGCGGAATCGACGGCGCGGCGGCGGGTTGCCCCTCGGACGACGACGCCGTCACCGCTGGGTCTCCAGATCCCTGGAGTCGACCAGGCCGTGCCGGGAACACTTCGCCCACCAGCCGTCGGGTCGGACCTGCACCGTCATGCGGCGACCGCATGCGGCGCAGAACCGCGGCGGCTCCAGCCCCAGCTGGGCGGCCGTCGGCAGCACCGCGCCGTCCGCCGAGTCGGCGGACCTGCCGGTGTAGACGTTGAAGGCGCCCGCACTCACCGGTTCGGGCAGCGCAGGCAGTTCGGCGATCATCACCTGTTTCTACAGGCTCGCGTTGAGTGCCTTGATCGGCATCTGCAGATCGTCGAGCAGTTCGAGGTCGGCCTCGGCGGGCCGGCCGAGCGTGGTGAGGT
Organism: Mycobacterium sp. ACS4331; assembly: GCF_001667265.1. Taxonomy (GTDB): domain Bacteria; phylum Actinomycetota; class Actinomycetes; order Mycobacteriales; family Mycobacteriaceae; genus Mycobacterium. The sequence goes on along the minus strand of NZ_LZHW01000102.1, from coordinate 131,119 downwards.
AGTTCCCGACAATGACGGCGTTGATGCCGCCCAGGATGCCCTGCTTGGCCCCCAGGTCACCGAGCGTGATCTCGCGGCCGCCGGCGAACCGCAGCATCGTCCGGGGCAGGGCCAGGCGGAAGGCCGCGACGGCCTTGAGCGCCTCGGACGCGGGCAGCACCTCGAGATCGCCGAACGGGGTGCCGGGCCGCGGGTTGAGGAAGTTCAGCGGGACCTCGTGCGGATCGAGTTCGGCGAGGTTGGCGGCGAATTCGGCACGCTGTTCGAGGGTTTCACCCATTCCGAGGATGCCGCCGCAGCACACCTCCATGCCGGCGTCCCGAACCATGCCCAGGGTCTCCCAGCGCTCCTCCCAGCTGTGGGTGGTCACGACGTTCGGGAAGAACGACCTGGCGGTTTCGAGGTTGTGGTTGTAGCGGTGCACGCCCATCGCGGACAGGCGGTCCACCTGCTCCTGGTTGAGCATGCCCAGCGAGCACGCGATCTGGATGTCGACCTCGTTGCGGATCGCTTCGATGCCCGCGGCCACCTGCGACAGCAGGCGCTCGTCGGGTCCGCGGACCGCGGCGACGATGCAGAATTCGGTCGCGCCGGATTTCGCGGTCTGTTTGGCGGCCTCAACCAGGCTGGGGATGTCGAGCCATGCGCTGCGCACGGGCGAGGCGAAAAGCCCTGACTGCGAACAGAAGTGGCAGTCCTCGGGGCAGCCGCCGGTCTTGAGGCTGATGATGCCCTCGACCTCGACCTCCGGGCCACACCACTTCATCCGGACCTCATGGGCCAGGGCCAGCAGTTCTTCGAGGCGGTCATCGGGAAGCTGCAGCACCTGCAGCACCTGGTCCTCGTTGAGCCCCTCGCCGCGCTCGAGAACCTGTTCCCGGGCCGAACTCAGGACATCGACAGCTGCCTGCGTCACCAGCGCTCCTTAAGCCACAACTCGACTGCGATCAGAACTTGAACGGTGTTCAGGCTATGCTAGCCACGTGCAGCTGCACAAACGCGCTCTGGTGACCAAGGCCATCGAGATCCTCGACAACTTCGGCCTGGCCGACCTGACCATGCGACGACTCGCCCGAGAACTCGATGTCACCCCCGGCGCCCTCTACTGGCACTTCGCCAACAAACAGGAACTGCTCGGCGCGGTGGCGGACGAGATCCTCACCCCGGTGTGCTCACCGCTGCAACCGGTCGGCTGGCAGTCGACGATCGCCACCCTGTGCTCCCGGTTGCGCGACGCGCTGCTGTCGCACACCGACGGAGCCGAGCTGGTCTCAGCCAGTTTCTCCGCCGGGCAGTCCACCGCGGTGGCGACGGTGCTGGCACGCCTCGCCGAGGCCGCGGTCGAGGGAGGAACCACGCCCGCGCGCGCCGACCTGGCCGCCCGCACGATCGTGCACTACGTCCTGGGATTCACCGGCGATGAACAGTCCCGCCTGCAGTGGGACGCCGCGGGCGCGCTGCCCGCCGACCAGTCGGTGTTCGACCCGACCGCGGCACCGGGTGCGGCCTTCGACTTCGGGCTGTCGCTGCTCATCGACGGCTTGACGGTGCAGGCCGCCGCGACGGAGCCGTCGCGGCAGCGCTCCCCGAACTAGGGGTAGACCAGATCGACGCGGGCGTCCCCGTCCCAGCGGCGCAGGCCGGTGAAGTGCCCACGCCAGTCGGCGGAGAGGCCGCGCAGCGCCAGCGCGTCGGCCAGCTGTTCGGGCCGCAGGCGCCGGGCCAGGGTGGTGTGTGGGGTCCAGGCGTCCCGATCGCTGTGCGCCATGGCGCCGCGCGGCAGATGCGGTGCGCACGCCGCGGCGACATCGCGATGAAGATCCAGCAGATCGACGGTGGGCACGATGAGCCGGGCCAGCACGTAGGGTGCGCGGCCGAACAGCAGCAGCGCACCCACGGTGCACGCCATCGGCAGCCGCCGGGTGAACCCCGCGAGCACGTCGTCGACGGATGCGTCGATGTGCTCTGCGGCCACCAACGTCACATGAGGGCGGTTGGTCTCGGCGCGGATGCGTGCCTGACTGGGCAGTCCCGCATCGGTCAGCCGCCGCCAGGACTCCCGCAGCGCGGCCTCGGTGCGGTCGTCGAACAGCAGCTCGATGGAGTGCGCCATGGTCAGATCAGATCAGATGAGGCCGGCGACCCAGTCCGCGTCGAAGGCCGCGGCCGACAGCTTGGCGAAGTCCGCCGGCGACAGCGACCCGGCGCCGGCGGGCAGGGCCGCGCGCACCGGCGCGAGGGCCTCGAGTGCGCCACGGTTGGACACCTCGGCGGGCCCGGGTTGTGCCGGCCATGACCCGACGACCAGACCGGGGCAGGAAAGGTTCCTGGCGCCAAGGGCTTCCAGGGTCAACGCGGTGTAGTTCAGGGTGCCCAGTTCGGGGCCGACGACGACAACCACCGGGGTGGCGAGTTCCTCGGCCAGGTCCCGCAGCGTGACGCCGTCGGCGCCGAGTTCGACGACCAGGCCGCCCGCACCCTCCACGAGGGTCAGCCGGCCGGGCCGGTCGGCGGCGCGGATGAAGTCGATCAGTTCGGCGCGGGTGGGCAGTGCCATATCGGCCTCCGCGGCGGCCGCGACGGGCGCGAGCGGTTGCGGGTACCGCGCAAGGCCGGCGAGTTCGGTCACGCCGGACAACCGGCCGACGGTTGCGAGGTCGTCGTCGCCGTCGATCGTTCCGGTCTGCACGGGCTTGCACACCGCGACGTCGTGCGCATGCAGCCGGGCGTGACACGCCAGCGCCGCGGTGGCCACCGTCTTGCCCACCCCGGTGCCCGTGCCGGTGACCATCACGACGGTCATTCGCGCGCCCCGAGCACTTCGGTGAGCACCTCGCGAGCCCGCTCGAGCTCGTGCTCGGTCAGCGAGGCCCGCGCGGTCAGCCGCAGCCGGGAGGTGCCTGCGGGCACCGTGGGCGGGCGGAAGCAGCCCACCCGGACACCGCGTTCGGCGCACGCGGCGGCCGCCGCCACCGCGACGTCGGGGTCGCCCAGGATGACCGACACCACGGCGGACTGCGGCTCCTCGACCACGTCGCACATGTGCGCCAGCGCGCGGGCGTGTTCGAGGACCGCATCGGCCAGTCCCGGGTTCTCGGCCAGCAGCCGCAGCGCCGCCGAGGCCGCACCGACGGCCGCGGGCGCAAGCCCGGTGTCGAAGATGAAGGTGCGGGCCGCGTCGATCAGGTGCTCACGCACCGCGACCGAGCCCAGAACCGCACCCCCCTGGCTGCCGAGCGCCTTGGACAGCGTGGTGGTCATGACGATGTCCGGTGCACCGGCCAGGCCCACCTCGTCGAGCAGGCCGCGACCGCCGCGGCCGCGCACACCGAGGCCGTGCGCCTCGTCGACCAGCAGCACCGCGCCGTGCCGGCGGCACACCTCATGCAGCCTGGCCAGCGGGGCCAACGCCCCGTCGGCGCTGAACACCGAGTCGGTGATGACCAGGGCGCGCTCCTCCGACCGCGAGGACAACGCGGCCTCGACCGCGTCGACGTCGCGATGCGGGCTGACCACGACACGCGCGCGGGACAGCCGGCACGCGTCGACCAGCGAGGCGTGCGAGTAGGCGTCGGAGACCACCAGGGCGTCCGGTCCCGACAGCGCCACCACCGCGCCGATGTTGGCGGCGTAGCCCGACGAGAACACCAGCGCGGCGGGCGCGCCGATGAACTCGGCCAGCTCGACCTCGAACTGCTCGTGCAGCTCGGTGTCACCGGTGACCAGGCGCGATCCGGTCGATCCGGCACCCCAGGTGCGCAGCGCGTCGATGCCCGCGTCGATCACCGCCGGATGCTGTGACAGCCCCAGGTAGTCGTTGGACGCCAGATCGACGTCGACGGTCCCGGGCGTGCGGGGACGCAGCGAGCGGCGCAGCCCCGCCGCGCGACGCTGTCGCTCCACGTCGTCGAGCCAGGCCAGCGGTGTTGCGGATGCGACGCCTGCACTTCTCACCTGGGACTCCCACGGCTGCTCGGGGGCTACTTGAACACCGTTCAGGCTAACGCACGCGCGACGGCCGTCATGGCCGAGGTGATCTGGGCGATCTCGGCAGGCGTGCACACGAACGGCGGCATCACGTACACCAGGTTGCGGAACGGGCGCAGCCACACACCGTGCTCCAGCGCCACCCGGGTGGCCACCGGGACGTCCACGGGGTGCGCCATCTCGACCACGCCGATCGCGCCGAGCACCCGCACATCGGCCACACCGGGCAACTCGCGCGCGGCCTCGAGCCCCGCCCGCAGGCCGGTCTCGATCTCGGCGACCCGGGCCCCCCAGTCCTGCGCGAGCAGCAGCTCGACCGCGGCCACCGAGACCGCACAGGCCAGCGGATTGGCCATGAAGGTGGGCCCGTGCATCAGCGCACCGGCCGCCGAGCCACTGATCACCTCGGCGATCTCGGTGCTGCACAGCGTCGCCGCCAGGGTGACGTAGCCGCCGGTGAGCGCCTTGCCGACACACATGATGTCGGGCGCCACGCCCGCGTGGTCGGCGGCGAACAGGGCCCCGGTGCGGCCGAAGCCGGTCGCGATCTCGTCGAAGATCAACAGCACATCGTGGCGGTCGCAGATCGCCCGGAGATCGGCCACCTGCCGCGGGTCGTGGAAGCGCATGCCGCCCGCACCCTGCACCACGGGTTCGACGATGACCGCCGCCAGTTCCCCGACGTGTTCCACCAGCAGCCGCTCGAACTCCGCGGAGTACGCCGAGGAGTACTGCGAGGGCACAGCCGGGGCGAACACCTGGGGTGTGAGCACCGGGGTCCAGAGGCTGTGCATCCCGCCGTCGGGGTCGCACACGCTCATCGGAGTGAACGTGTCACCGTGATATCCGCCACGCCACGTCATCAGCCGGTGCCGCTCGGGCCGGCCCCGCGCTATCTGGTACTGAAGTGCCATTTTGGCCGCGACCTCGACGGACACCGATCCGGAGTCGCTGAAGAACACCGTGTCCAGGCCCGCCGGGGTGATCTCAACGAGCAGTTGGGCCAGTCGCGCGGCCGGCTCATGGGTCAGGCCGCCGAACATGACATGGTTCATCACCGACAACTGCCGGGTCAGAGCCTCATCGAGGGCGGGATGGCCATGCCCGTGCACCGCTGTCCACCACGAAGCCATGGCGTCGAGCACCTGGGTCGGCTGACCGTCGACCACGAGCGTCAGCCACGCCCCCTTGGCCGCGACCGCCACCACCGGGGGCATCGACCCGGGCCGGCCGATCGTGCTGTAGGGGTGCCAGATATGGGCAGCATCGATCGCGCTGATGTCCTCGGGCGCCATCGCACACACGGGCACCGAGCCTATCGGAGGCGCCACGACGCGGGCTTCGGGAAATGAACCACAGGCCACGATTGGGTAGATTGTCTCCTCGAACATGACTGCCCTGCTCCCCTCCCGGTCGGCGCAAGAAAGCGTTCCGGATCCTGCGCCCCCGACCGCGATGGGGACCAGGAAGGCGGGTTTCTACCGACATGATCTCGATGGCCTGCGCGGTGTCGCCATCGCGCTCGTTGCTGTCTTCCACGTCTGGTTCGGCAGGGTGTCCGGCGGCGTCGACGTGTTCCTGGTGCTGTCCGGGTTCTTCTTCGGCGGCAAGCTGCTGCGCAACGCGCTGACACCCGGAACCACTCTGAACCCGGGGCGCGAAGTCGTCCGCCTTGTGCGCCGCCTGCTGCCGGCTCTGGTCGTCGTGCTGGCCGCGTCGGCCGTGCTGACGATCCTGATCCAGCCCGAGACGCGCTGGGAGACCTTCGCCGACCAGAGCCTGGCGAGCCTCGGGTACTACCAGAACTGGGAGCTGGCCGGGTCGGCGTCGAACTACCTGCGCGCCGGGGAGGCCGTCAGCCCGCTGCAGCACATCTGGTCGATGTCGGTGCAGGGACAGTTCTACATCGCGTTCCTGGTGCTGGTGCTGCTGTGCACGGCGCTGCTGCGCAAACCGTTCGGCCGGCGCCTGCGGATCTTCTTCGTGGTGCTGCTGTCGGCGCTGACCATCGCGTCGTTCGTCTACGCGATCATCGCGCACAACGCCGATCAGGCCACCGCGTACTACAACAGCTTCGCGCGCGCCTGGGAGCTGCTGGTGGGTGCGCTCGCCGGCGCCGTCGTCGGGTATGTCCGGTGCCCGATGTGGGTGCGCACGCTGCTGGCGATCGTCGGTCTGGCCGCGATCTTCGCCTGCGGGTGGGTGATCGACGGCGTCAAGGAGTTCCCCGGCCCGTGGGCGCTGGTGCCCGTCGGCGCCACGGTCCTGATGATCCTGGCCGCGGCCAACCGGCACGCCGATCCGCACACCCGGGGCCGGGTCCCGGTGCCCAGTCGCGTGCTGGCCTGGCGGCCGCTGGTGACGCTGGGCGCGATGGCGTATTCGCTGTACCTGTGGCACTGGCCGCTGCTGATCTTCTGGCTCTCCCACACCGGGAAGACGGCGGTGAACTTCGCCGAGGGCGCCGCGGTGCTGGCCGTCTCCGGCGTGCTGGCCTACCTCACGATGCGCTTCGTCGAGGAACCGTTGCGCTATCGCGCCCCGGCGACCCGCCCCGACCAGCACCGGGTCGGCTGGTGGACCCGGTTGCGCCGCCCGACCATGGTGTTGGGCTCGACCGTCGTGCTGCTGGGTGTGGCGTTGACCGCGACGTCGTTCACCTGGCGGGAACACGTCATGCTGCAGCGCACCGACGGCAAGGAGTTGGCCGGTCTGAGCGCCCGCGACTACCCCGGCGCCAAGGCCCTGCTCGAGGACGCCAAGGTGCCGCGGGTCCCGATGCGGCCCACCGTGCTCGAAGCCGCCAAGGACCTGCCGGTCTCGACCGACGACGGCTGCATCAGCGACTTCAAGAACGGCGCCGTCATCAACTGCACCTACGGCGACAAGAACGCGACCCGCACCATCGCGCTGGCCGGCGGGTCCCACGCCGAGCACTGGATCACCGCGCTGGATCTGCTCGGCCGGATGCACAACTTCAAGGTGGTCACCTACCTGAAGATGGGCTGCCCGCTGTCCACCGAGAAGTTGCCGCTGGTCATGGGCAGCAACAAGCCCTACCCACAGTGCGCCGAGTGGGTCAAGGACGCGATGGACAAGATCATCGCCGACCGTCCCGACTACGTGTTCACCACCTCGACCCGGCCGTGGAACATCAAACCGGGCGACGTCATGCCCGGCACCTACATCGGCATCTGGCAGCAGTTCGCCGACAACGGCATCAAGGTTCTGGCGATGCGGGACACCCCGTGGATGGTCAAGAACACCAAACCGTTCATCCCCAAGGAGTGCCTGGCCGACGGCGGCGACGACGAGGACTGCTCGGTGAAACGCTCGGTGGTGCTGGCCGCGCGCAATCCGACGCTCGACTTCACCGCGCGCTTCCCCAACCTGAAGCCGTTGGACATGAGCGATGCGGTGTGCCGCCGCACCGTGTGCCGCTCGGTCGAGGGAAATGTGCTGCTGTATCACGACTCTCACCACTTCACCGCCACCTACATGCGCACCATGGCTCCCGAACTCGGCCGGCAGATCGCGGCCGCCACGGGTTGGTGGTGACCGTCACGTCCTGCGCCGAGCAGGCAGACCGGCCCGCCGATAAGGTCAAGTGATGTCCTCGGACCCGCTGCGGCCGTCAGCACCCGCCGTGACCACGGTGTGGCCGGGCACGCCGTACCCCCTGGGCGCCACCTACGACGGTGCGGGCACGAACTTCTCACTGTTCTCTGAGGTCGCCGAGAAGGTCGAGCTGTGCCTGATCGCCAAGGACGGCACGGAGACGCGGATCAACCTCGACGAGGTCGACGGCTACGTCTGGCACGCCTACCTGCCGACCATCACACCCGGCCAGCGCTACGGCTACCGCGTGCACGGGCCGTGGGCACCCGAGGCGGGGCACCGCTGCGACCCATCCAAGCTGCTGCTCGACCCGTACGGGAAGTCCTTCCACGGCGACTTCCACTTCACCCAGGCGCTGTTCTCCTATGACCTCGCGGCCGAGGACCCCGCCGCCGGCGGCACTCCCCCGATGGTCGACTCCCTGGGCCACACCATGACCAGCGTGGTGATCAACCCGTTCTTCAATTGGGGCAACGACCGAGCGCCGCGCACGCCCTACCACAAGACGATCATCTACGAGGCGCACGTCAAGGGCATGACCCAGAGCCATCCCGGCGTCCCGGAGGAACTGCGCGGCACCTACTCCGGCCTGTGCCATCCGGTGATCATCGACCACCTCAAGTCCCTGAACGTCACGGCGATCGAACTGATGCCGGTGCATCAGTTCATGCATGACCACCGACTCGTCGAACTCGGGCTGCGCAACTACTGGGGCTACAACACGGTCGGCTTCTTCGCGCCGCACTACCAGTACGCCGCCAACCGCCGAGCCGGCGCCGCGGTCGCGGAGTTCAAGAGCATGGTCAAGGCATTCCACGAGGCCGGCATCGAGGTCATTCTGGATGTCGTCTACAACCACACCGCCGAGGGCAATCATCTGGGGCCCACCATCAACTTCCGCGGCATCGACAACGCCGGGTACTACCGACTGCTCGACGGCGATCTCAAGTACTACAAGGACTTCACCGGGACGGGAAACAGCCTCAACGCCCGCCACCCGCACACGCTGCAGCTGATCATGGACTCGCTGCGCTACTGGGTGCTCGAGATGCACGTCGACGGCTTCCGTTTCGACCTCGCCTCCACGCTGGCACGTGAGTTCTACGACGTCGATCGACTCAGCGCATTCTTCGACCTCGTGCAGCAGGACCCCGTGGTCAGCCAGGTGAAACTCATCGCCGAACCCTGGGACATCGGCGAGGGCGGCTACCAGGTCGGGAACTTCCCAGGTTTGTGGACCGAGTGGAACGGGAAGTATCGCGACACTGTGCGTGACTACTGGCGGGGCGAGCCCGCAACACTCGGCGAATTCGCGTCCCGGCTCACCGGGTCGTCGGATCTGTATGAGGCCACCGGCCGGCGCCCCGGGGCCAGCATCAACTTCGTGACGGCCCATGACGGCTTCACGCTGGCAGACCTGGTGTCCTACAACGAGAAACACAACGAGGCCAACGGCGAGGACAACCGCGACGGCGAGAGCCACAACCGGTCGTGGAACTGTGGCGTCGAAGGCCCCACCGACGACCCCGAGATCCTGGCGTTGCGGGCCAAGCAGATGCGCAACATCATGGCCACCCTGATGGTCAGCCAGGGCACACCGATGATCAGCCACGGCGACGAGTTCGGTCGCACGCAGTCGGGCAACAACAACGTCTACTGCCAGGACTCGCCGCTGTCGTGGATGGACTGGACCCTGCGCGACACCAACGCCGACCTGTTGGCCTTCGTTCGCCGCGCCACGACTCTGCGCACTGGCCACCCGGTGTTCCGGCGGCGGCGGTTCTTCGCGGGCAAGCCGATCCGCACGGGTGATCAGACCCGCGACATCGCGTGGCTCACTCCGGCCGCGCAGGAGATGACGCCGGAGGACTGGGGCTCGGGATTCGGCAAGTCCGTGGCGGTGTTCCTCAACGGTGACGCCATCCCGTCGCCCAACGAACGCGGTGAGCGGGTCGTCGACACATCGTTCCTGCTCTGTTTCAACGCCCATGACGCGGCGCTGGACTTCATGGCGCCCGACGAGAGCTACGCGTCGGAGTGGACCGCCGTGCTCGACACCGCCGTCGCCGACGGCGCCGGCACGATCGTCGTCAAGGCTGGCGAGAAGATCCCGCTGGAGCCCAGATCGGTTCTCGTCCTGCAGAAGACGGCGTGACCGCATGGCGCACCCGGTGCTGTCCACCTATCGCCTGCAGATGCGCGGCGATGCGTTCACACTGGCCGACGCCACCGCACTGGTGGACCACCTCGACGACCTCGGCATCACCCACCTGTACCTGTCGCCGATCCTGACGGCCGCCACGGGCTCGACGCACGGCTACGACGTCACCGATCCCACGGCGGTCTCGGCCGCACTCGGCGGACCCGAGGGTCTGGCGGCGCTCTCGGCGGCGGCCCGCGAACGCGGCATGGGTCTGATCATCGACATCGTGCCCAACCACGTCGGCGTCGAGCGACCTCAGCAGAATCCGTGGTGGTGGGATGTGCTGCGGCACGGTCGATCCTCGCGCTTTGCGGCGTTCTTCGACATCGACTGGAGCCTGGATCCCGAGGGGCGCATCGTCCTGCCGGTGCTCGGCGACGACGGCGATGTGGACGCCCTTGACGTCGACGGGGACGTCCTGCGACTCGGCGACCTGGTGTTCCCCATCGCACCGGGAACCGCCGAGGGCACTGGTGCACAGGTGCACGACCGACAGCACTACCGCCTGGTGGGCTGGCGCAACAATGTGTGCGGCTACCGCCGGTTCTTCTCGATCACTTCGCTGGCCGGTCTTCGGCAGGAGGACCGCGAGGTGTTCGACGCGAGCCACACCGAAGTGCGGCGCTGGTTCGACGAGAACCTGGTCGACGGGGTGCGCATCGACCACCCCGACGGCCTGACCGACCCGGTCGGCTACCTGAACTGGCTGCGCGAAATCATCGGCCCCAGCGCCTATCTGGTGATCGAGAAGATCCTGGCGCCCGACGAGGCACTGGAGCCGACGCTGCCGGTCGACGGCACGACGGGATACGACGCGCTGCGTGAGATCGGGGGGTTGTTCGTCGATCCCGCAGGCGCACCGGCGCTGACCGCGCTCTCGGCCGAGGCGGGCTTCTCCCACGACAGCGTCGAGGAGCAGACCGCGGCCCTGAAGACCGTCGCGGCCACCGAGACCCTGGCCAGTGAACTGGCCCGGGTGCGGCGGTCGATCGTCACGGCCACCGGCGCCGACCACGATCTGCTGCCGCAGGCCGTTGCCGCCCTGCTGACCCACATCGAGGTGTACCGCTGCGACTATCCCAGTCTGGTCGCGATGATGTCCACCGCGATCGCCGAAACCGCCGCGGAGAAACCGGAACTCGCCGCGCCCCTGCAGATCGTCGCGGCCGCGCTGGATGCCCCCGAACCGGCCGCGCGGATTCAGCAGCTGTGCGGGGCGGTGACCGCGAAGGCCGTCGAGGACTGCCTGTTCTACCGGGACACGCGCCTGGTGTCACTCAACGAAGTCGGCGGCGACCCCGACCGGTTCGGCGTCAGCGCCGCGGAGTTCCACCACAGCGCTGCGGTGCGTGCCGCGCACTGGCCGACCGCGATGACCGCGCTGACCACCCACGACACCAAGCGCGGCGAAGACGTCCGCGCCCGCATCGGAGTCCTCTCGCAGGTGGCCGCGTTGTGGACGCAACTCGTCGGTGTGTGGCAGGAGATGGCCCCACCGCCGGATGCGAGCACCGCGCTTTTCCTGTGGCAGAACCTCTTCGGGGTCTGGCCGAGCGACGGGGTCATCGACGACACCTTCCGCGCCCGCGTGCACGGCTACGCCGAGAAGGCGATCCGGGAGGCACATCTGCGGACGTCGTGGAACGACCCCGACGAGGAGTTCGAGGCTGCGGTGCACACCTGGGTCGATCGGGTGCTCGACGGTCCTGTCGGCACCGAGATGACCGCTCTGCTCGGCCAGTTGGACGCGCATGCCCGCAGCGATGCGCTGGGTCAGAAGCTGTTGTCGCTCACCGTGCCCGGCGTCCCCGATGTCTATCAGGGCACCGAGCTGTGGGAGGACAGCCTGGTCGACCCCGACAACCGCAGACCGGTGGACTACGCGGCGCGGCGCCGCGCGCTGACCGCACTCGAGCACCCGAAGCTGCGTGTCGTGCGGGCCGCACTGCACCTGCGCCGGCGGCGGCCGCAGACGTTCCTGTCCGGCCGTCACACGCCGCTGCTGCCGACGGGCGACCTGGCGGCCCACCTGGTGTCCTTCCTGCGAGGCGACGACGTCCTCGTCGCGGTGAGCCGCTGGACGGTCACTCTGGCAGACGCGGGGTGGGGTGACACGGCGCTGACCCTGCCCGACGGCACCTGGACCGACTGCCTCACCGGCGCCCAGCATGCCGGAATCGTCTCCGCCCCAACGCTGTTCAACGAACTTCCGGTGGCCCTGCTGGAGCGTGCCGATGACTGAGCGGGAGTTCGCGGTCTGGGGACCGCGACCGGACCGAGTGCAGCTCGACGTCGACGGCACCCGATATCCGATGACACGCTCCGCGGACGGATGGTGGCGGGCGAGCGCCCCGGCCACGGTGAGCAGCCGCTACGGGTTCGTCCTGGACGACGACCCCACGGTGCTCCCCGACCCGCGCTCACCCCGCCAACCCGACGGTGTGCACGCACCTTCGGCACTGTGGGACGCCGCGGCGGCGACCTGGGGCGACGCCGCGTGGGCCGGTCGCAGCGTCGAGGGGGCCGTCATCTACGAACTGCACATCGGCACCTTCACCCCTGGCAGCACGTTCGACTCGGCGATTGAGCGACTGGACCATCTGGTGGAACTGGGCGTCGACTTCGTCGAGGTCATGCCCGTCAACGCCTTTGCGGGACCGCGGGGGTGGGGATACGACGGTGTGCTCTGGTACGCGGTGCACGAACCCTACGGCGGGCCCGACGGCCTGGTGCGGTTCGTCGACGCCTGCCACCGACGCGGACTCGGTGTGCTGATCGACGCGGTGTTCAACCACCTGGGCCCGTCGGGGAACTATCTGCCGCGGTTCGGGCCCTATCTGTCGTCGGGCACCAACCCGTGGGGTGAGGGCATCAACATCGCCGACGCCGACTCCGACGAGGTGCGCAGATACATCATCGACTGCGCGCTGCGCTGGATGCGCGACTTTCACGCCGACGGACTGCGACTCGACGCGGTGCACGCACTGGTCGACACCACGGCGATCCACATTCTCGAGGAGTTGGCCGCCGAAACCGACGACCTGTCGGAACAGCTGGGCCGTCCCCTTTCGCTGATCGCCGAGACCGACCGCAACGACCCGCGGTTCATCACGCCGCGCAGCCAGGGCGGCTACGGCCTGACCGCCCAGTGGGACGATGACATCCACCACGCGCTGCACACCGCCGTGTCGGGCGAGAACCACGGCTATTACTCCGATTTCGGCTCGGTGGAGACACTGGCGCACACGCTGCGTCACGGCTACTTCCACGCTGGAACGCATTCATCGTTCCGCAGGCGCCGACACGGCAGGCCGTTGGACACCTCGATGATCCCGGGCTCTCGCCTGCTGGCGTACACCAGCACCCACGATCAGGTGGGCAACCGGGCCGTCGGCGACCGCCCCTCGGCCTACCTGAGCGATGGTCAACTGGCGGTCAGTGCCGCGCTGGCGCTGCTCACTCCGTTCACGGCGATGCTCTTCATGGGTGAGGAGTGGGCGGCCGACACGCCGTTCCAGTTCTTCAGCTCGCATCCCGAGCCCGAGCTGGGGGAAGCCACCCGGGAGGGCCGTCGCGCCGAGTTCGCCGACCACGGCTGGGACGCCGAGGAGGTCCCCGACCCCCAGGACGAGCAGACCTTCCTGCGCTCGAAGCTGAATTGGGCCGAGCCCGGCGAAGGCAGGCACGCGCGCATACTGGGCCTCTATCGCGACCTGATCGCGTTGCGCCGCAACGAGACCGATCTCAGTGACTTCCGGCTCGACCACCTCGGCGTCGACTTCGACGAGGACGCACGCTGGATTGTGCTTCGGCGCGGCGGGCTGGTGATCGCGTGCAACCTGGGGCCGGACCCGGTGACCGTCCCGGTGACGGGCGATGTCGTGTACGCGTGGGGGCAGCCCCGCGTCGGCAGCACCGCCACGGCGCTGGACGGGCAGTCGTTCGCGGTGCTGCGGACCACCTAGGTCAGGTAGCGGTAGGTCGGCGAGCCCGGTTCGAGCAGTTCGATGTGGCACTCCGAACTGGACATCCGATCGAGCAGGCCCTCCAGATCGGAGGCCGCACCCAGTTGGATACCGACCAGCGCCTCGCCGGTCTCGCGGTTGTTCCGCTTGACGTACTCGAACAGCGTGATGTCGTCGTTGGGGCCGAGCACCTCGTCGAGGAAGCGGCGCAGCGCACCCGGCTCCTGCGGGAAGTCGACCAGGAAGTAGTGCTTGAGACCCAGGTGCACCAGCGAGCGCTCCAGGACCTCGCCGTAGCGCGACACGTCGTTGTTGCCGCCGGAGATCAGGCAGACCACCGTGGACCCGGGTTCCACCTCGGATTCCAGCAGGCCGGCGACCGACAGTGCCCCGGCCGGCTCGGCGATGATGCCCTCGTTCTGGTAGAGATCGAGCATCGCGGTGCACACCGCACCCTCGTCGACGGTGGTCACCGACACCATGTCTCCGACCGCGGCCAGTGCCGCGAACGGCTCCGCCCCGATCCGTGCCACGGCCGCGCCGTCGACGAACTGATCGACGTCGTCCAGCGTCACCGGCTCCCCGACGGCCAGCGCGGCCATCAGCGACGCGGCACCGGCCGGCTCCACCCCAAGGACCGACGTGGAAGTGGTCCGTTCGGCGAGATAGCTCGCGATCCCGCTGATGCAGCCGCCGCCGCCGACGGGTACGACCACCTGGTCCGGCTCGCCGTCGAGCTGGTCGAGGATCTCGACCGCGATCGTGCCCTGCCCGGCCATGGTCCGCGGGTCGTTGTAGGGCGGCACCAACGTGGCGCCGGTGCGCGCGACATCCTCGAGGGCGGCCTCGGCCGCCAGGTCGTAGGTCTTGCCGCCGACGATCAGCTCGATCCAGTCACCGCCGTGGTACCGGATCCTGTCCCTCTTCTGCTTGGGCGTCTTGGCCGGCACATAGACGCGACCGTGGATGCCCATGGACCGGCACGCCAACGCGAAACCCTGTGCGTGGTTGCCCGCCGACGAGCACACCACCCCCGCGGCGATCTCCTCGGGGGTCAGCTGCATCAGCAGGTTGTAGGCACCGCGGACCTTGTAGGACCGCACGACCTGCAGGTCCTCACGCTTGAGGTACACCAGCGCCCCGGTGAGCTGGGACAACCGGTCGCTGAACTGCAGTGGGGTCGGTGAGACGACGCCCGAAATTCGGCGAGCAGCCGCCTCGACGTCGGCCGCGGTCAGCGGCGACAACCGATGCTTCTGGCTCACTTCAGCGGACACCGCTACATCGTGCCACGTGGGCTTTTGGCAGAAGAAATCGTTTACGGCGCGTCAGCGCACGGGTGTGAGCACAAACACCGGGATCTGACGGTCGGTCTTCTTCTGGTACTCGGCGTAGTCGGGCCACGCCGCCACCGCCCGCTCCCACCACACGGCCTTCTCGTCGCCGAACACCTCGCGGGCCTCGTAGTCGCGCGACACCGTGCCGTCCTGCAGTTCGACCAGCGGATTCGCCTTGACGTTGAAGTACCAGACGGGGTGTTTGGGCGCACCGCCAAGGGAGGCGACGATCGCGTACTCGCCGTCGTGTTCCACCCGCATCAGCGGGGTCTTGCGAATCTTGCCGGTCTTGGCGCCGACAGTGGTCAGCAGCACCACGGCCTTACCGTTGAGTTCGGTGCCCTTACGTGCCGCCGGACTCCATGTACTCCTCGGCGTTCTCCCTAGCCCAGTCCGAGGTGCTGGGTGCGTAATCCCCTGTCAGTGGCATGTAGTCAGGCTATCGAAATCGACACGCCGGATCCGGGGTTTCGGTTGGCCGAAAAGTTTTCTACGAGCTATCGTGGTGCTCATGACCACCGCCGAGCAGTTCCGCTCAGCAGTCACCCACCCCGCATCGCGGGAGGTGACGATCGCCGGCGTGCCGTGGCCCGCCTACAAGGTGATCGCGCTGGTCGTGGCCGCAGTCGTCTTCGGTGTCGTCGGCGTGGCGACCGCCAGCCTGGGTGCAGGCGTTCTGAGCGGCGCCGCCGTGGGCACCGTCGCATGGGTGGGCTTCGGTATCACGCACCGCATGCGCTGATTCGCGGCGCCCACCGCAGTGCCGCCTTGGGCACTCCCCCGTTGTCGAGAGACGAAGCAAGCTTTTCGACACCAGTGCATCCGCCCTCTTTCACCACGCGTCAGCTCGTATCCCATTGTGCCCGTAGCCTTTTGATTCGTTGCTCCTGTTCGGCCCGGCGGGTGCGACGGCGTTTCGGCATCTGCAGGCCGCGGTTGCTGGCAGGCGTCCCCGGCCGGAGTTGAACCTCCGGAAGGGCCGCGTTGGTGGTGTCCCAGTGCGGGAAGACGATGCGGCTGCCGGGGTGGGTGGTGTAGATGTGGCCGGTCGGGGCGGTCCAGGTGATGCTGCCGTCGGGGTGCTGAACATCCGACCAGCCCTCGGGACCGGTGTAGAAAGTCTTGAGCAGATGGTTCTTTCGGCAGAGGCAGCGCAGATTCGACGGGTGCGTCGGCCCCACTGGATAGGGAATCGCATGGTCGATGTCGCAGAACTGCCGGGGTGCTGCACCCCGGGAAGCGGCAGAACATATCCCGGGCACGGACGAACGCCGCCAGCGCCGCCGAGGGGTGATACCCAGGCTCTGCGGTTTGTGGGGGTGGTTTGAGCGGTTTGACGGCGGCGCCGGCCTTGAGGAGCTCGGCCAACAGCGGCTGGGGCACGATACCGCCGCCCTGCAACACCGCTGCCGGCCGCCGCGCCGACGTGGGGGTGGCTGCGGGTGAGGGCGACGAGTCCTGCGCCGAGGCGCCAGCGGCCCGGGCGGCGGGGTCGGGCACTGCCACGCACTCAGACGAGCCTTGCGCGGCCTGCCGCGTTTCCTCGGCGATCCCCACCCGGGCCGCAGCCACGGCCCGCTCGTCGGCCAGGACATGGATGACTGCGGGGCTGCGGCTGGGTTTCACCGTGGCGCCGACACATTCGGGCCTTCCGCAGCGGCACGCCAGCGGCCCGGACTCGGAGACCATCGCCCCCAGGGCGTCGGAACGGCGCTCCCCCGCGCTGCGGGGGTCATCACTGCACAGGTGACGAGTCAACTGGACCACCCGTTTCCTGATCAGCGCGGCGTCGGTGCTGTAGATCCGACCCCACATCGAGCAGGTGCCCGTCTCATCCTCGGGCTTGCCGAACTGCACATCCCGCCCCCGGGCCGCCGCCTCAAACGCTGCCACCGCATCCGGATCATGCTCGGCCAGCACCTTGTCGATCTCCACGTCGAGTTTGGCCTCCGACAACGCCCCCCACCCAGACGCCTGCCTGGCGATATCACCGTCGATGGCGGCGTTGGCGTCGTCGTCGATCACCATCCGGGTGCGCCAGCAGATGATCGATGCCGTCCGCGCACTGATCACCCCAGCCTGAAGCAACCCGAAGACTCGGGGCAGGCGCACGTGCATGGCCAGCGCGACATGCATCTGACCGGAAGCTTTGCGCCCACTGATGCCCAATGCGGCGCCGATCTCGGCGGCGCACGCATCCCAGGTGTCACATACCCAGCGTGCGCGCTCACCGTCATCGCAGACCCTCAACTCCATCAGCGCATGGATCGCCGCCAGCCGATGCGCCGCCGCGGCAGCCTCCGCGCGTGCGAAAGCGCTGATCGCGGACACGACCGACACGTCGTCCTCCGAATCAAACCCCGTATCGCACATACGTTCGATTGTCGTCGTCGTCCACGCCCGCCGCCATACCGAAGCGCCAACCTGTGGACGAAACCGTGATTGTGGACAATGACCTTCAGCGTCGCCCAACGCGCAGCACACACGGCAGCGCCGCCATGGCGACCACTTGGATGGCGATCACCACGGTGATCAGCAGCGGAATGGAGCGCTCGTACAGCACACCGGTCAGTGCACCCCCACCGGCCAATGCCGACCCGATCACCGCGGCGTACACGCCGTACGCCGTGGCCCGCCGCGGCGGCGGCACCAGATCGGCGACGACGGCCTTCAAGGTCGAGTCCTGAATGCCGACGGCAGCACCCCACGCCACCGCCCCGGCGACCACCAGTGGCAGATCCGCGCTGAACCCCAGCGCCGGAACCGCGGCGGCCAACACGGGCAACACCGCCAGCACCCGGCCACCGATCCGGTCGTAGGTCCAGCCCGTCGCCAGCGCGGCGATGGCCGCGGCCCCCATCGCCGCGGCATAGATGACGGGCACCCAGCCCGCACCCACGATTCCGCGCGAGACCTGATGGAAGGACAGCACCGCGAACGTGGTGAACCCCAGCATCGTCGCCGCTGAGAATCCTGAGTACACCCAGAACGACGTCGGAAAGCGTTGCCCTGGACCAGATGTGACATCGGCGGCCGTCACCGAAGCTTCGTAGCGGGACGGTTCAGGGACGCGGGCGCGCAGCCACAGCAGCAGGGCGATCGCAGCCGCACCCGGCAGAGCCAGGAACGCCAACGTCGGCCCGTACGCCCCGCCGAACACCACCAGCAGGCCGGCCACCGCGAGCGGCCCGGCGAACGCCCCGACTTGGTCGAGCGCCTTGTGCACCGCGAATCCGCGCCCCCGCCCGGTGACCGCGGCGGCATGCGAGAGCAGCGTGTCCTTGGCCGGACTTCGCACGGCCTTGCCCACCCGCTCCGCGATGATCAGCGCGCCCGCCGCCCACAGCACGCCCGCGATACCCAGGAACGGCACGGTGCACACCGTGAGCAGATATCCTCCGATCGCCCAGGCCCAGAACCGGCCCGTGCGGTCGGTCAGCGGGCCCGAGGCCAGGCGCAGGATCAGCGCGGCGGCCTCCCCCACACCGCTGATGACGCCGACGACCGCCGCGGTCGCACCCAGCGACGCCAGCAGCGGACCCGTGATGGACCGGGCGCCTTCATAGACGACGTCGGCCAACAGGCTCACGACCCCGAACGTGGCGACGAACCGCCACGCGCTCAGCATCGGAGTGCTAACCGCCGAGGCAGCCCGGGCCCAGCAGGGCCTTCAGATCGCCCATCAGCGCCGAGGATGGCGTCACGCGCAGCGACTGATCCAACTCCAGCGTCGTGATGCGCTCACCGCTGATCAACCGCAGGTGCACCTGCGAGGTCCCCGGATGCCGGGCCAGCACCTGCTTGAGCGCGGTGACCTTGTCCATGGTGCACTGCCGGGTGGGCAGGCTCACCGCCAGCGGACGGTCGGGCTGTGCGTTGGAGAAGTCGGGCACCACGAGGTCGTGCACGATCAGCGAACGACGGTCGTCGCGCACGGCCACCTTGGCTTTGAGGATCACGACGGTGTCGTCGGCGACCTCGGCGCCGTACACCGAGTAGGTCTGCGGGAAGAACAGCACCTCGATGCCACCGCTGAGGTCCTCGAGTTGCGCTGAGGCCCAAGGCAGTCCGTTCTTGTTCACCCTGCGGTTGACCGAGGCGAGGATGCCGCCGACCTGAACCTGGGCATCGTGGGCGACGTCGCCGTCGAGGATGGCGGGGATCTGGGTGTCGACCTGATTGGCCAGCAGGTGCGCCACACCGTCGAGGGGGTGCCCCGACACGTACAGACCGAGCATCTCGCGTTCCAGCGCGAGTTTGTGCTTGTCGTCCCACTCCTCGTCGGGCACCTTGATGGTGAACACCGAGTCCGTGCCGCCGCCCTCATCGGCACCGCCGAACAGGTCGAACTGGCCCATGGCCTCGGCCTTCTTGGTGCCCAACACCGAGTCGACGGCGTCGGTGTGCACCAGGAACAGGCCCTTGCGCGCATGCTTGAGGGAGTCGAACGCGCCGGCCTTGATCAGCGACTCGGTGACCTTCTTGTTGCAGGCCGCGACGTCGATCTTGTTGAGGTAATCCGAGAAGTCGGTGAAATTACCCTTCTGCCTCCGGGTTTCGATCAACGAGGCCACGACATTGGCGCCGACGTTGCGGACCGCGCCCAGACCGAACCGGATGTCGTCGCCGACCGAGGCGAAGTTCTGCACGGACTCGTTGACGTCGGGCGGCAGCACCGTGATGCCCAGGCGGCGGCAGTCGGACAGGTAGACCGCGGCCTTGTCCTTGTCATCGCCCACGGACGTCAGCAGGCCGGCCATGTACTCCGAGGGATAGTTGGCCTTGAGGTAGGCCGTCCAGTACGACACCAGGCCGTACCCGGCCGCGTGCGACTTGTTGAACGCGTACCCGGCGAACGGCAGGATCGTGTCCCACAGCGCCTTGACGGCCTTCTCGGAGAAGCCGTTGGCGGTCATCCCCTCGTAGAAGCCCTTGTACTCGGCCTCGAGCACCTCAAGCTTCTTCTTGCCCATCGCCTTTCGGAGCGCATCGGCCTTACCCATCGTGTAGGAGGCGACCTTCTGGGCGATGAACATGATCTGCTCTTGGTAGACGATCAGGCCGTAGGTCTCCGACAGGATGTCCTTGAGCGGTTCCTCGAGCTCGGGGTGGATCGGCTTGATCGGCTGCCGGCCGTTCTTGCGGTCGGCGTAGTCATTGTGGGCGTTCATGCCCATCGGGCCGGGCCGGTACAGCGCCAGCACCGCGACGATGTCGTTGAACTCGGTGGGCTGCATGCGCCGCAGCAGGTCCCGCATGGGCCCGCCGTCGAGCTGGAACACGCCCAGAGTGTCACCGCGGGAGAGCAGCTCGTAGGTGGCCGGGTCATCGAACGGCACCGAGTCGAGGTCGAGTTCGATGCCGCGGTTGGCCTTGATGTTCTCGAGCGCGTCCCCCATGATCGTGAGGTTTCGCAGCCCCAGGAAGTCCATCTTCAGCAGGCCGATGGCCTCACACGACGGGTAGTCCCACCCGGTGATGACCGCACCGTCCTGAGGACGCTTCCACAGCGGGATCGCATCGATCAGCGGTTCGGAGCTCATGATGACCGCGCAGGCGTGCACACCTGCGTTGCGGACCAGGCCCTCGAGGCCGCGCGCGGTCTCGTAGATGGTCCGGACGTCCGGGTCGGTGTCGATCAGACCGCGGACCTCGGCGGCCTCCTTGTACCGCTCGTGATTCGGGTCGGTGATGCCCGAGAGCGGAATGTCCTTGGCCATGATCGGCGGGGGCAGCGCCTTGGTGATCCGGTCGGCGATCGCGAAGCCGGGCTGCCCGTAGTGCACGCGGGCCGAATCCTTCAGCGCCGCTTTGGTCTTGATGGTGCCGAAGGTGATGACCTGGGCCACCCGGTCACTGCCCCACTTCTCGGCGGCATACCGCACCATCTCACCACGACGGCGGTCGTCGAAGTCGATGTCGATATCGGGCGCCGACGGACGTTCGGGGTTGAGGAAGCGCTCGAACAGCAGGCCGTGCGGAATCGGGTCGATGTTGGTGATGCCCAACGCGTAGGCCACCAGCGAGCCCGCGGCCGAGCCGCGGCCCGGCCCCACCCGGATGTCGATCGACTTCGCGTAGTTGATCAGGTCGGCGACGATCAGGAAGTAGGACGGGAAGCCCTTGCCGCAGATGACGTCGATCTCGTACTCCGCGCGATCGATGTACTCCTGCGGCACATTGTCGGGGAACCGCCGCCGCAGGCCCGCGTGGACTTCATGCTTCAGCCATGAGCCCTGATCGTGGCCCTCCGGCACGGGGAACACCGGCATCCGGTCGACGGGTGCCCACACCTCGTCGTACGGCGTGACCCGTTCGGCGATCAGCAGCGTCGAGTCACACGCGCCCGGCACCTCGTCGTCCCAGATAGCGCGCATCTCGGCGGCCGACTTCAGGTAGTAGCCGTCGCCGTCGAACTTGAACCGGTTGGGATCCGAGAGCGTCTTGCCGGTCTGGATGCACAGCAGCGCCTCGTGGTTGTGCGAATGCTCACGCGTGACGTAGTGGCAGTCGTTGGTGGCCAGCGGCGGGATGGCGAGCTTGCGGCCGATCTCCAGCAGCCCGTCGCGCACCCGCCGCTCGATGGACAGCCCGTGGTCCATCAGTTCGAGGAAGAAGTTCTCCGGACCGAAGATCTCCCGCCACTTGGCGGCGGCCTCCAGCGCCTCCTGCGTGTGGCCCAGGCGCAGCCGGGTCTGCACCTCACCCGAGGGGCATCCGGTGGTGGCGATGATGCCCTCGGCGTGCTCGGCGATGATCTCGGCGTCCATCCGGGGCCACTTGCCGAGCTGGCCCTCGAACGATGCCAGCGACGACAGCTTGAACAGGTTGCGCAGGCCGGTCGCGTTCTGCGCGACCATCGTCATGTGCAGGTAAGCGCCGCTGGCCGACACGTCGTCGGCCTTCTGGCTGGGGTCACCCCAGGTGATCCGGCGGGTGTCGAAGCGCGATCCGGGCGCGATGTAGGCCTCGACCCCGATGATCGGCGTGATGCCGGCGCTCTTGGCCTCGTTGTAGAACTGGCTGGCGCCGAACATGTTGCCGTGGTCGGTCATGCCGACCGCGGTCATCTCGAGGCGCTGCGCCTCGGCCAGCATGGGCTTGATCTTGGCGGCACCGTCCAGCATCGAGTACTCGGTGTGGTTGTGCAGGTGAACGAAGCCGCGATTACCCATAGGCCCGTCAGTCTAGAACCCCCGTCCGACACCGCCGGGGTGACTCGCGGACGGTGCTGGGTGTCTCGGCGTGCCGCCCGGCGTGTCGCCGCCGGGCGCGTCCGAGACGACGTTTTCAGGCCTCGTCGCGCAGCAGGCGCGCCATCCCCTCGGACTCCTCGGCGGTCATCTCGCCGGACAGCTGCAGGGTGTCGCCGTCGAGGCGCTGGCCGATCTGCGGGGCCGAGACCACGACCCCGCCGCGCACGAACGCCACCTGCTTGCCGATGTTGGCCGCGGTGAAGTCGGAGAACGTCTGGGCCGACTCGGGCGTCAGCGCGACCTGCACGTAATAGGAGTTGTTCAGCGGCGACAGCAGCGCCTCGGCCTGGGTCAGCTGAAGCTGCACCGCCTCGGAACTGAGCGTGAACAGCGCGGTCTTCTCGATGTCGCACAACTGCACGGTCTCGGTGGGTGGCCCCATCATTCCCTGCGGGCACTCCTCCGGTGTGGTCATCACGGCCTTGACCACCGGGCGCACGGTCAGCGGTTTGATCTTCGGCACATCCGGGGTGGGGGCCGTGGTCTCCGAACCCGCGGCCGACTCCGGTGAGTCGAATCCCTGCTGGATCAGCACCGCGGTGATCGGCACGATCATGGTCAGCCCGACCAGTGCCGCGGTCACCGCAATCCAGCGTTTGCGGCGAGTGCGTGCCGCGTCGCGGCCCGCTGGGTCCGTCATCTGTTCACCTTTCGCATTCGCACCGCCCCTGGGCGTGACGAAGATCTGGTGCCGAGCACACCACCGTCGCTGCGGGACAATAACTCAGCATGAGGCCGCTCTGGACGGGACTGCTCGCGATCGCCCTCACCGTCGCCGGCATCGGCGTGCTGCGGACGGCCGTCGAGATGCGCACCGGGGAGGTGCTCCAGCGGTCGTGCGCCCCGGCTCCGCTCGCCGGATACTGTGTCGAACGCCGCGTGCTGTCGGCCATTCCGCTGCTGCGGGAGGAGCGTCGCACCGTCGAGGTGCACCACGCGGGCAACCCCGCCCGCAGTCTGTACCTGCCCGACCCGTTCCTGTCAGCGGTCACCATCGCGTGGAGTCCCAGCCGGGTCACCCTCACCGACGACCTCGGCTACGCCCTGGTGCTCGACGACGGTTACCTGCGCAGGCTCCGCGACTGACGGCGCGCGGCGCGCGCGCCGGACGGCATCGGTGGTGAACACCGCCAGCGCCACCCAGATCAGAGCGAAGCCGACCCAGCGGGCGGTCGGCATGGGTTCGTGCCCGACCAGGACTCCCCAGGTCATCTGCATCGCGGGATTCAGGTACATCAGCAGGCCGAGGGTCACCAGTGCCAGGCGTTGGGCGGCGGCCGCGAAGAACAGCAGCGGTATGGCGGTCAGTGGGCCCGCCACGACCGACAGCGCGATGTGCCACCCGCCGCTGGACAGGAAGTGACCGGAGCCGGTCCATCCGAGCACGGCAAGGTAGGCCAGCGCGAAAGGCGCCGCGAGCCCGGCCTCCACGCCGACGCTGACCCGTGGGTCGGTCGGGACGATCTTCTTGACCACGCCGTAGAGGCCGAACGAGAACGCCAGCCCCAACCCGATCCACGGTGGCGCACCGACCTGCACCACCACGCCCGCCACGGCGGCCACGGCGATGACCAGGGCCAGCACCTGCATGCGGTTGAGCCGCTCCCGAAAGAGCAGCATTCCCAACAGCACACTGACCAGGGGGTTGATGAAGTATCCGAGTGCCGCGTCGACGACGTGGCCGTTGCTCACGGCGTAGATGTAGATGACCCAGTTCATCGAGATCAGCGCCGACGCGGCGGCCAGCAGCAGCCAGACCCGTCCGCTGATTCGACACAGGTCGCCCAGTCGCCGCACCGCTGCGACGACGGCCAGCATGAAGACCAGCGTCCACACGATCCGGTGCGCCAACACCTCGAAGGCGCCCGCGGGCTTCAGCAGCGGGAAGAACGCCGGGAACAGGCCCCAGCTGCCGTAGGCGCCCAACCCGAAGAGCAGGCCGGCGCGCGAAGTGCGCTGTGTGGCGTCCAGACTCACTCGTGCTGGCGCAGCACGTCGAGCGCGTGCTGCAGGTCGGCCGGATACGGGCTGGTGATCTCGATCCGCCGTCCGTCGGCGGGATGTGCGAACGCCAGAGAGCGCGCATGCAGCCACTGCCGTTCCAGCCCCAGCTTTTTCGCCAGAGTGGGGTCGGCACCGTAGGTGATGTCGCCGCAGCACGGATGGTGCAGCGCCGCGAAGTGCACACGGATCTGATGAGTGCGTCCGGTCTCGAGGTGCACGTCGAGCAGGCTGGCCGCGACGAAGGCCTCGACCGTGTCGTAGTGCGTGATGCTGTGCCGCCCGTTCTCGGTGACCGCGAATTTCCAGTCGTGGCCCCGATGCCGGCCGATGGGCGCATCGATGGTGCCGCTGGACGGGTCCGGATGACCCTGAACCAGGGCGTGATAGCGCTTGTCGACGGTGCGCTGCTTGAAGGCCCGCTTCAGGACGGTGTAGGCGCGTTCGGACAGCGCCACGACCATCACACCTGAGGTGCCGACGTCCAGGCGGTGCACGATGCCCTGCCGCTCGTGGATTCCGGACGTGCTGATCCGGTATCCGGCGGCCGCCAGGCCGCCCAGCACGGTCGGGCCGTGCCAGCCGACAGTCGCGTGTGCCGCCACACCGGGCGGCTTGTCGACCGCCACGATGTCGTCGTCGGAGTACAGGATCGACATGCCCTCGATGTCCTCGGGCGTATTGGTCGGGGGCGCGGCCGGTTCGGGCAGCCGGACCTCCAGCCACGCGCCCGCGGTCAGCCGATCGGACTTGCCCGCCCGGACGCCGTCGATGTCGACCCCACCGTCCTCGGCCAGTGCCGCGGCCGCGGTCCGGGACAGTCCCAGAAGCCGCGCCAGGCCGGCGTCGACCCGCATACCCGCCAGTCCCTCCGGGACGGGCATCGACCGGTCGGCCATCACTGCTCGTCGGCGGACGCGGATTCGGCCATCCGCCTGCCGGCCACGTCGTAGTCGAACCCGAACAGCGACAGCGTGACCAGCAGGATCGCCCCACCGACCACCGCCGGGTCAGCCACGTTGAAGACCGGCCACCAGCCGATCTGAAGGAAGTCGACCACGTGTCCCCGAAGCGGGCCGGGTGACCGGAAGAACCGGTCCACGAGGTTGCCGAGCGCCCCGCCGAGGATCATCCCCAGGCCCAGCGCCCACCACGGCGACACAAGCCGCCGCCCCATCCAGATGATGCCGATCACCACACCGGTGGCAACCAGCGTGAGCACCCATGTGTAGCCCGTGGCCATCGAGAACGCCGCACCTGAGTTGCGCACCAGCGTCCAGGTGACCGTGTCGCCGATGATCGAGACGGGCTGGCCGGGAGTCAGGAGCCGGACCGCGAGAACCTTGGTGACGATGTCGAGCAGCAGAACCACCGCCGCGACCGACAGCAGCAGACGCAGACGTCCCTGCGGCGCCGGAGCCGCTGCGGTCGCCACGGGGGCGGTCTCAGCCGGTTCGGCGGTCGACTCGGTGTCGGCCGGGGCAGCGTCCTCGGCGTCCTCGCGCACCTCGTCTGCCGCGGACGTCCCTGGTTCGACCGCGCCGGGAGATTCGTCAGTCACTCCCCCATCATCCCTCAGTCGCGCGCCGATGCCGGACACCGCACCACCGCGCAGTATCAGCAGGCATGATCTGGCCATGACTCGGCTCGTCGTGATCACGACCGGCGGCACCATCGCCACCAGCACCGGCGCCGACGGCGTCAGACGCCCCACGCACACTGGTTCTGAGCTGTTGTCGCAGGTCAGCCCGGATGCCGAGGTCACGGTGGTGGACCTGATGTCGCGGGACAGTTCCGAGCTGACGCCGGCGGACTGGGACGCCATCGCCCAGTCTGTCGCCGAGGCCGCCGCCAGCGCGGACGGCGTCGTGGTGACGCACGGCACCGACACACTCGAGGAGACCGCACTGTGGTGTGAGCTGACCTACGACGGCGCGGCGCCGGTCGTGCTCACCGGAGCGATGCACAGCGCCGATGCACCGGACGCCGACGGTCCGGCCAACCTGCGCCAAGCCCTTGCCGTGGCGGCCGACCCCGGTGCCCGGGGTGCGGGTGTCCTGGTGTGCATGGCGGGGCGCCTGTTCGCACCGCGCGGTCTGTACAAGACGGGGGCGGGGTTCGTCGGCGCCGAGGTGCTGCTGCCGACCGGCCGGACCCGGCCGTTCCTGGGTGCGGTGTCCGCGGTTCGGGCACCGCGGGTGGACATCGTCGGGGCCTATCCGGGCGCTGACGGCGCGGCGATCGACGCGTGCGTGGCCGCGGGCGCGCAGGCGATCGTGCTGGAGGCACTGGGGTCGGGCAACGCCGGCCAACCGGTGGTGGCCGCGGTGCGGCGGCACGCCGCCGCGGGTGTCGCCGTCGCGGTCTCGACCCGAGTGCCGGGTGGACACGTCAGCCCCGGATACGGGCCCGGCGCCGCGCTTGTGGAGGCCGGGGCACTGATGGTGCCGACGCTGCGCCCGTCGCAGGCGCGGGTGCTGCTGATGGCCGCCCTCGCGGCGGGCGCCCCGGTGCCGGAGGTGCTGGCACGGTGGGGTTGACGCTCACTGATCGGGCTCGTCGCTCGACGGGTCGATGAAGTCCGGCCAGTCCAGGCTGTCGACCGGGTCGGCCCGCACCACGCCGGGATCGTCCACCGCGAAGTTGCGGACCAGACCGGGCCCGCTGGATCTGGTTTCGAACCGCACGGTCATGACGCCGTGCCCGGCGCCCTGTACCCACCCGTGCCCGTATTCCGGATGGCGCACGTCGTCACCGATGCGCCAACCGTCGGCCTGGGGTTCGGGTGCCGTATCGGGTGCGCGGGCGGTGCCCATCTCGGTCTGCTCCTGCTCCAACTCCGGGAACAGGGACTCCTGCCGCACATCTGACAGACCCGAAAAGCCCACGCCCAGAAGGCGGATGGGGCCGACCTCGATCGGATCGAGCAGCAGCCTGCGCGCCGTCGCGCTCAGCGTCGCGGCGTCGGCGGTCGCGTACGGCAGGGTGGCTGATCGCGTCAGGGTGGACATGTCGGCCTTCTTGAGCTTGACCGTCACGGTGCGTGCGCCCCGGCCGTCGCGCTGCAGGCGGCGGTGCGCGTGTTCGGCGATCGGCCCGGTGGCCTCGATCAACTGCGCCAGCGTGGTCAGATCGGCCGGGAACGTCGACTCGGCGCTGATCTGTTTGGCCTCGGCCCGTTCGGCGACGGGGCGATCGTCGATTCCCCGTGCCAGCCGGTGCAGTGCGGGTCCGATCGTGGCGCCCAGGATGCTGGCCACCTCGGTGTCGTCCAGCGCGGCCAACTCGCCCACGGTCTCGATCCCCAGACGGTGCAGCTTCTCCTCAGCCACCGGCCCGATCCCCCACAGCCTGCGCACCGGCAGGCCGTCGAGCAGCTCACGCTCCTCACTTCTGCGGACCACCCGAACGCCGTCGGGTTTGGCCAGTCCCGAGGCGATCTTGGCGATCTGCTTACCGGATCCGGCCCCGACAGAGGCCACCAGTCCGGTCTCGTCGAGGACGCGCCGCCGAAGCCGCTCACAGAACTGTTCGACCTGATCGCCCGCGGCGCCCGCGAGTTCGGCCGGCTCGCCGAACGCCTCGTCGAACGACAACTGCTCGAGCACTGGGACAACCGCGCGGATCGTGTCGAAGACGCGCCGACTGGCCACCGAGTAGACGGCGCCGCGCGGTGGCAGCACAACGGCGCCGGCCCCGACCTGGCGGCGTGCCTGATGCATCGGCATCGCCGAGTGCGCGCCGAAGACGCGGGCCTCATAGCTGGCGCCGG
Organism: Mycobacterium sp. ACS4331; assembly: GCF_001667265.1. Lineage (GTDB taxonomy): Bacteria > Actinomycetota > Actinomycetes > Mycobacteriales > Mycobacteriaceae > Mycobacterium. The sequence goes on along the minus strand of NZ_LZHW01000102.1, from coordinate 102,980 downwards.
CCACCACTCCCCGGCCGCCGAGCCCGCCGACCAGCACGGGGCGGCCGCGCAGTGTGGGCCTGGTGAGCTGCTCGACGGACGCGAAGAACGCGTCCATGTCGAGGTGCAGCACCCACCGGGCCGAGACGTCCACGTGCCGATGCTAGGTCGTTAGGCTGACGCCATGAGCCAGCAGGCCGGTCCCGCCGGCGGAGTCCAGGACGTGCCGATCCGCGACGACTCGATCAGGCTGGGCCAGTTCCTCAAACTGGCCGGCCTGATCGACACAGGCGCCGACGCCAAGGTGGTGATCGCCAACGGCGGCGTCACGGTCAACGGCGAGGTCGAGCACCGGCGCGGCAGGCAACTGCATGTCGGCGACGTCGTGGTGCACGGCGACTCGGGCGCGCGGGTCGCCGCCGGGTGAAGTTCACGCCTTGACGATCGACACCCGCACTCCGTCGCCGATGTCCTGGGCATCCGACAGATCATCCGGCGACACGAAATCGAAACTGGTGGCCAGGATCTCGCCCGCGATCAGATCGCGGTGAGTGTGCGCCCACTGCTGCTTGTCGGTGCCGTCCTGCGGCACGGCGATCCGCACCGCGATCCGGTCTGACACCTCCAGTCCCGTGGACTTGCGCAGATCCTGCAGTTCGCGGATGCGGTCCTTGGCCCACCCCTCGGCCTCCAGCTCCGGGGTGACGGCCGCGTCGAGCACCACAAGTCCGGCGCCACCGGGCAGGGCCGCGGTGTACTCGGGATCGGCGGCGACGAGTTTCGAGCTGTACTCCTCGGGCAGCAGTGTCGCCGGCCCCGCGGTCAGTGTCCCGTCGGCGTTGACGACGCCCTCGCCGGCCTTGACGGCCTTGATCGCGGCCTGCACGTCCTTACCGATCCGCGGACCCGCTGCGCGCGCGTTGACGGTCAACTCGAAGCGACCGTAGCTGGCGATGTCGTCGGTCAGTTCGACGGCCTTGACGTTCAGCTCGTCGGCGATCAGATCGGTGAACGTCGCGAGCTGCGCAGGATCCTCCACCGCGACAGTCAGTTTCGGCAGCGGCAGACGTACGCGCAACTTCTTGGACTTGCGCAGCGACGACCCGACCGAGCACACCTCGCGGACCTGGTCCATGGCGGCAACCAACGCCGGATCCTTGGGCAGGTCAGCCTCGGGCCAGTCGGTCAGGTGCACCGAACGCCCGCCGGTGAGCCCACGCCAGACCACCTCGGTCGCCAGGGGCAGCAGCGGCGCCGCCAGCCGTGCGGTGACCTCGAGCACCGTGTGCAGCGTGTCGATCGCGTCGCGATCCTCTTCCCAGAACCGGTTTCGGGACCTGCGCACGTACCAGTTGGTCAGTGCCTCGGTGAACTGGCGCAGTTGATCGCAGGCGACGGAGATGTCGCAGGTGTCCAGCGATTCGGTGAGATCGTCGCGCAGCACCGCGAGCTTGGCCAGGATGTAGCGATCCAGCACATGCTGCGAATCCGTACGCCACTGACCGACTTTCGGCGCGTAGAGCGCCAGGAAGCTGTAGGCGTTGGACAACGGCAGCAGCACCTGCCGCACCCCCTCGCGGATGCCCTGCTCGGTGACGATGAGGTTGCCGCCGCGCAGAATCGGCGAGGCCATCAGGAACCAGCGCATGGCATCGGATCCGTCGCGGTCGAACACCTCCGACACATCCGGGTAGTTCCGCAGCGACTTGCTCATCTTCTGCCCGTCGTTGCCCAGCACGATGCCGTGCGACACACAGGTTCTGAAGGCCGGCTTGTCGAACAGCGCAGTGGACAGCACGTGCAGCGTGTAGAACCACCCGCGGGTCTGACCGATGTACTCCACGATGAAGTCACCGGGGAAATGGCCCGCGACCGTCTCGGTGGGATCGGTGCTGTCGACTCCGTCGAACCAGGCCTGGTTCTCGAACGGATAGTGCACCTGCGCATACGGCATCGAGCCCGAGTCGAACCAGACGTCGAACACGTCCTCGATCCGGCGCATGGTCGACTTTCCGGTCGGATCGTCGGGGTTCGGCCTGGTCAACTCATCGATGAAGGGGCGATGCAGGTTGTCGGGGCGCACGCCGAAGTCGCGCTCGAGTTCGTCGAGACTGCCGTAGACGTCGATCCTGGGATACGCCGGATCCTCGGACGTCCACACCGGGATCGGGGTGCCCCAGTAGCGATTTCGCGAGATGGACCAGTCGCGCGCACCCTGCAGCCATTTGCCGAACTGACCGTCCTTGACGTGCTCGGGATACCAGGTGATCTCCTGGTTCAGCTCGACCATCCGGTCCCGGAACTCGGTCACCTTGACGAACCAGGACGACACGGCGCGGTAGATCAGTGGGTTACGGCAGCGCCAGCAGTGCGGGTAGGAGTGCTCGTAGGTCTCGTGCCGCAGGAGCACCGCCCCGTTGCGACCCGCGGCACCCGTGCCGTTCTTGAGGTCACGGATGATCTGCGGGTTGGCGTCGAAGACCTGCTGCCCCTGGTAGTCGGCGACGGAGGCGTCGAAGCGCCCCTTGGAGTCCACGGGCGTGGCGGGCACGATGCCCGCGGTGTCGGCGGTCGCCTTGTCGTCCTCACCGTAGGCCGGGGCCATGTGCACGATCCCGGTGCCGTCGTCGGTGGTGACGAACTCCCCGCGCAGCACCACAAAGGCGTTGTCCGCCTTGTCCGTGTCCATGAAGTACGGGAATGGCGGCAGGTAGCGGGTGCCGAGCAGTTCGGCGCCGGTGAACGTCGCAAGGACCTCCGGCTCCTCCCCCAATTCCTTTGCGTAGGAGGCCAGTCGGGCCTCCGCCAGGACGTAGCGATTCCCGTCGAGGCCGCGCACGTCGACGTAGGTGACGTCGGGGTTGACCGCGACCGCCTGGTTCGACGGCAGGGTCCACGGCGTCGTCGTCCAGACCAGCAGGTGCGAGCCCGCGAGCGGACCGTCCGGGATCGCGAAGCCCACGGTCAGCGCCGGGTCCTGCCGGCTCTGGTAGACGTCGTCGTCCATGCGCAGTTCATGGCTCGACAGCGGCGTCTCGTCGTTCCAGCAGTACGGCAGAACGCGGAAGCCCTCATAGGCCAGGCCCTTGTCCCACAACTGCTTGAAGGCCCAGATCACCGATTCCATGAAGGACAGGTCCAGGGTCTTGTAGTCGTTGTCGAAGTCGACCCAACGGGCCTGTCGGGTGACGTAGGCGCGCCACTCGTCGGTGTACTTGAGCACCGATGCGCGGCAGGCATCGTTGAACTTCTCGATGCCCATCTCCTCGATCTGCGCCTTGTCGGTGATGCCGAGCTGACGCTGCACCTCGAGTTCGGCGGGCAGTCCGTGGGTGTCCCAGCCGAAGCGGCGGTCGACCTTGTATCCGCGCATGGTGCGGTAACGAGGCACGATGTCCTTGACGTAACCGGTCAGGAGATGGCCGTAGTGCGGCAGGCCGTTGGCGAACGGCGGGCCGTCATAGAAGACGTACTCGGGGGCACCCTCACGGCGGGCGATGCTGGCCCGGAACGTGTCGTCGTCCTCCCAGAACTTGAGGACCTCGGCCTCCAGAGCCGGAAAGTTCGGCGCGCCGCCGGGCAGCTTGGGATACGCGTCGGGACTCGAAACCACTGGGTGCCTCTCCTGTGCCTTGATCAGGGCACGGGGACGATCACCCGCACTGTGTGCGAGCGCCGCGGTACCACCCCGCTTGCGTGCCCACGGGGCACGCCGCTCAACTCTGTGGCTGTGACGGGCCAGCCCCGTTCGGTTCTACTGGGCCGGCGCTGGTGGCCGACCGTTCTTCCGAAGGCTCCCCGGTGATGGCCGGATCGACGCCGCTGAGAGTTGATTCTAGTCGGGCACGCAAATCAGCTGCCCGTGGCCGTTCACCCCGAGGTGGTGGCGACCATCGCAAGTGGGAACTGCTCGTCGAGTTCGGCGATCGTCGCTGCGTCGAAGCTGCGCGTGTCGTACCACCAGTCGAGGTAGAGCACGTCGGCGCCCAGCCGAGTGTGCAGGACCAGCAGACACCCCGCTTCCGGAGACGTTCCCTCAACGGACGAACGGTAGGACACCAGCGTCATCGGCGTCACCGCCCGGCCGGCGGGCTGAACCCTGGAGATCGCGTCCGCGCCGCCGAGCCCCCACTCGGCGGTGCACGCAAGAGTGACGGTTGCCGGTGGGCCGGATTCCCCGTCGAGCCGCACCACCAGCTCACCCGCGCCGATGGCCCGGCCGATCGTGCGCCCCAGGGCGGCGGTCACCAGATGTTCGACCGGCACGTCTGCGCGCTGCGACTCCGCGAGCAGTTCCTCAGTCAGCAAACGGCTCAGTCGGCTGGCCCTCTTTGCCATGTCCTGGCGGGAGGGCAATGCCTCCGCGTGGTGGTCGGTGACCCAGGAGGCGGACTCCGGCGAACGGACAAGGAAGGGGGCAGCCATTCGTCCACCGTACCGGCGACTGTCCCAGATTTGGGAGAGATGTGTCAGAAGTCTGACATATGTGTCAATAACGGCCGCGGAATTTCGCAACGCACTACGTGCGAAATACAAGGTCGGGCGCTTATGGTGGGTGGGTGCCACGGACCGATGAGAATGGCAGGCAGCTCAAGGCCCTGCTCGACTACCTCCTCGACGGCGACGTCGATGCCAAGGCCATCTACACGGCCCTCGGGGTGTCCAGCAGCACCTACTACCGGCGCATCAAAGAAGCCGACTACCCCAGCGCGGAGGAATTGCGCCAGGTGGCCGACCGGTTTGCACTCAGCTATCCCGATCTGCAGATCCGATTCGGCCTCATGAGCCGTCAAGAGGTCTATAACTATCTGCAGGCCGCACCAGTCGAGGTTCTGACGGTCACCGACCGGCACCACACGCAGGTGCGCCCGACGCACCGCAAACGCCTGTCGGACCTGACCCCTCGACCTGACGCCCCGCCGCTGTAATCCCCACTGACCTCCGTTCGCCGAAAGCCCCGCAGATGGCCCTCACTGTCCTCATCACGATCACCTTGGTGTGCATCGGGTGGAGCCTGTGGATTCGTCGTGTCACGTGGTCATGCCGGTGGGAGGTCGCCGCGACGCTCAACATTGCTCTGCAGGGCGCCGCGGTGCTGCTGATGTCGCCGATGGCCTCGGAGCGGCTGGGGCCTGTGCTGCACCGCTACACCGGGAAGTGGAACCTCGAGGACTACCTGGGCCACGACCTGTACATCGTCGCGGCGTCCGCGATCGTCTACAACGCGCTCGGGCGCCTGCAGGACGACGACGCGATGCGCCTGTCGTTCAAGCAGTACGTCGAGCGGCCGGCAACACTGTGCATTCCCGTGCTGCTCGCGACCTTCTGGATGGGCAACGGCTCACACGTGTACCGCGCCGACTTCTTCACCGTGCCGACGGACGTCTGGCTCGCGCTGTACTGGATCGTGCTGTGCGGAATGTTGATCTACCTGCTCGGCTACGGCGGTCGGGCGCTGCTGGTCCTGCGCCGCGATCCTCGATCCCGGCTCATCGCGACCGTGTATCTGATCGCGACCGCCAGCGGGATCCTGGCCTGCGGGATCCGGATCGCGACGGCGCTGCTCCCCGAGCTGCAGCCACTCGAGAACGGCCGCATGGTCTGGTTCTTCGCGTGCATGTGCGGAGCGGTCTTCGCGCTGACGGCCGCACAGTCGTGGCGGCAGAAGCTGCGCGGCCCCACAACCGTCAGGCGGTGACCCCCCGCGGCACGTCCGGCGACCTGACCCTGGCCCCTCGGCGCTCCGCATAGACTGACGGGGCTGAACGGACCCGCCGTCCCACGGACCCGCGTCCGCCACCAGTGTTCCGCCGCAGCGGTTGGATCAGACAGACACCGGATCAACAGGGGTTTTTGAGCATCAGTAGGGCAACTCAGCTGCTGCAGCGTCTGGAGCGCTTCACAGAGCCGGGCGAGGGCGGCATCTTCCGCTGGCTCGGTTCCGTGGTCGTCCGCTGGCCCTGGCTCGTGATCGGCCTGTGGCTGCTGATGGCGGCCGGGCTGCCGCCGATGTTCCCGTCGCTGACCGAGTTGTCCCAGAAGACGCCGTCGGCGATGGTCCCCGCCGATGCCCCAGGCTCCGTTGCGGCCCGCACGATGGCCGAGGCCTTCGACGAAGCCGGCAACGACAACATGCTGTTGGTGGTCCTGTCCGACGAGGACGGGCTGGGCGAGGACGATGAGGCGGTCTACCGCAGGCTGGTCGACAAGCTGCACGCCAACACCCAGGACGTCGTCACGATCCAGGACTTCATCACCACGCCGCCGCTGCGGCAGGTGATGACCAGCGAGGACAACAAGGCCTGGCTGCTGCCGGTGAGCTTGACCGGCGAGTTGGGTTCGCCGCAGTCCTACACCGCCACCACGAACGTCATCGCGATGGTCAAGGACACCGCCAAGGACACCGGTGTCACCGTGCATGTCACGGGGCCCGCCGCGACCCTGGCCGATATCGCCGAGGTCGGCGAACACGACCGCGTGATCATCGAGATCGCCACCGTCGGCATGCTGTTGACGATCCTGCTGATCATCTACCGCAACCCGCTGACGATGCTGCTTCCCCTGTTGACCATCGGGGTGTCGCTGCTGACGGCCAACGGACTGGTGGCGTTCCTCGGTGACATGGGCCTGAGCATCTCGGGCCAGACGATCGTGTTCCTGACCGCGATGCTGTGCGGCGCGGGCACCGACTACGCGGTCTTCCTGATCAGCCGGTATCACGACTTCATCCGCCTCGGCGAGGACTCCGATCGCGCGGTGTGCAGCGCCTTGACCTCGATCGGAAAGGTGATCGTCGCCTCGGCGGCCACGGTGGCGATCACGTTCCTGGGCATGATCTTCACCGACCTGACCATCTTCTCCTCGGTCGGTGTCGCGCTGGCCGTCGCGATCGCGGTCTGCTGCACGGCCGCCGTGACCTTCCTGCCCGCGGTGCTGGTGCTCACCGGGCGACGAGGGTGGGTTTCGCCGCGGCGCAGCATGACCACGCGAATGTGGCGCCGCTCGGGCGTGCGGATCGTGCGCAAGCCGAGGTCCAACCTGGCGGTCAGCCTGATCCTGCTGATCGTGCTCGCATCGAGCGCGGGATTCGCGACGTTCAACTACGACGACCGCAAGGCGCTGCCGTCCACGGTGGAGAGCCTGCAGGGCTACGAGGCGATCGGAAAGCACTTCCCGGTGAACTCGAGCCTGCCGCAGTACCTCCTGGTGACCTCACCGCAGGATCTGCGCAGCCCGAAGGCACTGGCCGACCTCGAGCAGATGGCACAGCGGATCAGCCAGCTGCCCGACATCGAGGCGGTCCGGGGCATCACGCGGCCCACCGGCGAATCGCTTGAGCAGGCCAGGTTGTCGTTCCAGGCCGGCGAGGTCGGCTCAAAGCTCAACGACGCGTCGTCGATGATCTCCGGCCGCACCGCGGAACTGGACACGCTGGCCGGTGGCGCCGACCAGGTCGCCGACGCACTCGGCGGGGTGCGCGGCCAGCTCTCCCAGGCCGCCGCGACGGTCAGCGGGCTGATCGATGCCCTGACCTCGATGGAGAAGCAGTTCGGCGGAGACAAGACGCTCCAGGAGTTCGACAGCGCGGCCAAGCTCGTGACCTCGATGCAGGCCCTTGGTGAGTCCCTCGGGGTGAGCCTCGACGACACCGCGGGCTCCATTGAGCAGGCCCGCCCCGTGGTGAACGCGCTCAACGCGAGCCCGATCTGCGACGCCGATCCGTCCTGCGTCAACACCAGGCGCCAACTGCAGCGCCTGGTCGACGCCGGCGACGACGGCACCCTGGCCAGCATCGCCCAACTGGCCAAGCAGTTGCGGACGACGCAGTCCAGCCAGACGCTCGGCGGAACGGCCAGCGGCCTGCGCAGCGCGTTGGACACCGCCACCAAGGCACTGCGCTCTGCGGGCGTCAGCGACTCCAACAGCATGCGCAAGCAGTGGGCCACGCTGCAGCAGGGCGCCAAGACGCTTGCCGAGGCCAGCCGCCAGGTCGCCGACGGCGTGCAGCTTCTGGTCAACGAGACCAAGAAGATGGGCGGCGGGCTCGAAGACGCCTCGGCGTTCCTGCTGGCCATGAAGAACGACGCCACCACGCCGTCGATGTCGGGGTTCTACATCCCGCCGCAGTTCCTGGCCGGGGACGACTTCAAGAAAGCCGCTGAGCTGTTCTTCTCCCCCGATGGTCACACCGTGCGCTACATGATCCAGACCAAGTTGAATCCGTTCAGCACCGAGGCCATGGACCAGATCGACGCGATCATCAACGTCGCCCGCGGCGCACAGCCCAACACCACGCTCTCGGACGCCACGGTGTCGATGACCGGGTACACGGTGTCCCTGCGCGACACCCGCGACTACTACAACGGCGACATCCGGTTCATCATCATCGTGACCGTCGCGGTGGTGTTCCTGATCCTGGTGGTCCTGCTGCGCGCGTTGGTCGCACCGCTGTATCTCATTGCCTCCGTGGTGATCTCGTATATGTCAGCGCTGGGTATCGGCGTTCTTCTGTTCCAGAAGATCCTGGGTCAGGAGTTGCACTGGAGTGTGCCCGGCCTGACGTTCATCATCCTGGTGGCCGTCGGCGCCGACTACAACCTGCTGCTCATCTCCCGAATACGGGAGGAGGCCAGCCACGGACTGCGCACCGCGGTCATCCGCACGGTCGGCGCGACAGGTGGAGTGATCACCACCGCGGGGCTGATCTTCACGGCGTCGATGTTCGGACTCCTGTTCGCCAGCATCAGCACGCTGGTCCAGGCCGGTTTCATCATCGGGGTGGGCATCCTGCTCGACACGTTCCTGGTGCGCACCACGACCGTGCCCGCCATGGCGGTGCTGGTCGGCCGGTTCAACTGGTGGCCGTCTCGGTGGCAGCCGGTCTCCAGACCCTCGCATCCACCGCGCGAGGCCGAACCTGTGGCCGCGGGCGTCGACTGACGCTCGGACTCGTTGAGTAAGGTCGGCTCGTATGTGGATCACCGTGCTGGGACTTGCCCTCGCGGTGAACTTCGAACCCATGAGGCTGGGGCTCATCACGGTGGCGCTCAGCAGGCCCAAACCCGTTCTGCAACTTCTGGCATTCCTGACCGGAAGCTTCGTGATGAGCGCGACGGCCGGGTTGATCGTGCTGTTCGTGGTGCGTCCGGGTCTCGTCGGCCCGCTGCAGTTCGACCGTGCCACGGTGCATCTGGTGCTGGGGGTGCTGGCTCTCGCGTTGGCCGCGGTGCTGGCGGTGCGGGCAGGACCACGTCGCAGCGCCGTCGATTCCACGGTCGCCACGGCCTCCCCTGATGCCGAGTTCGCGAATGACCATGCGCCCCGCGCGGTTCGGGCGGTGCTGACCCGGGCGCGTGGTCTCGCCCGCGGCAGTTCCCCGTGGTTCTCCGGAGCGATGGGACTGGGCATCGCGATACCGTCGATCGACTACCTGGCACTGCTCGTGTTGATCGCCACGGCGGGCGGCGCACCGGCGACCCAGGCCGGACTGTTGTTCACCTTCATCACGGTGGCCAATGCCGTCGTCGCGCTCCCGCTGGTCAGCTTCCTCATCGCGCCCGAGTCCACCCGAATGCGCCTGGAGTCCCTGCGACTCTGGGTGGCCGCGCGCACGCGCCGCGACGTCGCGCTGGTGCTGGCCATCGCGGGAGTTGCGCTGACAGTCCTTGGCATCAGCGGATTGTGAGCGCCGCGGGGCCCTATGATGAACGACAACCCCCAACAGAGGAGTCTGCGGTGCGCCATCGCTCTGGACTGACACGGTCAGCGGTCGTCGCCGCCCTGGGTTTCGGAGTCCTGTTTGTCGGCAGTGTGCCCGCGCACGCCGAACCGGTCGATGAGCAGCGCAGTGACGTCGCGGCCGAGGACCAGGACCGAGACCGAGACGAGAGCCAGACGGTGCAGTGCCCGATCTGCCCGCCCGAGATCCAGCAGGCGCTCGCCCAGCTGGGACCGATGCCCGAACCGGGTCCGCTGCCGCCTGTCGAATGGCCCGCGGCCGAGGTCAGCGTGCCGGTCTCGGTGGGCGTGCCGGCACCCCCACTGCCACCGCTGGTGTTGAGCCCGGCCGCCGAAGCCGTCCTGCCGGAGTTGCCGTCACCGCAACTGCTTGCGGGGCCGGCCACGCTTCCGGCGCCGCCCGAGCTTCCACCCCCGCCGCCGCCAGTTCTTCTGCCGCCGCCACCCGAGCCGCCGCGGCTTCCACCGCCTCCGCCCCCGCCGGGACTGCCGCCGCCGCCCTGGCCGTTCGGCTGAGGTCTGCGGGCCTCAGCGCGTCGATCCGCCGCCGGGCGCCACGCCCAGCGGAATCAGCATGAACCCGAGCACCACGAGCGGGAAGAGCAGCAGCGTCCGGCGTGGTGGCACGTCATCGATCTCAGGTCTGCGCTGTGCGTAGAGCACGAACACCACGACGATGTCGAACGCGACCACCAGCAGCCATCGAGTCCAGTCGACGCCGGTGATGAACAGCGGGATGATCAGCAGCAGACCGAATGCCGGAAGCAGGATGTCGGACTTCAGCTCTGCGAAGAACGGGCGCATCGGCACACCCGAGAACCGCGCAACCGACCACAGCGTCGCGGACAGGCCCGCCAGTCCCAGCAGTATCGACCCGATCAGCGCCGGAACACCGACCGCCGCCACCTCCTTGAGTCCATCGGCCACGCTGTGGTCGTAGGTCGCCAGATACCACCCACACACCCAGTCGTGATAGTCCGACAGCACGGGAGTGTCAGTCGTCAGGTACGCCACCAGATCCCCCGGCGCCTTGATCGACGCGAACGGGGTCTCGATCATGCGGTGCGGGACCTGCGCACACACCCTGCCGCTCACGTCGTGGTTGGCGAATGCCGCGACCGCCAGGGCCGTCAGGAGACCGGGCGCGATGGCCAGTGCCGCCGCCCATCGCCGATCCCACCGTGCCAGCCCCTTGGCGAGCACCATGATGGCCAGGATCGCGCCGAGGCCGAACTCCAATGCCATGCCCTCGTGCATCAACGCCAGAACCGCGACGACGACGCCGAACACACCGCAGCAGATCAGGGCCGGGCGTCGGTGCTGGACGACACTGAGTGCCAGGCACAACGCGATCAGGGCCGTGGCCCCCAGCAGATCCGGGCGACCCGAGTAGACCGCGTACGGCACCCCGAACGGCAGCACGGGCAGCAGCAGCGCGAGCATGATGCGGCCCGGCGTACGAACCCTGCGCAGCAGGGTGAACGCCAGCGCCGCCAGTCCCGCCAGGTAGACGCCGGTGGTCAGCCACCGCATCAGGTAGGCGTTGCGGAAGAAGCTGTCGCCGGCGACGCCGCCGACGAGCTCACCCGCGAGTCCGCGACGCACAAACCCGAACTGGTAGTCGGCGATGTAGTACGAGATCAGATAGTGGTCAACGGGAATCACCGCCGCTGCCAGGTAGACGAACGCGGCCGACCAGACCAGGATCGCCAGCGCGACAGCGACGAAGACGCCAGAACGGCGACGGGTGGGAACAGAAGTCACCTGCACCCGGTCACCCTACTGTGAGCCAGGACTCAGCCCGCCACTGGCGTCAGTTCGTCGTAACGCGAACCGAATTCGGCGATCGGGCGGTACCCCCGCGAACGCGCCGAGGCGGCCCCGCGACGGATCAGCGCCGCGGTCGCGACGAATCCGGCCTGGTCGGTCACCACGAACGGGGTCAGCAGGCGATTGTGCACGAACCCGATGGCCAGTCCACTCTCCGGGATCGCCCAGCCCATCGAACCTCCAAGGCCCACATGGCCGAAACCGGGCAGCACCCCGGGGAACGGCAGTCCGTGGTACCCGAGGTGGAACGACATCGGCATGCCCACGCTGCGGTCCGGACGCAGGCTCGGACGACCCGCCAGACCGGAGGCGACTCGCGTCGACAGGTATTGGATGCCGTCGATGGAGCCGCCGTTGGCGATGGCGCCGTACATCCGCGCCAGACCCCGCGCGGTGGCCACGCAGTTGGCGGCGGGCATCTCGGCGTCCAGCATCGGAATTTCGCCCTGGACAACGGATTTCATCCCTGGGAAGTACAGCGAGCCGAAACCGGCGGTCAAGGGGTGCAGGGCCGCGCGGGGTGCCAGCAGATTGAACACCGGGTTCGGCAGGTTCGACTGCGGATGAATGATCTGCGCCGCACGGGTGGGTGCGGTCGCCGGTGGGCGACCCAGGTGCACACCGTCGGTGCCCAGCGGCGCGGCCACCTCCTCCCGAAACAGTTGGCGCATACCCTTACCCGTCACCGAGCGGGCCAGCCCCGACAGCAGCCACCCGTAGGTCAGCGCGTGATAGGCCGGCTTTCCCCGCAGACGTGACGCGGGGGCCTGCGCCATCCGCGCCTCCATGGCCGTGTGGTCCAGCAGTTCCGCCTTGGTGACACCGTTCAGGTGCGACAGGCCGGCGCGGTGCCGCATCATCTCCCGCACCGTGATGTCGGCTTTCCCGTTGGCACCGAAGTCGCGCCAGTATTCCGCGACCGGGGTGTCGTAGTCGATCAGCCCGCGGTCGACCAGCCGATGGATGACGGTCGACGCCACCCCCTTGGTCGCGGAGAACACCATGCTGCCCGTGTCCGCGGTCCAGGGCTGCTGACCGCGGCGATCGGCATAACCCGCCCACACGTCGACGACGGGTTCCCCGTGCAGGTACACCGCGAGCGCGCCACCGCCGAACCTGGGATGACCGAACATCGCGGAGAACGCACGGACAGCGCACGAGAAGTTGGGGTCCGCAGCACCGTGGACGCCCTCCGGGAGCGCCGCGCTGCGCCCCGCTGATGTTACATGGCTCACACTGTGCACTTTACCCACCAGAGCGCCCCTAAACGACGCACATAAGCGGTGTTACCTGTCCGTTATCGGCTTCCCGCGGGCGCCCCCGCCAGCGCCGTGGCGTCCAGGCGCGTGAACTCCCCCGCCAGGTACTTCTCAAGGCTGGCCGAGCGCCGGGTCTTGCCGCTCGTGGTGATCGGAATCGAGCCCTGCGCGACCAGCACGATGTCGGCCACCGCGACGCCGTGGGCCGTCGAGATGACCGACGCGGCCTCGCCTTTGATGGTCTCGAGACGTTCGGTCAGCTCCGCGGGGCCGAGGCCCTTGTCCTTGACCTCGGCGATCACCACCAGCTTCTCGGTGGTGTCGTCGGGCACGGCCACCGCCGCGACCCGCCCGCGGGTGATCACCGACACCGAGGCCTCGATGTCGTCGGGATAGAGGTTGCGTCCCCGAATGATGAGCAGATCCTTCATTCGGCCGATGATGAACAACTCCCCCTCGGACATGAATCCGAGATCGCCCGTACGCAGCCAATTCTCGGCCGGTGCGTCGGCCGGCGCGTTGACCAGCCTGCCGCCGAACGTGCGCTCGGTCTCCGCGGGCTTGTTCCAGTAACCGGCACAGACGTTCTCACCGTGCACCCAGATCTCGCCGATATCGCCTGCGGGGCTCTCGGTCCCGTGGTCGGGATCGACGATGCGCACCAACGGCGACTCCGGGGCGCCGTAGCTGATCAGCGCCGTGCCGGAGGCTGCGCGCTCGGCATGCCCGGCCGAGAGCTTCTCCGGTTCGAAGTGCACCACCTGAGGAGGCTCGCCTGGGCTGCGGGTCTGCACGTACAGCGTCGCCTCGGCCAGGCCGTAGGAGGGCCGGATCACCTTGGGCGGCAGGTTGAAGCGCGCGAAACGCTCCGTGTACCTGCGCACGGTCACCTCGTGGACCCGCTCGGCGCCGCTCATGATGCTCAGGACGTTGCCGAAGTCGCACCCCTGCAGGTCCTCGTCGGTGGTGCGCGCAGCCGCCAGGTCGAACGCGAAGTTGGGTGCCGCGGTCAGCGCATGGGTGTGCGTTCCCAGCAGCCGCATCCACCGTGCCGGCCGGGCCAGGAAGGACAGCGGGCTCATCAGCACCGAGTGCCAACCGCCCAGGATCGGCGCGACGATGCCGAGCAGCAGACCCATGTCGTGGTAGAACGGCAACCACGACACCACGGTGCTGTCGGCCGGCGGCACCCGGTTGTAGTCGGGGTAGAAACCGCCCATCATCTGCTCGAAGTTGACCGCCAGGTTGCGGTTCGAGACCATGACGCCGGCCGGGGTGCGCGTCGATCCCGAGGTGTACTGCAGGTAGGCGGTCTCCGGCGGGGTCTCGCGCTTGAGCCGGCCGCCCGAGCGGGTGTCCAGATCGAGCGTGTCGACGGCCAGCACCGTCGGTGCGGGGCGCCCCTCGGCGGATGTGGCGTAGGGCGTGACCGTCTCGTTGACCGCCGAGGTGGTCAGGATGACGGTCGGCGCGGCGTCGGCCAGTACCGCGTTGACGCGATCGTCGTGGGCCCCGACCATCGGTGTCGAGAGCGGCACCGCGATCAGACCGGCCTCGATGGCCCCGAGGAACGCGACGACATACTCCATGCTCTGGGGTGCCAGGATGACGGCACGGTCCCCCACTGCCGCGACCTCGCGCAGCTTCACCGCGAGATTCTTGACGCGAAGGTACATCTGCGCCCAGCTGAGCGTCTCCTCGACGCCGTCCCAGTCGGATTCGTAGTCGATGAAGGTGAACGCCGGGTCGCCGGGCTGCAGGCCGGCCCGTTCGCGAAGAACACCAGTAAGCGAGGATGCGATCACTGTCAGATACCTTTCGTGCTCGGCGCAGAGATGGTGAACTCGGCCGAAGTTGTGCGGCTCGTGCCGCGAACGTCGAGGGTGGAGGCGGGCATCAGATCATCTGCCCGGTCAGGTCGTACTCCGCCAGGGTCTGGTGCACCAGATCCGTAAGCCAGGCCTTGGTGTTCTGCGCCCCCGGCTGGTAACCGACCACCGAGATGGACACCTTGCCGCCGAGCCGGCCGGACACGAGCACCAGATGTCCACCCGCGGCGACGATGTCGCGTTCGATGACGTTCTGGTCGATGCCGCGCATGACCATGTACTCGGCGTCGGATCCGTCGGGGCGGCCCACCGTGGGTTCGAGATCACCCATGTTCGAACACGACACCGGCAGATCGGCCGCACCGACGAAGACGTCGGACAGACGCTTCATGGCACGCTGCGGGACGAACGGGATCAGCGGCAGGAACTGCAGCGACTCGTCCGGGGTGTCCTTGCGTGCCTGCAGCGCCGACCTGATGGCGGCGCGGGCCGCGGTGAGGTCGGTGGTGACCGCGTCCGGGTCCACGCCCACGCTGCCGATCGACATCGCGTTGGCGCGGTAGTCGTCGAAGGAGCGATCGCTGAGCGCCAGAAGCAGATTCACCTTGGCGCCGTCGTCACCGGTGGTCACGGTGCGGCCCATCCGCGCGCCGAGGCGGGCGGCGACACCGGCCAGCAGGGAGTAGGTGTTCCCGCCGAGCGAGGCGGCGCGCGCGTCCCATTCGTCGATGTCGACGAAGACCGACACCGCGGGCACCGATACGACGCGGTCGGCTCCCACGATCTGCGCCCGCCGAGCGGGGGCCGTCCGCGCGATGTCGTGACGGCGCCGCAGGGTCAGCTTGATCGCCGTGGCCAGCGTGCGGCGCACCTCCGGCAGGTCGCGCAGGGTCGCGCGCGCATCCTCCCGGGCCGACCTCAGCCTGGCCCTGCGGGTCGTACCGCGGCGGGCCGGATAGCCCAGGTCGGGCCGCTCGCCCTTGATGGCGGCGAAGATCGTCACCAGACCGGCCACACCATCGCCGACCGCGTGGGAGGCCACCAGGCTCAGCCCGGTGGACCCGTCGGTCATCGGCAGCACCGACAGTCGCCAGCAGGGCCCGAACTCGGGGTCGATCGGACGGGCGGCCTGCTCGTCGGCCCAGTCGCTGAACTCTTCGCGGGGCCGGGCAGAAGTCTCGATGTCCAGATCGGACGCCGGGCCGAGCGCCGACACCCACCGGTGCCTGCCGAAGGGCAGCACCGAGCGCTGGATCAGTCGGCCCCCGAGCCCGTAGCCGAGGTTGTCGTGGAACCGCGCGAGCGCTTCGAAGTCGACCGGATGTTCGTAGATCCACAGGCACTGCATCAGCTGCGAGCGATTCCCCGCCCGCATGGCGTCGAACATCGCCTGGTCCAGGTAGACCAGCCGGTTGTCCATCGGCGCAGCGTTGTTCGCGGTGTCAGCCACCAATCTCACCTTCCGGATGGTCGACATCGGCGAGTCCGAACTCAGCCAGCACGCTGGACACGACGGCGCGCAGGCTGTCCTTGGTGTTCTCGGCACCGGGTTGATAACCCACGACGGTGAGCGAGACCCTTCCGCAGAACCGGCTCGAGACGACGGTCAGCAGGCCGCGGCGCTGCTCGAGGAGCCTGCGCGGGATGCGTCCGTTGATCCCGCGCAGCAGCAGGTAGTCGCAGTCGGTGCCGTCGAGCCGGCTCAGAATCGGATCGAGATCACCGAGGTTGGTGCACGACACCGGCAGATCGGCGAAGTCGAACAGCACGTCGGCGCCGCGCTTGACGGTGAACTTCGGGACGAACGGAATCAGGGGCAGCAGTTCCAACGACTCGTCGGGCTCTTCGCGGCGGCGTTTGAAGCCCTCACGCAGTGCGGTGCGCGCCGCCGTCAGATCTGTGGTGACCGACGCCGGGTCGACGGCGATCGTGTCAAGCGAGACGGCGTTGGCCCGTGAATCGTCCTCGGTGCGCTCACTGATGGGGACCAGCAGGCTCACCGCACCGTCCGCGGCGCGCTGACGGCCCATCCGGGCGCCGAGCCGGGCCGCGAATCCCGCCGCCAGCGAGAAGTAGTTGCCGCCCAGCGCCTCCGCACTCGAATCCCAGTCCGCGGCATTCACGAACACCGAGATGGCGGGCACCTGAACCTCGGCCGCCGAATCACCCGCGGATGTCACGATCGGCGGGGGTGCTGACCGTTTGATGTCCCCGCGCCGGCGGTAGGCCAACCGGGCCGCGGCGACCAGAGTCCTGGCCAGCGCGGGCACCTCGCGAACCGTGTCGCGCGCGTCCTCGCGCACTCCCCGCCATGTCGGCCGCGCTCCGGCGGGCGGAAGGTTCAGGTCCCGGCGAATGCCCTTGAGTGCGTCGGTGATCGTGATCACGGCGCCCATACCGTCGGTGAGGCAGTGCGAGATCTCCAGGCTGACCGCGGTCGAACCGTCGGTCATCGGCAGGGCACCCATGCGCCAGCCCGGCCCCGTCTCCGGATCGATCGGCAGACCCGCACGCTCATCGGCCCAGTCGGTGAGTTCCGTTCGCGGACGCGGGTTCTGCTCGATGTCGAACGGTGTCACCGGCCCGGTCGCAGCGACCCAGCGATGGCGTCCGAACGGCAGTGGCGACGGCTCGATGAGCCGGCCGAACAGACCGTATCCGAGGTCGGCGTGGAAGCGGTGCACCGCATCGAGGTCGATCCCGTTGTCGTACACCCAGACGAACTGCGCCAACGACTCCTCGCCGGTGGCGCGCAGCGCGAGGAACATCGCCTGATCGGTGTAGGAGAGTCGATTGTCCGGACCGGCATCCTGGTCCACCGCACGTCGGCGAAACCGCTGCCGACGTGCCCGATCCACCACCGCCATCACCCGTGCCTCCCCCGTGTCAGTTGGCGACGGAGCCCGCGGCCGCAAGGGCGGGCACATTCTGCTCCGGCGTGACCGCCGGCGCCGCCGTTCCGTCCTGCACCACCGCGAGGTATTCGGCCCTCATCGCCTCGACATAACGCAGGGCCGACACCCGGGCGGTCGAATTGTTCGGGAAGGCGACGGTGATCGTGGTGCCGCGCCCCAGTCGGTTCACCCACATGCCGAACTGGTGCGCGTCACCGGCATCGCTGAAGACTCGGCCGTTCAACTGGTTCCACTCCGCGATGATCGCCGGCGACAGCGGCGGCAGCCCCGCATCGAGGTACGACAGCATGGGCACACCTGAATCCGGTTTGTGCACGCCGACTTCGGAGGCCAACTCGACCACTCGCTCGAACGGCACGTGGGCCAGATCCACCCGCGAGTCGAACGACGCCTGCGCTGCGCGGGCGATGGCGCCGAATGACAGGCCGCCCACCGGCACGGTGATGGGGACCAGTCCGGTGAACCAGCCCGTGGTCATGAACTCCGACTGCGAGTTCCGCGTCGTCGTGGGCGTGACCACGTGGTAGGTGTCGTTGCCCGTCAACGCGCGCTCAGCCAGGGCCGCGCAGGCGAAGACCCCGCCGCTGAACCGGGTGCCCTCCGCCATGCATGCCGCCTCGAAGCGGTCGGTCTGCTCCTCGTCGAGCAGTTCCACCGTCAGCAGTGCACCGCCGCGGGACTCGGCCATGGTGCCGAGCGGCAGGGAGAACTTCGGCATGGATCCGCCGTTCTCCTCGGCGTACTCGATCCACGCCCGCACTTCGGGTGAGTCCAACGTCAGCGCCGAGGTGTACTCGTGCTGCCGCGTGCAGTAGTCGTGGTAGCTGCCCGGTTCGGGAAGCTGCAGTGGCGCGCCGCCGCCGACCAGTGCGGCGTACATCATGTGGATCTCGACGAACAGCGCGCCCATGAACATCGCGTCGGCATGCACGTGGTCGACACTGAGGAAGAACGTGAAGTGATCCGTACGCTGGATCACGCCGAACCGGAAGCAGTCCCACTGCAACGGGTTCGGGGTGGCCAGCGCGTGCGCGCGCCAAGCCTCCGCCGTCATCTCGCCGTAGTTCTTAGCCGCGAACCTGATGTCGCGGGGGTTCTCCAGCGTGTGCCGAATGAAACCGTCGCCGCCGTCGTGTTCGAACCAGCTGTGAAAGGTGTCGTGCCTGCGCAGGTAGGCGTTGATCACATGGGTCATGGCTCGAACGTCGCACTGGCCCTGAATGTTCCACGACGGGATGTTGAGCCTGGCCATGTTGCGGCCGTGCGCGGCGTGGTCCCGATAGGCGTGCAGATGCTGCGCCTGCTGATAACTGACCGGCACCGAATTGACCGGAGCGGCAGCCACTTTGGCCAATGTTGACGCTGAAGGCTCCCATGACGTGACCACGCCGGGGGCGTCGTCCCACTCGTGGATTGCTTGGAATGCGACCACTACTGCCCCTTACTCCACTGTCGGATCGTCATGATGGACTCGACACCGCCGTATCGGCAGCGAGGGTTTCGCTGAGGCTCTCGGCCAACGCCCGGATCGTCGTGATGCCCATCGGGCTGATCCGAATGCCGGTCTCGGTCTCGATTCGCGTCCGCAACTCGAGATTGCCGAGAGAGTCCAGTCCGTACTCGGAGAGCGGTCGGTCCGGATCGACCGCTCGCCGCAGGATCAGGCTGATCGAGTCGGAGATCAGCCTGCGCAGGCGGCCAGCCCACTCGTCGTGCGGAAGCGCGCGCAGTTCGGTCAGGAACTGACTGGAGCCGCCGCGATTCTGGTCGGCGTTGCGGAACGCCTCGGCGAACGGCCGCGCCTGAGCGAACGACATCAACCACGGCGCGCCCGCCACCGGCGCGTACCCGGTGTGCGCCCGGTCGTGCCGCAGCAGCGCGTCGAAGGCGTACGCGCCGTCGCTCGGCGAGATCGCCATGCTCTCGTCCGCCGCCATCCCCTGTCCAGCGCCGATCTCCGACCATGCGCCCCACGCGATCGCCGTGGCCGGAAGACCCTGGGCCCGGCGCCAATGCGTGAACGCGTCGAGCCAGCTGTTGGCGGCGGCGTAGGCGCCCTGACCGGGCGACCCGACCAGCGCGGCCGCCGAGGAGAACGAGCAGAACCAGTCCAGCGGCTGATCCACGGTGGCCTCGTGCAGATTCCACGCCCCGACGACCTTCGGCGCCCAGTCGCGCTGGACCAGATCGTCGGTGATCGCGGCCAGTGTCGCGTCCTCGACCACCGCGGCGGCGTGCAGCACACCACGCAGGGCCAGACCCGTGGCCGTCGCGGCGGTGACAAGACGGTGGGCGGTCCCCGGCTCGGCGATGTCGCCGCGGCACACGTCGACCTGAGTCCCGGCGGCGCGGATGCGGTCGATCACGGCCTGCGCGTGTGCGCCCGGCGACGACCGGCCGTTGAGCACGATCCGACCGGCGCCCGCGGCAGCCATCTTCTCGGCCAGGAACAGCCCCAGCCCGCCCATGCCGCCTGTCACGACGTACGCGCCGTCACGGCGGAACGGCTTGGCCTCCGACGGCGGAACCACCGCGGTGTCCTGGCCGCTGTGCGGGATGTCGAGCACGAGCTTGCCGGTGTGCCCGGCCGCACCCATGACGCGGATCGCCGTGGCGCCCTCGGCCAGCGGGAAGTGCGTGGTCTGCGGAGGCGGCAGCACACCCTCGGCGATCTGGGCGAACACCGTCGTGAGCAGGTCTCGCATGGTGGCGGGATCAGTCAGCGCCAACAGCGCGAGGTCCACGGCGTAGAACGCCAGGTTGCGCCGGAACGGGAACAGCCCGAGCCGGGTGTCGCCGTAGATGTCGCGCTTGCCGATCTCGACGAAACGTCCACCGAAGGACAGCAGTTCCAGACCCGCCCGCTGCGCGGCACCCGGCAGGGAGTTCAGCACAATGTCGACGCCGTAGCCGGCGGTGTCACGCCTGATCTCCTCGGCGAACGCCGTGCTCCGCGAGTCGTACACGTGCTTGATGCCCATGGCCCGCAGGACATCTCGGCGTTCCTCGCTGCCCGCGGTCGCGTATATCTCAGCGCCCGCGGCGCGCGCGATGGCGATGGCCGCCTGCCCGACACCTCCGGTGCCCGAGTGGATCAGCACCTTGTCCTTGGCCGAGATTCGGGCCAGGTTGTGCAGGCTGTACCACGCGGTGGCGTGCGCGCTCGGGACCGCGGCGGCCTGACTGGCCGACAGCGCGGGCGGCAGCGTGACCGCGAGGTTGGCGTCCGAGGTGATGTAGGTCGCCCAGGCACCCGAGGTCGAGATCCCGGCGACCTGGTCGCCGACCTGGTGTTCGGTGACGCCGGGTCCCACCGCGGTGACCACACCGGCGTAGTCGGCGCCGAGCGAGGGCATCCGGCCCTCGAACGACGGGTAGCGGCCGAGCGCGACGAGGACGTCGGCGAAGTTCAGGTTGGAGGCCGTGACGGCCACCTCGATCTGCCCGGGTCCAGGCTCCACCCGGTCCACCGCGGCCAGTTCGAGCGACTGCAGGTCGCCCGGCGTGCGGATCTGCAGCCGGACGCCGTCGCGCTCGTGGTCGACTGTCGTCGTCCGCAGGTCGTCGGCTCCCAACGGGGTCAGGTTGAGCCGCGCCACGTACCACTGCCCGTCGCGCCAGGCCGTCTCGTCCTCGTCGCCGCCCGCGAGCACCTGAGCGGCCACCCGCTCGGCCTCCGCGACGGATCCCGGAGTGGCGTCGAGGTCGATCGACGTCGGATTGAGGTGAGGATGTTCGACGCCGACGACACGCAGCAGTCCGCGCAGGCCGCCCTGTTCCAGGTTGGCCACATCGCCGTCGACGACCGTCTGGGTGCCGCGGGTGAGCACGTAGAGCCGGGGGGCGCCGGCGACCTCGGGAAGCTCACGGGCGATGTGCACGAGGCGGCGGACCTGATCGGCGCCCGTGGCCACCGACTCGGCGCCGGGGGCGCCGGTTGCCGACTCGAGCACCACCACGACCGCGCCGATGCCCCCACCGGACAGCTGGGCCACCAACTCGGCCTGCGCCTGCTCGTCGTGGCCGTGCAGCGGCCAGCTCAGGCGGTGCACGTCCACGCCACGCTGACCGAACGCATCCGCCAGCTGGGCCGGCAGTTCGTCGGCCTGGCCGCCGTCGATCACCAGCAGGGACCGGATGTCGGTGCTCGCGGCCGCCGGGGCCTCCTGCCGGACCCAGCCGATCGTCAGCAGCCGGCTGTTGAGGGTGCGGTCACGCTCGGACTCCGCGGTCGTGCCGGTGCCGAGGCGCAGCCCCTGCACGGCGACCAGGACGGTGCCGTCGTCGTCGAGGATGTCGAGGTCGGCCTCGACCGTGGTGGCGTCCACCCGCTGCACCCGCGCGTAGCAGTACTGCGCGTGGCGGGTGCTGGCGTGGGCCCGGATCCGACGCACACCCAACGGCAGCAGCAGCGTCGGCGCCGCGTCGTCGCGGATGTCCGGATGGGCTGCGACCGCCTGGAAGCACGCATCGAGCAGCGCGGGGTGCACCGTGTAGGCGGACTGCCCCGAACGCAGCGCACCCGGCAGCGCGACCTCGGCGAACACCGACCGCTGGCCGCCGGTGCCGACATGGGCCGCGACCAGGCCGCAGAATGCGGGCCCATAGACGATGCCGCGCTCGGCGAACAGTTCGCGCAGGTGCGCGCCGTCGATCCGCTCGGGGTGGGTGTCGAGCAGGCGCGTGATGTCGTGGACCGCGGGCGAAGCCTCGTCGGCCGTCTTCAGCCGCGCGCCGGAGCGACGGACGCGATCCTCGTCGGCGACGGTGTCCACCTCGAAGTCGACCGCACCGTCACCGCGGCGTTCGGCCTGGGCACAGACCTCGGTGTGTTCGTCGAGCAGGAGCATCTGGTCGAACGTGACGTCGCAGACCTCTGCGGCGTCGCCGAGGACCAACGCGGCGGCCGACAGCGCCATCTCGCAGAAAGCGGCGCCCGGCAGTGCAGTGACGCTGTTGACCTGGTGATCGTCGAGCCAGGGTTGCGCCGCGGTTCCGATGTCGGCCTGCCAGACGTGGCGTTCCTGCGCCTCGGGGAGCCGGACGTGTGCGCCCAGCAGCGGATGCACGGCCAGGCTGTGGCCTCCGCGGGCGTCCTCGGCGACGCGGGTCAGCATCAGCGTCTGGTGTGTCCAGGCCGGCAGCGGCGCGTCGATGAGTCGGCCGTCGGGATAGAGCGCTTCGAAGTCCACGGCCGCACCCGCGCTGTGCAGATCCCCGACGAAGCCGCGCAGGCCGTTGGGCATGTCCTGTTCACGGCGCATGCTCGCCAGCACGGCCATCGACATGTCGAGACCGCGTGCGGTCTGGTCGACGGCGTGGGTCAGGAGCGGATGGGGCGACAGCTCCCCGAAGACGCGGTACCCGTCCTCCAGTGCGGCCTGGACGGCGGCGGCGAACCGCACGGTGTAGCGCAGGTTGTCCGACCAGTAGTCGAGGTCGAAGACCGGTGTGTCGCGCGGGTCGAACAGCGTCGACGAGTAGTACGGGATCTCGGGATCCGTCGGCGAGATGTCCTCGAGAGCGTCGGCCAGGTCGTCGAGGATGGGGTCGACCTCAGGCGAGTGCGAGGCCACCTCGACCGCGACCTCCCGGGCCATGATGCCGCGCTGCTCCCAGGCGGCGATCAGGCGACGCACCGAGTCCTTGGCGCCGCCGACCACGGTGGACTGCGGCGAGGCGACGACCGACAACACGACGTCGGTGACGCCCTGCGCGGTCAGTTCGGACAGCACCTGGGACGCGGGCAGTTCGACCGACGCCATGGCGCCTGAACCCGCGACGGTGTCCATGAGCCGCGAGCGACGGCAGATCACCTTGACGCCGTCCTCCAGCGTCAGGCCGCCGGCGACCACGGCTGCCGCGGCCTCGCCCATCGAGTGGCCGACGACGGCGCCGGGCGTGACGCCGTAGGAGCGCAGCGTCGCGGCCAGCGCGACCTGCATGGCGAAGATTGTCGGTTGGACCCGGCCCATGGTGGCGACGACGTCCGGTGAGGTCATGGCCTCGGTGACGGAGAAGCCGGACTCCCGGGCGATCAGGGGTTCGAGTTCTGCGATGGTGGCGGCGAACACCGGTTCCGACGCCAGCAGTGCCGTACCCATGCCGGCCCACTGCGAGCCGTGGCCGGAGAACACCCACACCGGTCCTCGTCCGGCGTTGGCGACCGCGGGCTCATGGGGCAGCTCGCCGTCGGCAACCTCGCGCAGCCCCGTGACCAGTTCCTCGGGTGTGGCCGCGAGCACCGTGGTGCGCACGCTGCGATGCCCGCGGCGGCGGGCCAGGGTGTAGCCCAGGTCGCGCAGCTCGTCGTCGCGCAGGTGCGAGCCGGCCCAGTCCGCGAGCCGGCCCGCGGTCTGACGCAGGCCCTCGGCCGACGTGGACGACAGCGGGAACAGCAGCGGCCCGTCGACGCCCACGGGCGCGGCGTCGTGCGCGACAACCTTGGGCGAGGATCCGGTGGGGGCCTGTTCCACCACGGCGTGCACGTTGGTGCCGGAAAGGCCGTAGGACGACACCGCGGCACGGCGCGGCTGGCCTGCGATCGGCCACGGCACGTTCGCCTGCGGAATGAACAGGTTGGTGTCGATCTTGGCCATCTCGTCGGGCAGCCGGTTGAAGTGCAGGCTCTGCGGGATCACGCCGTGCTGCAGGGCCAGGACGGCCTTGATCAGGCTGACCGCGCCGGAGGCCGACTGGGAGTGGCCGAAGTTGGTCTTGGAGGAGCCGAGCGCACAGGCCGATTCGATGCCGTACACCGCGGCGAGGCTCGCGTACTCGATGGGGTCGCCGACGGGCGTCCCGGTGCCGTGCGCTTCGACCATGCCGACCGAGGACCCGTCGACGCCGGCCACGGCCAGGGCGGCGCGGTAGGCCGCAACCTGAGCGTCCCGCGACGGGGTGGCGATGTTGACGGTGTGCCCGTCCTGGTTGGCGGCGGTCCCCCGGATGACCGCAAGAATGCGGTCGCCGTCTCGTTCGGCGTCCTCGAGGCGCTTCAGCAGCACCATCGCGCAGGCCTCGCCCGAGACGAAACCGTCGGCGTCGACATCGAACGCGTGGCACTTGCCGGTGGGCGACAACATGCCCTGCGCGGATCCGGACGCCATCTTGCGGGGCTCCAACAGGACGTTGACGCCGCCGGCCAGCGCAAGGTCGCTCTCACCGTCACGCAGGCTGCGGCACGCGTTGTGGACGGCCAGCAGGCCCGACGAGCACGCCGAGTCCACGGTGTACGCGGGCCCGGTGACGCCGAGCGCGTAGGCGATACGTCCCGACGCGAGGCTGAAGTTGTTGCCGGTGAACCCGTACGGGCCCTCCAGAGCCTGCGCGTCGGCGGCCACCAGCTGGTAGTCGGCGTAGGTCATCCCGACGAAGACACCGGTCAGCGAGCCGGACAGGCTGCTGGGGTCGAGGCCGGCGTGCTCGAGGGCCTCCCACGAGGTCTCAAGAAGCAGGCGCTGCTGCGGGTCGATCGCCGTGGCCTCGCGCTCACTGATGCCGAAGAACTCGGCGTCGAATCCGCCGACATCGTCGATGAAGCCACCCCACTTGGAGACGGAACGGCCAGCAACGCCCGGCTCGGGGTCGAAGAACTCGTCGGCGTCCCACCTGTCGGCGGGCACCTCGGTGACCAGGTCGTCGCCGCGCAGCAGCGCATCCCAGAGCGCCTCCGGTGACGCGATGCCACCGGGCAGCCGACAGGCCATCCCAATCACGGCCACTGGGGTGACTGATGCCTCGCCCAACTCCTCCACCCCTTCTAGGACTGCGGATTCCTATTAAAATACGTTCGCCGAGCGAAATCTTCGCGGCGACGTTCTGAAGGAACGCCACTGCGACCATACCGCTCGACTAAGTTGCCGACGTGAGTGCGTACTGTAGCCGCTCTCCTATAACAGGGTGCCGTTTCAGCCCCCCGTCCACCAAATTGCCAGTTCAGCGTTTTCTCGTCACACCGGCAGCCGACGACGACCGCCAGGCGCTTGGCGACCGCTCAGCGGATTTCGAAATCTGTTGCACTACAGTAATTTTCGAGGTCAACAGGCAACTGATTCACCGACGGTAACGATCTCGACCCCAACGCTCCCCGAAGTAGCTCAGGCCCCTGACATTAATTGATGTCAACAAAATTGGCAGCCTCTGCCAATTCTGAGACATTAGGTGTTGTCAAAGTTACTGGCGCAGCCATTCGTTGCTGGCCCAGAAATTGTTATGGAATTTCGCTTTGAGTAATGGCGCAAATAATTCATTCAGTTGCCTTACACGCTTCTAAGTCAGTGTCAACATCACGGTTAACTTCTCACCTAATGAGACGAATCGAGAAAAGTCCACTTATGGTAAACCTTTGCCTACGCAAACGATGCGGGATGAACAGGACAGACCTCCGGACTGTGCCGCCACCAGCAACCCCGAAACCGTTTCGGCAAGGTGCCGGATCGGCTGGATTCGAATGATGCTCGACACTGACCGACCGGCGGCGTGACGGCCGCCTCACCCTTGCCTGAGACGCCGCCAGCAAACTTGCCCGTATTTACGTCCCGGTCACTTAGGTGGGATCCGCCGATTTCACACACCGAGGCCGATCGGACATGTGTCAATTGTGAGGCATGTCACCTATTGGGACGGGTGGGAAAGCAAATCTGACGAAAAATCGGCCAAAATCAGTCTGCGGCGTCCAGAATTCGCTGCGCGGCCAGCGCCGGGGTCAGCTCGCCGTCCCGCACCTGGCGCTCC
Source organism: Mycobacterium sp. ACS4331 (assembly GCF_001667265.1). Lineage (GTDB taxonomy): Bacteria > Actinomycetota > Actinomycetes > Mycobacteriales > Mycobacteriaceae > Mycobacterium. The sequence goes on along the minus strand of NZ_LZHW01000102.1, from coordinate 76,694 downwards.
ACATCAGGGCGGATACGCCGCACCGCCGGGTTGGTCAGCACACGGTCCAACACCGCGTCCCGGACCATCGCCCAGGTCCATTCGACCTGTTGGGCCCGCCGCCGTGCGTCGAACTCCCCCGCCTCGGTCAGCACCTGACGGTGCTTGAGGACGGCCTCCCACAGGTCCTGCAGCCCGGTGCCCTCCAGAGCGCTCATGGTGAGCACCGGCGGTCGCCAGAGCACGTCGCGGGGGTAGATCAGGCGGATCGCGCCGGACAGCTCGCGCGCGGCCTTCTTGGCCTCGACGGCGTGAGCCCCGTCGGCCTTGTTCACCACCACGATGTCGGCGAGCTCCAGGACACCCTTCTTGATGCCCTGCAGCTGGTCGCCCGTCCGCGCCAGCGTCAGGAACACAAAGGTGTCCACCATGCCGGCGACCGTCACCTCGGACTGTCCCACACCCACGGTTTCGACCAGGATCACGTCGAATCCCCCGGCCTCGAGCAGCACGATGGTCTCGCGGGTGGCCCGCGCGACTCCCCCGAGCGTTCCCGAAGTGGGCGACGGCCTGATGTAGGCGTCCGGATGCGCGGCCAGGCGGGACATCCGAGTCTTGTCGCCCAGGATGGAACCGCCGGTGCGCGTCGACGAGGGGTCGACGGCCAGGACAGCGACCCGGTGCCCCTGCTCGATCAGATGCATCCCGAGGGCCTCGATCGACGTGGACTTGCCCACGCCGGGCACGCCGGTGATCCCGATGTGCATGGCCGACCCCGCCTCGGGCATGAGGGCCAGAAGCAGCTCCTGGGCCTGCTGCCGGTGGTCGGCCCGGGTGGACTCCACCAGGGTGATCGCGCGCGCCAGCGCCGACCGGTCGCCGGACCGGATCCGGTCCGCCAGCTCGGCCGTGCCCACGTTCGACGGAGCCGCCATCAATTCGCGGACGGTGCGCTCAGGTCGTAGCCCAGCCGCTCGGCCAGCTTGGTCAACAGGCCGACGGCGGCGTCGGCGATCACGGTGCCCGGCGGGAAGATCGCCGTGGCACCGGCGTCGTAGAGCTCCTGGAAGTCGCCCGGCGGGATCACGCCGCCCACGACGACCATGATGTCGGGCCTGCCGACCTCGGCCAGCGCGTCGCGCAGCGCCGGCACCAGGGTCAGGTGCCCCGCGGCCAGTGAGGACACGCCGACCACGTGGACGTCGTTGTCGGCGGCCTGCCTGGCCACCTCGTCCGGCGTGGAGAACAGCGAACCCACGTCAACGTCGAAGCCGATGTCGGCGAACGCCGTGGCGATGACCTTCTGTCCGCGGTCGTGTCCGTCCTGGCCCATCTTGGCCACCAGGATGCGCGGACGCCGGCCGTCGGCCTCGGCGAACTTCTCGACCAGCGCGGTGGCCGCCTCGATACCCTTCACGTTCGCACTGTTCCCCACCTCGTCGCGGTAAACCCCTGCGATGGTGCGGATCTCAGCCTGGTGACGGCCGTAGACCTTCTCCAGGGCGTCCGAGATCTCGCCGACGGTCGCCTTGGCCCGCGCCGCGTTGATCGCGAGCGCGAGCAGATTGTTGCCCAGGCCGTCCTCGCCGGAGACGCCTGTGGCCGCCGCGGCCCGGGTCAGCTCGGCCAGCGCGGCCTGCGTCGCCGACTCGTCGCGCTCGGCCCGCAGCTTCTCGAGCTTGGCCAACTGCTCGGCGCGCACCCGGCTGTTCTCGACCTTGAGGACCTCGATCTCGTGGTCCTCGTCCACCTGATACTTGTTGACGCCGATGACCGGCTGGGCGCCGGAGTCGATGCGGGCCTGCGTGCGGGCCGCGGCCTCCTCGATGCGCAGTTTCGGAATGCCCTCGTCGATCGCCTGCGCCATGCCGCCGTGCTCGGCGACCTCGGCGATGTGGGCGCGGGCCCGCTCGGCCAGTTGATGGGTCAGCCACTCGACGTAGTAGGAGCCGCCCCAGGGGTCGATCGGGCGCGTGGTACCCGACTCCTGCTGCAGCAGCAGCTGGGTGTTGCGCGCGATCCGGGCCGAGAAGTCGGTGGGCAGCGCCAGCGCCTCGTCGAGGGCGTTGGTGTGCAGCGACTGGGTGTGGCCCTGCGTGGCGGCCATGGCCTCGACGCAGGTGCGTGCGACGTTGTTGAACACGTCCTGCGCGGTCAGCGACCAGCCGGAGGTCTGCGAGTGCGTGCGCAATGACAGCGACTTGGCGCTCTTGGGATCGAACTGCGCCACGAGCTCGCTCCACAGCAGGCGCCCCGCCCGCAGCTTGGCGACCTCCATGAAGAAGTTCATCCCGATGCCCCAGAAGAAGGACAGCCGCGGTGCGAACTTGTCGATCGACAGACCCGCATCCAAGCCGGCCTTGATGTACTCGACACCGTCGGCCAGCGTGTAGGCCAGCTCGAGGTCGGCCGTCGCTCCAGCCTCCTGGATGTGGTAACCCGAGATCGAAATGCTGTTGAACTTGGGCATTTTCGCGCTGGTGTAGCCGAAGATGTCGGAGATGATCCGCATCGACGGCTTCGGCGGATAGATGTAGGTGTTGCGGACCATGAACTCTTTGAGGATGTCGTTCTGGATGGTCCCGGCGAGCTTCTCCGGCGGCACACCCTGCTCCTCGGCCGCCACGACGTACAACGCCAGGATCGGCAGCACAGCACCGTTCATCGTCATCGACACACTGACCGCGCCCAGGTCGATCCCGTCGAAGAGCTGGCGCATGTCCAGGATGGAGTCGATCGCCACGCCGGCCATGCCGACGTCGCCGGCCACCCGCGGATGGTCCGAGTCGTAGCCGCGGTGCGTGGCCAGATCGAAGGCCACCGACAGGCCCTTCTGGCCGGCGGCCAGATTGCGGCGGTAGAACGCGTTGGACTCAGCCGCGGTGGAGAAGCCCGCGTACTGGCGAATCGTCCACGGCTGGTTGACGTACATCGTCGGATACGGGCCACGGACGAACGGGGGCTCGCCCGGGAACGAGTCCAGCGGGTAGCCCGCCGCGACCGCAGCGGCCCGGTCGGCCTCGATGTAGACCGGTTTGACGTCGATGCCCTCGGGTGTGGCCCAGGCCAACTGTTCAGGTGTGTAGCCGTGTGCGGCCGCGGCGGCGCTCACGGCCTCGGCCGCCGCGTCCGGGGTTGCCGGACGGCCAGCGGCCCCGCCGCGCAGCGGGACGTCGGAGAAGCTGCCGACGGCCGGTGTCGTCGTAGTCATCTGCTCAGGCCCCCAATCGGGTCAGGAGTGCGGAAAGCGCTTCGACCGCATCGATTTTCGCGGTCAGGTACTCATCGGGTCGGTGCTCGGCCTCGGCCACGGCCTTCTCCGGACCGGCCAGGTACACCCTCTGCACGCCCGCGGCCCGCGCGGCCTGCACCGCGGCCGAGGCCTCGGCGCCGTAGCGGGCGTCCGACCCGCAGATCACCACGGCCGCCGCAGATCCGGCGTCCTGCACGGCCGACGCGATGTCCGCCGCCGTCAGTGTGCCCGGGTTGACGGCCTCGATGCCGCCCGAGGCCAACAGGTTGGCCGCGAACGTGGTTCGGATGTTGTGCTCGGCCAGCGGCCCCAGCGGGAGCAGCAGCACCTTCGGCCGCTCGCCCGTCTTGGCCAGGAACTCATCGGAGCGGTTGCGCAGATCCTCGAACGCCTGCGCGTACCGGACCACGCCGTCCAGCGGATCATGGTGCGCCAGAGCCGGTTCGGCGAGATTCGGGAACTCATTGACGCCCGTGACGGCGGTCCGGCGATGGGCGATGTCCGCGCTTCGGGCGGCGCCGACGGCAGCGATCTGCTCGACGACGAACTCCTGGGCCTGCGCGAACCCGCCCTTCGACTCGATGGCCTGGAAGTGCTGCCATGCCGTGTCGGCCAACTGCTGCGTGAGGTCCTCGACGTACCACGAGCCGCCCGCGGGATCCCACACGCGGCCCAGATGCGACTCCTCGAGAAGCAGCAGTTGGGTGTTGCGGGCGATCCGGCGCGAGAAGCTCGCCGAGATCCCCTCGGCACCACCGGGAATGGCCACGTCGAACGGATGCACCTGCACGGTGTCGGCACCACCGACGCCCGCGCCGAACGCCGCAAGCGTGCAACGCAGCATGTTCACCCAGGGATCGCGCTGCGCCATCATCGCCAGGGAGCTCACCGCGTGCAGTGTGACCGCACCCGCGTCGGGCGCATCGAGCACCTCGGCGACGCGTGCCCACAGCTGGCGGGCGGCGCGCAGCTTGGCGATCGTCATGAACTGGTCGTCGTCGGCGGCCACCCGGAAGCTGATCTGTCGCAGCGCATCGGGGACGCTCAGGCCCGCCGCGGTCAACGTCCGCAGGTAGCTGACGCCCGCCCCGACCAGGCCGGCCAACTCCCAGGCGGCGTTGGCACCGCGATTGTGGAATGCCGGGCCGTCCACCGTGATGGCCCGCACGCCCGGACCGAACTCGGCCAACCGCGCCGCGACCTCGGTCACCTCGCCGATCGCAGGTGCCGCAGCACCCGAAATCGGCGCGGTCAGGGGATCCGCGCCGAGATCGATTGAGAGGCTCGCGCGCTGATCGGCCGGCACGGCCGAGACGAGTTCGAGCAGGGCCTGCGCGGCCTGGCCCCACTGGTCGGCCGCGTCCGGGCCGGTCTCCAGGATCACCGGGACCAGTTCGACGAACACCCCCTCGAGCAGGCGGTCGACGTCAGAGGCCGGCACCGAATCGGCACCCACGCGAAGCACCACGGCACTGACCCCGTCCGACAACGCGGACAGCAGCGTCGCGTTCCCGTCGCCCACGGCCTGACCCGGGGCCGGGAACGCCTCGGCGACCTTCCAGCCCGACAGGACGTCACGGGTCGCGTCGGCACCGCGCGTGAACGGCCACTCGCCGGGCAGCGCGGGCTCGGGCACAGCGTCCAGAGCGGTGTAGAGCGCCGAGACCGCGAAACCCTCGTACGTCGGCGTCGCGAGAAGCTGCTCCGGCTCCGCGGGCAGATCGGCGACGTCGCGCCGGGAACTCTTGGCCAGGACGGCCGCGACGGCATCTCGCCATCGGGCCCGTGCCTGTTCGAGTTCCGCGCGATCGGCGGATACGACTGAGGCTTCTGATGACACCGGCAAGCTCCCCTGTTTTCGCAGCGTGCGGCAGTCCGCCAGTACGGACTATTGGGGTTCAGGCTAGATGATGGCGCAGCGCGGCCATGCATCGCCCGGCCCGCACCGTCGAACGCCTCCCGAGACGTCGAGGCACCAGATGTTCATCGGCACCCCGTACCCTTGATTGCCGTGGCCAGGACGACATCCAGCGTGCGACGCGGTATCCGCGCCATGCCCGCGGCCGTCCGTTCCACGGTCCGTCAGATCCCCCGGCGACGCATCGTGCTCACCGCATTCGTCATTGTGATTCTCGTCGCAGTCGCGCTGCTCGTGCCGGTGCCGACCGCGATCCAGCTTCGCGACTGGGCCCGCTCGCTGGGCCCGTGGTTTCCGCTGGCGTTCCTGGCCCTGCACAGCGTCGTGACGGTGCTGCCGTTCCCTCGGACCGCGTTCACGCTCGCGGCCGGTCTGCTGTTCGGCGCGGCGCTGGGGATCACGCTCGCCGTCGTCGCCAGCGCGATCAGCGCCCTGATCGCCCTGGTCGCGGTGCGCGCATTCGGGTGGCAGATGTCGAGCCTGGTGAGCCACCCGTCGATCGACAGCATCGATGCGCACCTCCGGCGCCGTGGCTGGCTGGCCGTGATGTCCCTGCGCCTGATCCCCGCGGTGCCGTTCTCGGTGATCAACTACGCGGCGGGCGCGTCTGCGGTCCGGCCGCTGCCCTACCTGTGCGCCACCGTGATCGGCCTGGCGCCGGGCACCTCGGCCGTCGTTATCCTCGGGGATGCGCTCACCGGAAGCATCAGCCCCACCCTGGTGCTCGTGTCGGCGTGTACGGCCAGCGTCGGGATCGCGGGAATCATCTACGAGATTCGGGATCATCGACGCGCGCGCGGTGCCGCCCGTCCGGCCTCGGCCGAGGCCCCGGCTCAGCCGGATGGCGACCCGTACAAACCCGGTCCGGTGATGTCGAGGGCATCCAGGAACGACCGCGCCGCCTCGTAGGACGCCTCGATGAGTTCGGCGGTGTGGGTGAAGTCCAATGGCGACACCGGCCGAGGCGCGGGGCCGGGCAGGTACACCACCGGCAGCGTGGCGGCCACCAGCGGCGTCTCGATCACGGTCTGGGACCGCATCGTCACCATCAGCGTGTACATCAGCACCTCGGCGATGTTGGTGGGCGCCGCCGGCATCTGACCTGGGAAGTTGCAGTCCAGCACCACCACGGACCGCGCCCCCATCGCGACGGCCTGCCGGATCGGGACGTTGGCGACCAGACCGCCGTCATAGAGGCTCAGGCCGTCATGCACGACCGCAGGGAAGATGCCCGGAATCGCGGCGCTGGCCAGCAGGGCCGGCAGCAGGGGGCCCTGCCGCACCGGATGCGGTTGTGCGGTCGCGACGTCCATGGTGACGGCGGCGAGCGGCAGGGCAAGGTCGGCGAAGGTGGCGGACTCGCCGATGAAGTCGGTGATCATCTCGGACAGCCCGCTGTTGGGAAACAGGTGAGTCCTGGTGCGCTGCAGCGTGAGCGCCTGGGCCAGCAGACTGCCTGGGAAGACCTGGGCACCCTTCACCCGCGCCCACACGTGCGACAGGCGGTTGGCGGCGCCCTTCGGGTCGACGGCGACGACGGCACCGTTGAGCGAACCCACGGAGGTGCCCGCGACAAGGTCGGGGACGATGTCGCGTTCGCTGAGTGCTTGAAGCATGCCGACCTGGATCGCACCGAGACTGCCGCCACCACCGAGGACGTAACCAACCGGCCGGGGCATGTCGGCCAACTTCATGTCCACCTCCGGTTCGGCGGGCGGGCACGCCTCACCGACGGGTGTCGGGTCCCCTGACCGTCAGCGTCGAGAACAGCGCGAGGAACGACGAGGCCGCGACCAGTCCCGGGCTGTAGTCCTTGGCACGCAGGTGGGAGCCGACCGCCAGGGTGAAGTAGATGGTGAGCATGAACGTGGTCAGCCGTGCCAGCGCCGGGTAACGCCCGACGGCTGCCAGTCCGATGGCGGAGGCCGCCTTCACGACCGGGATGATCGGCCGGTACTTCTGCGGCAACCCGACGTCGTCGAGTGCTTTGGTGATGGCCGCAAGCGGGATCGCACACGCGACCGCGTCGGCGGCCTGGACCGCGGCCAGCACTCCATACGTCTTCGGCGAGGTGAGCGCGCTCACTGCTGCGCCCTGTGATGCGCTCCCGCGGGCGGCAGCGAGGACGCCTGGGGGAAGCCCGGCCCCGGAAGCGCCGCGCCAGGAGTCTGTTCAGGGGTCTCGCGGGCGTCGGCCTCCGCCTTCGCCACCGCCTGAGCGATCGCCGGATCGGTCTTGGTGTCGAACCAGTCCGCGACCTCGTCGGAGTCGTCCACCGGCGCCGTCTCGGGCTCGACCGGCGACGGCGTGTAGCGGAACACGCCGTCCTCCCCCGGTGCGCCGAGCAGTTTCGTGAAGCCCTGCAGCGCCGAACCGAAGTCGCTGGGCACCACCCAGACCTTGTTGGCCTCGCCCTTGGCCATCAGCGGCAGGGTCTGCAGGTACTGGTAGGCCAGCAGTTCCGGGGTGGGACGGCCGGCCTTGATCGCGGCGAAGGTCTTCTCGATGGCCTTGGCCTGGCCTTGCGCCTGCAGGTACTGCGCGGCGCGTTCACCCTGGGCGCGCAGCATGCGCGACTGCCGGTCGGCTTCGGCGGCCAGGATCGCGGCCTGCTTGGCGCCCTCGGCGGCCAGGATCTGGGACTGCTTCTGTCCCTCGGCCTGTTTGATCGACGACTCGCGGACACCCTCGGCGGTCAGGATCATGGCCCGCTTCTCGCGGTCGGCCTTCATCTGCTTCTCCATCGACTCCTGGATCGACGGCGGCGGATCGATGGCCTTGAGCTCTACTCGAGCCACCCGCAGCCCCCACTTGCCGGTGGCCTCGTCGAGCACGCCACGAAGCTGCGCGTTGATCGAATCGCGCGAGGTCAGCGTCTGCTCGAGGGTCATCCCGCCGACGACGTTGCGCAGCGTGGTGGTGGTCAGCTGCTCGACGCCGACGATGTAGTTGCTGATCGCGTACACCGCGGCCTGCGGGTTGGTCACCTGGAAATACACCACGGTGTCGATGTGCAGGGTGAGGTTGTCCTCGGTGATGACGGGTTGCGGCGGGAAGGACACCACCCGCTCACGCAGATCGACCCGGGCCCTGATGCGGTCGATGAACGGCACCAGCAGCGTCAGCTGGCCGCTGACCGTGCGGCTGTATCTGCCCAGGCGTTCTATCACCGCGGCCTCGGCCTGCGGGATCAGCGCCACGGATTTGGCCACGATGATGATCGCCAGAATGACCAGCACCGCCAGCAGCACCAGTCCGGCAATGGCACCGTCCATGCGAACCCCCTTCTAGTCGGACTTCCAGACCACCGCGGTGGCGCCGTCGATGCGCATCACCGTGACCTGGTCACCCGGTTTGTAGACGTCACCGCCGTTGAGCGGGCGCGCGGTCCAGACCTCGCCCTCAAGCTTGACCTGGCCCTGATGGGCAGTGATCTGATCGAGCACGAGCGCCGACTTGCCCTCGAGCGCCTCGATTCCGGTCTCCGCCGCGTGCCCGGGCTGCAGGCGCCGCCGCAGGGCGGGCCGCACCAACACCAGCAGCAGTACCGAGACGATGAGGAACACCGCGCCGTCGGCCCAGACCGGCCAGCCGAAGAGTGCGCTCGTGCCCGCCGCGGCCAGCGCTCCTCCGCCGAGCATCAGCAGGAAGAGATCGCCGGTCAGCACCTCGGCACCGGCCAACCCGAGAGCTGCGATGAGCCAGATCAGGGCTGCGGGCATAGCGCCAGGATAGCCCGTGTCGCAGTCATTGCGAGGTCCCTTTCAAGCCCGCGCGCCACGTGCACGGCCAGCCATTACACTCTCGAACATCATGTGGTGTCCGAGTGTGTCGCTGACGTTGTGGGTCAATGCCTGGCTGGCCGGCCGGGCCGCGCCCGACGACGTCCTCGACGCGTTGTCACTGTGGGCGCCAACGCATTCGGTGGCCGCCTATGACGCCGAGGCGGCGCGGGTCACCGGTCTGCCGTGGCCGGACGTCGACAACGCCACGGCAGTGTCTCTGCTGCAGACCGTGCGCGCGGCCGCGGGCGCCCGTCGGACCGAGGGGCCGGTGCTGTCGCTTGCGCTTCCGGTTCCCGGAGACGTGCGTGGCCTGCCCGCCGGCAGCACCTTCGCGCGCGACGCGATGTCCGCCGGCGAGGCCGTCGTGATCGCGGCGGATCGCGGCGCACCGATCGGACTCGTACCCGAATTCGAGTTCGGCGGTGACCCACTCGAGCTGCGCGACGGCGAGGCCGACCTTGATCCACCCCTGCTGACCTGGACCGCATACTCGCTGCCCTCGGCACCCGTGGCCGAACACCCCGACCTCGGCGGGGCCGAACTCGCGCTGCGTTCCGCGGTGCGTGCGGCCGCCGACGCACTGACCACGTTGCGGGCCGGTGGATCGGGCGTCGACGTCGAGGATCCGCGTGGCATGGTCGAGCAGGTCCTGGCAGCGGCAGGCGTGCACCGGGCCCCCGACCACGCGCCGAGCCGCGCGCTGCGAGTCCTGGAGAACGCCGCGCACGTCGACGCCATCATCACGGTCAGTTCGGGGCTGATGCCGATCGCGGCGAATTCATCGTCGGAGATTCAGCTTGCCTCAGATGCGCTGCGGCCCTTGGCCGGCGTGGTGCGCGAGGCCCGACTGGCCGCCGTCACCGCGATTCTGTACTCGGCCTGGCAGGCCTAGCCGCACCGCCGACCGCCACGCAGTGCGGCGGTTCGCAGGGTGCACCGTCGACGCTGATCCCGCAGCCCGCAACGGAATCGGTGTGCGGCACGCGCCGTGGCGGGGCTCCGGTACGCAGTTCGTCGATGAGTTCGGCGGCCAGCCGCGCGTACCGGACGTCGTCGTTGGGCGTCGTCGCGCGGGCCAGCGCCACACCGAGTTCACGGGCCTGCTCGGCCACTTCGCTGTCGAGGTCCCACACCACCTCGATGTGGTCGGCGACGAAGCCGATCGGGCAGATGATGATCGCCTGGGTGCCCTGCTCCGCCAGGGCCGCGACATGATCGCCGATGTCGGGCTCCAGCCACGGGATGTGCGGCGGTCCCGACCGCGACTGCCAAACCTGGTCGTAATCGGTGTATCCCGCTGCCGCGGCCACCAACTCGGTCGCACAGCGGACCTGCCGACTGTAGAGGCGGGGGCCTCGCGCGTCGTCGGCCGCGATCGGGATGGAGTGCGCCGTGAACACCAGGCGTGCGGACTCCCGCAGGTGTTCTGGAAGCGTCTGGCGCGCTTCGGCGATGGCGTCGGCGAACATCTCGACCAACAGCGGATGGTCGAAGTACTGCCGCAGTTTGACCAGCTCGGGCGCACCGTCGCCGGCCGCCCGGCGCGCCCGGGCAATGTCCTCGACGTACTGCGTGCATCCGGAGTAGCCGCCCCAGGCCGACGTCACGAACACCGCGGCCCGCGTGACGCCGTCGTCGCGCATCGCGGCGACGGTGTCCTCGACGTAGGGCTCCCAGTTCCGGTTGCCGAAGTAGATCGGCAGATCGGTCACGGTGCGCAGCTGTTCGATCAGGGCGCGGTTGATGCCGTTGATCGGTGACACCCCGCCGAAGTGCAGGTAGTGCTCGGCGACGTCGTCGAGGCGCTCCGGCGGGATGTTGCGACCTCGCGTCACGTTCTCCAGGAACGGCCGAACCTGTTCGGGCCCTTCGGGTCCGCCGAAGGACAGCAGGAGAATCGCGTCGAATTCCATACCGCGCGCTAGAGAAGCTGGGTGCTGGCGCCGCCGTCGGCGTAGATGATGGTGCCGGTGGTCGCGGGCAGCCAGTCCGACAGCAGGGCGCACACGGTCTTGGCGACCGGGGTCGGGTCCTTCATGTTCCAGCCGACGGGTGCGCGCTGATCCCAGCCCTCCTCGAGGAGGCGCATCTGGTCGCCCGCCTCGGCACCCAGTGCACCGCCGACGATCGCGCTCATCGCGAGCGTCCTGATGGGGCCCGCGGCCACGAGGTTCGAGCGGACCCCGAACGGGCCGGCCTCACGGGCGACGAACCGGTTGACCGACTCCAGTGCGCTCTTGGCCACCGTCATCCAGTTGTAGGCGGGCATCGCGCGGGTCGGGTCGAAGTCCATACCGACGATGCTGCCGCCGGAGTTCATCACCGGCAGCGTGGCCTTGGCCAACGAGGCGTAGGAGTACGCCGAGATGTGGATGCCCTTGGCGACGTCCTCGTACGGAGCGTCGAAGAACGGGTTGACACCCATGCCGGTCTGCGGCATGAACCCGATCGAGTGCACGACACCGTCGAGCTTGTTGCCCTCGCCGATCGCCTCGGTGATGCGCCCAGCCAGCGAGTCGAGGTGCTCGTTGTTCTGCACGTCGAGTTCCAGCAGCGGTGCGGGCTTGGGCAGCCGGTCGGCGATGCGCTGGATCAGCTTGAGCCGGTCGAAGCCGGTCAGCACCAGTTCGGCGCCGGCCTCCTGCGCCTGCTTGGCGATGTGGAACGCGATGGACGAGTCCGTGATGATGCCGGTGACGAGGATGCGCTTGCCCTCGAGCAGACCTGCCATTGTGCTGACTCCTTATAAGCGAATGTTCGGATAAGCCAAAGCTTTTGGGTCAGTGACCCATGCCCATGCCGCCGTCGACCGGGATCACCGCGCCGGCGATGTAGCTGGCGTCCTCCGACGCCAGGAAGCTGACCACGCCGGCCACCTCCTCGGCGGTGCCCACGCGTTTGGCGGGGATGAACTCCAGCGCACCCTCTTGGATGCGCTCGTCGAGCGCGCGCGTCATCTCGGTGTCGATGTATCCCGGGGCCACCACGTTGGCGGTGACGCCGGCCTTCGAGAGTTCCCGGGAGATGGACCGCGCCATGCCGATCAGGCCGGCCTTGGCGGCCGCATAGTTGGCCTGGTTGCCGATGCCCCACATCCCCGACACCGACCCGATGAAGATGATCCGGCCGAAGCGCTTGCGCTGCATGCTGCGCGACGCCCGCTGGGCCACCCGGAACGCGCCGGTCAGGTTGGCGTTGATGACCTCTTCGAACCGGTCCTCGGTCATCCGCATGAGGAAGGCGTCCTTGGAGATGCCGGCATTGGACACCAGCACCTCCACCGGACCCTGGTGCTCCTCGACCTCTTTGAAGGCGCGGTCCACCGCGGCGTTGTCGGTGACATCGCACACGACCCCGAACAGGCCCTCGGGGGCACCGGACCCGCGGTGCGTGACGGCGACCTTGTGCCCGTCGGCCGCCAGGCGCCGCGCGATGGCCAGGCCGATGCCCCGGTTTCCGCCCGTCACCAGGACGGAACGGGAGACGAAAGCCGGCTTGCCTGCGCTCGGAGCCGCCTCGGCCCCGGTGGTCTGGGTGTCGGTCATGGTCGTCAACCTATCGTTTCGGCGCGAGCAGACACAAAATCGCCCCCGCGTGGGCGAAAGAGTGCGAGTCTGCGTCTGCTCGCGGAGGTGGAAGCGGGTCAGCCCGGCAGGCGGCGGTTGATCAGCAGCGCGGCGAGCGCGGCCGCCGCCAGGATCAGGGCACCGAGCCGCAGCCACCCGACACTGGCGTCGCCCTTGATGGTCTCGTAGCCGATCTGCTCCTGCAGCGAGGTGAACACCTCTTTGAGCTGCTCGAGGCTCGAGGCGGTGTAGGCGTTGCCGCCGGACAGGTCCGCGATCTTCTTGAGCATCTCGTCATCGACCGGCACGGGCTGGCGCTGATCGTTGATCTCGACGTAGCCGTACGGCGTGCCGAAGGACACCGTCGAGATCGGCACTCCCTGGTCCTTGGCCGTGCGCGCCGCGGTGAACGCTCCCTTGGGGTTGTCCGGGTTGGACGGCACCGTCTCCTTGCCGTCCGACATCAGCACGATGCGGGCGGGCGGCGGTTCGTCACCACCACCGATCACCGCCCCGACCGTGGCGATGGACTGCAGTGCCGTGAAGATCGCCTCACCCGTGGCCGTGCGATCGGCCAACTGAAGCTTGTCGATCGCGCTCTTGGTGGACTCGCGGTTGGTGGTCGGCGACACCAGGACGGTCGCGGTTCCCGCGTAGGCGATCAGGCCCAGGTTGATGCCGGGCGTCAACTGATCGGCGAACTGCTTGGCCGCCTCCTGCGCGGCCGCGAGCCGGCTGGGTGCGACGTCGGTGGCGCGCATCGACTGCGAGACGTCGATCACGAGCATGACCACGGCGCGGTTCCGCGGAATCCGGACGTCGTTGGTGGGGCCGGCCATGGCGATGGTGAACAGCACCATCGACGCCACCATCAGGATCGCGGGCAGGTGGCGCCACCGGGTCGGCCGCTTGGGGGCGACCGTCTCGAGCAGTTCCATGTTGGCGAACCGCAGCACACGCTTCTCGCGGGCCAACTGCACCACGACGTAGAGCGCGACCAGTCCGAGCACCACGAAGAAGAACAGGAAGAACCAGGGGTGAGAGAACCCGGTCAACGACATCGGCCCGAGCAGCGGCAGGGTCATAAACGCTCAGTCTTCTTTCTCATGGCTGTGGTGTGGCCCCGCCACCTCACTGCTGTCCGGCCAGGGCACCGCGGCGCCGCGAGGCGACGAACCGCACGATGTCGGCGATCCAGTCGCGGTCCGTGCGCAGAGTCAACAGCGGTGCGCCGCAACGGCGCAGCGTGCGGGCGACCTCCTGCCGGTGCGCGGCCGCGGCGCGTTCGAAGTCGTCGCGCAGGCGCTCGTCGATCGTGAACTCGCGTGTCACACCGGATTCGGTGTCCTGCAGGATCACATCGCCGACGTCGGGCAGTTCGACGTCACGCGGATCGAGCACCTCGATGCCGAGCACCTCGTGCCGCGCGGCGATCGCCCGCAGGGGGCGCATCCAGTTGATCGGCCCCAGGAAGTCGCTGATCACCACCGCCATCCCGCGGCGGCGCTCGGGCCGCCGAAGCGCGTCGATGGCCGCCGCGAGATCTCCGCGGACACCCTGCGGTGCCCGGGGCATGGTCGCGATGGTGCGCAGCAGGGTCTGTTCGTGCATCCGTCCGGACAGAGCCGGAACCCGAACCATCTTGTCGCCGTTGGAGATCACCGCGCCGAGCCGGTTCCCACCGCCGCTGTTGAGGTAGGTGATCGCCGCGGCCGCGGCGACCGCCAGGTCGCGCTTCTCGCACCCGGTGGTGCCGAAGTCGAGGCTGGCCGACATGTCGACCACGAGCCAGGTCTCCAGCTCCCGGTCGGCGATCATCTGCCGCACGTGCGGATGCGTGGTTCGCGCGGTCACCGACCAGTCCATCCGGCGCACGTCGTCACCGGGCTGGTAGAGCCGCGACTCCCCCGGTTCCGATCCCGGGCCCGGAATCAGACCGAGGTGGTCACCGTGCAGCACACCGTCGAGCTTGCGCTTGACGGTGAGCTCGAGCGTGCGCAGCGCCGCCGAGAGTTTCGGATCGCCGATCTCGCCGCGCCCGAAGGACGGCGGATGGACGGGCTTTCGCTCGCTCACCGACCGTTGGCCGCCCCGGCACCGACCCCGGTGGGCACCGAATGACCCTGCTGCGGAACAGCATTCACCTGGGGCAGGGCCACGGTCTGCAGGATGCGGTTGATCACGGTCTCAGGCGCGATGTCGTCGGCCAGGGCGTCGTAGGTGAGCACCAGGCGGTGCCGCAGCACATCCGGGATCACCTCGATGACGTCCTGCGGAATCACGTAGTCACGGCCGCGGACCAGGGCCAGCGCGCGGGCCGCGGCGATCACGCCGAGCGAGGCGCGCGGCGAGGCGCCGAACGCCACCCACGACTTGACGTCGTTCAGACCGAACTGCTCGGGCTGACGGGTCGCGGTGATGACGCGGACGACGTAGTCCACGAGCGCGTGATGGACGAAGTTGTTGGCCGCCAGTTCCTGCAGGCGCAGAAGATCGCCCGGGTTGAGGATCGCCTTGGGCTCCGGCGGGGTGACCCCCATCCGGTAGATGATCTCGCGCTCCTCCTCGGGCGTCGGGTAGTCGACGTTGATCTTGAACAGGAAGCGGTCGCGCTGCGCCTCGGGCAGCGGATAGACGCCCTCGTTCTCGATCGGGTTCTGAGTCGCCATCACCAGGAAGGGCTTGGGCAGCGGGTAGGTCTTGCCGCCGATCGAGATCTTGCGCTCGGCCATGACCTCCAGCAGCGCGGACTGCACCTTGGCCGGTGCGCGGTTGATCTCGTCGGCGAGCAGGAAGTTGACCACCACGGGACCGAGTTCGATGTCGAACTCCTCGCGGCCCTGCCGGTAGATGCGGGTGCCGATGATGTCCGTGGGCACCAGGTCGGGGGTGAACTGGATGCGGGCGAACGTGCCGCCGACCACCTTGGCGAACGTCTCGACGGCCAGCGTCTTGGCCACACCCGGCACACCCTCGAGCAGGACGTGACCCTTGGCCAGCAGTCCGACCAGGATTCGCTCGACCAGCTGGTCCTGCCCCACGATGATCCGCTTGACCTCGTAGATGGCCCGCTCAATGGTGTGCACCTCGGCAGCCAGCCCGTTGGTGCTCGGCGGCGCGGCCGCGGAACCGCCCGCCGAAGGTGCCGCCGCATGGGCGCCGGGCGCCGACGAGTAGTTGGGCGGCCCAGCTGGTGATGTCATCGACTACGTCCTCCACATTCCTGCGCACCCGGGTGCGCAGCTTCTTCGCACGACTTCGTTCACGGCTCGACGCGCTCCCCGGACCGTTCCGAGGGCGCACGTGCGTTGCCCGGAGTCAACTATTCCAGGCACTTCGGGATCCGTCGACGTGCCCCACCGGCGCGCGGGTGTTCAGGACTCGATGATGCGGGCCACGTAGGGCTGCAGTCCGGCGGTCCGGACGGGGCTGACGGTCACCTTGCCGGCGCTCCCGGAGGCCTCCAGCATGCGGCCGCCGCCGAGGAACATCGCGACGTGCTGGCTGCCGCCCGGACCCCAGAACAGCAGGTCGCCACGCTTGGCCTGCGACAGGGGCACCTTGCGCCCGGTGTTGTACTGGTCCCCGGAGTACTTCGGGATCAGCACCCCGACGCCCGCGTAGGAGAACTGGGTGAATCCCGAGCAGTCGAACCCGACGGTTCCGGCGCCGGAGTCGACGCCCGTCGACGGCCCGGTCGGTTTGCCGCCGCCCCACGAGTAGGGAACACCCATCTGCGTGCCGCCGCGGCGAATCACGTACTCGATGGCCTGTGGCCCCCGCACGCGTCCGGCGGCCACCCCGGTGGGCTGCTGCCCACCCAGACCGATGCTGGACAGGAACTTGCGGCCCAGATCCATGGTGGCCTGGGTGGCCTGCGCGGTGGCGGCAAGCGAGGCGTTGGCGATCGCGAGCGGATCACCGGGCGCGCCTGCGCTGAGCAGCTTCGGCAGCGTGGGATCCCACTGACCGTCTTCGGGCGCCGCACCCGCCAGACCCGAGGTGGCCGGGGTGAGTCCGACGAGCAGAGCCAAGGACAGCAGGATCGCTGCGAGCGCCGGCATCACCGGACGCATGCGGCGAAACAGCTTGTCACGCATAGAGTCTCGTCCTTCGTCAGTATTCGATGTAGCGGACGACGTACGGCGTCATACCGCTCGTGCGCACCGGCGAGATCTTGACGTGGGAACCGGTGTAGGGCGCTTCGATCATCTGGTTGTTGCCCAGGTAGATCGTGACGTGCTGGCTGCCGCCGGGCCCGTAGAAGATGACGTCACCGCGACGCATCTGCGACGACGGGATCTTGCGGCCCATGTTGTACTGCGAACCCGAGTAGTGCGGCAGCTTGATGCCGACTCCGGCGAACGCGTACAGCACCAGACCTGAACAGTCGAAGCCCACGGTGTTGGCCCCGGAGTCGATGCCCCTGCTGGGACCCGCGGCATTACCGCCACCCCACGAGTACGGCACGCCCATCTGCGACTGCGCGCGCCGGATCACGTACTCGGCGGCCTGCGCCCCGTACACCTGCGGGATGGCGCCGTTGGTGATGCCGGTGTCGGCGGGTTTGAGGATGCCGAGCTTCTCCAGGAATTTACGCCCGAGATCGGCTGTGACCTGCGCCGACGTCGCCGAGATCTGCAGCACCGTGTTGATGATCGCGATCGGATCGCCGGAGACGAAGGCGCTGGGCACCATCGGCAGCGTGGTGTCCCACTGGCTGGCCTCACCGTAGGGCACCGCCGCGGCAGCACCCGGAGCGCGATCCCAGTCCCCGCCCGGCGCCGGGGGGCCGGCGACGGCGTCCGGCGTCCCACCGGGCGCAGCCGAGGCCACCGGGCCCGCGGCCACGCTGGGTGCCGGCCGCGCGGCGGCGAGCTTGGCCTTGGCCGCTTCCCGCTCCGCGGCCAGCGTCGTGATCTGAGCCTGCTGGTCACCGAACTTCTGCTGGGCGGCCTTGAGCGCCTCGACCGCACCGTCCTGACTGGCTTTGGCGTTGGCTTCGGCCTCATCCGCCTGCTGCTTGGCCAGCCGGGCCATCGACTCCTTGTTCACCTGCTCGGTGCGGGCGCGCTGCAGGCTGGCCATGACCTGTTCGGAGCTGACGGCCAGCGTCCGGCTCACGGTGGTCGTGGCGATCATGTCCTCGGGCGTGGCCGCTGACAGGTAGGAGGCCGACGGGCCGGCGACATAGCTGGCCGCGGCGAAGTTGTTGAAACGCTTCTGCGCGTCGGCGATTGCGGCATTCGCCGCCTTCACGGCCTCGGCGCTGGTTTCGACGTTGCGCTGCGCGGCGACCGCGTTGTCGCGCGCGGTCTGCACGTCGACGATGGCCTTGTTGACGCTCTCCTGCTGGGCCTGAATCTCCGCGCCCAGGCTGTCGAGGCGCTGGTTGGCCTCCGCCACTTCGGCGATCAGCGCGGCGAGGCTGGTGGGATTGGACTCCGGGTCCGCGCCGGCCAGCGGCGCGAACAGTCCAGGTGTCGCCAGCACCAGCGACGCAATGACCAAGGGAGATGCGCCTCTCGTGGGCAGCCTTCGCCCCAGAGGCACCATTCTTCTCATGCGACTCCGTCTCCTCGGCTCAACCGGTCGGCCCCCGCACCCCCAGTCGCTGGAGGCACACCTACATCAATAGGCATCCTCTGCACCGTACGTCACAGCAGTCGCTAATGAAACTTTAGTCACAAATTACAGAAATGTAATTAGCCGAATGTGACCAAACAGTGACCTTGGGAAATGGCGGAATTGGCGCGGCAGAAGTCCGGTTGCCGATCAGGACGGGTCGGCAGAAGTGGTGCCTGCCTGCACATTTGGCGCGTATGCGGCCCTCGCGCGGCGTTGCAGCAGGCGCGTCGCGACTGCGGCGATAAATACGCCGACAGTGAGCCCGATGGTCAGCGTCATCCAGGGAAAATCGGGCGTTTGCAACTCGCCCACGAAATTCTGCGCGGATTGCACCGGATTGCCGGTCTTGGCCAGATCCTCGCCGGCCTCGAGGGTCACCCGGTCGAACGTGGGACTGTAGGTGCCCGCGAACGAAGGACTCAGCGCCAGCACCGTGGAACCCGGGTTGGCCTGACCCACCTCGGTGGCGATGTCGCGAAGCGGAGTGTCGATGTACGGGTTGGCGTCGATCACCACGATCTTCAGATCGATGCCGTCGCCGCGCGCGTCAGAGACCACCTGCTGCAGCTGGCCGAACTGCTCCTCGGTCACTCCCCTGGCGCTGACGCCGTCCCTGGCGACATCCGCCTGCACCACGGCCATACACTGGTCGACCGCACCGGGCGGATCCGGGACCAGATCGACCGTCGTGCACACCTCGAAGGGGATGAACGACGGCAGGTGCGGGACGGTGTGCGGTGCGGTCACGTGCGGAACGGTAGTCGATGTTCCCAATCGGGGGTGGCAGCACGCCCGCGCAGCGACGAGACTGGAGACCACCCCCAGCCTTATTCAGTACAAGCGTACTGTTAGGCTGGGTCCACAGCGCCGACACAGCCCGTCGGCGTGACAACTAAACGCCGGGAGTTGATGTGACCAGCAAGAATTCCTTTGGAGCGCATGACACGCTCAAGGTCGGAGACAACAGCTACGAGATCTACCGCCTCGATGCGGTGCCCGGCACCGAGAAACTCCCCTACAGCCTCAAGGTGCTCGCAGAGAACCTGCTGCGCACCGAGGACGGTGCCAACATCACCAAGGAGCACATCGAGGCGCTGGCGAACTGGGATCCCACCGCCGAGCCCAGCATCGAGATCCAGTTCACCCCCGCCCGCGTGCTGATGCAGGACTTCACCGGGGTGCCCTGCATCGTCGACCTGGCCACCATGCGCGAGGCCGTCGCCGCCCTGGGCGGCGACCCGAACAAGGTCAACCCCCTCTCGCCCGCCGAGATGGTCATCGATCACTCGGTGATCCTGGACGTCTTCGGTCGCGCCGACGCCTTCGAACGCAACGTCGAGCTCGAATACGAGCGCAACGGCGAGCGCTACCAGTTCCTGCGCTGGGGGCAGGGCGCCTTCGACGACTTCAAGGTCGTCCCGCCGGGCACCGGCATCGTGCACCAGGTCAACATCGAGTACCTGGCCCGCGTCGTGATGACCCGTGACGGTGTTGCCTACCCGGACACGTGTGTGGGCACCGACTCGCACACCACGATGGAGAACGGCCTGGGCGTGCTGGGCTGGGGTGTGGGCGGCATCGAGGCCGAGGCCGCCATGCTGGGCCAGCCCGTCTCGATGCTGATCCCGCGCGTGGTCGGCTTCAAGCTGACCGGCGAGATCAAGCCGGGCGTGACCGCCACCGACGTCGTGCTCACGGTCACCGACATGCTGCGCAAGCATGGTGTGGTCGGCAAGTTCGTCGAGTTCTACGGCCAGGGCGTGGCCGAAGTTCCGCTGGCCAACCGCGCCACCCTGGGCAACATGAGCCCCGAATTCGGTTCCACCGCAGCGATGTTCCCGATCGATGAGGAGACCATCAACTACCTGCGGCTGACCGGTCGCAGCGACGAGCAGCTCGCACTCGTCGAGGCCTACGCCAAGGAACAGGGCATGTGGCACGACCCGGCCAAGGAGCCGGTGTTCTCCGAGTACCTCGAACTGGACCTGTCCACCGTGGTGCCGTCCATCTCAGGCCCCAAGCGTCCGCAGGACCGCATCGAACTGTCGGACGCCAAGAACGCGTTCCGCAAGGACATCCACAACTACGTCGAGGAGAACCACCCGACGCCGGAGACCAAGCTCGACGAGGCTGTCGAGGAGTCGTTCCCGGCCAGCGACTCGGTGTCGCTGTCGTTCGCCGACGACGGCGCGGTCGACGCCCGGCCGTCCGCGGCCAACGGCTCCGAGGGCCGGCCCAGCAAGCCGGTCACCGTCTCCTCCGCCGAGCGTGGCGAGTTCGTCCTCGACCACGGCGCGGTCGTGGTCGCGGGCATCACGTCCTGCACCAACACCTCCAACCCGTCGGTCATGCTCGGCGCTGCCCTGCTGGCCAAGAAGGCCGTCGAAAAGGGTCTGAGCACCAAGCCGTGGGTGAAGACCAACATGGCGCCCGGCTCGCAGGTCGTCACCGACTACTACAACAAGGCCGGCCTGTGGCCGTACCTGGAGAAGCTCGGCTACTACCTCGGCGGTTACGGCTGCACCACCTGCATCGGCAACACCGGCCCGCTGCCCGACGAGATCTCGGCGGCCATCAACGACAACGACCTGTCGGTCGCGGCCGTGCTCTCGGGTAACCGCAACTTCGAGGGACGCATCTCCCCCGACGTGAAGATGAACTACCTGGCGTCCCCGCCGCTGGTGATCGCGTACGGCCTGGCCGGCACGATGGACTTCGACTTCGAATCGGACCCCCTGGGTCAGGACACCGACGGCAACGATGTGTTCCTGCGCGACATCTGGCCGTCCGCCGCCGAGATCGAGGAGACCATCGCGTCGTCGATCAACCGGGAGATGTTCTCCGACTCCTACGCCGATGTGTTCAAGGGCGACGAGCGCTGGCGTTCGCTGCCGACGCCGGAGGGCAGCACCTTCGAGTGGGCCGAGGACTCGACGTACGTGCGGAAGGCACCGTACTTCGAGGGCATGCCCGCCGAGCCGGAGCCGGTCGACGACATCAAGGGCGCCAGAGTTCTTGCGCTGCTGGGCGATTCGGTGACCACCGACCACATCTCGCCCGCCGGCAGCATCAAGAAGGGCACGCCCGCGGCGCAGTACCTGGAGGACAACGGCGTCCAGCCCAAGGATTTCAACTCGCTGGGGTCGCGGCGCGGCAACCACGAGGTGATGATCCGCGGCACGTTCGCCAACATCCGCCTTCGCAACCAGCTCCTCGATGACGTCTCGGGCGGCTACACCCGCGACTTCACCCAGGATGGCGGTCCGCAGGCGTTCATCTACGACGCGTCGGAGAACTACAAGAAGGCCGGCATCCCGCTCGTGGTCCTCGGCGGCAAGGAGTACGGCTCCGGCTCGTCGCGTGACTGGGCGGCCAAGGGCACCGCGCTGCTGGGCGTCAAGGCCGTCATCACCGAGTCCTTCGAACGCATCCACCGGTCCAACCTCATCGGTATGGGCGTCATCCCGCTGCAGTTCCCGCAGGGTGAGTCCGCGGCGTCGTTGAAGCTGGACGGCACCGAGACCTTCGACATCGAGGGCATCACGGAGCTGAACAACGGCAAGACGCCGAAGACGGTCAAGGTCACCGCCACCAAAGAGGACGGGTCGAAGGTCGAGTTCGACGCGGTGGTGCGGATCGACACCCCCGGCGAGGCGGACTACTACCGCAACGGCGGCATCCTGCAGTACGTGCTGCGCAACATGCTGAAGTCCTGACCGGACAGCAGGGGCCCAGCGCATGCCCAGAGTCAGCGAGGACCATCTGGCGGCTCGCCGCCGCCAGATCCTCGACGGCGCCCGTCGCTGCTTCGCCGAGTTCGGCTATGACAAAGCGACGGTGCGCCGCCTCGAGCAGTCGATCGGCCTGTCGCGGGGGGCGATCTTCCACCATTTCCGCGACAAGGACTCGCTGTTCTTCGAACTGGCCCGCGAGGACGCCGAGCGGATGGCCGACGTGGCCTCCCGCGAGGGCCTGATCCAGGTGATGCGGGACATGCTGGCGGCGCCCGAACAGTTCGACTGGCTGGCCACCCGCCTGGAGATCGCGCGCAAACTGCGCAACGACCCGGTCTTCAACCGGGGCTGGGCCGAGCGGTCGGCCGAACTGTCGGCAGCCACCAGCGAGCGGCTGCGCAGACAGAAGAAGGCCGGCCGCCTGCGCGACGACGTTCCCGGCGACATCCTGCAGACGTACCTGGATCTGGTGCTCGACGGGCTCGTCGCTCGGCTGGCCTCCGGCGACGACCCGGAAAAGCTCGGTGCCGTGCTGGATCTGGTCGAGGCGTCCGTGCGTCAGCAGCAGTAGGCGGCTCTGCTCGTCAGTCAGCTGGCCGCGGCCCTCCGAGTGCGATGGTTGGGGCCGCCCCGACTTCGCATGGTGGTGCCGGATTCGCGCAGCATCGAGTGGATCGACCCGTACGAGCGCCCGGTGTTGGCGACCAGGGCACGAATGCTGGCCCCACCCTCATAAGCGCTGCGCAGCTCGACGAGCAGTTGGTCGCGCGCCTTACTCGACTTCCTCATTGACGCCTCCCCAAGTCAAGGTCCCCCAACCTCATCAAGGGTAGAAGCCCACGGCGGCCATGTGATGCAAATCACGAAATGGTCTGCTGTGAACAGCGACTCGTCAGGCCAACTCGATCAGGTCGCGATACTCGTCGGACCAGAAGTCCTCGGTGCCGTCCGGGAGCAGCACCACGCGCTGCGGATCGAGCGCCTCGGCCGCACCGGGGTCGTGCGTCACCAGCACCACGGCTCCGGCGTAGCTGCGCAGCGCGTCGAGCACCTGTTCACGCGACGCCGGATCGAGGTTGTTGGTGGGCTCGTCGAGCAGAAGCACGTTGGCTGTCGAGGCCACCAGGCCGGCCAGCGCCAGCCTTGTCTTCTCACCGCCGGACAGCGTTCCGGCAGGCTGATCGAGTTGAGGCCCGGTGAACATGAACGCGCCGAGCAGACCGCGCAGGTCCTGCTCCCCCGTGTCCGGGGCGGCGTGGCGGATGTTCTCCCACACCGTCGCGGCGTTGTCGAGGGTGTCGTGCTCCTGGGCGAAGTACCCGATCTTGAGTCCGTGACCGGGCTCCAGACCTCCCGCGTCGGGCTGCTCGGTGCCGGCGATCAGGCGCAGGAGCGTGGTCTTGCCCGCACCGTTGAGACCGAGCACCACGACTCGTGATCCCCGGTCGATCGCCAGGTCGACACCGGTGAAGACCTCGAGTGACCCGTAGTTCTTGGTCAGCCCCTTGACCACCAGCGGAGTCCGGCCGCACGGCGCAGGTGTGGGGAACTTGATCCGGGCCACCTTGTCTGCCACGCGCTCAGCGTCGAGTTCGGCGATCATCCGTTCGGCACGGCGCAGCATATTCTGCGCGGCAACGGCTTTGGTGGCCTTGGCGCCCATCTTGGCCGCCTGTGCCCGCAGTGCCCCGGCCTTCTTCTCCGCGTTCGCGCGCTCACGCCTGCGGCGCTGCTCGTCGGTCGCGCGGGCGTCCAGGTACTTCTGCCAGCCCATGTTGTAGACGTCCACCTCGCCGCGCACCGCGTCGAGGAACCAGACCCGGTTGACGACGTCGGCCAACAGTTCGACGTTGTGGCTGATCATCACGAGACCGCCGCTGTGGTTCTTCAGGTAGTCCCGGAGCCATCCGATCGAGTCGGCATCGAGGTGGTTGGTCGGCTCGTCGAGCAGCAGCGTGGTCGCCGACCCGGCTCCGCTGTCGGACGCCGCGAACAGGATGCGCGCCAGTTCGACGCGGCGACGCTGACCACCCGAAAGGGTGCGCAACTGCTGGGTGAGCACACGCTCCGCCAGACCCAGGCTCGCGCAGATCCGGCCCGCCTCGCTTTCGGCGGCATACCCGCCGAGGGCCGCAAAGCGCTCCTCGAGCTGACCGTAGCGGCGGACGGCCTTGTCGCGGGCCTTGTCGTCGACCACCTCGGCCATCAGTGCCTGCTGCTTCTCCAGGTCGGCCAGCAGCGTGTCCAGGCCTCGCGCCGACAGCACGCGATCGCGGGCCAGCACGTCGAGGTCACCCTCTTTCGGGTCCTGCGGCAGGTAGCCGATCTCGCCGGTCCGGACGACCGCTCCGGCATAGGGTTCGCCCTCGCCGGCCAGGATCCTCATCGTGGTGGTCTTGCCCGCGCCGTTGCGGCCGACGAGGCCGATCCGGTCGCCGGGCTGGATCCGCAGCGTGGTTCCGTCGGCGAGCAGCAGTGTGCGTGCGCCAGCGCGGACCTCGAGGTCCGTTGCGGTGATCACGGGTGCGCTCCTGCGTTCGTCATTTGTCGTCGGTGAAGACCGGGGACCGCTTCTCTGCGCGCGCAGCAACCGCTTCTTCGAAGTTCGCGGTGAGCAGGCGAATGTACAGCTGACCCAGGCCTTCCGCCTGCATGTGCCCTTCCAGGGTAGTCGCGTCCAGTCCAGTCCACAGCGTCCGCTTCGTCAACTCGATTCCCGGCCGCGAGAACGACGCGATGCGTTCTGCCATGTCAGCGCACGTGTCCAACAGATCCGCGTCGGCGACCTGCTGCGAAACCAGCCCGATCCGTTCGGCTTCCGCGGCGTCGACGTCGCGACCGGTGAGCATCAGCTCGAACGCGCGTGAGGTGCCGATGGCTCGCGGCAGCAGATAGCTGAGACCAAGCTCACTGGCGGTCAGACCGTTGTTGATGCCCGCCGCCCGGAAATACGCGCTGGCGCCGGCGATGCGGATGTCGCACGCCAGCGCCAGGCACAGTCCGCCGCCGATCGCGGCGCCGTTGACCGCGGCGATCACCGGTTGGTGCAGGCGCCGCAAACCCAGGATCACCTCATCGAGCACCTGCATCGAGCGCAGCCCGAACGTCGGCCTGGTCAACCCGTCGACGTTCGGCACGCTGCCCGCCGATTTGTGATCGGCGCCGGACGAGAATCCGTGGCCCGCACCCGTGAGGATGACCGCGCGCACCGAGTTGTCGTCGTTCACCTCGTCGAGGACGCGCCGCAACGGGACCATGACGTCGAACGCCATCGAGTTCATCCGCTCCGGACGGTTCAGGGTGATCAGCGCCACCCCGGGACGCGGACGGTCGACGAGGACGAATTCAGAACTCACGGATGGTCACGCTATCGCGTGACGCGCGCCAAACCTCTTCTGACGCTCAGACGTCTTTGACGTCACCCTGCTCGGCGAGGGCGGCGTCGATGTCGAACTCCTTGACCCGCTGCACCAGATCCTCGAGTGCGGCCGGCGGAAGGGCACCGGCCTGGTTGAACACCAGCTTGCCCTTCTTGAACGCCATCAGAGTCGGGATGGAGCGGATCTGCGCGGCGGCAGCCAACTCCTGCTCGGCCTCGGTGTCGACCTTCGCGTACACGACGTCCGGGTGCTTCTCCGACGACGCGGCGAACGTGGGCGCGAACGCGCGGCACGGACCGCACCACGATGCCCAGAAATCCACGAGCACGATGTCGTTGCCGTTGATGGTGTCGTTGAACTGATCTGCGGTGAGGTCTTGGGTTGCCACGTCTCTCCTAACGTTGGCGGACAGGGGTCTGTTCCCCTGCTCTGACTGCCCGAAGCGGGCTCTGCTAGACGGTGAATCCCAGAGCGCGCAACTGCTCGCGGCCGTCGTCGGTGATCTTGTCCGGTCCCCACGGCGGATTCCAGACCCAGTTGATCTTGATCTCGTCGACCAGCCCGGCGCCGACCAGGGCGTTGCGGGACTGATCCTCGATCACGTCGGTCAGCGGGCACGCCGCCGACGTCAGGGTCATGTCGATCAACGCGACCGAACCCGCGTCGCCCTGTTCGACGTTGAGTCCGTACACCAGGCCGAGGTCGACGACGTTGATCCCGAGTTCGGGGTCGACGACGTCGCGCATGGCCTCTTCGACGTCGGCGAGAAGTTCGTCGCTGGCGGTTTCACTCATGATCGCTCCTCGCTGCCGGAGTCTGGTACACCCGCACTGGCCTCCGCCAGCGCGGCCTTGAACGCCGTCCACCCGAGCAGAGCGCACTTGACTCTGGCCGGGTACTTCGACACGCCGGCGAAGGCGATGCCGTCGCCCAGCACGTCCTCGTCACCGTCGATGTTGCCGCGCGACGAGATCATCTCGGTGAACGCGGCGACCGTCTTCAGTGCATCCCCCACAGTCTGCCCGATGATCTGGTCGGTGAGCACCGAGGTCGAGGCCTGGCTGATGGAGCAGCCCTGGCCGTCGTAGGACACGTCGGTGACGGTCTCCCCGTCGTCGGACAGCGTGACCCGAAGAGTGACCTCGTCCCCACAGGTCGGGTTCACGTGCTGCACCTCGGCACCGAACGGTTCCCGCAGACCACGGTGGTGCGGGTGTTTGTAGTGGTCCAGGATGACTTCCTGGTACATCTGCTCGAGACGCATCAGTTCCCACCGAAGAACTGCACGGCGCGGCGCACACCGGCCACCAGACGATCCACCTCGTCGAGCGTGTTGTACACCGCGAACGAGGCCCGTGCCGTCGCGGCCACGCCGAACCGGCGGTGCAGCGGCCACGCGCAGTGGTGGCCGACCCGCACCGCCACACCCTCGTCGTCGAGCACCTGACCGACGTCGTGCGCGTGGATGCCGTCGACCACGAAACTCACCGGAGAGCCGCGGTCCTCGACCGCCAGGGGGCCGATGATCCGCACCCCCGGGACCTCGCTCAGACCGGCGAGCGTCGCGGCCACCAGGTCGTCCTCGTGAGCCTCGACGGCGGGCATCTGCAGTGCCCGCAGATACCGCGCGGCGGCGGCCAGCCCGACGACCTGCGAAGTCATCGGGGTGCCCGCCTCGAATCGCTGCGGCGCGGGTGCGTAGGTGGTGGCCTCCATGGTCACGGTCTCGATCATCGACCCGCCCGTGAGGAACGGCGGCAGGTCGGCGAGCAGTGCCCGCCTCCCGTAGAGTACGCCGATCCCCGTCGGTCCCAGCATTTTGTGGCCCGAGAAAGCCGCGAAGTCGACGTCGAGGGCATGGAAGTCCACAGGCTGATGAGGCACCGACTGGCACGCGTCCAGCACGGTCAGCGCACCGACGGCCCTGGCCCGAGCCACCAGTTCGGCGACCGGCGCGATGGCACCCGTGACGTTCGAATGATGGCTGAATGCCACGACTTTGACGCGTTCGTCGAGTTCAAGCGAGTCCAGGTCGATGCGGCCCGCATCCGGCCCCTCGGAGGTGACGCCGAACCACTTCAGCGTCGCGCCCGTGCGGCGGGCCAGTTCCTGCCACGGAATCAGGTTGGCGTGGTGCTCGAGTTCGGTGGTGACGATGACGTCGCCGGGGCCGATGGCCCGTTCGAACCGGTTGTCCCCCAGCGCATATGCCACCAGGTTGATCGACTCGGTGGCGTTCTTTGTGAACACCAGTTCGTCGACGTCGGCGCCGACGACGTCGGCGATGTCGTGCCGGCCCTGTTCGTAGGCGTCGGTGGACTCCTCCATCAGTTGATGCGCACCTCGGTGCACGGCGCCGTTGGAGGTCAGCAGGAACTCCCGCTCCGCATCGAGCACCTGCAGTGGTTTCTGTGACGTGGCACCGGAATCCAGGTAGGCCAGCTGCTTGCCGCCCCGCATCACGCGGCTCAGGATGGGGAAGTCCGCCCTGATCGCCGGGATGTCCAGCACCAGCTGAGAACTCGCTTCCGGCGTCCGTGCGGCCGTCACGTCAGGCTCCCGTGGCAGCCTGTGTGAAGCGCTCGTAGCCGTGCTCCTCGAGTTCGTCGGCCAACTCGGGGCCGCCGGACTGGACGATGCGGCCGTCGAAGAAGACGTGCACGAACTGCGGTCGGATGTAACGCAGGATTCGGGTGTAGTGCGTGATCAGCAGCAGCCCACCGTGCTCTGCCTCGGCGTAGCGGTTGACGCCTTCGCTCACCACGCGCAGGGCGTCGACATCCAGACCCGAGTCGGTCTCGTCGAGGATCGCGATCTTCGGCTTGAGCAGGCCCAGCTGCAGGATCTCGTGGCGCTTCTTCTCACCGCCCGAGAAGCCCTCGTTCACGCTGCGCTCACCGAAGGCCGGGTCGATGCCCAGATCGTTCATCGCGCCCTTGACCTCCTTGACCCAATGCCGCAGCTTGGGCGCCTCGCCACGCACGGCCGTGGCCGCGGTGCGCAGGAAGTTCGACATCGACACACCCGGCACCTCGACGGGGTACTGCATGGCCAGGAACAGGCCCGCACGCGCACGCTCGTCGATGCTCATCTCGAGCACGTCCGCACCGTCGAGGGTGATCGACCCTGAGGTGACGGTGTACTTGGGGTGCCCGGCGATGGCGTAGGACAGCGTCGACTTGCCGGATCCGTTGGGCCCCATGACCGCATGGGTCTCACCGGACTTCACGGTGAGGTTGACGCCCTTGAGGATCGGGATCTCCTGGCCGGCCTCAGCCGGGTTGGCGACCGAAACGTGCAGGTCTTTGATTTCCAGAGTGGTCATTACGCATTTCTCGATTCGGTGATGGCGAGTTCTTTCTCGATGGCTGCGGTCAGGCGTTCCCGCACCTCGGGCACGGCGATCTTGGCGATGATCTCGCCGAAGAAGCCGCGCACCACAAGGCGGCGGGCCTGATCCTCCGGGATGCCGCGGGCGCGCAGGTAGAACAGCTGCTCGTCGTCGAAACGGCCCGTCGCACTGGCATGCCCGGCACCGGCGATCTCGCCGGTCTCGATCTCCAGGTTGGGCACAGAGTCGGCCCTCGCGCCGTCGGTCAACAGCAGGTTGCGGTTGACCTCGAAAGTGTCGGTGCCCGTCGCCTCGGCGCGGATCAGCACGTCGCCGATCCAGACGGTGTGCGCATCGGGCTTGGCGGAGTCCGGATCACCCTGCAGCGCACCCTTGTACAGCACGTCGGACTTGCAGTTGGGCTGCGCGTGGTCAACCAGGAGGCGGGACTCGAAGAACTGGCCGTCGTCGGCGAAGTAGGTGCCATACAGCCTGGCGTCGCCGCCGGGTCCGGTGAACCGCACCGTGGCCGTGGTGCGCACGACGTCGCCGCCGAGGGTCACGTTGACGTGGCCGAGCACGGCGTCGCGGCCCAGCGTGGCGTGGTGCGCGCTGACGTGCACCATGTCGTCGTCCCAGTCCGCGATCCAGATGACGCCCAGGCCCGCGGAGTCGCCGACGATGATCTCGACGTTGTCGGCGTAGGTGCCGCTGCCGCGCAGGTCCACCACCACGATCGCGCGGGACAGCTCCTCGACGCGAATCTGCAGGTGGCCGAACGCGACATTGCCCGCGCCCGGACCGTCGACCGTGATCTCGATGGGCTCCGCCACCTCCGTGTCACGAGCCACCGTCACCACGGTGGCCTGGTCGAACGACGAGAAGGCTTGGGCCGCAACGCGATCGGTGGGGACGCCGGCCTGGCCGAGCCGGGCGTCACCGCGGCCCACCGTCTCGACGGTCACCCCGGGGCGCTCGCTGACGGTGATGCCCGCCGGGGCACGGTTGCCGTCGGCGGCCGCGGTGCCGTCGTGCAGCCCACGAAGCCGGCGCAGTGGCGTGAAGCGCCACAGTTCGTCACGTCCGCCGGGCACCTCGAAGGCGTTGACGTCGAAGGACGAGAACAGCTCGCCCTTGTTCACCGCGGCGATGGCCGAACCCTCGACCGCGGTGTTGAGATCCTGTGCCACTAGCCGACCGCGCCTTCCATCTGAAGCTCGATGAGCCGGTTCAGCTCGAGCGCGTACTCCATGGGCAGTTCCTTGGCGATGGGCTCGACGAAGCCGCGCACCACCATGGCCATGGCCTCATCCTCGGTCAGGCCGCGGCTCATCAGGTAGAAGAGCTGATCCTCGCTGACCTTGGAGACCGTGGCCTCGTGCCCCATGGTGACGTCGTCCTCGCGGATGTCGACGTAGGGATAGGTGTCGCTGCGGCTGATCGTGTCGACCAGCAGCGCGTCACATTTCACGCTCGACTTCGAGCCGTGCGCACCCTTGTTGACCTGGACGAGCCCACGGTAGGAGGCGCGACCGCCGCCCCTGGCCACCGACTTCGACACGATGTTGCTCGACGTCTGGGGGGCCAAATGCAGCATCTTGGCGCCGGTGTCCTGGTGCTGCCCCTCGCCGGCGAACGCGACCGAGAGCACCTCGCCCTTGGCGTGTTCGCCCGTCATCCACACGGCCGGGTACTTCATGGTGACCTTCGAGCCGATGTTGCCGTCGATCCACTCCATGGTGGCGCCGGCTTCGGCACGGGCACGCTTGGTGACCAGGTTGTAGACGTTGTTCGACCAGTTCTGGATCGTGGTGTAGCGCACCCGGGCGCCCGGCTTCACGATGATCTCGACGACCGCCGAGTGCAGCGAGTCGGACTTGTAGATCGGCGCGGTGCAGCCCTCGACGTAGTGCACGTACGAACCCTCGTCCGCGATGATCAGCGTCCGCTCGAACTGACCCATGTTCTCGGTGTTGATCCGGAAGTAGGCCTGCAGCGGGATGTCGACGTGGACGCCCGGCGGGACGTAGATGAACGAGCCGCCCGACCACACCGCGGTGTTCAGTGCGGAGAACTTGTTGTCTCCGGCCGGAATCACGGTGCCGAAGTGCTGCCGGAAGATCTCGGGATGCTCCCGCAGGCCCGAGTCGGTGTCGAGGAAGATGACGCCCTGAGCCTCGAGATCCTCGCGGATCTGGTGGTAGACGACCTCCGACTCGTACTGCGCGGCCACACCGGCGACCAGGCGCTGCTTCTCGGCCTCGGGGATGCCGAGTCGGTCGTAGGTGTTCTTGATGTCCTCGGGCAGTTCCTCCCAGGAGGTGGCCTGCTTCTCGGTGGACCGAACGAAGTACTTGATGTTGTCGAAGTCGATGCCCTCGAGGTTGGAACCCCAGTTGGGCATGGGCTTCTTGTCGAAGGTGCGCAGCGCCTTCAGCCGGATGTCGAGCATCCACTCGGGCTCGTTCTTCTTGGCGGAGATGTCCCGCACGACCGCCTCGGAAAGACCGCGCTGAGCGCTGGCGCCCGCCGTGTCGGAGTCAGCCCAGCCGTAGCCGTATTTGCCCAGGGAGGCAATGGTCTCCTCCTGGGTCAACGGCGTCTCCGGTGTGAGTGTCATTGCGACACACTCCTTCTGCTCTAGTTCTGGCTCCGGCTCGGGCTGAGGGCCGGAGTTGGTGCTACTGGCTTGCCGCCGGCGTCAGCGGGACATGGGTGGTGCAGGCGAGGTCACCGTTGACGATGGTGGCCAGCCTCTGCACGTGAGTGCCCAGCACCTGCGCCATGGCGTCCTGTTCGGCCTCGCACAGTTCCGGGAACTCCTCGGCCACATGTGACACCGGACAGTGGTGTTGACAGATCTGCACGCCCTTGATGGGTCCGCGGACCTGCGTGGTGGTGGTCGCGTACCCGGCCCTGCTCAATGCCTCGGCGATGCGGCCGGCCGCGGCCTCGACGGCGCCGTCCTCGCCGCCCGCCGGTTCGACCTCGGCCAGGATGGTGTCGATGCGCTTGCGCGCGAAGGTCCGCACCGCCTCGTCGCCGCCGATCTCACGCAGTTGCCGCATGGCGGCCGAAGCCAGATCGTCGTAGGTGTGCTCGAGCTTGCTGCGCCCCACCGCGGTGAGCTGATAGCGCTTCGCCGGCCGTCCCCGGCCCGCCTGCTGCCAGGCCGCCGCGGCATTGGCCTGGGCGTCGCCGGTTTCGATCAGCGCGTCGAGATGACGGCGGACGCCGGCGGCCGAGAGGCCCAACTGCTCCCCGATTCGGCTGGCCGTGATGGGTCCCGACTCCAGCAGAAGCCTGATGATCGCGCGGCGCGTGTGGCCGTCCTGGGCGTGCAGCGACCCGTCCGCCGGGGACACCCCGGGCGCGGACAGGCTGCGCTCAGCCTCAGGACGGATTTTCACAACACCAGTGTGACGCAATTAGAAAGGGGAATCCAGCAAGGGCACCCTTAGCTGGCCTGTGCACAGCTCACAGCGCGGGCGGGGAATAACCGACCGCTACGCTGCCTACGTGGCAGGCCGGCTTCGTTCGTTGAGCACGTCGATCGCCGGTTGGCACGGCGACGAGCGGACTGTGGGCTCTCCACTCAACGACCTCGAGCTCGTCGCGCTGCGCCGAACCCGCCTCTTCGGCGCCACCGGAACTGTGCTGATGGCAATCGGCGCCCTCGGCGCCGGGGCCCGTCCCGTCGTGCAGGATCCGACCTTCGGGGTGCGCCTGCTGAACCTGCCGTCGCGCATCCAGACGGTGTCGCTGACGATGACGACGACCGGCGCGGTGATGATGGCGCTGGCGTGGCTCATGCTCGGCCGCTTCGCACTCGGCCAGCGCCGGATGACCCGCGGCCAGCTGGACCGCACCCTGGTGCTCTGGATGCTCCCGCTCCTGGTCGCGCCGCCGATGTACAGCAAGGACGTGTACTCCTACCTGGCGCAGAGCCGGATCGCGGGCAACGGCCTCGACCCGTACCGCGTCGGACCGGCGCCCGGCCTGGGCCTCGACCACGTCTTCACGCTGTCGGTGCCCAGCCTGTGGCGCGAGACGCCGGCGCCGTACGGCCCGCTGTTCCTGTGGATCGGCCGGGGCATCTCCGAGATCACCGGGGACAACATTGTCGCGGCGGTGCTGTGTCATCGCGTGCTGGTGCTCGCCGGTGTGGGCCTGATCGTGTGGGCGACGCCGCGACTGGCTCGCCGGTGCGGCGTCGCCGAGGTCAGCGCCCTGTGGCTGGGAGCCACCAATCCCCTGCTGTTCATGCACCTGGTGGCGGGCATCCACAACGAGGCCATCATGCTCGGCCTCATGCTGGCCGGCACCGAGTTCGCGCTGCGCGGCGTCGAGTCGACGCGCCGATTGGCGCCCCGGCCGTTCGCGGCCCGGCCTGCCGCGCGCTGGTACCCGCTGACGATGCTGCTGCTCGGCACGGTGCTGATCACGATGTCCTCACAGGTCAAACTGCCCTCGCTGCTGGCCCTCGGCTTCGTGGCGATGGCCCTGGGGTGCCGCTGGGGCAGCACGGTGAAGTCCTTCATCCTGGCCAGTGGCGCCTTGGGGCTGCTGTCGCTGGCGGTCATGGCGGTGATCGGCTGGGCCAGCGGCCTGGGCTTCGGCTGGCTGTCGACGCTCGGCACCGCCAACGTCGTACGCAGTTGGATGTCGCCGCCGACGCTGCTGGCACTGGGCACCGGTCAGGTGGGAATCCTGCTCGGTCTCGGCGACCACACCACCGCGGTGCTGTCGCTGACCCGTGCGATCGGCGTCCTGATCATCATGATCGTCGTCACCTGGCTGCTCCTTGCGGTGTTCCGCGGTCGGCTGCATCCCGTCGGCGGACTCGGTGTCGCGCTGGGCGCGACGGTGCTGCTGTTCCCCGTGGTGCAGCCCTGGTACCTGCTGTGGGCGATCATCCCGCTTGCGGCCTGGGCGACTCGGCCACGGTTCCGCATCGCGACCATCGCCGTCACGCTGATCGTGGGCATCTTCGGTCCCACCGCCAACGGTGACCGGTTCGCGTTGTTCCAGATCGTCGACGCCACAGTGGCCAGCACGGTGATCGTTGCGCTCCTGATCGGGCTGACCCACAACTGGCTGCCGTGGCGTCCGCTGCCCGAGCCCGATCCCGTTTCCACCGCGCCGCCTGCAACCGGTGGTCGCGCCGACGCCTACGCTGAGTCCCCGTGAGCTCGACCGGCACCGGCCCCCGCATCCCGCTGCGGCTGCAGGGGGTCACCAAACGATTCGGAGACACCACGGCGGTGGACAGCCTCGACCTCGAGGTGCATCCCGCCGAGGTGCTCGCACTGCTGGGGCCCAACGGCGCCGGCAAGACCACCACCGTCGAGATGTGCGAGGGCTTCATCAGACCCGACGCCGGAACCATCGAGGTGTTCGGCCTCGATCCCGTCGCCGACAACGCGGAGCTGCGTCCCCGCATCGGTGTCATGCTGCAGGGCGGCGGCGGTTATCCGGCCGCCCGAGCCGCTGAGATGCTCAATCTCGTCGCGGCCTATGCCGCCAACCCGCTGGACCCCAAGTGGCTGCTGGAGACCCTCGGCCTGACCGACTCGGCGCGCACCACCTACCGCCGGCTCTCGGGCGGGCAGCAGCAGCGGCTCGCGTTGGCCTGCGCCCTGGTGGGGCGCCCGGAACTGGTGTTCCTCGATGAGCCCACGGCCGGAATGGACGCCCACGCCCGCCTGGTGGTCTGGGAGCTGATCGACGGTCTGCGCCGTGACGGCGTGACGGTGGTGTTGACCACCCATCAGCTCAAGGAGGCCGAGGAACTCGCCGATCGGATCGTGATCATCGACCATGGCGCCCAGGTGGCCGCGGGCACGCCGGCCGAGCTGATGCGGTCGGGTGCCGAGGATCAGCTCCGCTTCAGCGCGCCGCGCATGCTGGACCTCACGCTGTTGGTCTCGGCGCTGCCGGAGAGCTATCGCGCCGCCGAGGTCGCACCGGGTGAGTACCTCGTCGAAGGCCACATCGACCCGCAGGTGCTGGCGACCGTGACGGCGTGGTGCGCCCGCCTGGACGTGCTGGCCACCGACATGCGAGTCGAGCAGCGCAGTCTTGAAGACGTGTTCCTCGACGTCACCGGACGGGAGTTGCGACCGTGAGCCAGAGCCTGTTCCCGCCGGGCACCTTCACGCCCGACCCCCGACCGAGCACGGTCCCGCGGATGCTGGCCGCGCAGTTCGGCCTCGAACTCAAGCTGCTGCTGCGCAACGGCGAGCAGCTTCTGCTGACGATGTTCATCCCGATCACCCTGCTGGTCGGGCTGGTGCTGCTGCCGCTGGGCGACTTCGGCGACGACCGGGCGGGGACGTTCACTCCGGCCATCATGGCGCTGGCGCTGATCTCCACGGGATTCACCGGGCAGGCCATCGCGGTGGCCTTCGACCGCCGCTACGGCGCCCTCAAACGCCTTGGCGCCACGGCACTTCCGGTCTGGGGGATCATCGCGGGCAAGTCGATGGCGGTGGTGACCGTGGTGTTCCTGCAGGCGATTCTGCTGGGCGCGATCGGCGTGGCCCTGGGGTGGCGGCCGAACCCGCTTGGCCTGCTGCTCGGCGCGTTCATCATCGCGGTGGGCACGGTGTGCTTCACGGCGCTGGGCCTGCTGCTCGGCGGCACGCTGCGCGCGGAGATCGTGCTGGCGGTGGCCAACCTGCTGTGGTTCGTGTTCGCGGGACTCGGCGCACTGACGCTGGAGAGCGGGTTGGTTCCCGCGGGCCTGCGCTGGGTGGCCCGGTTGACCCCGTCGGGCGCGCTGACCGAGTCACTGACGCAGGCGATGTCACTGTCGGTGGACTGGTTCGGCATCGCGGTGCTCGCGGTGTGGGGTGCGCTCGCCGCGGGCTGCGCCGTGCGCTGGTTCCGCTTCACCTGATGCGGCCAGGGCGGGCAGCAGGTACTGCAGCTGTCCGACCTCCTCGATGTTGTGCCGCACCCAGGCCTGTGCCATGGCGTCCGGAAATCTGCGGGTCAGCGCCCAGTTGACGGGAGTTGCGAGCGCCGATCGGGCGCCGATGTCGAGCACGCTCACGTAATGCGCACCCTCGGCCCCTGCCGACCAGGTGTGCTCAAGCTGGAAGACCACGACGCCGGCGAGTCTGGTGACCAATCTGATACCGGTCTCATCGAGTTTCTCGACGCGGTCCACCACGTCGACCGGGTAGGTCCGGTCCTCGTCGATTCCCCGGAACTGCTCGACGATGCGGAACCGGGCCCCTTCGGCGGCGCCACCACCGGGTGCGGGGCGCGCAAGCTCCCAGCGGATGTGATCGATCGGGTGCCAGGCCAGGTACCGCGGGATCACGTCACCGCCGTAGCGCATGGTGCCGCCGAGGTGGGTGAACCAGTCGAGCAGCATGGCCGGGGTGACATCCGCGAGTGGCTGATGCGCGATCGTGATCCGTCGTCGCAGATGCGGCAGCCTGGTGTGGCGCACGACGGCGGACTCGACGGGGCGCAGCGGATACAGCACGGGCGTCATGTCGACCTCCAAGATACGGTTGCGTTTCTTATACGCAGGCTAAACTCGGCGCATTGGATACGCAAGCGTTTCTTAGGAGGTGCGGTGGTTCAACGACGACGGGGTGCGGAGCTCGAGAACGCCATCCACGACGCGACCCTGAGACTGCTCGGGGAACGCGGCGCGGCAGGCGTCACGATGGAGGCCGTCGCCTCGGCCGCGGGCACCAGCAAGACCGTGCTCTACCGTCGCTGGCCCGACAGCACCGCACTGCTGCGCGACATGCTCCTGCGCACCGCAACCACCGCCATCCCGCACGCCGACACCGGCAGTTACCGCGAGGACATGCTCGCGATCCTGCGGGGATGGATCGGCCTGTTCACCGGCACGCAGGCGCCGACACTGAAGGCCATCGTCGCCGCGATGGCCACCGACGACGGCCTTGCCGACGCGTTTCGCACCGAGGTCATCGGATGGCGCAAACAGGAGATGGCGGAACTCCTGCAACGTGGGGTGGCACGCGGCGAGGTGCGTGCCGACGTCCCGGTCGACATCGTGCGGGAACTGGGCCAGAGCGTGCTGTGGCACCGCCTGCTGGTCACCGGGGATCCGCTCGACGACGACCTGGCGGTCCGCCTGGTCGACGACATCCTGATGCCCGTCGTCGCACCGCGACCACCGCGCTGACCGGCCCCTTACTACGGACTGTAGTTTTCCGTCCTCTACGCTTGGCCCGTGTTCCACCGACTGGTCGACCTGCTGCCCGAACCCAGTCTGCGCGCGCAACGCCTGATTGCGGCGCTGGTGATCCTGACCCAGGGCGGCATCGCCGTGACCGGCGCGATCGTGCGCGTCACGGCCTCCGGTCTGGGCTGCCCGACCTGGCCGCAGTGCTTCCCGGGCAGCTTCACGCCGATCCCGCACCCCGAGGTCGCGCGGGTGCACCAGTTGGTCGAGTTCGGCAACCGGATGATCACGTTCGCGGTGGTCCTGACCGCGATCCTGGCGGTACTGGCGGTGACCCGCGCCCGTCGCCGCCGCGAAGTGCTGGTCTATGCCTGGCTGATGCCCGCCTCCACGGTCGTCCAGGCCGTCATCGGCGGCATCACGGTGCTGACCGGCCTGCTGTGGTGGACCGTGGCCATCCACCTGCTGGCTTCGATGACCATGGTGTGGCTCGCGGTGCTGCTCTACGTCAAGATCGGCGAACCCGACACGGGCACCCCGGTCCACGTGGTGGTGGCGCCGCTGCGCTGGCTCACGGCGCTGTCCGGCCTCACGCTCGCGGCGGTGCTGGTCACCGGGACCCTGGTGACCGCCGCGGGTCCGCACGCCGGCGACAAGAGCATCGACCGGCCCGTGGCGCGCCTGCAGGTCGAGATCGTGACGCTGGTGCACGCCCACTCCTCGCTGCTGGTCGCCTACCTGGCGCTGCTCGTGGGCCTGGGTTTCGGCCTGCTCGCGGTGCGCGCACCGCGACCGGTGCTGACGCGCCTGGTGGTCGTCGTCGCACTGGTGGCCGCGCAGGGCGCGCTCGGCGCCATCCAGTTCTTCACCGGCGTCCCCGAAGCGCTGGTGGCCCTGCACGTGGCGGGCGCCGCCGCGTGCACGGCCGCGACCGCAGCGCTATGGGCGTCGATGCGAGAGCGGACCCAGGCCGAGTCGCTCGAGGGCTGACTCGACCCCGAGCGCGAACCGGCGCTGCTGTGCCGCCCTGGTGGTCACGTCGAGTTGACGCCATCCCAGGCTCGGTTCGACCAGCTCGAGTTCGAGCAGGACCGGGTCCCGGTCCCCGATGAGGTCCACCCGCGCGTAGAGCAGTTCTGACGGGTCGATGCCCAGATGCGCAGCGGCCGCGGCCAGCGCTGCGTAGCCCGCGTCCCACAGTTCGAAATCCGGCTCGGCCGGCGCCAGCGACTCCTCGGCGTAGGTGCCCGAGTCGTCGAAGGCCGGCCGCTCCCCCGGCGCCCGCAGGATCGGGCCCTTGGTGAAGGCGTGCGACTGCTGCCCGGCCAGGAACACCAGGGCGGTCTCACCGCGCTCGACGCGCGCGTCGTAGGGCTGCACGAGCACCGTGGCACCCGACTCCTGCAGCCGCGCGGCATGCTCGCGGGCCGCACTGTGATCGGTGAAGCGCTGGGCGCCAACGGATCCGGCGCCGACCGCCGGTTTGACCACCACCTCACCGGCAGGCAGGTGCACGATCTCGTCGGGGGTGAAGAACTCGCTCTCGAGCACGCGCACACCGGCGATCGCGAGATCGTGCAGGTAGCGCTTGTCGGTGTTCCACGCGACGACCTCGGCCGCGTTGAGCAGATTCGGCACCTGCCGCGTCCACGCCAGGAACTCGTCGAGGCGCTCGATGTAGTCCCACGTCGCCCGCAGAATCACCAGATCCGCCGTCAGGGTCTGCGGGTCATCCCAGGACAGCCACCGCGCCGCCAGGCCACGCTGCCGCAGCGCGGCCACCAGGCCGTCGTCGTCACCGTCCCCGTCGACGAGTTTGCGGCACCCCGCCAGAACGATCTTCGGATGGAACACGTCAGGCCGGGCCAGCTTCATGACGGCATCATGGACAAGGATGATAGTCACCATGGACGCGATCGAAGTCAGCCGAACCGGCGGCCCGGAAGTTCTGACCCTCGTCGACAAGCCGCAACCCGTCCCGGGCCGCGGGGAGGTTCTGATCAAGGCCGACGCCATCGGAATCAACTTCATCGACACCTATTTCCGGTCCGGCGCGTACCCGCGTCCGGTGCCGTTCATCGTCGGCACCGAGGTCTGCGGGACGGTGGCCGCCGTCGGTGACGACGTCGCCGCATTGTCGGTCGGTGACCGCGTGGTGACCGCCAACGCCGACGGGGCCTATGCGCAGTACTGCACGGCGCCCGCCGATTTCGTCGCCTACGTGCCCGATGCCGTCCCGTCGGACGCGATCGCCTCAGCCCTGCTGAAGGGCATGACGGCGCACTACCTGATCAAGTCCGTCTATCCCATCGCCCCGACGGACACCGTGCTCGTGCATGCGGGCGCGGGCGGGGTCGGCCTGCTCCTGACGCAGTGGGCGGCCAGCGTGGGCACCAAGGTGATCACCACGGCGTCGACGCCCGAGAAGGCCGAACTCTCCCGGCAGGCGGGCGCCATCGAGGTGCTCGACTACCCCGAGGACCCCGCGGAGTTCGCGGCCAAGGTGCGCGACCTCACCGACGGAAGAGGGGTCCAGGCCGTCTACGACGGGGTCGGGGCGAGCACGTTCGACGCGAGCCTGGCCAGCCTGGCGGTGCGCGGCACGCTGGCGCTGTTCGGTGCCGCGAGCGGTCCGGTGCCCCCGGTGGACCCGCAGCGCCTCAACGCCGCCGGATCGGTGTTTTTGACCCGGCCCAAGCTCGGCGACTTCACTCGCACGGCCGACGAGTTCGCGTGGCGGGCGGGTGAACTCATGGACGCCATCGCGGCCGGAACCCTCACCGTCACGGTGAGCCAGAGCTATCCGCTGGCCGAGGCGGAGCAGGCGCACCGGGACCTGCAGGGCCGCAGGACCGTGGGCTCGATCGTGCTGGTGCCCTGACCCGGGGTCAGTGCACCAGCGTGGGCAGCGCCAGCACCGAGTCCACCGCAAGTGCGCAGAAGACGGCGGCCAGGTAGTTGTTGGACTGCAGGAACAGCCGCAGCGGCTTGACGGGTTCGCCGCGGCGCACGCCTGCGTAGAGCTGATGGGCCAGCACCAGGAACCACGCTCCGGCCAGCACCGCGACCGCAAGGTAGAGCCATCCGGCCGCGGGCGCCAGCGCCAGCGTGGTCAGCACCGTGAGCCACGTGTAGACCAGGATGTGGGTGGTGACCTGCTTCTCGGTGGCCACCGACGGCAGCATCGGCACCCCGGCCGCCGCGTAGTCGTCCTTGTAGCGCATCGCCAGCGCCCAGGTGTGCGGCGGCGTCCAGAAGAAGATGATCAGGAACATCACCAGCGCGGGCCAGCCGATGGTTCCCGTGACGGCCGACCAGCCGATCATCACCGGCATGCATCCGGCGGCGCCGCCCCAGACGACGTTCTGCGACGTGCGACGTTTGAGCAGGAGCGTGTAGACGAAGACGTAGAACGCGATGGTCGCGACGGCCAGCACGCCCGAGAGCAGGTTGCTGGTCCACCACAGCCAGAAGAACGACGCCACCGACAGCACCAGGCCGAAGATCAGCGCGTGCCGGGTGGGCACGGTGTCACGGGCCAGCGGGCGCAGCGCTGTGCGCTTCATCACCTTGTCGATGTCGGCGTCGGCGACGCAGTTCAGCGTGTTCGCGCCCGCGGCCGCCAGCCCGCCACCGATGAGGGTGTTCAGGATCAGGATCGGGTTCACCGATCCGCGTTCGGCCAAGAGCATGGCCGGGATCGTCGTGACCAGCAGGAGTTCGATGACTCGTGGTTTGGTCAACGCCAGATAGGCCAGCACGGTGGTGCGGATTCGGCTCCGCGCGACGCGCTCGCGGATGCTCACGCAGTTAACTCCTCATGAAAGCGATTGGTCGCGGCAGCCTCGCAGCTTCTACTACGAACGATGGTAGACCGCGGGCTCGCCATCTCCACATCGCGGGTCCGTTCGGTGGATGCGGACTGCCGCGTCCGGATGGTTGACACTAGGGTTGAGGCCAGCGCCCTGTCCGCCCTGACATGCAGTTCCCAAGGAGTATCGGTAGTGACCACAGTCGAAGAGATCGCCGCATTGACGGTGCCCAACCATCCCGAGGATTGGACCGACGTCGATTCCCGGGCCGTTGACACCGTGCGCGTTCTGGCCGCGGACGCGGTGCAGAAGGTGGGCAACGGCCATCCCGGCACGGCGATGAGCCTGGCCCCGCTGGCGTACACGCTGTTCCAGCGCCAGATGCGCCACGACCCGTCGGACACCCACTGGCTGGGCCGCGACCGTTTCATCCTGTCCTGCGGGCACTCCAGCCTGACGCTGTACCTGCAGTTGTACTTGGGCGGCTTCGGCCTGGAGCTGTCCGACATCGAGGCACTGCGGACATGGGGCAGCAAGACGCCCGGCCATCCGGAGTTCCGGCACACCAAGGGTGTGGAGATCACCACCGGCCCACTGGGCCAGGGTCTGGCCTCCGCGGTGGGCATGGCCATGGCCGCCCGCTACGAGCGGGGCCTGTTCGACCCCGACGCAGCGCCCGGGACCAGCCCGTTCGACCACTACATCTACGTGATCGCCTCCGACGGCGACATCGAAGAGGGGGTCACCAGCGAGGCCTCGTCCCTGGCCGGCACGCAGCAGCTGGGCAACCTGATCGTGTTCTACGACAAGAACCACATCTCGATCGAGCACGACACCGACATCGCGTTGTCTGAGGACGTCGCCGCG
Organism: Mycobacterium sp. ACS4331; assembly: GCF_001667265.1. GTDB lineage: Bacteria > Actinomycetota > Actinomycetes > Mycobacteriales > Mycobacteriaceae > Mycobacterium. The sequence goes on along the minus strand of NZ_LZHW01000102.1, from coordinate 35,268 downwards.
CGCTACCGCGCCTACGGCTGGCATGTGCAGGAGGTCGAGGGCGGCGAGAACGTGGTCGGCATCGAAGCGGCCATCGCCGCCGCCAAGGCCGTCACCGACAAGCCGTCGTTCATCGCGCTGCGCACGATCATCGGCTACCCGGCGCCCACCAAGATGAACACCGGCGGTGTGCACGGCGCGGCCCTCGGCGACGACGAGGTCGCGGCCACCAAGAAGGTGCTGGGCTTCGACCCCGAGAAGACCTTCGAGGTCAGCGAGGACGTCATCACCCACACCCGCCAGTTGGTGGCGCGCGGCAAGGAGGCGCACGACGCCTGGCAGCAGGACTTCGACGCCTGGGCGCAGCGCGAGCCCGAGCGTAAGAAGCTGCTGGACCGGCTGCTGGCCCAGGAACTTCCCGAGGGCTGGGACGCCGACCTGACGCACTGGGAGCCCGGCAGCAAGTCCGTCGCCACCCGGGCCGCGTTCGGCCAGGTGCTCAACGACACCGCACCCAAGCTCCCGGAGCTGTGGGGCGGCTCGGCCGATCTGGCGGGCAGCAACAACACGACCATCAAGGGCGTGAAATCGTTTGGCCCGCCGTCGATCTCAACCGACGACTTCACCGCCGACCCGTACGGCCGGGTGCTGCACTTCGGGATCCGCGAACACGCGATGGGGTCGATCCTGTCGGGCATCGTCCTGCACGGACCGACGCGTGCCTTCGGCGGCACATTCCTGCAGTTCTCCGACTACATGCGGCCCGCCGTGCGCCTGGCGGCCCTGATGGACATCGACACGATCTACATCTGGACGCACGACTCGATCGGCCTGGGTGAGGACGGACCGACGCATCAGCCGATCGAGCACCTCGCCGCGCTCCGGGCCATCCCGAGGCTCGCGGTGGTGCGCCCCGGCGACCCGAACGAGACCGCCTACGCATGGCGCAGCATCATCGCGCGGGGCAACGGCAGCGGTCCGGTCGGTTTCATCCTGACCCGCCAGGGCGTCCCGGTGCTGGAGGGCACCGACTCCGACGGCGTGGCCAGGGGCGGCTACGTGCTCGGCGGTGAGCAGGCCGCCGACGCCGATGTGCTGATCATCGCGACCGGTTCGGAACTCCAGCTCGCCGTCGAGGCCAAGAAGCTGCTGGCGGAGAAGGACGTCACGGCCGCGGTCGTGTCGATGCCGTGTGTGGAATGGTTCGAGAAGCAGCCCCGCGAGTACCGCGATTCGGTGCTGCCGCCCGATGTCTCGGCCCGCGTCGCCGTCGAGGCCGGCGTGGCCATGCCGTGGCACCGCTACGTCGGCGACACCGGCGAGATCATCTCGATCGAGCACTACGGCGAGTCGGCTGACGACAAGACCCTGTTCCGCGAATTCGGTTTCACCGCAGAAGCCGTCGTCGCCGCTGCCGAACGCGCAATGGACAACTAGGGGCCAACGTAGGCGTTGGGCTCTTCGAGAGGACGAGAGAAGGCATCATGACCCAGAATCCCAACCTTGCGGCCTTGAGCGCTGCCGGCGTGTCGGTGTGGCTCGACGACCTGTCCCGGGACCGCCTGCAGACCGGCAATCTGCAGGAGCTGATCGACACCAGGAGTGTGGTCGGGGTGACCACCAACCCGTCGATCTTCCAGGCCGCGTTGTCGAAGGGACACGCCTACGACGACCAGGTCAGGGAGCTCGCCGCCCAGGGCGCCGACGTGGACGCGGCGATTCGGACGGTCACCACCGACGACGTCCGCAACGCGTGCGACGTGCTGGCCAAGCAGTACGAGCTCTCCGACGGTGTCGACGGCCGGGTCTCGATCGAGGTCGACCCGCGCCTGGCCCACGACACGGACAAGACGATCCTGCAGGCCGTCGAGCTGTGGAAGATCGTCGACCGGCCCAACCTGCTGATCAAGATCCCGGCCACCCTCGCCGGCCTGCCCGCCATCACGGCGGTGATCGCCGAGGGCATCTCGGTCAACGTCACGCTCATCTTCTCGGTCGAACGTCACCGCGCGGTCATGGACGCCTACCTCGCCGGCCTCGAGGCCGCCAAGGAGGCCGGTCACGACCTGTCCAAGATCCACTCGGTGGCCTCGTTCTTCGTCTCCCGCGTCGACACCGAGATCGACGCGCGACTGGAGAAGATCGGCACCGACGTCGCGCTGGACACCCGCGGTCAGGCCGGCGTCGCCAACGCACGACTGGCGTACGCGGCCTACCAGGAGGTCTTCGAGCAGGGCAGCCGGTTCGCCGCGCTGGCCGAGCAGGGCGCCCGGGTGCAGCGTCCGCTGTGGGCGTCCACGGGTGTGAAGAACCCGGACTACTCCGACACGTTGTACGTCACGCATCTGGTGGCACCCAACACCGTCAACACCATGCCCGAGAAGACGATCGAGGCGGTGGCCGACCACGGCACGATCACCGGGGACACCATCACCGGGACCGCTGAGACGTCGCAGATCATCTTCGACAAGCTGGCCTCGGTCGGGATCGACCTGCCGGATGTGTTCAGGGTGCTCGAGGACGAGGGCGTCGAGAAGTTCGAGAAGTCGTGGCAGGAGTTGATCGACGCCACCCAAGAGCAGCTCGACGCCGCGGCGAAATGAGCAGCACCACGGCGGCGTGGGTGAATCCGCTGCGGGACAGGCGCGACAAGCGAATGCCCCACATCGCGGGGCCCTGCGCCGTCGTGATCTTCGGCGTGACGGGTGATCTGGCCCGCAAGAAGCTCATGCCGGCCATCTACGACCTGGCCAACCGCGGGCTGCTGCCCCCACAGTTCGCCCTGGTGGGTTTCGCGCGCCGGGAGTGGGCCGACGAGCATTTCAGCGATGTGGTCCGCGAAGCCGTTCAGCAGCACGCCCGGACACCGTTCCGCCAGGAGGTCTGGGACCGGTTGTCGGAGGGGATCCGGTTCGTCCACGGCGATTTCGACGATGAGTCGGCGTTCGAGCGGCTCGCGGAACGCCTGCGCAACCTCGATGAGGAGCGCGGCACCGGCGGCAATCACGCGTTCTACCTGTCGATCCCGCCCGCGGCGTTCCCCGTGGTCTGCGAGCAGTTGTCGAAATCGGGGCTGGCCCGCAATCACGACGGATGCTGGAACCGCGTGGTCATCGAGAAGCCCTTCGGTCATGACCTGGCCAGCGCCGAAGCGCTCAACAGCGTGGTCAACAGCGTCTTCCCGGAGTCGTCGGTGTTCCGCATCGACCACTATCTGGGCAAGGAGACCGTGCAGAACCTTCTCGCCCTGCGGTTCGCCAACGAGATGTTCGAGCCGATCTGGAACGCCCACTACGTCGACCACGTGCAGATCACCATGGCCGAGGACATCGGATTGGGCGGCCGCGCAGGGTATTACGACGGCATCGGAGCCGCGCGGGACGTGATCCAGAATCACCTGCTGCAGCTTCTGGCCCTGACCGCGATGGAGGAACCGGTCAGCTTCTCCCCCGCGGAACTGCAGGCCGAGAAGATCAAGGTGCTCTCGGCCACCAGGCTGGTGGAACCACTGGACCAGACCACCTCACGCGGTCAGTACACGTCCGGTTGGCAGGGCAGCGAGAAGGTGGTCGGCCTGCTCGACGAGGAGGGCTTCTCCACGACCTCCACCACCGAGACGTTCGCGGCGATCACCCTCGATGTGGACACCCGTCGGTGGGCGGGCGTCCCGTTCTATCTGCGCACCGGAAAACGCCTCGGCCGCAGGGTCACCGAGATCGCGCTGGTGTTCAAGCGGGCGCCGCATCTGCCGTTCGATGCGACGATGACCGAAGAGCTCGGCAAGAACGCCCTGGTGATTCGCGTCCAACCGGATGAGGGCATCACGCTGCGGTTCGGCTCCAAGGTGCCCGGCAACCAGATGGAGGTCCGTGACGTCAACATGGACTTCTCCTACGGCGCGGCCTTCGCCGAGGAGTCCCCGGAGGCCTACGAACGGCTCATCCTCGACGTCCTGCTCGGCGAACCGTCACTCTTCCCGGTCAATGCCGAGGTCGAACTGTCCTGGAAGATCCTGGATCCCGTGTTGGAGAACTGGGCCGCGGACGGACACCCCGACCCCTACGAGTCCGGCGGTTGGGGCCCGGAGTCGGCATTCGAGATGCTGCGCCGTGACGGCAGGGAATGGAGACGCCCATGATCGTCGACCTGCCCGACACGACCTCCAACGAGGTCAACAAGCGCCTCGTGGCGCTGCGCGAGGAGGGCGGTGCGGTCACAATGGGCCGAGTCCTGACGCTCGTCATCGCGCCCGACTCCGCGTCGATGGTCGAGGAGTCGATCGAGGCGGCCAACTATGCCAGCCGTGAACACCCGTGCCGCGTGATCCTGGTGACGCCCGCGGACCGGCGCGCGGCCGAACCTCGGCTCGACGCCGAGATCCGGGTCGGTGCGGACTCCGGCGCCGGTGAGGTCGTCGTGCTGCGCCTCTCCGGGGCACTCGCCAAACACGCTGACAGCGTGGTGATTCCGTTCCTGCTGCCCGACACGCCCGTAGTCGCCTGGTGGCCCGACTTGGCACCGGCCTCGCCCGCCCAGGACCCCTTGGGCCGGTTGGCCATCCGCCGCATCACCGACGCCACCAACGCCGCCGATCCGCTGCAGGCGATCCGAAGCCGACTGGACGGCTACACCCCCGGCGACACCGACCTGTCCTGGAGCCGGATCACCTACTGGCGCGCACTGCTGACCGCCGCCGTGGACCTGGCGCCGCATGAGCCCATCCAGTCCGCCAAGCTCTCCGGTCTGGCGACTGAACCCGCCCTCGACATCCTGGCGGGGTGGCTGGCCACCAGGATCGACGGGCCGGTGACCCGCAGCGTCGGAGAGTTGAAGGTCGAGTTGCACCGCGCATCGGAGACCATCACGCTGCAGCGCCCGCAGGAGGGGATCACCGCGACGCTGTCCCGCACGGGCCGCCCGGACGCGCTGCTGCCGCTGGCCCGCCGCGAATCCCGGGACTGCCTGGCCGAGGACCTGCGACGCCTCGATGCCGACGACATCTATCACGACGCCCTGCAGGGGCTGAGCAGGGTGAAGTACGCATGAGCGAAACCGTGGTCGAAACCTATTCCGATGCAGGCGAAGTCGCCGAAGCGGCCGGCGCCCGCCTGATCGGCGCCATCACGGCGGCGATCGCCGACCGCGGCCAGGCCCACATCGTGCTGACCGGCGGCGGAACGGGCGTCGCACTGCTGCGCCACGTCGCCGAGCACGGCGCGGACATCGACTGGCCAGCGGTGCACCTGTACTGGGGCGATGAACGCTACGTCCCCCAACAGGACGACGAGCGCAACGTCAAACAGGCGCGCGAGGCGCTGGTCGCCAAGGTCGACATTCCCGCGCGCAACGTCCATCCGATGGCGGCCTCCGACGGCGAGTTCGGCGACGACATCGACGCGGCCGCACTGGCCTACGAGCAGGTGCTGGCCGCCAACGCGCCGGACGGCGAGCCGACTCCCCTCTTCGACGTCCACCTGCTCGGCATGGGCGGCGAGGGACACATCAATTCCCTGTTCCCCGACACCCCGGCGGTGGCCGAGACCTCGCGGATGGTGGTCGCCGTGACCGACTCCCCGAAACCGCCGCCCTCCCGGATCACCTTGACTCTGCCCGCGATTCAGCGTTCCCGCGAGGTCTGGCTGGTGGTGGCCGGTGCGGCGAAGGCCGACGCGGTCGCCGCCGCGATCGGCGGGGCGTCGCCCCGTGACATTCCCGCCGCGGGAGCGGTGGGCCGGGAGCGCACCGTGTGGCTGCTCGACACCGAGGCCGCCTCCGCATTGGGCGGCTGAGTCAGCCCGCGACGATCACGTGCAGCGTGCGCGGCCCGTGCACGCCCTCGACCCGGTCGAGTTCGATGTCGCTGGTCGCGCTCGGCCCGCTGATCCAGGTCAGGGGCCTGGTGTGCAGGCCGGATTCGACAAGGCGCGCCACGGCTTCGGGCACATCGGTGACGATCTGCTCGAGCGTCACCACACAGACGTGCACATCGGGCACCAGACTCAGGGCGCGCCGGCCCTGCCCGACCCCGTGATCCAGGACGATGGTGCCGGTGTTGGCGATGCCGACGGCCGCCGCGGTCACCACGGCATCGACGCCGTCGAGTTCGGTCGCGGTCAAGCCGGTGTCCTCCAGCCAGGAGGCGTCCCCCCACCGCGCCCGGGCCGCTGCGTCGGCGATGACGGTGACCGCGCCCGCAGCCCGCAGCGCCGACCTGATCGCGTCCGCGACATCGGACGTCGCCACCCGCTGCACCGCGGCGCGGTAGTCGGCGGTGCGTTCGGCGAACCGGGCCACCACATCGTCATCGCCGGTGCTGACCGCGCGCCCGTACTCCCAGCTCACGGCGGGGACCTCGGGCCGGTCCGCCAGCGCCGCCCGGACCCGGGCGAGGATCTCCTCGCGCGCGGTCACTGCCCCTCCTCCGTGCGTCCGCCGTCGGTGCGTTCCCACCAGGATCGGAACGATTCGGTCGGCGGCACCGGGACGTCACGCGAACCCGACCACCGACTGGCCGGCCACGGCAGCCTGCGTAGCACCTCCCTGGCGCCGAACAGCCTGCTGCGCAACGCCTTCCCGCTGGCTTCGGCCGCCTTCTGGGCGGCCTCGAAGCGGCGGTGATCGGCGAACAGCCAACTCGCGGCCGTCATGCCGAGGCCCTCGCCCGACGGCAGGCTGCCGCGACTCTCATCGACCACCCGGGTGCGCAGATGCACCAGCAGTTCCGGGATGTCGATGCGCACGGGACACACGTCGAAGCAGGCGCCGCACAGGCTCGACGCGTACGGCAGGGACTTGTCGACATCGCTTGTGGTGCCTCGCAGTTGCGGGGTCAGCACGGCTCCGATCGGCCCCGGGTACACCGATCCGTACGAGTGGCCGCCGGCCCGCTCGTACACCGGGCAGACATTCAGGCAGGCCGAGCAGCGGATGCAGCGCAGCGCCTGGCGGCCGACGGGGTCGGCAAGCGCGGCGGTCCGGCCGTTGTCGACCAGCACCACGTGCATGTCCTGCGGGCCGTCGCCGTCGGCGGGGCCGGTCCAGATGGACGTGTACGGGTTCTCACGCTCCCCCGTGCTGCTGCGCGGCAGCACCTGGAGCATGACTTCGAGGTCACGCCAGGACGGCAGCACCTTCTCGATGCCGACCACCGAGATCAGCGTCTTGGGCAGGGTCAGGCACATCCGCCCGTTGCCCTCGGATTCGACGACCACCAGGCTGCCGGTCTCCGCGATCGCGAAATTGGCACCGGATATCGCCACCTCGGCGCGCAGGAACTTCTCCCGCAGGTGCAGGCGCGCGGCCTCGGCGAGCCGTGTGGGTTCGTCGGTGAGGTCGGCCGGCGCGGGCCTGCCGACCCTGTGCATCTCGCGCAGGAAGATCTCACGGACCTCGGCGCGGTTGCGGTGGATCGCGGGCACCAGGATGTGGCTAGGCCAGTCGTCTCCGAGCTGCACGATCAGTTCGGCGAGATCGGTCTCCCAGGCGGCGATTCCGGCGTCGGCGAGCGCCTCGTTGAGTTCGATCTCCTGGGTGGCCATCGACTTGACCTTGACTACCTCGGTGGCGCCCGCGGCGCGCACCAGGTCGACGACGATGCGGTTGGCCTCCTCCGCGTCGCGGGCCCAGTGCACGGTCGAGCCCGCGGCGGTCGCATTGGCCTCGAACGCCTCCAGGTGCTCGTCGAGGCGCAGCAGCGCGTCGTCCTTGATCGCCTCAGCGGCCAGGCGCAACTGCTCCCAGTCGGGCAGTTCGGCGACCACGTTGGCGCGTTTGGTGCGGATCGTGGCGGTGGCGTGGGCCAGGTTGCGGCGCTGCACCGTGTTCTTCAGCGCCGCCTCGGCAGCCACCTGGAACGTGGGCATGCCGAGGAAGGCCGCGGTCACGCCGACGTGCGGGTGGCCGGTCATGCGGGGCTGTCCTCGGTGGCGGCCAGGATCTCGGCGAGGTGGCGCACCCGCACATCGCTTCGCTCGCGCGACAGGATGCCCCCGATGTGCGCCAGACACGAGTTATCGCTCGCCACAAGCACTTCGGCCTTCGTGTCTTGCACGCAGCGGGCCTTGTCGAGCCCCATGGCCACCGACGTCCCGGCGTTCTTGAGGGCAAAGGTGCCGCCGAACCCACAACACTGGTCCGCGGCCGGCAGCTCGACGAGATCGATGCCCCGCACGGCGCGCAGCAGGCGCAGGGGGCGGTCACCGACCCGCAGCATGCGCAGCGAGTGACACGTCGGGTGGTAGGTCACGCGGTGCGGGAAGTGCGCCCCCACGTCCACGACACCGAGCACGTCGACCAGGAACTCCGAGAGCTCGTAAACCCTGGGCGCCAGGGCCTGCACCTGCGCCGCCAACCGCGGGTCACCAGCGCGGGCCGCGATCAGCCGATGCTGATGGCGCACCGAGCCCACACACGACCCCGAGGGCGCGACGACGGCGTCATAGTCACCGAACGTCTCGACGAAGACCCGCACGGCGGGGACGGCCTCGTCGGCGTATCCGGTGTTGGTGAACATCTGACCGCAGCAGGTCTGCTGCACCGGGAAGTCGACCTCGCAGCCGAGACGGCGCAACAGACGCACGACGGCCTTGGGTGTCTCGGGCCACATGACGTCGTTGAAGCAGGTGGCGAACAACGCCACCCGGTGAGGGCTGGTCACTCTGCCCACCCCATCACGTCTGGGCCCGTCAGACAACCGGCCTCGCGGGACAGTCCGCTCGGGCCATACTGGCTGCCATGGCAGACAAAGAGGTGAGCACCGGTCGCTCGCGTCCCGCCCAGCAGCGCATCAGGACTCTCGCGCAGGCCGCACTGAACGCCGATGTGACCGTCGGTCAGGTCGACACGGTGCTGCAGGGGCTCTCGGAGACCCTGGAGGATCTGAACCATTCGACCGACAACCTCGATGCGACGATGGAGCGCTTCAACGCGACCATCAGCAGCATCGACGAGTTGGCGCCGCGACTGCTCGCGGTGATGGACCGCCTGGAAGCCATCGTCGACCGGGTCGAGCGCATGGTCGAGGTGGGCGAGGCGGTGACGTCACCGCTGGCCGCGACCGAGAACGCCGTGCGGGGCGCGATCAGCGCGGTCCGGCAGCGCACGGGCCTCTAGAGCGCCACGAAGCGCTCCACGTAGGGAGCGAACCGTCGTCGCAGGTCATCGCGATCCAGGCCGAGGTCCTCGGCGCGGTAGTCGATCCGCCCGAGCCGGCCCCGGGTGTGCCCGGCCAGGTAGTCCGCGACGGCCCGCCGCGACTCCTCGGTCGGCGCGTAACCCGCTGTGTCCCAGACCTTCTGCACCATCGCCAGATCATCGGCCATGAACTCGTCGAACCGCACGTCGATGGTGCGCTCGGGCGGCAGCAGGTGGTGGTCACGCATGCATGCGGTGAGCATCTCCTCGATACGGGTGATCCAGTAGCCCGCGACGGTCTCGACGTCGACCTGATCGACGCTCATCCGCATCGTGTAGGTCATCATGGTGGCCATCGAGACGCTGACGTCCACCGGATCACGGTGCGTGACGATGAACGTCGCATCCGGGAACACCTTCAGCAACGGCACGAACTGCTCGAGATGCTGCGGGCTCTTGAGCACCCAGCGCCGGTGGTATCCGTCCTGATGGGTCAACACCTGAAGCATCATCCGCAGGAACTGATACCCCGGCGTCTGATCGTTGTCGCGCAGGTAGTCCGACCACCGCGGCAGGTGCGTCAGCGTGGTGAAGAATCCGCTGGCGAAGTCCTGCACCATCAGCCCGATGTCCTCGTGGATGTGGTCGATCGTCATCTCGTGCATCAGCTGGAAGTACGGCATCAGCGTGTTCGAGATGTTGAGCGCGTCGCCCGTGCGTTGGCGCCGCGGTTCGATCGTGCCCTCCTCGCCGGGCGCGGGCAGCGGTTCCTGGGCCTCCCAGTAGGGCAGGGACCGCAGCGCCGGGTCGGCGGCGAGCAGGCTGTGCAGATGTGTGGTGCCGGTGCGGGGCAGGCCTGCGATCACCAACGGCGCCTTGACCTCGATGTCGAAGATCTCGGGATGGTGGTTGAGGTGGTCGACGACCCGCAGCCTGCCCTTGAGAAAGGTCAGCATGAGCGAGAACGCGTAGGTGCGGCCGAAGTCCGTGAAGTTCGGCAGTTCGTGGAACGCCGAGAGCAGCACGTCCATGCGTTCCCGGTAGTCCTGCGAACCGAAGTCGGTCAGCCCGGTCTGGGCGCTGGCCTGTTCGTGCAGCGCCTCGGCGGTCAGCGGACAGTAGTCGGCCATGGCCGCCATGCCGTCGATGATCGCCTGGGCCTCCGGCGTGAAGGTCGGGCGGGCCAGATCGGTGACGTGGATGGCCGAAGAGGAGGTGGTCACCTCCGGCACCCTAACCGACACCATTACAGACTTTACATGAATCGTCACATTGTATCTTGTTAAGATGACGGCCATGCCCGCCCCGGAGAGTGCCGCCGCCTGGCGCGAACTGCTCAGCGCCTTCGCGGATTTCGACCAGCAGTTCCTCGACGGCCCGAAGGCGGTCCGCGGCCAGCACGCCGTCGCCGAGGGCTACCAGAACCTCGCGACGATGCTGTCGCTCTCTCTCGACATGCACCTGTTCGCCGACCCGGTGGCCCCTCGGTTCATCGACAACCTCACGCCGTTCCGCCCGGACCGCCGCTGGGGCGGGGACAACACCGACTGCTACTACAGCTACGCCGTGGTCGACCCGCACCGCACCTACCGAGTCAGCGGCAGCCCCAACGACAGCGTCATGTACTCCCTGACCGTCTACAACGAACCCGAACCCGGTGCGTGGCCCAACCGCACAGTCGGCCTGCTGTACGACACCGATATGCCTCTGGACGACGAGGGTCGCTTCTCGTGCGTGCTGGGACCGAGCCGCCCCGCGGGTTACGACGGACCCTTCATCGAGCTCTCCTCCGACGCACGCGGCATCATCACCCGCGACTACCACGAGTTCCCGGCCACCGAGCGACGGGTCGACTGGAACATCGCGGTCATCGATCATGCGGGTCGCCCTGTCGCACCGGCGAAATCGGACGCCGACATCGCCACGTCACTGCGCGCGGCACTGCGGTTCGCACAGGACATGTACGCCCTCATCCCACTGATCCTGACCGAACGCAAGCCCGTCGAACTGGCTGACGGACAGAACCTGAGCATCAACACCCTGGCGCCGCCCTACCGGGCCGGCGGTGCGACGCACGGCTATTCGATGCAGGACGCGTGCTACTGCCTCGGCGGGTTCTCTCTGGAACCCGGTGAAGCGCTGGTGATCACGTCGCATCATCCAGAGGCGAGGTTCTGGAACTTCACCCTGTGGAACCAGTACATGGCCGCCCTCGACGTCGAATACGGCCGCGCCGGAATCAATTCCGGCACCGCGGTGCCCAACAGGGACGGCACGGTGACCCTGGTCATCAGCCGGGAGCAGCTCGAGCATCCCAACGCGATCTCGACCAAGGACCATCATGAAGGATTGATGTCGTTCCGCTGGTTTCACGCCGCTGACCTGCCCGAGCCGCCGGTCATCTCGCTCGTCGCGGCGGCCGACGCCCCACGGTCGGTCAGTTGACGGGCGTGCCCGGGGACGCGAGCACCGGCCCAATGCACCGACGCAGGTAGGTCCGCAGTTGTTCCGGTGAGCGCGGCGGTGTGGACGGGGCGATCACCATCGACTGGATCAGCCGCAGCAGGTACTCGACCAGATCATCCATCGCCGCTCCCGACCAGCCCAGCGCGGTCCAGTCGATGTCGCTGTGCTCCAACATGGTTCGTGACCGCTGGATCGAATCCGGTTGCACCATTCGCCGGCTGATCGAGCGGGCCTGGTCGGTGTCGAGCAGTCGCATCAGCAGCGGTTCGTCGGGCAGTCGCTCGATTAGGTGCGCGACGGCCTCGACCAGGAGTTCGGTCGGGTCCTCGACACCGACCGTCCGCTCGCCGACACGTGCGGTCCATCCTCCGAGCGCGACGTCGGCCGCCGCGGCGATGAGTTCGTCGCTGGTCGCGAAATGCCGGTAGATCGTGGGTCGCGTGATCCCGAGGTCGGCCGCGACGTGCGAAAGCGTGGTTCGTTCGGGGCCATGCCGTTCGAGCATCCTGAGCGTGGCGTCGATGATCCGCTTCCGGGCCTCGGCGTCATCGCCCGGCGGCGCACCCCGCCATCCCCTGCGTCCCATACCGCCCGTCCTGTGAAACGTTCCGTGCCGTCAGTGTAACGGCGGGCCGTGAGGTCAGCCGCTGTTGCGCAGCGCGGTCGCCAGACCGCTCATGGTCAGCAGGATCCCCCGCTGCACCAGTTCGTCGTCCTCACCGGAGCGGTAGCGCCGCAGCAGTTCCACCTGCAGATGGTTGAGCGGCTCGAGGTAGGGGAACCGGTTGAAGACCGACCGGGCCAGGGCCGGGTTGTCGGCCAGGAGATCGTCCTGCCCGGTGATCAGCTTGTGCATGGCGATCGTCCGGTCGTGCTCGGCGACGATCTTGTCGAACACCCTCGACCGCAGATCCGGATCCTCGACGAGCTCGGCGTAGCGCGCCGCCAGTCCCATATCGGCCTTCGACAACACCTGCGCCATGTTCGACAGCACGGTGGCGAAGAACGGCCACCGTTTGTAGAGATCGCGCAGCACCTCCACGCGCGCGGCGCGGTCCTGCCCGCCGTCGGCGATGTACTGCTCGAACGCGGTGCCGGTGCCATACCAACCCGGCAGCATCACCCGCGATTGGCTCCACGCCAGCACCCACGGGATGGCGCGCAGATCGGAGATCTTGGTGGTGGGCTTGCGGGAGGTGGGCCGGCTGCCGATGTTGAGCGCGCCGATCTCGCTGACCGGTGTCGACGCCTTGAAGTACTCGACGAATCCCGGTGTCTCGTGCACCAAGTCGGCATGGGCACGCTGCGCGCGCGCCGCCAGGTCGTCCAGCACCGCGTAGGCCGGTTCGGCGGTGTCGCCGAGTCCTTCGACGTCGAGCAGGGTGGACTCGAGCGTCGCCGCCAGCAGCGTCTCCAGGTTGCGATGCGCACTGCGCGGCTCGGCGTACTTGGCGGCGATCACCTCGCCCTGCTCGGTGAGCCGCAGCGAACCGTTGACCGCGCCCGGCGGCTGGGCCAGGATCGCGTCATAACTCGGACCACCGCCACGTCCCACGGTGCCGCCGCGACCGTGGAAGAGCCGCAACCGAATTCCGGTGTCCCGGGCCATCTCGACCAGATCCAGCTCCGCGCGGTACAGCGCCCAGTTGGCAGCCAGGTATCCGCCGTCCTTGTTGGAGTCCGAGTACCCGAGCATCACCTCCTGGCTCTCGCCCCGTGCGTGCACGATTCCCCGATACAGCGGCAGGGACAGCACCTCGGTCATGATCTGCGCACCGCGCTGCAGATCGTCGATCGTCTCGAACAGAGGCACGATCCCCACCGGGGAGTACGGGTGCTCCCCCGACGCGTCGAGCAGTCCGGCCTCCTTGAGCAGCAGCGCGGCCTCGAGCATGTCCGAGACCGACTGGCACATCGAGATGATGTAGTTGGGCACGGCGTTGGCGCCGAAGACCTTGACCGCGCGGGCCGCCGCGAGCACGATGTCGAGTTCTTTGCGCGCCAGTTCCGACAGGTGGGCATCCGGCCCAAGCAGCGGACGTCGCGTGGACAGCTCGGCGATCAGCAGCGCCACGCGTGCCTGCTCCGGCAGCGACGCGTAGTCCGAATGCACGCCCGCCCACGCCAGCAGCTCGGCCACCACCTCCTCGTGCACATCGGAGTTCTGCCGCATGTCCAGGCCACTGAGATGGAATCCGAAGACGTGCACCGCTTCCCGCAGTCTGGCCAGGCGATCGTCGGCCAGCAGCGCACTTCCGTGCGCGCGCAGCGAGGAGTCGACGACGTTGAGATCGGCCAGCAGTTCACCGGGTGTCGAGTACCGCGGCAGACCCAGATCCAGCACGTGCTCGGGTTGGCGGTCCAGAATGTCGGTTGCGGTCGCGGTCAGCCGCGCGTGCACGACGCGCAGCGCCCGCCGGTACGGTTCGTCGGCGCGGGCCGGTTCGTGGCAGGCGTCAGCAAGCTCGGCGAGGTCGTCGCTGACCGTCACGAGGCGAGCCGACATCGACAGCTCCTCCTCGAGGGCGGTCAACTCGGTGAAGTAGTGCGCGAATGCGGTGTAGGCCGCGCTGCCGGTCGCCAGGCGCACCACGTCACCGGTCACATTGGGGTTGCCGTCGCGGTCACCGCCGATCCAGGACCCGGGCCGCAGGATCGGCTGCGCCAACAGGTCCGTGCCCGGCCAGCGGGCGCGCAGCGCCTTCCGAACCTCGGCGTTGACCGCAGGGATGACTTCGAAGAAGGCCGCCGGGTAATACCGCAGGCCGGTCTCGATCTCATCCTGAATCTTCAGCCGGGACAACCGAATCAGCGCGGTCTGCCACAGCATGAGAATCTGCCGGCGAAGTTCGAGGTCGATGCTGGCGCCCTCGGGGGTGCGCTCCGCACCCAGGGCGTGCAGACGCATGAGTTCGGTGATGCGGTGCTGGGTGTCGAAGACCGTGCGGCGGCGGGTCTCGGTGGGATGGGCGGTGATGACAGGTGAGACCAGCGCACCGGTCAGCGCTTCGGCGACGGTCCCGGCATCCAGGTCGGCGGCGTCGAGCTTGCGGTAGGTGGCGGCCAGGCTGCTGTTCTGGGGTGGTTCTCCCGCGGCGACGTGAACCGCGCGACGACGCTCGCGATGGATGTCCTCGGCGACGTTGGCCAGGAGCGCGAAATGCGTGAACGCACGGATCACGGGGATGGCCGTCTTCGCCTCGATGCCAGTGAACATCTCGGCGAGTTCGGAACGGTCGATCTCGGAGCGCCGGACTCGGAACGACTCGACCCGGGCCCTCTCCACGAGGTCGAAGATCTCGTCACCGCTGTGCTCGCGGACGGTGTCCCCCAACATGGCGCCGAGCAGGCGGATGTCCTCCCGCATCGGCTCGGTTGCTTCACGACCGAGCTGGGTGCGGCGGACGGAGCCGATGGGCTCCAGGGCGGTGTCGGATCCTTGCGCCATCATCCAAGTATCAGCGCAGCGGATGCCGTGCGCACGCCGGATGCCGGCGCGCGACACACGCCGCTAGCTGTACTTGAGCTGCAGCGCCATCCCGATGATGGACACCAGCCAGATGCCCGTGACGAAGAGGGTGAGCCGGTCGAGGTTCTTCTCGACGACGGTCGACCCGGACAGGCTCGACTGCACGCCACCACCGAACAGCGTGGACAGGCCACCACCCTTGGCGCGGTGCAGCAGCACCAACAGAATCACCAGGACGCTGGTGACCACCAGGATGATTTGAAGGGCCAATTCCATGCGGCACAGCCTACACGGACGTGATTTGGGCGCGAAAACCGGCGCTCCGCGCCGGTCTGCGCGCCCAAATCACCGTCAGGGCAGTGGTCCGCCCGCAGCGATCGCGGACAGCATCGCGAACTGCTCGCCGTCCAGCGAGGCACCGCCGACCAACGCACCGTCGACGTCGGACTGCGCGACGATCTCGCCGACGTTCTTGGCGTTGACCGAACCGCCGTAGAGCACCCGCACCGAGTCGGCGACCGCAGGCGAGGCCAGTTCGGCCAGCTGCGCACGGATCGCGCCGCAGACCTCCTGGGCGTCGGCCGCACTGGCCACACGCCCGGTGCCGATAGCCCACACGGGCTCGTAGGCGATGACGACCGAAGCGATCTGCTCGGCCGACAGGCCGGCCAGCGAGCCGGTCAACTGGGCCACGTTGTAGTCGACGTGGTTGCCGGCCTCGCGGACGTCGAGGCCCTCGCCGATGCAGACGATCGGGGTCAGTCCGTGCTTGAGCGCCGCGGCGGCCTTGGCGGCCACCAGGGCGTCGTCCTCGCCGTGATAGGTCCGCCGTTCGCTGTGGCCGACCACCGCGAACGTGCAGCCCAACTTGGCCAGGAAGGCCCCACTGATCTCGCCCGTGTACGCCCCGGAGTCGTGCTGGGACACGTCCTGGGCGCCGTAGGTCAGGCGCAGCTTGTCGCCGTCGACCAGGGTCTGCACGCTGCGCAGATCCGTGAACGGCGGGATCACCGTGACATCGACCTTGTCGAAGTACTTGTCGGGCAACGAGAACGCGATCTTCTGCACCAGGGCGATGGCCTCGAAGTGGTTGAGGTTCATCTTCCAGTTGCCGGCGATCAGCGGCTTACGTGACACGCGAACTCCTCAGCTCTCCAGAACGGCGATACCGGGCAATTCCTTGCCCTCGAGGTACTCCAGGGAGGCACCGCCACCCGTGGAGATGTGCGAGAAACCGTCCTCCGGCAGGCCCAGCTGGCGCACGGCCGCAGCCGAGTCACCGCCGCCGACGACGCTGAACGCGCCCTTGCCGGTGGCACCGATGATGGCCTCGGCCACACCCTTGGTGCCCGACGAGAAGGCCGGGAACTCGAACACACCCATCGGCCCATTCCAGAACACCGTCTTGGCGTTGGACAGCAGAGCGGTGAACCGCTTGACCGACTCGGGCCCGATGTCCAGGCCCATGCGCCCGTCCGGAATCGCGTCGGCCGCCACCTGCTCGGGCGGGGAGTCCGCCGCGAACTTCTCGGCCACGACGAAGTCCACCGGCAGGTGGATGACGTCGGCGTACTGATCCAGCAGCTTGGCGCAGGTGTCGACCATCTCCTCCTGCAGCAGCGAGGACCCCACCGAAAGTCCCTGGGCGGCAAGGAATGTGAAGCACATGCCGCCGCCGATGATCAGGCTGTCGGCCTTGGTCGCAAGGTTCTCGATGACCGCGAGCTTGTCGGACACCTTCGACCCACCCAGCACCACGGCGTACGGACGCTCGGTGGACTCGGTCAACTGCGCGAGCACCTTGACCTCGGCGGCCACCAGCGTGCCCGCGTAGTGCGGCAGCAGCTTGGCGACGTCGTACACCGAGGCCTGCTTGCGGTGCACCACACCGAAGCCGTCGCTGACGAAGGCGGGCGTCGGCCCACCCGGTGAGTCGACCAGCTCCACCAGGGCCCTGGCCAGCTTGGTGCGCTCGGCCTCGTCCTTGCTGGTCTCCCGCGGATCGAAGCGGATGTTCTCCAGCAGCAGGATGTCGCCGTCGGTCAGGCCCTCCGCACGGGCCAACGCGTCGGTGCCGACGACGTCGCCGGCCAACTGCACGTGCCGTCCCAACCGCTCCCCCAGTTCCTTGGCCACCGGGGCCAGCGAGAACTTGGGGTCGGGCTCACCCTTCGGCCGGCCCAGGTGGGCGGTCACGACGACCTTGGCCCCGGCATCCGACAGCGCCTTCAACGTGGGCAGCGAGGCGATGATGCGGCCCGGGTCAGTGATGTTGCGGTCGTCGTCGAGGGGGACGTTC
The DNA here is from genome assembly GCF_001667265.1 of Mycobacterium sp. ACS4331. Lineage (GTDB taxonomy): Bacteria > Actinomycetota > Actinomycetes > Mycobacteriales > Mycobacteriaceae > Mycobacterium. The sequence continues at coordinate 17,923 of NZ_LZHW01000102.1, read as the reverse complement.
AGGTCGGAGCGCACCAGGACGCCCCGACCTGAAACGCCCTCGGCGAGAAGATCGTCGAGAGTCTTGACGGTCATGGCACTCAGAGCGACTTGCCGACCAGGGCAACCAGGTCGACGAGACGGTTGGAGTAGCCCCACTCGTTGTCGTACCAGGACACGACCTTGGCCTGGTTGTCGATGACCTTGGTCAGACCCGAATCGAAGATCGAGCTGTGCGGGTCGGTGACGATGTCGCTGGACACGATCGGCGCGTCGTAGTACTTCAGGATGCCCTTGAGCGGGCCCTCGGCGGCGGCCTTCATCGCGGCGTTGATGTCGGCGGCGCTCGCCGACTTCTTCAGCTCCGCGGTCAGGTCGGTGACCGAACCGGTGGGGATCGGCACCCGCAGCGCGTAGCCGTCGAGCTTGCCCTTCAGCTCCGGCAGCACCAGGCCGATGGCCTTGGCGGCACCGGTCGAGGTCGGCACGATGTTCAGCGCCGCCGCGCGCGCACGACGCAGGTCGCCGTGCGGGCCGTCCTGCAGGTTCTGATCCTGGGTGTAGGCGTGGATCGTGGTCATCAGGCCCTTGACGATGCCGAACTCGTCGTTGAGGACCTTGGCCAGCGGGCCGAGGCAGTTCGTGGTGCACGAGGCGTTCGAGATGATGTTCTGGCTGCCGTCGTACTTGTCGTCATTGACGCCGAGCACGATCGTGATGTCCTCATCGCTGGCCGGAGCCGAGATGATGACCTTCTTGGCGCCCGCGTCGAGGTGGCCCTGGGCCTTCTCGCGCTTGGTGAAGATGCCGGTCGACTCGACGACCACGTCGACGCCCAGGTCACCCCAGGGCAGGGCCGCCGGGCCCTCCTTGACCTCGAGGGCCTTGATCTTGGTGTCGCCGACGACGATGGTGTCCTCGCCCTCGAGGCTCACCTCGTACGGCAGCCGGCCCAGGATCGAGTCGAACTTCAGCAGGTGCGCCAGGGTGGCGTTGTCGGTGAGGTCGTTCACCGCGACGATCTCGATGTCAGCGGCCTTGCCGGCCTGCTTCTGTGCGTCCAGGGCGCGGAAGAAGTTGCGTCCGATGCGGCCGAAGCCGTTCACGCCTACCCGGATGGTCACTTGTGTCTCCTCTTGCTCCACGTTCCAGAGATGGGGTTTGACTGCTCGCACGCCAGCCTAGTGGGGCTGAAGTTGGCTCGTGCAGATTGGTGGGCTTAGCCGTCCGCGCTCATGGTCATCCCGAATCTGCGCTGGCTGCCCCACCGCGCGGTGCCGGCCAGAAACGCGACCCAGCCCAGCGCCGCGCCGGCGTGCAGGAGCGGCGTGAAGGTGACCGGCGCCACCACGGTCGCCAGCGCACTTCCGGTCATGCTGGCCCGGCCCGGGTCGCCGGTCCAGCGCCGGTACCTGCGCACCGACCAGGCCGCGAACACCATGTCGATCATGAGCTTGCCCGCGACGACCAGCAGCACCGGCCCCAGGATGTCGAACCGTCCCGCGGTCAGGAACGACGCCAGCAGGGCCAGCGCCGTGAGCCCGTACAGCGGGTGCACGGTGTCGAGTGCCTTGATCGGCAGCATCACGGTGCCCAGCGCGCCGAGGCGGCGATCGCCGACCATCGCGCGGTACCACCACTGGGTCTGCAGGAACCCGCCGAACCAGCGTCGCCGCTGGCGCAGGAAGGCCAGTACGGTGCCGGGCGCCTCGGTGCGGGCCTGGGCATCGCCGAGTGCGCGGAACCGCCAGGACAGGTTGTGCTCGCCGGCGTAGCGCCACAGGCGCGCCACCAGCTCGTAGTCCTCGACCAGGCACGCGTCGTCGAAACCGCCGACCGCGACCACCGCGGTGCGCCGGAAACCCGCGAAGGCACCCGAGATCAGCTGCAGGCAGTCGATGCGCATCCAGGCGTAGCGGCTCAGGAAGTTGCGGAGGTACTCGTAGGTCTGAAACCACTGCAGCACCCGGCCCCGAACTCCCGGGGCGCACACCGGGGTGATCACCCCGGTGACCGCGACGAGGTCCGGCTCGGCCGAAAAGGCCTGCAGCACAGCCCTGATCGCCCCAGGCTCGACGACGGTGTCCGCGTCGACGGTCAGAATGACGTCACAACTGGTCGTGGCGAGCGCGGCGTTGAGGGCCGGCGCCTTGCCCGCGTGGGGCAGGCGCAGCCACCGCACCGCGGTATCCCCGATCCGCACGGACGCGCCGTCGTCGCGCAGCCCGAAATCCTCGGTGAGGAGCCGGGCGGTGCCGTCGGTGGAACCGTCGTCGGCGATCACGATCTGCTCCGGCGCCCGGTCTGAGTTCAGCAGCGCCGTCAGCGTCACGGGCAGCGCCGTCTCCTCGTTGTGCGCGGCGATCAGCACGGCGAGGGTGGATCCGTCGGGGACCGGCGCGGCCGCAGCGTCTCTCGCCGCGATGCGGCTGATCTGCCAACCGGTGAAGATCAGCAGCGCCAGGTCATAGGCCAGGTAGGCCAGCCCGACGGACCAGGCCGCCACCCCGCCGCGGCCGAAGGCCAGCAGGAACAGGGCGATCCACAGCACCAGCACGCCGAGGTGAATCGCCACGCTGCGCACCGGCGTGGGAGGTGGCGTGAGCCGCGAGGATGCGCGCTGGCGCGCCAGGGCCAGGGTTTCTGTCAACGCGTCGATGATAGGCACACGGAATCACCGCGCGCCGGGTTCATCGACGGCGCTCGAGCCTCGTCGAGCAGTCGCTCAGGCCTCTTCGAGCAGTTCGGGTGTGACGGCGGATTCGGTGTCCGGGATGCCGTCCTGCTTGGCCTTGCGATCGGCCATCGAGAGCAGGCGACGAATCCGGCCGGCCACAGCGTCTTTGGTCATCGGCGGGTCGGCGAGCCGGCCCAGCTCCTCGAGGGACGCCTGCCGGTGCTCGACGCGCAGCCTGCCCGCAGTCGCGAGGTGATCGGGCACGGTGTCGCCGAGGATCTCGAGTGCGCGCTCGACACGGGCCGCCGCGGCGACCGCCGCACGCGCCGACCGGCGCAGGTTGGCATCGTCGAAGTTGGCCAGCCGGTTGGCCGTCGCGCGGACCTCGCGCCGCATCCGGCGCTCCTCCCACGTCAGCCGGGTGTCCTGGGCACCCATCCGGGTCAGCAGGGCGCCGATGGCCTCTCCGTCGCGCACCACGACGCGGTCGGCGCCGCGGACCTCGCGGGCCTTGGCGCCGACGCCGAGGCGGCGGGCCGCGCCGACGAGCGCGAGCGCGGCCTCCGGTCCGGGGCAGCTGACCTCCAGCGCCGAGGACCGACCGGGTTCGGTCAGCGACCCGTGGGCCAGGAAGGCGCCCCGCCAGGCGGCCTCCGCGTCGGCGATGCTGCCGCCCACCACCTGGGCGGGCAGCCCACGCACGGGCCGGCCCCGCAGGTCGAGCAGACCGGTCTGCCTGGCCAGCGCCTCACCGTCCTTGGCGACCCGCACCACGTACCGGGTGTTCTTGCGGATTCCGCTGGCCGACAACACATGCACGATGGCGTTGTAGCCGTAGAGGTCGAAGATGTCCTTGCGCAGCCGACGGGCGATGATGCCGAGGTCCACCTCGGCCTCGACCACGACGCGGCCCGCGACGATGTGCAGCCCGCCTGCGAACCGCAGTAGGGAGGCCACCTCGGCGCGCCGCGCGCTGACGGAATTCACCACCAGGCGGCTCAGTTCGTCCTTAACCTCGGCCGTCATCGCCACGGGTCGTCACCTCTCGGTCCAAACACATGCGGTCCATCGACGTCGGCGGGGGGCACTGTCGGAAGGGACGGCGTTGTCGGCAGCGCCGGCTCGGTCCTCCGCTCGCACACCCTCTGCAACGCCGCCGCCAACTTCGCCGGGTCATGTAATGGTGTACCAGGTCGCGACACGTCAGCAAACTGCACCTGAGCATTCAGCACACCGGCGGTTCGAATCAATTGATCTCGCTCACGCTCGCTGGCCACTCTGTTGACGTCCACGACAATGTCATCGACGGTGAAATCGGGTGCGTGCTGGGCAAGCACGTGCAGATGCCGCTCGGCGGAGAAGCCCGCGGTCTCCCCCGGTTCGTCGGCCAGATTGAGCACGACGGCGCGCCGCGCCCTCGTCGCACGCAGGGCGGCAAGCAGACCGGGCACGAGCACATGTGGGATCACGCTGGTGAACCAGGATCCCGGGCCCAGCACCACGAGGTCGGCGTCCATGATGGCGTCGACGGCCTGCCGGGTGGCCGGTGGATTGCCGGGCAGCAGACGCACCCGCCGCACCTTGCCCGGTGTCGTCGCGATCGCCACCTGACCTCGGATCACGCGGCTCATCCGAGGGTCGGACTCCAGCCCCGCCACGTCGGCCTCGATCTGCAGCGCGATCGGGCACATCGGCAGCACACGGCCCTTGACCCCGAGGATTCGGCCCAGCTCGTCGAGGGCGGCGACCGGATCCGCGAGCACCTCGGACAGCCCGGCCAGCATCAGGTTGCCGATCGGGTGGCCGGCCAGCGCCCCGCTGCCGCCGAAGCGGTGCTGGATGATGGTGGCCCAGAGTCGGCCGTAGGGGCTGTCGGATGCCAAGGCCGCCAGCGCCATTCGCAGGTCGCCGGGCGGCACGATGTCGAGTTCGCTGCGCAGCCGGCCCGAGGAGCCTCCGTCGTCGGCGACGGTCACCACCGCGGTGACATGGTGTGTGAGCCGACGGGCCGCCGACAGCGTGGCATACAGGCCGTGGCCGCCGCCGAGGGCGACGATGCGTTCGACCGTCATTCGCGGCCCAGATCCCGGTGCAGGACGCGCGCTGACAGGTGCTGGCCGCTGCTGAGTCGGGCCGCGAGCGCCTCGGCGATCGCGACGCTGCGATGTTTCCCACCCGTGCAGCCGATGGCCACTGTCATATAGCGCTTGCCCTCTCGCCGGTAGCCGTCGACCACCAGCCCCAGCAGTTCATGATAGGTGTCGAGGAACCTCCCGGCACCGGGCTGACCCAACACGTAATCCCGCACCGACGGGTGCTGGCCGGTGTGGTGCCGCAACTCGTCCACCCAGTGCGGGTTCGGCAGAAATCGGACGTCCATCACCATGTCGGCGTCCATCGGCAGCCCGTACTTGAACCCGAACGACTCGACCGTGACGCTGATGTCCGGCACCGTCTCGGCTCCGAAACCCCGCTCGATGCTCTCGCGCAGTTCCCGCACCGACAGCGCCGAGGTGTCGATCACCAGGTCGGCCGAGGCCCGCACGGGCGCCAGCATCGTCCGTTCGGCGGCGATTCCCTCGGCCAGCGTGAGATCACCCTGCATCGGGTGGCTGCGGCGGTTGTTCTCGTAGCGGCGCACCAGCATCTCGTCGGAGGCGTCGAGGAACAGCACGCGGGGCGTGATGTCCCGTGTGGCCAATTCGTTTCGGACCGAGTCCAGATCGCCGGTGAACCCCTTGGACCGAGCGTCCATGACGACCGCGAGTTGGGTGATGCGCGACCCCGCGGCCAGGCCGAGGTCGACCATGCGGGTGATCAACTCCGGCGGCAGGTTGTCGGCGACGTACCACCCCAGATCCTCGAGAACCTTGGCGGCGGTGCCTCTCCCGGCACCGGACAGGCCGGTGACCAGCACCACGTCGATACCCGAGTCAGCGTCGACCTCACCGGCCCCAGTTTCGCGTACCACGTCGTCCGTACCGTCCGTCATCGTGCTGCCCGTTGCGCGATGTCATCATCACTCACCGGATTCTCGTGTGGGGCCGATCCCGCCGAATCAGGGGCGGGCGGGTCGGCGACCGTCACGCCCAGCGCCTCGAGCACCGCGGCCGCCGTCGCGGGCCCGATGCCCGGCACCGAGGTGATCTCCTCGACCGAGGCCTGCTTGAGCCGCGCCACCGAACCGAAGTGGGTCACCAGCGCCTTGCGGCGATGCTCCCCCAACCCCGGGACCGCGTCGAGCACCGAGGCCGTCATGCGTTTTGACCGCTTGCTGCGATGGTAGGTGATCGCGAACCGGTGGGCCTCGTCACGCACGCGCTGCAGCAGATACAGCCCCTCGCTGTTGCGCGGCATGATCACCGGGTCGGGCTCGCCGGGAACCCAGATCTCTTCGAGCCGTTTGGCCAGGCCGATCACGGCCACGTCGGTGACACCCAACTCGGCCAGAACCGCGGCGGCGGCGTTGACCTGCGGCGCGCCGCCGTCGACGACGAACAGGTTGGGCGGATACGCGAACTTCCTCGACTTGCCTTCTGCGGAGAACTCTTCGGGGTGCGCACGGTCCTGGACATGCCGCCAGAACCGGCGCCGGGTCACCTCGGCGATCGACGCGACGTCGTCGGAACGCCCGTCGCCGGCGGCCTCCTTGATGCCGTAGTGCCGATAGTCGGACTTACGCGGCAGACCGTCCTCGAAGACCACCAGCGAGGCCACCACATCGGTGCCCTGGACGTGGCTGATGTCGACACATTCGATGCGCAGCGGCGCGTCCGCCAGGCCGAGCGCATCCTGAATACTCTGCAGCGCAGCGGATCTGGCGTTGAAATCACCAGCTCGTTTGAGCTTGTGCTGCTGCAGCGCCTCTTTGGCATTGCGGTGCACGGTCTCGGCCAGCGCCTTCTTGTCCCCGCGTTGCGGCACCCGCAGCACCACGCGCGAGCCCCGCAGACCGGACAGCCATTCGGCCAGCTCCTCGGCGTCGTCGGGAAGCCGGGGCACCAGCACCTCACGCGGGACGGGGTTGGTCGCCTCGTCGCCGCCCGAGTCGCTGGCCCCGCCCAGCTCTGCCTGCTCCCCGTAGAACTGGGTGAGGAACTGTGCCACCAACTGCGCCTCGACGCCGCCTTCGAGATCGTCTGGTTCGCTTGCCTTCTCGACGATCCAGCCACGCTGGCCGCGAACCCGGCCACCGCGCACGTGGAAGACCTGGACGGCCGCCTCGAGTTCGTCGTCGTCGACGACCACCACGTCGGCGTCGGTGCCGTCACCGAGCACCACGGCCTGCTTCTCCAGCGCACGTCGCAGCGCCGACAGGTCGTCGCGCAGCCGGGCGGCCCTCTCGAAGTCCAGCTCCTCGGCCGCGGCGGTCATCTTCTGTTCGAGTTCACGCGCGAATCGGTCGGTGCGCCCCGACAGGAAGTCGCAGAAGTCCTCGACGATCCTGCGATGCTCGTCAGCGCTGACCCGGCCGACACACGGCGCCGAGCACTTGTCGATGTAACCCAGCAGGCAGGGCCTGCCGATCTGGTTGTGCCGCTTGAACACTCCGCCGGAGCATGTGCGGGCCGGAAAGACCCTGGTGAGCAGGTCGAGCGTCTCGCGAATGGCCCAGGCGTGCGAGTAGGGACCGAAGTAGCGCACACCCCTGCGTCGCGGGCCGCGGTAGACCGACAGCCGCGGGTACTCCTCGTTGAGCGTCACAGCGAGCACCGGATAGGACTTGTCGTCGCGGTAGCGCACGTTGAACCGCGGGTCGTATGCCTTGATCCAGTTGTACTCGAGCTGCAGCGCCTCGACTTCGGTGGTCACCACCGTCCACTCGACCTTGGCCGCGGTGGTCACCATCTGGCGGGTGCGGGGGTGCAGGCTCGAGATGTCGGCGAAGTACGACGTCAATCGGCTGCGCAGGCTCTTGGCCTTACCGACGTAGATGACGCGCCCGTGCGGGTCGGAGAACCGGTAGACGCCCGGCTCGACCGGAATCGAACCCGGCGCGGGTCGGTAGGTCGATGGATCGGGCACCGGTCCAGCCTAGTCGGCGCGCCGACATGCCCCTGCCACGCGGGACGAGCGCTGCCTCACACCGTCGAAGTCCCCGGTGGGGCGGCGACGGGTGTCAGCTCTTGTATCTGTCGATGAGCGCGCGCACGCCGTCCATGGCGTCCACGGCCCGCTCCTTGTCGATGGCCTGGATCGCCATGACGGGGATGTATTCATCGTCGGGCAGGTCCAGCCGCGCCCAGCGCGCCCCGCGATGGAAGGACAGATCCTGGACCTGCGACCAGTCAACCAGCTTGTCGCCCACCAGGTTCCGCACGGACATGCCAGCCGGGCCGACCCGCAGCCGGGGCCGGGCGAACAGCAGCACCACGGCGCCGATCACGATGCCCAGCGCTCCGATGGCCACCTGATCGGCGGTCTGGAAGATCACGCCGCTGGACTTGACCTTGAGCAGGGCGCCGACGGCGATGTGCGCGGCGGCGATCACGAACGCGGCCCCATAGGCGAACCGCGGTGCCAGATGCGGACGGACCACCAAGTCCCATTCCGTGCCCGTCGACGCGCTCACTGGGCTGCGCGCAGGTCACGCAGGGTCAGTGCGGTGCTCAGCGCAGCGGCGGCCGCCTGCTCACCCTTGTCCTCGGCGGAGCCGGGCAGCCCCGCACGGTCGAGCGCCTGTTCCTCGGTGTTGGTGGTCAGCACACCGTTGGCGACGGGCGTGGACTCATCCAGCGAGACACGCGTGAGCCCCTGCGTGACCGCATCGCAGACGTAGTCGAAATGCGGAGTCTCACCGCGGATCACGACGCCGAGCGCGATGACGGCATCGTGGTTGCGGGCCAGCTCCTGGGCGACGACCGGGATCTCGATCGCACCGAGCACCCGCACCACGGTGGGTTCGGGCACCCCCGCGGCCTTGGCCACCCGCAGGGCGCCGTCGAGCAGCGCATCGCAGATCGTGGTGTGCCACGTGCTGGCGACGATCGCCAGGGAGATCGTCGAGCCGTCGAGCTCGGGCATCTCCGGAACCCCGGCGCCCCCGCTCACGAGTTGCCGCCCAGGTCCGTCGGGGCCTGATGCCGGTCACCGAGAAGGTAGACGGCCTCGTCGTAGCCGTCCATGGTGGTCGACTCGTGGTAGTCGTCGAGACCTGTGAGGTCGTGTCCCATCCGGTCGCGCTTGGTCAGCAGATACCGGATGTTGTCGGCGTTGGCGCGCACCGGCAGCGGCACGCGCTCGATGATGTGCAGTCCGTAGCCGTCCAGGCCGACCCGCTTGGCCGGGTTGTTGGTCAGCAGTCGCATCGACCGGATGCCCAGGTCGACCAGGATCTGAGCGCCGATCCCGTAGTCCCGCGCGTCCGCGGGCAGCCCCAGCTTGAGGTTGGCGTCGACGGTGTCGTCGCCGGCGTCCTGCAGCTGGTAGGCCTGCAGCTTGTGCATGAGGCCGATGCCGCGGCCCTCATGGCCGCGCATGTACAGCACGACGCCGCGGCCCTCGTTGGCCACCATCGCCATCGCGGCGTCCAACTGCGGGCCGCAGTCGCAGCGTCGCGACCCGAACACGTCGCCGGTCAGGCACTCGGAGTGGACGCGCACCAGCACGTCTTCGCCGTCGCTGTGCGGGCCGGAGATCTCCCCGCGGACCAGAGCGACGTGCTCGACCTCCTCGTACATGCTCTTGTAACCGACCGCGCGGAATTCGCCGTGGCGGGTCGGGATGCGGGCCTCGGCGATCCGCTCGATGTGCTTCTCGTGCTTGCGGCGCCATTCGATGAGGTCGGCGATCGAGATCAGCGCCAGATCGTGGTCGTCGGCGAAGACGCGGAGTTCCTCGGTGCGCGCCATCGCGCCCTCGTCCTTTTGGCTGACGATCTCGCAGATGGCGCCGGCGGGCTGCAGCCCGGCGAGCCGGGCCAGGTCGACCGCGGCCTCGGTGTGGCCGGGCCGGCGCAGCACACCGCCGTCCTTGGCGCGCAGGGGCACGACGTGGCCGGGCTTGGTGAAGTCGTCGGCGACGGCGTTGGGGTCGGCCAGCAGCCGCATCGTGGTGGCGCGGTCCGACGCCGAGATCCCGGTGCCGACGCCGAGCTTGGCGTCGACGGTCACCGTGTACGCCGTGCCGTGCTTGTCCTGGTTGACGGCGTACATCGGCAGCAGGCCGAGGCGGTCGCAGACCTCTCCCGAGAGCGGGACGCAGAGGTAACCGGAGGTGTAGCGGACCATGAAGGCCACCAACTCGGGCGTGGCCTTCTCGGCCGCGAAGATCAGATCGCCTTCGTTCTCTCGGTCTTCATCGTCGATGACGACGACCGCCTTACCCGCAGCGATATCGGCCACCGCCCGTTCGACGGTGTCAAGCCTCGTCATCTGTGCCACCTCGCCGGTCCCGCGGGGGGACCACAAGTACCTCTGAAACGAACAAAATGTGCCATCAGTATGAACCACCGCAATGTGGTGATTACTTCCTGCAGGTCGGTGGTCCCGTCGCGGCGTGCGGGCGCGCGGGCCGGCGCCATTACGCCGGTCAATGGGGTGCTGACGTCCTTGCAGGTCGGCGTCACCGAACGTCCCGCGGTGAGGTCGCGGACCCGCGCACCGCACCCCCGCCGCCGGTGGCCAATCTGTGACCAAGCACACGTGGCCGCCCCCGACTCCGCGAGCGGCCCGGAGGGAGCCGGCTACTGCTTGTCGGCGAGCAGTCGCTCGACGTATTTCGCGATGACGTCCACCTCGAGATTCACCGACGTGCCGGCCGGGGCCGTGCCCAGGGTGGTCAGCTCGCGGGTGGTCGGGATCAGCGACACCTCGAACCAGTCACCGTCGGCGTCGCGGCCGAGCCCGGACACCGTCAACGAGATGCCGTCGACGGTGATCGATCCCTTCTCCACGACGTAGCGGGACAGGTTCTGCGGCAGCGTGATCCGCACGACCTCCCAGTGCTCGGACGGGGACCGCGACACGATGGTGCCGGTGCCGTCGACATGACCCTGCACGATGTGCCCGCCGAGGCGGCTGTTGACCGCGGCGGCCCGTTCCAGGTTCACCCGTGACCCGGCGGACAACCCGGCCAGGCTGGACCGGTCGAGTGTCTCGGCCATCACGTCCGCGCTGAACTGACCGCCCGGCATCACCTCGACCACCGTCAGGCACACACCGTTGACCGCGATCGAGTCACCGTGGCCCGCGTCGGCCGTGACGACCGGCCCGCGGATGACGAAACGCGCCGCATCGGCAAGGTCTTCCTTGTCGACGACTTCGCCCAGTTCTTCGACGATTCCCGTGAACACGCGTCAAGGCTAGACCTGCGCTTAACCTCCCGGGTCGACGCACCCTCTACGATGCAACTCATGCAGCCGAGTCGACTCGTGTCCCGGATCGCCCTGTCCCTCGCCGCCGTCAGCACCGCCGCCGCTCTGGTTGTGGGCTGCTCGTCGTCGTCACAATCCACCGAAGACCTGCCCGACGCCGCGGGCCTGCTCGAACAGTCGAGCCAGGCGACCAAGGGGCTCAACAGCGGGCACCTCGAAATCACCGTCGACGGCACCATCGAGGGCCTGCCGGTCAAGAGCTTGACCGGCGACCTGACCAATGTGCCGGCGACCGCCGTCCAGGGAAGCGCGACCATCACGATGGGCGGCTCCGACATCGACGTCGACCTCGTCGTCATCGACAACACGCTGTACGCGGCGATGACACCCAACAGCTGGCTCGACATGGGTCCGGCCGCCGACATCTACGACCCGTCGACGATCCTGAACCCGGAGAACGGCCTGGCCAATATGCTGGCCAGCTTCTCCGACGCCAAGTCTGAGGCCATCGAGACGATCAACGGCGTGGAGACCGTGCGGGTGACCGGCTCGGTCAACGCCGATGCCGTCAACAAGCTCATCCCGCAGCTGAAGGCCAGCGGTTCGGTCCCGGGCACCGCCTGGATCGCCAAGGACGGCGACCACAACCTGGTGCAGGCCAAGATCGAGCCCGCCGGCGGCGGATCGATCGTGGTGGCTCTCTCCAAGTGGAATGAGCCCGTCACCGTCACCAAGCCTCAGGTCTGATGCAGCCGGAGGCCAGGCGCTGGACCGCGATCAGCGCGGGCGGACTCGCCGTCCTTCTCGGGGCCGTCGACACCTACGTCGTGGTCACGATCATGGTCGACATCATGAGGGACGTCGGCATCCCGATCAATCAGATCCAGCGCGTGGCCCCCATCATCACCGGTTACCTGCTCGGCTACATCGCGGCGATGCCGCTGCTGGGCCGCGCGTCCGATCGGGTCGGCCGCAAGCTGGTGCTGCAGTTGGGACTGGCGGGCTTCGCCGTCGGTTCGGTGGTCACCGCACTCTCCGACGATCTGACGATGCTGGTGATCGGCCGTGTCATCCAGGGCACCGCCAGTGGCGCACTGCTGCCGGTCACCCTGGCACTGGCCGCCGACCTGTGGGCCGCGCGCAACCGTGCCGCGGTGCTCGGCGGAATCGGCGCGGCCCAGGAACTGGGCAGTGTGCTGGGGCCGCTGTGGGGTGTGGCGATCGTGGCGCTGCTCAACACCTGGCGTGACGTGTTCTGGATCAACATCCCGTTCACCGTCGTGGCGATGGTGATGATCCACTTCTCCGTGCCGTCGCACGATCGCGGGACCGGCCCGCGTGAACGCGTGGACATCATCGGTGGCGTGCTGCTGGCGGTCGCGCTGGGCCTGGCCGTGATCGGCCTCTACAACCCCCGCCCGGACGGCAAGCAGATCCTGCCCGAGCACGGCCTGCTGTTGGTTGCGGGCGCTGTCGTGGTGGCGATCGGCTTCTTCGTCTGGGAGCGGTACTCGAAAACCAAGCTGATCGACCCCGCCGGGGTGAAGATGCTGCCGTTCCTGGCGGCGCTGGGCACGTCGATCTGCGCCGGCGCGGCTCTGATGGTGACGCTGGTCAACGTCGAACTGTTCGGCCAGGGTGTGCTGGGCCTGGATCAGGTGGAGGCCGCCCTCAAGCTGACGTGGTTCCTGGCCGCGCTGCCGGTGGGTGCTCTGATCGGCGGCGCGATCGCGACGCGCATCGGTGACCGCATCGTGGTGTTCGTCGGCATGATGCTGTCGGGCCTGGCGTACTGGCTGGTGTCCGACTGGGGTGTCGACGTGCTCAACGACACACACAACCTCGGCTTCGTCCAACTCCCCGCGTTCCCCACCGATCTCATGCTGGCCGGGTTCGGCCTCGGCCTGGTCATCGGACCGCTGACCTCGGCCGCGCTGCGCGTCGTGCCCGCACTGCAGCACGGAATCGCGTCGTCGCTGGTGGTGGTGGCGCGCATGACGGGCATGCTGGTCGGGGTGGCGGCGCTGTCCGCGTGGGGGCTCTACCGGTTCAACCAGATCGTGGCGACCCTGCCGTCGGAGGGCGGTGACTCGCTCGCGGCCCGGGTGGCCGCCGAGGCCGCCAAGTACAAGCTGGCGTTCTCGATGCAGTACGGCGAGATGTTCGGCATCACCGCGATCGTCTGCGTGGTGGGCGCCGTGATCGGTCTGCTGATCGCGGGACGCGACACCCATGCCGAGCCCGAACCGGCACTGGCGCAGTCCGACTCACCGCAACCCGAAGCCCAGCAGGCCGGCAGGCACCGCGCCGACGGCTAGTCCGGCTCGGAGGCCGGGTCCGGCACCAGGCTCAACAGCAGGTCGGGTCCGACGTGCTCGATCACGTCGTACCGCCACCGCGAGGCCCGGCCGATCGAGGCGACGCCGACGTCGTCGACGACGGAGTTGGGTCCGCCGAGCAGGATCGGCGCGACGTAGGCCAGGATCCGGTCCACCAGACCCGCCCGCAGGAACGCCGACGCGAGCGTGGCGCCACCCTCGATGAAGACGTCGGTGCGGTCGTTCAGAGACCGGATCACCTCGTGCGGATCGTGGGTGCGGATGAGCATGGTGCGCGAGTCCTCGTTGAGGACATTGGCGTCCTGCGAGATCTCCCGCATTCCGACGACGACCCGCAGCGGTTGGTGTTCGCTCAGTTCACCCTCGGGGGTGCGTGCGGTCAGCCGCGGATCGTCGGCGAACACCGTGCCGGTCCCCACCATGATGGCGTCGCAGGCGGCGCGGCGACGGTGCACGTCGGCGCGCGCGACGGGACCGGTGATCCACTGGCTGCTGCCGTCGGCGGCCGCGCTGCGCCCGTCGATGCTGCCGGCGAACTTCCACGTCACATGGGGCCGCCCGGTGCGCTGCTTGTGCAGCCATTCGCGCAGCGGACCGGATTCGACGTCACCGGCGAGCACCCCCGCGAGCACCTCGACGCCCGCCTCGGTGAGCGCGGCCGCACCGTCGGCGGCCTCGGGATTCGGATCGGACACCGCGAAGACGACGCGCGAAACGCCCGCGGCCAGAAGTGCTTCCACGCAGGGCGGGGTCCGGCCGTGATGGTTGCACGGTTCCAGCGTGACGACCGCCGTGCCACCGCGCGCGGCCGCGCCGGCCTGGCGCAGCGCCATCACCTCGGCGTGCGGGCCGCCGACGGGTTGGGTTCCGCCGGTCCCGACGATCTCGCCGTCGGCGTTCAGGATGACCGCTCCGACAGGAGGATTCGGGTAGGTGCTGCCCTTGACTCGTTCGGCCTCGGCGATCGCCGCCCGCATCGCGGCCTCGGGGGTCACAGCGCCAGGTGGGGTGCGGCCGACGCGGCCTGGGCTCGCAGCGACCGAACCGCCTCGGCGGGGTCGGCCGCGCCGTACACCGCAGATCCGGCGACGAAGCAGTCCACTCCGGCCTCGGCGGCGGCCTCGATGGTGTCGGCGTTGATGCCGCCGTCGATCTCCACCACGATGGTCAACTCCCCCGCGTCGACCAGCCGCCGGACGACACCGACCTTGGCCAGCACCTCGGGGATGAACTTCTGGCCGCCGAATCCGGGTTCGACGGACATGATCAGCAGCGTGTCGAACTCGGGCAGGATCTCAAGGTACGGATCGATCGGGGTGCCGGGCTTCACCGACAGACCTGCTTTGGCCCCCGCCGCGCGGATGTCGCGGGCCACCTTGACCGGCTGCTGCGTCGCCTCGGCGTGGAACGTCACGTTGTAGGCGCCGGCCTCGGCGTACGGCGGGGCCCAGCGCTCGGGCTCCTCGATCATCAGGTGGCAGTCCATCGGGATGTCGGTGACCTTCAACAGGCTTTCCACCACCGGCAGGCCCAGCGTCAGGTTGGGCACGAAGTGGTTGTCCATCACGTCGACGTGCAGCCAGTCCGCTCCCGCGACAGAGGCCACCTCGTCGGCCAACCGGGCGAAATCAGCGGACAGGATGGACGGGGCGATCAGGGGGCGTTCAGATGCAGCAGACACGACGATCACCCTACTGTCAGCGCTGCGGCGAACATCGCATCAGTGCCGTGCCGATGGGGCCACAGCTGCACGTACTGACCCTGTGGCCCCGTGGCCACCCCCTGCGCCGGGGCGAACAGTTGCGGGGTGTCCAGCAGTGTGACGTTGTGGCGACGGACCGCGTCGGCGACCACTCCCGCGGTCTCCGCCAGATGCGGTGAACAGGTCGCGTACAACACCACGCCGCCGGGCCGGGTCATCGCGATCGCCGAGGCCAGCAGCTCCTTCTGCAGTTTCGTCAGTCCAGGCACGTCGGAGGGGGTCCGACGCCAACGCGCCTCGGGGCGGCGCCGCAGCGCCCCCAGCCCGGTGCAGGGCGCGTCGACCAGCACCCGGTCGAAGCCCGCGGCTCCCCCGGGCAGCAGATCGCGGCCGTCGGCCTCAACCACCTCGACCTCAAGGCCACGGGTGTTCTCCCGGACCATGTCGGCACGCTGGGGTGCGGGTTCCACGGCGGTGACCCGCGCACCGGTCTGTGCGGCGATCGCGGCGATGAGCGCGGTCTTGCCGCCGGGGCCCGAACACAGGTCCAGCCAGCGTCCGTTGTCGGGGCCGCGCAGCGGGGCCCGGGTCAGGGCTTGGGCCACCAACTGACTGCCCTCGTCCTGCACCAGCGCGGCACCGTCGCGCACCGGTTCGAGCCCGCCGGGGTCACCGCCCGGCAGGTACACCGCGTACGGCGAGTAGTCACCGGGCACCCCGCCGACGGCCTCGGCCAGCGCCTCAGCCGTCAGCACGCCGGGGCGCGCCGCCAAGTGCACCTTGGGGCGCTCGTCGTCGGCGGCCAGCAGCGCGTCGAGTTCACCCGCGCTCGCCCCCAGCGCGTCGGCGAAGGCCTGCGCGATCCAGCGCGGATGGGCATGCGCGAAGGCGGTGTACCCAATCGGGTCGGTGCGGCGGTCCGGTGCGAGTTCGGCGATCCAGGCCTGCTCGTCCTTGGCGGAGATGGCCCGCAGCACGGCATTGACGAAACCGCCACGCGCGAAGTCGAATTCGATCTTCGCCTGGTCGACGGTGGTGGCCAGCACGGCGTGCGGTTCGACCCTGGTGCGCAGCAGTTGATAGGCCCCGAGCCGCAACAGGTCCAAGAGCACGGGGTCGATGCGATCGGTGGGCCGATCTGCGGCCGCGGCGATGATCGCGTCGAGCAGGCCCCGGCAGCGGGACGTGCCGTAGGTCAACTCACTGGCGAACGCGGCATCGCGGCCGGTGATGCCGCGCTCGCGCAGCAGCGCCGGCAGCGCCAGGTTCGCGTACGCGTCCCGGGTCGAGACAGCCCGAAGGACGTCGAAGGCGGCCTGCCGGGCGGGATCCATCGGTCTGGGTGCGCGCCCGCGCCCTCCGCGCCTGTCGGTCATGATGCCTCGACCCCGTCGGACAGGCGTGCACCGCGAGCCCACTCGGCCGCGGCCATCGGCTTCTTGCCGGGTGCCTGGAGCACGCCCAGGATCACCGCCTGCGAGCCGGTGCCGACGCGCACGCTGCGCCTGCCGACCTCGAGCCGTCCCGGGGGCAGTGCCGCACCGTCGGCGTCGATGGTCACGGGGCCGAGTTTGACCCGGACGTCGCCGATCACGGTCCACGCCCCGGGGGCGGGGGTGTGCGCCCGGATCCGACGTTCGACGATGTGGGCGGGCAGGTGCCAGTCCACGCGGGCCTGTTCGACCGTGATCTTGGGGGCCAGCGAGACACCCTCGGCCGACTGCGGCACCGCGTTGAGCACACCGTCCTCGACACCGTCGAGGGTGGCTTCGAGCAGGCCCGCTCCGGCGTCGGCGAGACGCGCCAGCAGGTCGCCCGAGGTGTCGGCAGGACCGATCGACTCGGTGATCACGCCGTAGACCGGGCCGGTGTCGAGATCGGGTTCGATCTGGAACGTGCTCGCGCCGGTGACGGAGTCGCCCGCCGCGATCGCGGCCTGCACCGGGGCGGCGCCACGCCAGGCCGGCAGCACCGAGAAGTGCAGGTTGATCCACCCGTGCCGCGGCACCGCGAGCAGTGCGGGCTTGAGCAGCGCCCCGTAGGCCACCACAGCGCAGCAGTCAGGCGCCAGTTCGGTCAGTTCGGCGACGAATTCCGGCTCGTTGGGCCGGGCTGGGCGCAGCAGCGGAATGCCCTGTTCCAGGGCCAGTTTCGCAACGGGTGACGGCGCGGGCTTACCCCGCCGGCCCGCGGCCGCGTCGGGGCGGGTGAGCACCGCGACGACATCGTGCCGAGGCGAGTCGATGAGCCGCTGCAGCGACGGCAGGGCGGGCTCCGGGGTGCCGGCGAAGACGAGACGCACCGCGCCAGTCTAGGCGCGCGACGGTGCAGCGCCGAAAACCGCTCAGCGCGGGGTCTGGTAGTACTCGCGTTCCGCGACACCGGTCGGGCCCGCGACGAACATCCACGGGATGCTGCCGATGGTCCGGTTCAGTGAGGCCACCGCGTCGTTGTAGTACTGCCGCGCGAAGGCCAGCTTGTCCTCGGTGTCGGCGAGGTTCTGCTGCAGGTTGAGGAAGTTGCTCGACGAGTTGAGCTGCGGGTAGGTCTGCCCCAGCGCCAGCACCCGGCTCACGGCGTCGTCGAAGTCGCGTTCAGCGGCGCTGCGTTGTGCGACGGACGTGCCCGTCGTCGACGACGCCAGCGCGGCCCGTGCGCTCGTGACGTGATCCAGGATCGCCTTCTCATGTGCGGCAAACGAGGCCACGGTGCTCACCAGACCCGGAATGAGGGACGCACGCCGGGTCAACTGCACGTCGATGCCGCCCAGGGCTTCGTCGACACGCACATCGGCGGCCCGAATCTTGTTGTAGCCCACCACGAACACCACCAGCACCGCGATGGCGATGAGCAGCACCAGGACCAACAGGAACCTCACCATGAGCCGCCTCCTCCACCCCCCCCCCCGCCTCC
>NZ_LZHW01000101.1 GCF_001667265.1 Mycobacterium sp. ACS4331 | reverse complement strand
CGGTGTCGACAACACGACCGCTGCTGATGGTGGTGATGGTGGCGACGGTTATGACGCTGCCTCGGATCCGGGTGCGGCTGCTGGTGCTGATGGTGGTCATGGTGGCCGCGGTGGTGACGCCGGGTCGTATGGCGATGGTGGTACCGGTGGTGCCGGTGGCAGTGGTGCTGCGGGTGCCGATGGCCTCAGCGGTGTGACTGCGGGTGAGTCCGGTCAGGACGGCCAGGTCGGTGGCGCTGGTGGTGACGGTGGTGCCGGTGGTGCCGGTGGCACGGTCTCCGGTGATGCCGGCTCCGGTGGCGCCGGTGGTCACGGTGGCGATGGTGGTCATGGTGGTGCTGGTGTGGCCGGTGCCGATGCGGTGACTGCCGGTGGTGACGGGCAGGCCGGTGGCCATGGCGGTACCGGTGGTGCCGGCGGCAACGGCGGCAACGGTGGTGCTGCGGGTGCGGTCTTCAACGGCAACGCGGGTGTCATCGGAGCCGGCGGCAACGCCGGTGACGGCGGCAACGGTGGAACCCCCGGTGACGGTGGCGACGGCGCGGACGCGTCCACGCCGGGCGGCGCCGGTGGCGACGGCGGTAACGGCGGCAACGCCGGGTTCGGTGGTGCCGGTGGCACCGGAGGCACCGGTTCGACACCGGGCGCAGACGGAGCCAACGGCCTGATGCCCACCGGCACGCACGGCAGCGGCGGCAACGGCGGTGACGGTGCGGACGCGATCACGTTCGGCAGCACCGGCGGTGCCGGTGGCCGAGGCGGCGACGCCGGCAACATCGGCAACGGCGGCCACGGCGGTGACGGCGGCAAGGGTGGTACGGGCGCGGCCGGGGTCAACCCCGCGACTGGCGGATCGAGCCCCACGGCGGCGGCCGGCGGTAACGGCAGCAACTCCGGCAACAGCGGGTCCGTCGGCACCCAGAACGGTGGGGCCGGCACCGCTGGCAGCAACGGCAACAACGCCAACAACGGTGGCCTGCAACAGGCCGGCGGCACCGGTGGCAACGGCGGAGAGGCCAGGGCCGGCGCCGGCGACACCAACGGTGGCGCCGGTGGAGCCGGCGGCACCGGCGGGATCGGGGCCGCGGGCGGCACCCGCGGCGCGGGCGGGCTTGCCTACTCGGGCACCACCAACCAGACCTCACGCGGTGGTACCGGTGGTACCGGTGGCACCGGAGGCATCGGTGCCGCTGGAAGCACAGGCGGTGCAGGCGGTGCGGGCGGTGCAGGCGGAGCCGGCGGGTCGATCTCCGGCGTCGGCGGCAACGGTGGTATCGGCGGCGTGGGTGGTAACGGCGGTGCCGGTGCCACAGGCGGACGCGGTGGCACCGGAGGCGTCGGAGGTGCCGGTACGAATATTGTCGTGTTCGGTCTCTCTGCCAGGGCTTACGGCGGAGCTGGTGGTACCGGTGGCAGAGGTGGTACTGGTGGCGCAGGTGGTGCTGGTGGTACCGGCGGCCAGGGCGGTGCTGCTGGCAACGGTGCGAGCGGCGCAGGTGTGGCCGGCACCGGCGGTGCTGGCGGCACTGGCGGCACCTCGGGCAACGGCGGCGCCGGCGGCAATGGCGGCACCGGAGGTAACGCCACCAACAACAGCAACGCCACGGTGGGCTCGGGCGGTGTGGCAGGCTCCGGTGGTGCCGCCGGGACTGCAGGCTCCGGCGGTGCCGGGGGTGCGGGCGGTCTGAACGTGGACGGCTCGTCTGCGGATTCCGGGAACTCGGGCGCCACGGGCGGCACGGGCACCGGAGGTGCGGGCGGCGTCAACGGTGGTTCGGGCTCGAAGGTCTGAGTCCTTCTCGCAGGTGCCAATCGGGGCGCTGGGGCGCGATCATGGATCGCGCGCCAGCGCCCCGCGGCCGTTCTAGCCTCGAAACATGGAAGAGCTCTCAGAAGATGTG
Organism: Mycobacterium sp. ACS4331; assembly: GCF_001667265.1. Classification (GTDB taxonomy): domain Bacteria; phylum Actinomycetota; class Actinomycetes; order Mycobacteriales; family Mycobacteriaceae; genus Mycobacterium. The sequence goes on along the minus strand of NZ_LZHW01000101.1, from coordinate 46,247 downwards.
ACCGCGTTCCTGTCCGAGGGCACCCGGACCGGCAAGTTGGGCTGGGTCGCGGCCGACGGCAGACCACTCGTCGCCCCGGTGTGGTTCATCGTCGAAGGCAACCAACTGGTGTTCAACACCGGAAGGGACACCTCCAAAGGCCGTGCGCTGCAACGCGACCCGCGAGTGACACTCTGCGTTGACGACCAGGAGCCCCCGTATTCGTTCGTCCAGGTGCAGGGCATCGCCTCGATGAGCGAGGAACCGGATGACCTGCTGGGCACCGCGACCAGGATCGGTGGCCGCTACATGGGTGTCGATCGCGCGCAGGAGTACGGGCAGCGCAACGGAGTGCCCGGTGAGTTGGTCGTGCGGGTGACGCCGACGAAGGTCCTCAAGGCCTTCGATGTCGCCGAGTGAGCCTCACGCCGCGAGGCGCGCCGCCAGCACTGCGTCGTAGCGGTCGAGCACGGTGGCCGCGACCAGATTGTGCGAGCCCAACGGTTCAGCCATCACATGTCCATGCGCGGAAGCGAATTCGGCCACCCGGTCGGTGATCACACCATGTGCCAGGAACCACGGGGCGATGACGATCCGCTGCGCACCGGTGGCGGACAACCGCATTGACGCCTCGGCGAGGTTGGCCGCGGGTCCGGTCGCGAATCCGACCCGCGTGCCCGTCCACCTGGTGCCCGACCGGAGAAGACGTGCCACGGCTTCGGTGCGCGCATTGGCCCGGGGATTCGAGGAGCCGACGGCGACCACGAGCACCCCGACGTCACCGTCGTCGGCCGACACCCCGGCCTCACTCAACCGGTGCCGCAGCACGGTCAGCAGCGCCGGATCCTCACCCAGCACCGCGGCCTGCTCAACCGGAGCGGCGGAGGACGCGATCATCCCGGGGATGTCGACCCGCGCGTGATAGGCGTCGGCCAACAACAGGGGAGTGACCACGGCCGGTGCGGACAACGAGCCCAGCACCTCGGGCAGCCGCGGCGCGTTCTGCTCGCAGAAGGCCACCCGCACGTCAAGGTCCCCGCGCAGGCGCCGGATGCGCCCGGCGATCGCGTGCACGACAGCCGACGAACGCGGGTCCGCGCTGCCGTGGGCGGTCAGGACCAGCGTCACGAGGCGTGCAACCCGCATTCGGTCTTGGCCTGGCCGGCCCAGCGTCCGCTGCGCGGATCGGCGCCGGGCAGCGGTTTCGCGGTGCACGGCTTGCAGCCGATCGACGGGTAGCCCTCATCGACCAGCGGATTGACCAGGATGCCGTTGGCGTCGATGTAGGCCTGCATCTGCTCATCGGTCCAGGCGGCGATCGGGTTGATCTTCACCAGGCCGAACGCCTCGTCGAAGCTGATCAGTGGTGCGTTGGCCCGGGTGGGCGCCTCGACGCGGCGGATGCCCGTCACCCACGCCGAGTAGCCGCTCAGCGCCTTCGACAGCGGTTCGACCTTGCGCATCCGGCAGCACGCCGCGGCGTCGCGGGCGAACAGGTCCTTGCCGAACAGCGAGTCCTGTTCGGCCACCGAGGTCTCCGGCGTGACATTGACCACGTGAACGCCGTAGACGGCCTCGACCGCGTCGCGGGTGCCGATGGTCTCGGCGAAGTGGTAGCCCGTGTCCAGGAACAGCACGTCGACGCCGGGCCGCACCTTGGCGGCCATCTCGACTAGGACCCCGTCCTGCATGTTCGATGCGACCACGTAGGAACCGGCGAAGTTCGCGTCGGTCCAGCGCAGCAGATCCTCGGCGCTGGCGTCCTCGCCCAATTCCGCAGCGCCTCGTGCGGCCAGGTCTCGCAGGTCGGCTTCGGTCATCAGCACCCCTTCGGTCATCGCAGGTCGGCTTCGTCGGCTCGAACCGCCCACTGGGCGAAACGCTCGCCGTCCTCGCGTTGTTTCACGAAGTTGCGCACCACCCGCTCGATGTAGTCACCGAGTTCGTGGGAGAGCACCTTGTGCTGGCGCAGCTTGCGGCCGAAACCGCTGTCCAGGCCCAGGCTGCCGCCCAGGTGCACCTGGAAACCCTCCTCGGGACCGTTGCCCTCGTCGACCATCTGTCCCTTGAACCCGATGTCGGCGATCTGGATTCGTGCGCACGAGTTGGGGCAGCCGTTGATGTTGACCGTGACCGGCACGTCGAGGTCGGCGTTGATGTCGGCGAGGCGCTGCTCCAGATCCGGCACCAGCGACTGAGCCCGCACCCGGGTCTCCGCGAACGACAGCTTGCAGAACTCGATTCCGGTGCAGGCCATCAGGTTTCGGCGCCAGTGCGACGGAGTCGACGGCAGACCGAGCGCATCCAGGCCGGCACGCAGTTCGTCGAGCTTCTCATCGGGGACGTCCAGGATGATCAGCTTCTGGTACGGCGTGAACCGGATCCGGTCGGAACCGGCGGCCTCGGCCAGGTCGGCGACCTTGGTCAGGATGGTGCCGGACACCCGGCCCGCGATGGGGGAGACGCCGACGGCGTTCAGCCCGTTCTTCAGCTTCTGGACACCGACGTGGTCGATCGGTCGGGTGACCGGGGTGGGCGCGGGACCGTCGATCAGCGGTCGCTTGAGGTACTCGGTCTCGAGCACCTCGCGGAACTTCTGCACGCCCCAGTCCTTGATGAGGAACTTCAACCGGGCCTTGGAGCGCAGGCGGCGATAGCCGTAGTCGCGGAACACGCTGACCACGCCCTCCCACACGTCGGGCACCTCATCGAGGGGCACCCACACGCCGACCCGCTGGGCGAGCATCGGATTGGTGGACAGGCCGCCGCCGACCCACAGGTCGAATCCGGGACCGTGCTCAGGGTGCACGACGCCGATGAACGCGACGTCGTTGACCTCGTGCACCACGTCCTGCAGACCCGAGATCGCGGTCTTGAACTTGCGCGGCAGGTTGGAGTACTCGGGCTTGCCGATGTAGCGCTTGACGATCTCGTTGACGGCGGGGGTGCCGTCGATGACCTCGTCCAGCGACTCACCGGCCAGCGGCGAACCCAGCACGACGCGGGGGCAGTCGCCGCAGGCCTCAGTGGTCTGCAGACCGACCTCGTCGAGCCGACGCCAGATCTCCGGCATGTTCTCGACCTCGATCCAGTGGTACTGGACGTTCTGCCGGTCCGAGATGTCGGCGGTGTCGCGGGCGAACTCGGTGGAGATCCCGCCGAGGGTGCGCAGCGCGGCCGCGCTCAGGGCGCCGCCGTCGCTGCGGACCCGCAGCATGAAGTAGGAGTCCTCGAGCATGTCGGTGTTCTCGTCACCGGTCCAGGTGCCGTCGTACCCGGGCTTGCGCTGGGTGTAGAGGCCCCACCAGCGGAAACGGCCGCGCAGGTCGCCCTTGTCGATGGACTCGAAGCCGCCGGGGGCGTAGATGTTCTCGATCCGTGTGCGCACGTTGAGCGGGTTGTCGTCCTTCTTGGCCTGCTCATTGGCGTTGAGGGGCTCGCGATAGCCGAGCGCCCACTGACCTTCGCCGCGCGGGCGTTTTGCGGGACGAGCGGCCTTGGGTGCTGCTTCGTGGGTGTCTGTCATGGATAGCTCCTTATGGGGAGCCGGCCTGCGGAGCGCGCGTCATCACCGGGGGCTGGCCGGTGGCGCAGATCCGGGGCCAGCTGAAGTGCTTGGTGGGCAGGTCTCCGATATCAACGCATCGTCAAGGCAGACAACAACAGCTGCAGACCCGCTTGAAATCGACGTGCCGGCGTGCCACCAGGGCAACGCGGCGGGTCTCAATGCGGTCGGCAGTCACGCGGCCATTGTGCCACGGACCCCCACTGACCTCCGAATCCGGCCAGATTTGCGCTCACGATGAGCACAACTCGGGTCTGGGACACTGGGGGCATGGTGACGACGCAGGAGCGCGCGGGCGCTGAGCCCGATTTCGCGCTGACCCCCACTGGGCAGTTCGGGGTCTACGTGCACGTCCCCTTCTGTGCCTCACGGTGCGGATACTGCGACTTCAACACCTACACGCCGGGCGAGCTGGGTGGCGCCACACCCGCCGGGTGGCTCGAGGCGCTGCGCAGCGAGCTGGCCCTGGCCGCGCGGCGGCTGCCCGCCCCGACGGTCGACACGGTGTTCGTCGGGGGTGGCACCCCATCCCTGCTCGGCGGCGACGGTCTGGCCGACGTGCTCGACGCCGTCCGGTCCGAGTTCACCCTCGCTGCCGACGCGGAGGTGACCACCGAGGCCAACCCGGAGTCGACGAGTCCGGACTTCTTCACCCGCCTGCGCACCGCGGGCTACACGCGGGTGTCGCTGGGCATGCAGTCCGTCGCGCCGACGGTGCTGCGCCTGCTGGACCGGGTCCACTCCCCGGGGCGCGCCCTGGACGCGGCGCGGGAGGCGCAGGCCGCGGGCTTCGCGCACGTGAACCTCGACCTGATCTACGGGTCGCCGGGGGAGAGCGACGACGATCTGCGCCGATCGGTGGACGCCGCGGTCGGCGCCGGAGTCGACCACCTCTCGGCCTACGCGCTGGTGGTCGAGGACGGTACCGCGCTGGCTCGCCGGGTTCGCCGCGGCGAGGTCGCCGCACCCGACGAGGACGTCCTGGCGCGCCGCTACGAACTGCTCGACACCTGGCTGGCCGACGCCGGGTTCACCTGGTACGAGGTCTCCAACTGGAGCAGGCCGGGCGGCGAGTGCCGGCACAATCTGGGCTACTGGAACGGCGGCCAGTGGTGGGGTGCGGGTCCGGGCGCGCACGGCTTCGTCGGCGCCACCCGGTGGTGGAACGTCAAGCACCCCAACGCGTATGCCGCCTCGGCGGACAGGGGCGAACTGCCGATCGCCGATTTCGAGGTCCTCGCCCCGCGGGACCGGCACGTCGAGGACGTGCTGCTGCAGATCCGCCTGCGCTCGGGCCTGCCCCTTTCGCTGCTCGACGCCGACGAAAAGGACCGGGCCGAATCTGCCGTGGCCGCAGGACTTCTGGTGCACAACGGCCCCAACCTGGTGCTCACCGATCGGGGCCGGCTGCTCGCCGACGGCGTGGTGCGTGACCTGCTGGCGGACTGACCCGCCTCACACCGACGCGCCCTCCTCCTCGGCGGCAGTCGAGATCTCCTCCTCAAGCAGTTCGACGATGCGCGCGGTGACCGCGGCAGCGGTCGGGTGCTCCCACAGCAGCGTCGGCGGCAGCGCGAGGCCGGTCTGCTTCTCCAACTGACGTCGCAGTGCGACCGTCATGATCGAGTCCACCCCGATCTCCACCAGGGGCAGTCTGGTGTCGACGTCTTCGGCGGGCAGGCCCAGTTCTCCTGCCACCGCGGTGAGCACCTGCTGCGCGACCCATTCCTCGGTGTCCACGTCACCGGGGCGGGCGGGTGTCGAAACATCCTCGCAGTCAGCGGAGTTCGATGCCGTCGCGGCGACGTCGGCCAGGATCGGCACCGACACCGCGCCGGGCAGCACGGGCAGCACCACGGGGTTGGCCTCCCCGGATCGCATCGCGATGTCGAGAGCGCGCAGGGCGTCGTCGGCGCCGATGGTGTCCATCCCCAGCGCGTCCAGCTGCGCTGCGACGTAACCGGAATCCGAGCCCATACCCAGGCCCCGCCAGGCGGTCCAGGCCACGCTGGTCGTGGTGTCGCCGAGCGCGCGACGGTGCCGGGCGAGCCCGTCGAGGAACGCGTTGCCGCAGGCGTAGGCGCCCTGGCCGGGGAAGCCGGCCAGATATCCGCACGACGAGTACAGCACCATCCAGTCCAAGCGCCCGGGCGGGAACATCGCATGGAGGGTGAGCGCGCCGTCGACCTTGGGACGCATGGCCATGGCGATCTCATCGATTCCGGTGTCGGCCAGCAACACCCCGGCCTCCACGCCCGCGGCGTGCACGACGCCGCGCACCGGGGGCAGCTCCGCCAGGACCGCGCTCAGTTCCTCGGCCGCGGTGTCGGCGGCGATGTCGACGGCCGCGACGTGCACCGACACGCCCCTCTCCTCGAGTGCACACACAGCGCGGATCTGCTCCTGGTCGGCCGCGGCGGCCCAGGCCGACCGCGCCGGCAACCCGGACCGCGACACCAGGACCAGTCGCCGGGCACCCAGGTCGGCGAGGTGCTCGGCCAGGCGCAGGCCCAGCACGCCGGTGCCGCCCGTGATCAGGTAGGTGCCCGCCGGCGAGCACGCCAGGGGTGTTCCGCCCGCGTGCGCGACGGTGGATAGGCGCGCGACGAGGGCGTCCTGCCCGCGTACCACCACGACTCCGTGCCCGGGCAACTCGGAGACCACACCCAACGGCAGGCGGTCTGAATCCAGGTCGAGCACGCCGCCCCACAACAGGGGATGTTCGGCCGCCGCGATTCGGGTCAGGCCCCACAGCGGTGACCGCGCCACGTCCGCGCCTTCGTGGACGCCGCGGGTCAGTGCCCAGATTCGTCCCGAAAATCCCTGCTGTAGAGCGGTTTTGAGGGTGGTCAGGACCACCTCGACGGAGTCGAGCGGGGAGTCCGCAGCCGACGGGAGCACCAGCACGACGCTGTCGGGCCCCACGTCGGTGGGCAGCGAGTCGGGCGTGCACATCAGATGGCGAACCCCGGCGGCGTCGAGTTCGGCCCGGCACCAGGTGCGCACGGCGTCGTCGCCGCCGACCAGAACCACCGTGTCCGGACGCGCCGAGGCGTCGTAGGGCATCGCCCGCCAGTCGATCCGGTGCACCATGCGGCCGACGTCACCGCTGGTGTTCTCGAGCTCCTCGAACGTCATGCCCGTGATGGACGCCAGCGGTGTTCCGGTCAGGCCCGCGATCAGGACGTCGGTGCAGGTGCCCTCGGGGCGACGGCGGACATGCAGGAGAACCGAATCCGACGGGGCGGCGAGGATGTCGACGCGTTCGATGCGGGCGGGCATCCGCAGCTTCGGCGGTCCGTCGAACACCGCCGAGGCCACCGATGTCGCCGCGTCGAGGAGCCCCGCCCACGTCGTGGGAGTGGATCCGTCGGCTTCGGCCCGCACCTGGGCGAGGAACTCACCGTCGCCGCAGCGCAGGTCGACGACCTCCCAGCCGAATCCCATCTCGGCGACGCCGAGCGTTGCGAGCTTGTCCACCACGCTGTTCGGCGGCAACTGGTCGGTGCACCGGGCGCGCACAGCGGCCTCGTCGAGTGCGGGGACATCGAGGGCGGGGGAAGCCGCGGCGACCGCGGTGCTGTGCGTGAGCCAGCCGCCGGTGCCCGGTTCGTCGTCGACCAGGCGCGTGGAGATCGCCAGCGCGCGGTCCTGCAGCACCACCTGCACGTCCCGGGCGCGGCCCGGCGCGACGGGGGTGCGCAGATGCACATCGGCGATCGGGCCCTGGGCGGCGGTGACGAATGTGTTGAGCAGCACCGCGGCCGGAATGATCTCGGTGCCCTGCACGGGGTGGTTGGCGGGGTAGGGCCGCGTGGACATGTCCAGCCGGGTCTCCCAGACCTGGGCGGGCACCGCCCCGGTGACGTGCAGGCGGCCGCCGAGCAGTGTGTGGCTGTCGACGTCGTGCACGCCACGCCCGGCGGGCGGAGCGCTTGGCGTGCGCCAGAATTCGCGATGCTGCCACTGCGTGCCCGGCAGGTCGGCCCAGGCCGATGAGGTGGTGAATCCGTGCCGGACCGGGGCGCCGTGGCAGTGCAGTGCGGCGACCGCCGCCGCGACGGCGCGCCGCGCCGGCTGGTCCCGTCGCAGCACGCCGACCACGGCGTGCTCGTCGACGCCGAGGTGCAGCAGGGTCTCGACGATCGAGTGTGACACCACGGGGTGGGCGGAGACCTCCAGGAACAGGCGGTGGCCGTCGTCGGCGGCCGCCGTGACGGCCTCGGCGAAGCGGACCCGGTCGCGCAGGTTGGCCACCCAGTAGGCGGAGTCGCGCGGTGCCGTCGACCGCGGATCGGGCAGTGCGGTGGTGTAGAGCGGGACCTGTGCGGGCCGCGGCGGCGGCAGGGCGCCGGTCAGCCTCGCGAGGTCGGTGGTCAGGGAATCCATTGCGGGACTGTGGAATGCGACGTCGGTGCGCACCCGGCGCACCACCAGGCCGTCGGCGCTCCACCGCGCGGCCACCTCGTCGACGGCTGCGGCAACGCCGGAGATCACGGTCGATGTCGCCGATGCGCTGATCGCGGCGACGACGTCGGTGCGGTCACCCAACCGCTGCGCGACCTCGTCGAACGACCACGGCACCAGTGCCATGGCGCCCTCACCCATCACCCGCCGGAACCCGCGGGCCCGGTAGCAGGCCACGGCGGCGCCCTGCGCGAGATCGAGTACACCCGCGGTGACACAGGCCGCGACCTCGCCGACGGAGTGGCCGATCACCGCGGCCGGGGTGACACCACGGTCGCGCAGCACTGCCGCCAGGCCGACCTGCATCGCGAAGGTCAGGGCCTGCACGCGGTCGGTGCCGCCGAGCTCACCCGTGGTCAGCGCCTCGCGCGCCGAGAAGCCGAGTTCGGCACCGAAGATCGGGTCGATCACGTCGAGCACCGCCGCGAACGCGGGCTCAGAGGCCAGCAGTTCCCGGCCCATGTGCGGCCAGTGGGAACCGTGGCCGGAGAACACCCAGACCGCGCCCTGCGACGCCGCGGGCACCGGCGTGCCGCGGACCACCGCGGGGTCGCGACCCTCGGCGGCCAGCACACCGAGCCCATGACGAAGTTCGCCGGCGTCCTCGGCGATCACGGCCGCGCGCACCGGTTCGTGGCTGCGTCGAACCCACTGTGTCGCCGCGATCTCCTGCAGCGGTGGCGCCGCATCGTCGAGCCGCTCGGCCAACGCGGCGGCCTGTGCGGTCAGGCGGGCCTGCGACCGTGCCGACACCGGAATCACCGCTGGCGCGGCGGATGTGGGGGACACGTGCCCCTGGGCGGCCGGAGCCTCCTCGAGCAGCACGTGCGCGATCGTGCCGCCGTAGCCGTAGCTGCACACCGCCGCACGGCGGGGACGGTCGGTGCGGCGCGGCCACGGCTGGACCTCCACCGGTACGCGCAGGCCACTGGCCGCCCAGTCCACCGCGGGCGTGAGCGTGCGCACCCCGGCGGTTGGCGGGATGGTCTGGTGATGCAGCGCCAGCACGGCCTTGATCAGTCCGACGACACCGGCGCCACCCTCGAGGTGACCGGTGTTGGGTTTGACCGAGCCGACCAGCGCCGGATCGCCCTCCGGCCGGGCCGCGCCGTACACCTCGGACAGCGCCGCGATCTCGACGGGATCGCCTGTGGGAGTGCCTGTTCCGTGCGCTTCGAGGAAGTCGACGGTGGCCGGGTCGACACCCGAGGTACGGCACGCCAGGCGGAACAGGTCCGCCTGGGCCGCACCGTTGGGGGACATGATGCCCACGGTCCGGCCGTCCTGCGCGACGGCACCACCGCGGACCACGGCCAGCACCCGGTCGCCGTCGCGGAGCGCATCCTCGAGCCGTTTGAGCACGACCACCGCGGCACCCTCGCCGCGGCCATAGCCGTCTGCGGCGGCGTCGAAGGTCTTGCACCGGCCGTCCGGGGCGGTCGCGCCCGCCACGTCGAGCACACGGGTCAGGCCCGGGCCGATCAGCGCGCTGACCCCGCCGGCCAACGCCAGCGAGGTCTCACCGGCACGCAGCAGTTGGCAGGCCTGGTGCACCGCGACGAGCGAGGCCGCGCAGGCCGCGTCCAGGGCGACGCTGGGGCCGCGCAGGTCCAGCAGGTGCGAGACCCGGTTGGCCACACCGCACAGCGACGTGCCGATTCCGGTCCAGGCCTCGATGCCCGGGAGGTCCTCCATCAGGAGCTTGCCGTAGTCATCGGAGTTGACACCCATGAGCACCGCGGTGTCACTGCCGCCCAGCGAACGCGGGGGCACACCGGCGTGTTCGAGAGCCTCCCAGCTGACCTCGACGGCGAGTCGCTGTTGGGGGTCCATCAGTTCGGCCTCGCGGGGGGAGACCCCGAAGAACTCCGCGTCGAACCCCGCGAGGTCGTCGAGGAACGTGCCGAAGGGTGTGGTGTCCTTGAGCACCGCAGCGTTGCGCGGGTCCCGGCGCAGGTAGGGCTCCCAGCGCTGCGGGGGAACCTCGCGCACGGCGCTGCGGCCCTCGAGGAGGAAGTTCCAGAACGCCTCGGCCGTCGTGAGGTCACCGGCCAGCCTGCAGCCGATGCCGATGATCGCGATCGGCGAAAGATGTTCGCTGGAACCGTCATTCATGGTCATGTCAGTGAGATTCCCTGTGCTCTGAGTGCGTTCGATACTGGCACGTCGAGCGCCGAGTTTGGGGGCTACGTCTTGTCATGCCTGCGCCAATGTGGCCAGGATCTGCTTCTTGTCCACCTTGCCGACCGCCGTCTTCGGCAGTGATCGCAATGGGGCCAGCACATCCGGTTTGGTGTGGGCGGACACACCGCGGCCGTCCAGGAACTCGTGCAGTTCAGTCAGCGTGATCGGTGCGCCCTTGAAGACGACTGCCGCACAGATCTTCTCGCCGAGGTATTCATCGGGCAGCGCGACGGCGGCCGCGTCGGCGATCGCCGGATGCGCGTGCAGGTGCTCCTCGAGGTCCGATGCCGACACGGTCTCGCCACCCCGATGGATGACGTCCTTGATCCGTCCGGTCACCTCGACGTATCCCGCCCGCGGGCCGTCGGTGAAGATGCGCACCCGGTCGCCGCTGCGGTAGAAGCCGTCCGGACTGAACGAGCGGGCGTTGGCCTCGTCGGCCCGGTAGTAGCCGCTGAGGGTGTAGGGGCCGCGCACCAGCAGTTCACCCTCCTCGCCGGGCGCGACCTCGTCACCGAACTCGTCGACGACCTTCATCTCGTCGTGGGGTGACATGGGCCGGCCCTGCACGTTGTCGACGACGTCGATCGGGTCGCCGGGCCGGGTGAAGTTCAACATGCCCTCGGCCATCCCGAAGATCTGCTGTGTGCCCGCGGACAGGTTCTCTCGGATGAAACGGGCCTCGTCGGGCATCATGCGGGACCCGCCGACCTGGACCACGCGCAGCGACGTGGGCAGCACGGGTTCCCACTCGCAGGCCTGGGCCCAGAGCTTGGCCAGTGCGTTGACCAGCCCCGTCACGGTGACCCGGTGTTCGTCGATCAGCGCGAAGGCCGCTTCCGGGCTGGGGTCGTCGGTGAAAACCGTTGTGGCGCCGACGGTCATCGAGCCGAGCAGGCCCGGGCAGGCGAGCGGAAAGTTGTGTCCGGCGGGCAGCGCGACAAGGTAGACGTCCTCGTCGGTCATCCCGTAGGCCTGCGCGCAGGCCACGGCGTTGTAGCGGTAGTCGTCGTGCGTGCGCGGAATCAGCTTGGGCAGACCCGTGGTGCCGCCCGAGACCAGAAGCAGGGCCGGAAGGCTGGGATCAGGCACCGCGAATCGCGCGACCGGACCGTTGTAGTCGGTCACCGAGGACCAGGACTGGAAGTCCCCGGGCTCCCCGTCGACCAGCACCCGGGTCAGCCGCGGGTGGGCCCGCACCAGGTCGGCCGCCATCTCGCGGTAGTCGAAGCCGCCCGACTGATCGGTGATGATCAAGCCGACCGCACCGCTGACCTGTGCGAAATGCCCCATTTCGGCGCTGCGGTGCCCGGGCAGGCACATCACCGGCACCACCCCCGCGCGCAGCAGGCCGAACAGGGCGACCGCGAACCGGCACGAGTTGGGAAGCTGCAGCAGGACGCGATCGCCGGGCTGGAATCCGAGGTCGAGCAGCGCGGTCCCGATCCGGTCGGCGGCCGCGTCCAGTTCGGCGAACGTCAACCCCTCCCGGCGGTCCACCACGGCGCATTTGCCAGGCCAGCGCGCTGCGGCCTCCCGGAGAATCGAGTCCAGCGGCAGGCCCACCCAGTACCCGGCCTGCCGGTAGACCTCGGCGCGATCGGGCGGGCAGGCGACGAAACCCTCGGCGAGGTCGTCAATTTCGGACCGGATGCGTTCGGTGCTCGGGTCAAAACCAGTGCTCATCGCGGTACAGGCCGCCCTTCCGGGTAGATGTGTCCGGATGATCATATATAGGGTAGCCTCCACAAAGTTAGGGCAGCCTTTGTTGATTGTTGGGAGGACCGATAGTGGGTCGCGCAGCGGCGAGCTCGCCGACCGTCCAAGAACAGGTCGCTGAGCTGCTCGGCATCAGCCCGGACGCGCTGGACCCCGACGCCGACCTCATCGCCTCGGGTCTGGACTCCATCAGGATGATGTCGCTGTCCGGACGGTGGCGCCGGCAGGGAATCGACGTCAACTTCGCCGCACTGGCCGAAAACCCCACGGTCGCCGCCTGGACCCGGCTGGTCGACGAGCGCACCGCCGACTCGGAGCCGCCCCAGGCCGCCCCAGACAACCCAGACAGCCCGGACGAGGGCGACACCTTCCCGCTGGCCCCGATTCAGCACGCGCTGTGGCTGGGCCGCAACGAGGAGCAGGCGCTCGGCGGAGTGGCCCCGCACCTGTACGTCGAGTTCGACGGCGAGGGCGTCGACCCCGGCCAGCTGCGCGTCGCAGCGGCCGCCCTCGCGCGCCGCCACCCGATGCTGCGCGTGGAGATCCTGCCCGACGGCACGCAGCGGATCACCGACCGCACGCTGCCCGTCGAGATCGTCGACCTGCGCGACGCGGACGAGGCCACCGCACAGCAGCGTCTCGAGGAGATCCGCGACGCCAAATCGCACCAGATCCTGCACGGTGAGGTGCTGCAGATCGCACTCACGCTGCTGCCGCACGGACGCACCCGCCTGCATGTCGACATGGACATGTCGGCCGCCGACGCCGTGAGCTACCGCAACTTCATGGCCGACCTCGCGGTGTTCTACCGCGGTGACCAGCTGCCCGAACTCGGCTACACCTACCGCGAATACCGGGCCGCACTGACCGCGTCGACCCCCGTGTCCGACGAGGACAGGCAGTGGTGGGCCAACCGCATCCCGCATCTGCCCGAGCCGCCGTCGCCACCGCTGGTGCCGGCCCGCGAGCAGGCCAACCCGCGTCGCACCACCCGGCGCTGGCATTTCTTCGACGCCGACATCCGCGAGGCCCTGTTCGCCGCCGCCCATCGGCGGGGCGTCACGCCGGCCATGGCGATCGCCGCGTCCTACGCCGGGACGCTCGCACGCTGGTCCACCAGCGCGCATTTCCTGCTCAACCTGCCGATGTTCGGCCGCGAACCGTTCCACCCCGATGTGGACAAGCTCGTGGGCGACTTCAGTTCATCGCTGATGCTCGACGTCGACCTCACCGCCGCGCCCACCGCGGCCGACCGCGCGCGGGTCCTGCAGCAGTCGCTGCACGCCAGCGCGGGACACTCGAGCTACTCAGGGTTGTCGGTGCTGCGTGACCTCACCCGGCACCGCGGCCTGCCCACCCTCGCGCCGTTCGTGTTCACCAGCGCGATCGGCCTGGGTGACCTGTTCGCCGGTGCAGTCACCGACCAGTTCGGCGCCTGCGTGTGGCACATCTCGCAGGGTCCCCAGGTTCTGCTCGACGCGCAGGCCACCCCGTACGACGGCGGCCTGCTGATCAACTGGGACGTCCGCGAGGACGCCTTCCGGCCCGGCGTTGCCGACGCGATGTTCGCCCACCACGTCGCCGAACTCATCCGGCTTGCCCACGACGACTCCGCCTGGGACACCGTGGACCCCTGCTCGGCGCCGGAAACGCAGCGGGCGGTCCGCACCGGCGTCACCCGGCCGGTGAGCTCAGAAGCGCTGCACGACGGCTTCTTTCGCACCGCCGACCAGCAGCCCGACGCGCCCGCGGTGTACAGCGGCCTCGGCGATCTGACGTATGGCCAACTGCGCGAACATGTCCTGGCGGTGACGGCCACGTTGCGGGAGCGCGGCGTGGGCCGCGGCGACACGGTCGCGGTGATGGGCCCCAAGACCGCCGAGCAGATCCCCGCCCTGCTGGGCATCCACGCCGCCGGTGCGGCGTACCTGCCGGTCGGTGTCGACCAGCCCGCCGACCGCGCGCAGCGCATCCTGGCTGGTGCAGGCGTGCACTCGGCGCTGTTCTGCGGGCCGCGCACGCCCGCGATGGACGACCTGCCGGTGCCCGCGGTGACCGTGCGCGAGGCCGTCGCACAGGGTCGCGTCCGCGCCGCCGAGACCGCGCCCGCCGTCGTCGACCCGCACGAGGTCGCCTACGTCCTCTTCACCTCGGGCTCGACGGGGGAGCCCAAGGGCGTCGACGTCAGCCACGACGCCGCGATGAACACCGTCGAGTTCATCAACGACCACTTCGAGATCGGGCGCCACGACCGCTGTCTGGCACTGTCCACGCTGGAATGCGACATCTCCGTGCTGGACATCTTCGGCATGCTGCGCGCCGGTGGAGCGATCGTCGTGGTCGACGAGGACAGCCGCCGCGACCCCGACGCATGGGCACGGCTCATCCGCGACCACGACGTCACGGTGCTGCACTGGCTGCCGGGCTGGCTCGAGATGCTGGTCGCGGTGGGCTCCGGGCCGCTGTCGTCGGTGCGCGTGGTGCCCACCGGCGGTGACTGGGTGCGCACGGAGATGGTCCGCGCCCTGCGCGCACAGGCGCCGCACGCCCGCATCGCCGGACTCGGCGGCGCGACTGAGACCGCGATCCACAACACCTGGTATGAGGTCACCGACCTGGCCGACCTGTCTGGTCTGGCCGCGGTGCCGCTGGGCCGGCCGCTGCCCAACAACAGCTGCCGCGTCGTGGCGCCGGACGGCGTCGACTGCCCGGACTGGGTCCCCGGCGAACTCTGGGTCGGCGGCCGAGGCCTCGCCACGGGCTATCGCGGCCGGCCCGAACTCACCGCGGAGAAGTTCGTCGAGCACGACGGCACCCGGTGGTACCGCACGGGCGACCTGGTGCGACACCTGCCCGACGGCACCATCGAATTCGTCGGCCGCGCCGACCACCGCGTCAAGATCAGCGGCTACCGAGTCGAACTCGGTGAGGTCGAGGGCGCGCTGAACCGGCTGCCCGCCGTCGACGGGGCGGTCGCCGCCGTCGTGCCGGCCGGCGGCGACGCGACGCGCGAACAGTTGACCGCGCTGGTCCGCGTCACCGATCCGCAGGTCACCCCGCAGCAGCTCGCCGACGCAGTGGCCGGATTCGTTCCGCCGCACATGGTTCCGGACGTCATCGAGATCACCGACACCATTCCGTTCACCGTCGGCGGCAAGATCGATCGCCGAGCCGCGGCCGAACGGCTCGCCCAGGCCGCATCGCGGCGTGCGGTCGACACCGCCGCGACCCACGTCGCGCCGTCGACGACCCTGGAACGCGCCCTCGCCCACATCATCTCCGGACTGCTCAGCGTCGAGGCGCTCAGCGTCGACGACGACTTCTTCGCCCTCGGAGGCGATTCGGTGCTCGCCACACAGCTGGTGGCGCACATCCGGGCCTGGCTCGACACCCCGACGGTGATGGTCGCCGACATCTTCGCCGCGCGCACCGTCGGCGGACTCGCGACGCTGCTGTCCGATCGCGAGCCGGGCAGTGATCGCCTGGCGCAGGTCGCCGAGGTCTACCTCGAGGTGCTGGAGATGGAGCACAGCGAAGTGGTGTCCGCACTCGACTCGTCGGTGGTGTCATGACCTCGGACACCGGTGTGTCGTTCCCGTCCTGGATCAAGCGGTTCCCCGGCGCGGCGCCGGGTGCCACCGTGGTCTTCCCGCACGCGGGCGGTGCCGCAGCGGCCTACCGCGGGTTCGCGAAAGTTCTGTCGGACAATGGAACTCCTGCGATCATCGTGCAGTACCCACAGCGTGCCGACCGCCTCACGCATCCCGCGGCCGGCACCGTGGAGGAGATCGCGCAGCAGTTGTTCGACGCCGGTGACTGGTCCGGGGTGGCACCGCTGACGCTCTTCGGGCACTGCATGGGCGCGGTCGTGGCATTCGAGTTCGCCCGCATCGCCGAGGCCCGTGGCGTCGATGTCCGCGCCCTGTGGGCCTCGGCGGGACAGGCCCCGTCGACCGTCACGGAGGGATTCCCGCTGCCGAGCACCGACGCCGAGGTGCTCGCCGACATGATCGACCTTGGCGGGACCAATCCGGTGCTGCTCGAGGACGAGGACTTCGCCGAACTGCTGATGCGGGCAGTCAAGGCGGACTACCGCGCGCTGAGCACCTACTCCTGTGCCCCAGACGTGAGGATCCGTGCCGACATCCACGCCCTCGGCGGCAGTGCGGATCACCGCACCCGGCGGGACTGGCTGGACCGCTGGGCGGGCCACACCGAGGGCCGGTTCACCTGTGAGTTCTTCGACGGCGGGCACTTCTATCTCAACGACCACCTGAACGCGGTGGCTCGGTTGGTGGGCAGAACATGACCGACCCCGTGGTGATCGTGGGCATGGCGCTGGAGACACCCGGCGATGTCGCCACCCCGGAGGCCTTCTGGACCCTGCTGACCGAACAGCGTGAGGCCCTGGGCCCATTCCCCACCGACCGCGGCTGGGCACTGAACGACCTGTTCGAGGGATCCCGGCGGGACGGGTTCAAACAGATCCACAACCTGGGTGGATTCCTCTCCAGCGCAGCTGAATTCGATCCCGAGTTCTTCGGCATCTCACCCCGTGAAGCCGTCGCGATGGACCCGCAGCAACGAGTCGCGCTGCGCCTGGCCTGGCGCGCCGTGGAGAACAGCGGCATCAACCCCGACGACCTCGCCGGCCACGATGTGGGCTGCTACGTCGGCGCATCGACCCTCGAGTACGGGCCACCCATGGCCGAGTTCTCGCATCACAGCGGGCATCTGATCACCGGGACCTCGCTGGGCGTGATCTCGGGACGCATCGCGTATCTGCTCGACCTGGCCGGACCCGCGCTCACGGTGGACACCTCATGCTCCTCGGCCCTGGCCGCGTTCCACACCGCGGTCGCGGCCCTGCACAGCGGGGACTGCGACCTCGCGCTGGCCGGTGGCGTCACCGTGATGGGCTCACCCGGGTACTTCGTCGAGTTCTCCAAGCAGCACGCACTGTCCGACGACGGCCACTGCCGGCCCTACAGCGCACACGCCACCGGCACCGTGTGGGCCGAGGGCGCGGCGATGTACCTGCTGCAGAAGCGCTCTCGCGCCCTGGCCGACGGCAGACCGATCCTGGCCGAGGTGTCCGCCAGCGTCCTGAATTCCGACGGGCGCACCACCGGACTGACCGCACCGAGCGAGGCCGCCCAGGTGCGCCTGTTCCGCCGCGCCCTCGATGTCGCAGGACTGGCCCCCGAGCAGGTCGACGTCATCGAGGGGCACGGCACCGGCACCCGGTTGGGGGATCGCACCGAACTGCGTTCCCTGGCCGTCACCTACGGCGCCGCGGCGCCGGGCACCGGCGCTTTCCTGGGGTCGGTCAAGTCCAACCTCGGCCACACCCAGGCCGCGGCCGGTGCGCTGGGGCTGGCCAAGGTGCTGGTCGCCGCCGAGCACGGCAGCATCCTCCCGACCCTGCATGTCGACGACCCCAGCACCGAGATCGACTGGGACAGTCAGGGCCTGCGTCTGGCGGACAAGCTTCGTCCCTGGCCCGCCACCGATGGCCGGCGCGTGGCCGCGGTCTCCGCGTTCGGCATGAGCGGCACCAACACCCACGTCATCGTGTCGATGCCCGAGCAGGTCGCATCATGACGTGCGCCGGCGCATTCGGCGGCGCGACCCTTCCGGACGGGCGCATCCCCGTGCTGATCAGCGCCCATTCCCACGACCTGGTGGCGAAGGACGCCGCGGCCCTGCTGCGCTTCCTCGACACCGACTGCGGGCGCGCGGCGAGTGTCGCCGACATCGCGACCCACCTGCTGCGCACCCGACGAATCCGCAGGCACCGGAGCGTGATTCGCGCAGCCGACCGCGCGGAGCTGCGGGCCGCGCTGGACGCGGTGGCCCACGGCGCCGAACACCGGCTGGTGTCCGGCTCGTCGACGAGCCGACCGCCGAGGGTGGCGTTCGTCTTCCCCGGCCAGGGCGGTCAGCATCCCGGCATGGGAGCCGACGCCCACCGGCGCCTGCCCGGCTACCGCGCCGCGGTCGACGAATGCGCCGCGGCGTTCGCCGCCGCCGGACACGCGAGCCCGCTGCGCTACCTGACCGAGATCGACGCCCCGGAATCCTTCTCCGAGATCGAGATCCAGGGCGCCCAGTTCGCCCACGCGGTGGGGCTGGCCGCCGCGTGGCGCAGTCACGGGGTGGCCCCGGACCTCGCGGTCGGGCACAGCCTCGGGGAGATCGCCGCGGCGTATGTGGCCGGAGCGATGGGCCTCGCCGACGCCGTGACGGTCGTCGCGGTGCGCGCGGGCGTGGTCGACCGACTCACCGGCAGGTATGCTGTCGCGGCACTGGGCATCACGGCCGACGCCGCACGGGACCTGATCGAGGACATCGGCGGCTGGCTTGAACTCTCGGTGATCAACGCGAGTGCGGCCGTCGCCGTCTCGGGTGACGCCGACGCCGTCGCGGCGGCGGTCGAACGCGTGCGGGCCGACGGCCGACTCGGCACACCGATCACGGTCAACTTCCCCGTCCACACCAGCGTGCTCGAACCCCTGCGGGGCTGGGTGCAGGATCACCTGCCGGCGGCGTCGTTCGCCGAGACCGCCGTGCAGTTCATCGGCGGCACCACCGGCGCCGTCGTCGCCCCCGGCACCGGGTTCGTCGACTACTGGTATGCCAACCTGCGCAACACCGTTCGGTTCGACCGCGCCGTGCAGGCGGCGATCGACTGCGGGGCAACGATCTTCGTCGAGCTGTCCAGCCACCCGGCGCTGCTGCACGCGGTCGCCGAGCGCGCGGGCGAGGCGGTGCTGGCCGGAACCGGACATCGGGACCACCCGCTGCCGCACCAGTTGGCGGCCAACATCGCCGCGGTCGCGGTGGCCGACCCGACCTTCATCTGGCGCGAGCTGACGCCATCGACGGGCGCGGCGCTGCGGGGATTCCCCAACGCCCCGATGCGCGCCGGTGGCCTCTGGGCCCAGCGCGAGCCCCTGGCCCCCGTGACGGGTCTGACCGTCACCGCGGAGTCGTGGGTGCCGATGCCCACTCCCGCAACCCGAGGCCGACCCTCGGTGGCGGTGGTCACGCTCGGAGGAGCCACGTCGCTGGTGCACGGACTGCACACGGTGCTCGGCGACGTCATGCCCTCGGACGCCGAGATTCTCGTGGCGGTGGCCCCCGACCTGGCGGACACCGACGTGCCCGAGGCCGCCGCCGCGCTCGCCAAGCTGGTCCAGGCGGGCCTACTGCGCTACGTCGACCAGATCGGCCCGTCCTGCAGGCAGGTGTGGCTCGTCACCATCGGCGCCGAGCAGACCGGCGTCGCCGACCCGGTGCCCTCGCCCGTCGCGGCGGCGCTTGCCGCGGTGCACCGCAGTCTGGGTTTCGAACGGCCCGATCAGGCGTTCCACCATCTCGACACAGTGCCCGGCGTGGCGGCCGAGGTCGTGCTCGACGTCGTGCGGGCCTGCGGGGGAGAGCTTGCGCTTCGTCACGTCGACGGCCGCCCCCAGCTGTATCGCCGTGACCCCAAGGCGTTCACCACCTCCGGTGTCACGGCCCCGGACCTGGCCCTCGACGGCGGACTGCTCGACGATGTCGTCATCACCGGCGCCGCGGGTGCCATCGGCCTGCAGTACGCCCGCCACCTCGCCGAACGCGGCGCGCGCCGGATCGTGCTGCTGAGCCGGCGCGCGGTGGATCCCGCGGTGTGTGCGGCGCTGTCCGAAACCCACGGCACCGAGGTGGTCGCGGTGCCGTGCGATATCACCGACGCCGGACAGTTGAGTGCGGCCGCGGCGCAATTCGGCGGCCAAGGCGCATCGCTCGTCGTGCACTGCGCGGGCCTGGCACGGTTCGGCACAGCCCAAGACCTCGACACCGCGGCATTCATCCAGACGCTCAGCGCCAAGGTGGTCGGCGCCGTGCGGCTCGCGCAGATCTGGCCGCACCGCCCCGAGAGCCGGATGCTGCTGTGCTCCTCGATGTCTGGCGTGTGGGGCGGACACGGGCACGCCGCGTACGCCGCGGCCAACCGGATGCTGGACATCGTCGCGCATCAGGTGCGGGCGACGGGCCGTCGCTGCGTGTCCGTGCGCTGGGGCCTGTGGGGTGACGGCGGCATCGTCGACGCCGCCGAGATCGCCAACATCGAGCGGTCCGGGCTGCGACAGATGCCGGCCGAGGCGGCCATCGCGGCGAGCCTGCGGGATCACGCCGTGGATCCGTTGGTGCTCTCGGCCGACACCGAACGCCTCCGGATGTTCCTCGACAGCCTCGATGCGCCGGTCCCCGCGGTGGAACATGGCGCAGCAGCAGCCGATCGGAGTACGGCCGACACCGTGCGCGCCGAACTCGCCGCGGTCCTGAGCCTTCCCGATCCGGGCGTCTTGGACCTGAACGAATCGCTGTTCGACCTGGGCGTCGACTCGCTGCTCGCGCTCGACCTGCGCAAGCGGCTCCACCGCGTCATGGGGCGCACGGTCGGCCTGGCCCGCCTGCTCGGCGGGATCACCGGCGCTGAACTCGTGTCCGACCTGGAGAGAAAGTGAACCCTCACGTGACTGACACCTCCCTCGACGACCGGCGCCTGGAACTGTTGCGGCGCAGGCTCAACGAACGCGGGCTGTCGAACCCGGGCGCCGCTTCGGCCGCGGCGGACCAACCGAGCACCGGGCTGTCCGAGGGGCAGTTGCGGATGTGGTTCGTCCAGGCCGCCGATCCCAGTGGCGCACTGCTGAACGTGTCGGTGTCCTACCGGCTCACCGGTGCCCTCGACGTCGCCAGACTGCACGAGGCGGTGGACGCGGTCGCACAGCGGCACAGCGTGCTGCGCACCACGTATCACGCCGACGAGAACGGCGAACCGCACCCCCGCGTCATCGACGACCTGCGCCCGGCCTGGACCGTGCACGACCTCACCGAGCTGTCCGACCATGCCCGGCAGCTTCGACTCGAGGTGCTCGCACAGCGGGAGTTCGGCGCCCCGTTCGACCTCACCAAGGATGCCCCGCTGCGGATCACCGTGGTCCGCACCGCACCCGACGAGCACATGATGCTGTTGGTCGCCCATCACATCGCGTGGGACGACGCCTCCTGGCGGGTGTTCTTCACCGACCTCACCCATGCCTACACCGGTGCGACGCTCGAACCGGAACCGGTGCGGCGTCGATCCGCGGAGAATGCCTCCGAGGCCGCCGATCTCGCCTACTGGCGTGCGGTCATGGCCGATATGCCCGAGCCGCTGGAACTGCCCGGGCCCAACGGCTCGGCGGTCCCGAGCAGCTGGCGCTCGTCGCGCAGCACCGTGCGTCTGACCCCGGAGACCACCGAGCGCGTGGCCGCACTGGCGCGCGAGACCGGGGCCACCCCCTACATGGTGCTGCTCGCGGTGTTCGGCACCCTGATCCACCGCTACACCCACAGCGACGACTTCCTGGTCGTGACGCCCGTGGTCAACCGCGATGCCGACTCCGAGGACACCATCGGCTACTACGGCAACACCGTCGCGATGAGGCTGCGTCCGCACTCGAATCTGACGTTCCGCCAACTCCTCGACCAGGCCCGCGACACCGCGCTCGGGGCGTTCGCGCATCAGCGCGTCAATCTCGACCGGGTGGTTCGCGATCTCAACCCGGACCGCCGTCACGGTGCGGAGCGGCTGACCCGGGTGAGCTTCGGCTTCCGCGAACCCGACGGCGGCGGCTTCACCCCTCCGGGCCTGCAGTGCCGGCGCGGCGAACTGCGCGGCCACCTCACCCAGCTGCCGCTGGGATTCATGGTCGAGATGTCCTCGGCGGGTGCGCTTGTCGAGGCCGAGCACCTCATCGAGATCCTCGAACCGCGGCTGGCCGCACAACTGCTCGACCACTTCGTCGTCCTGCTCGACAGCGCCCTGGCCGCCCCGGACACCGTGCTGTCCCGGCTGGAGCTGATGGACCCGGCGTCCGCCGCGTGGCTGCGCGAGGTGTCCCACGGCGAGGTGTTCGACACCGCGCCCGCCACCCTGGCCGATCTGGTGACCGCGCAGGTCGCGCGGACCCCCGAGGCGACCGCGGTGGTCTACGAGGGCAGGCACTACAGCTACCGCGAACTCAACGAGTCCGCCAACCGCATCGCGCACTGGCTGATCGCACAGGGCATCGGTGCCGAGGACCGCGTCGCGGTGCTGCTGGACAAGTCCCCGGAACTCGTCGTCACCGCATTGGGCATCGTCAAGGCCGGCGCGGTGTACCTGCCGGTCGACCCGACCTATCCCGAGGACCGGCTGGCGTTCATCCTGGGCGACTGCGACGCCAAACTCGTTATCCGCGAACCCATCACGGGCCTCGACGACCAGCGCACCGACAATCCGACGCCCGCCGACCTGATCCGCCCGCACGGTCCGGACAACACCGCCTACCTGATCTACACCTCCGGAACCACGGGCCAGCCCAAGGGCGTCCCGGTGCCGCACCGCCCGATCGCCGAGTACTTCGTGTGGTTCCAGGGGGACTACGGAATCGACGCCAACGACCGTCTGCTGCAGGTCGCCTCACCCAGCTTCGACATCTCGATCGGTGAGGTGTTCGGCACGCTGGCCTGCGGGGCCCGCATCGTGATCCACAAACCCGGCGGCCTCAACGACATCGGATACCTGACCGATCTGCTGCGCGACGAGGGCATCACCGCGATGCACTTCGTGCCCTCGCTGCTCGGCCTGTTCCTGTCGCTGCCCGGCGTCAACCAGTGGCGCACCCTGCAGCGCGTGCCGATCGGCGGCGAACCCCTGCCCGGTGAGGTGGCCGACAAATTCCACGCCACCTTCGACGCGATGCTGCACAACTTCTACGGACCGACCGAGACCATCGTCAACGCCAGCCGGTACAAGGTCGAGGGCAAGCAGGGCACGCGGATCGTGCCGATCGGCACCCCCAAGATCAACACCACGCTGCACCTGCTCGACGAGGCGCTGCAGCCCGTCCCGGTCGGCGTGATCGGTGAGATCTACATCGGCGGCAGCCATGTCGCGCACGGCTACCACCGCAGGCCCGGCCTGACCGCCGAACGCTTCGTCGCCGACCCGTTCAACCCCGGACAGCGCATGTACCGCTCGGGCGACCTGGCCCGGCGCAACGCCGACGGCGACATCGAATTCGTCGGCCGCGCCGACGAACAGGTCAAGATCCGGGGCTTCCGCATCGAACTCGGTGACGTCGCGGCCGCCATCTCGGTGGACCCCAGCGTCGGGCAGGCCGTCGTGGTGCTGCGCGATCTGCCGCGGCTGGGCAAGAGCCTGGTCGGATACCTCACGCCCGTCGCGGGCGAACCGCTGGAATCGGTTGACGTCGACCGTATCCGCGCGCGGGTCAACGCCGCGCTGCCCGAGTACATGGTGCCCGCGGGCTACGTCGTGCTCGACGAGATCCCCATCACCACGCACGGCAAGATCGACCGAACCGCGCTGCCGGACCCGGAGATTGTGTCCGCCACCGAGTTCCGTGAGCCCGAGACCGCCACCGAGTGGCGCGTCGCTGCGCTGTTCGGTGAACTCCTCGGCCGCGACACGATCGGCGCCGACGACTCGTTCTTCGACCTGGGTGGGCATTCGCTGCTGGCCACCCGGCTAGTGGCCGCCATCCGAACCGCGTGCGACGTCGAGGTCGGGGTCCGGGAGATCTTCGAACTCGCGACGGTCGCGCAGATCGCCGCCCATGTCGACGCGCTCGCGTCGGGCAGCGTGGGACCTGTTCGGCCCCGCCTGATCCCGGTCGGCCACGACGGGCCGGCACCGCTGTCGGCGTCGCAACTCCGCACCTGGTTCACCTACCGCGTCGACGGTCCCAGTGTGATGAACAACATCCCGTTCGCCGCACGCCTGCGCGGCCCGGTCGATGTCGAGGCGTTGACCGCAGCGATCGGCGATGTCGTGGACCGGCACGAGGTGCTGCGCACCACCTACCGCGAAATCGACGGTGTGCCTTACCAGATCATCCACGAGCCCGCGGGCCTGCCGGTGCGCGTATTGGACGGTGCCGGGCAGCGGTGGGTCGCCGAACGACTGCAGAAGGAGCGCGCGCACATCTTCGACCTGGAGGCGCAGTGGCCCATCCGGGCCGCGGTGCTGCGGGCCGACGGCGAGCACGTCCTGGCCGTCACCATGCATCACATCGCGGGTGACCACTGGTCGGCGACGGTGCTGTTCACCGACCTGCTGGTGGCCTACCGCGCCCGAACCGGCGGGCAGGCCCCGCACTGGGCGCCCCTGCCCGTGCAGTACGCGGACTACGGGGTGTGGCAGTCCCAACTGCTCGCCGACGACAAGGGAATCGCTGCGCCGCAGCGCGAGTACTGGGTGTCCCAACTCGCCGGCCTGCCCGAGGAGATCGGCCTGCGGCCCGACTTCCCCCGGCCCCCGGTGCTCTCCGGGGTGGGTGAGGCACACGCCTTTGAGATCGCCGCCGACACCCGCAACCGGCTCATGGCGCTCGCGGCCGAGCTGAACGTCACCGAGTTCATGCTGCTCGAGGCCGCGGTGGCGGTCGCACTCAACAAGGCCGGCGGTGGATTCGACATCCCGATCGGCAGCCCCGTCGCGGGCCGCACCGAACCGGAACTGGACCAACTCGTCGGGTTCTTCATCAACATCCTGGTGCTGCGCAACGACCTTCGCGGCAACCCGACGGTGCGCGAGATCCTGACCCGCACCCGGGACATGGCGCTGGCCGCCTACGCGCATCAGGACCTGCCGTTCGACCAGGTCGTCGACGCCGTCAGCCCCGTGCGCTCACTGTCGCGCAACCCGCTGTTCGGGGTGGTCGTCCATGTGCGCGAACAGCTTCCGGCCGACCGGGTGATCGACCCCGACGGCCCCGTGACGTTCACGGCGCTCGAACCCGACTTCGATGCCGCACATGCGGATCTGCAGCTGAGCTTCTTCACGGGCGAGGACGGCTACCGCTGCCACGCGATCTACCGCGCCGAACTGTACGAGCGGGCCACCCTCGAGCGCTTCAGCATCTGGCTGACCCGCGTCCTGGAGGCCTTCGCGGACACGCCCGACGCCACGCTGCGCGACATCGAGGTCACCGACGCCGCCGAGCGGCAGCGACTCCTCGAGTGGGGCGGCGGCGACACCGGGGTGTATGTGCTCGACGCGGACCTCAAGCCCGCCGCGACAGGTGTCGTGGGGGAGCTGTACTTCGCGGGTGGGCCGTGGGGTGTGGGCCAGGCGGTCACCGCCGCCGACACCGCCGAGCGGTTCGTCGCGAATCCCTTCACCCCCGGTGCCCGGCTCTACCGCACCGGCGACCTCGCGCGGTGGACGGCGACGGGCACCCTGGAGATCGTCGGGCGGGCGGGCGAGGCGGCGGCACCCGCGGCCGCCGCGACAGCCGAACTGCCCGCCGAGCCGCCGAGCACCGACACCGAGCGCGCGCTCGCGACGATCCTGGCCGAGGTTCTCGACGTGCCGGTGGCCAACCGGCATGACGACTTCTTCACCCTCGGCGGGGACAGCATCCTCGCGGTGCAGGTCGCGGCCCGTGCCCGGGACGCGGGTCTGACGCTCAAGGCGCGCATGGTGTTCGAACACCCGGTGCTGCACGAGTTGGCGGCCGCGGTCGATGCCGGCCCCGCCGAGGCCGCCACGTCCTTCGAGTCCGCCGAGGACGACGCCGACACCGACGCGACCCACCATGCGCCGATGGCCGCCTCGGGTCTGTCCGCGGACGAACTCGCCGAACTCACGGCGTCCTGGGGCGGACCGCAGAACGGGGCACAGTGACCGTTTCGCAGTCCGCCGGCTCGGCGCCGGCCATCGAGGACGTCATCGCGCTGAGCCCGCTGCAGCAGGGGCTGTTCTCGATGACGATGCTCGCCGGGGCCGAATCCGATTCCGGTCCCGACCCCTACGTCATCGCGATGGCCGCCGACGTCACCGGCGTCCTCGACGTCGCGCTGCTGCGGGAGTGCGCCGAAGCCATGCTGGTGCGCCATCCCAATCTGCGGGCCAGCTTCTTCCGCGGCAACCTGAGCCGGACCGTGCAGGTCATCCCGTCGACGGTCGACCTGCCGTGGACGACGGTGCGGGCCGAGACCGCCGACGAGGCCGCCGCGATCGAGGCGACCGAGCGGGCCCGCCCGTTCGACCTCGAACACGGTCCGGCGCTTCGATTTCTGCTGATCGAACTGCCGCAGGCCCGGTGGCGTCTGGCGGTCATGGCGCACCACATCATCATCGACGGGTGGTCACTGCCGCTGTTCGTCGGCGAGCTCATCACGCTCTACCGCGCCGGCGGGGACACCGCGGCGCTGCCGCCGTCGCCGCGGCTGTACCGCGACTACATCGGCTGGCTGGCCGGTCGTGACGAGCAGGCCAGCCGCGCCGTGTGGCAACGGCATCTGGCCGGCCTCAGCGGGCCGACCCTGCTCACACCCGCGCTCACCGATGTCGAACCCGCACCGGGACTTCCGCAGCGCACCGAGGTCCGCCTCGACGCCGAGGCCACCCGCACGCTCGCCGACGCCGCCCGCGCGCACCGTGTCACCCTCAACACGCTGGTGCAGATGGCCTGGGCCACAGTGCTGTCGGTGTTCACCGACCGAGACGACGTGGTGTTCGGGATGACGGTGTCGGGGCGACCCGACGAGCTGTCCGGGGTCGAGACCATGGTCGGCCTGTTCATCAACACCGTGCCGCTGCGGATCCGGCTGGACCCGCGGCGCAGCGTCGGCGAACAGTGCGCCGAACTGCAGCGTGAAGCGGCGACCCTGCGTGAGCACAGCCACCTGTCGCACGCCGACCTGCGCGCCATCGCGGGTGTCGGCGAGATGTTCGACAGCCTGCTGGTCTATGAGAACTTCCCGCCGGGTGGGCTCGTCGGCGGGGGAGAGTTCACCGCCAACGGGGCGACCTTCGCGCCCGCGGCCTTGGAAAGCCTGTCGCATTTTCCGGTGACCATTGCCGCGCACCTGACCCACGGCGAGCTCACGGTGCTCGTCGAAATCCTCGACGGCGCACTGGGAGCCGTCGATCCCGAGGACCTGGGACGCCGCGTGATCGGCACCGCACAGGCACTGGTCGACTCGTGGGACCGGCCACTGCGCGAGATCCTGACGCTGTCGGAGCGGGAGAGCGGCCGAATCCGGCGCGCGGCGTTGCCGCCGCGCAACCCCGTGGGCGCGCACAGCATCCACGCCCGCCTCACCGAGATCGCCGCACGCACACCGGAATCGGTCGCGCTGAGTTTCGACGGCGGCCACCTGAGCTACGGCGAACTCGATGCCCTGACCGACCGGATGGCCGCCGGACTGCAGGCCCGCGGGGTGCGCGCCGAGGTCCCCGTGGCGATCAGACTGCCCCGCGGCCCGCAGTACGTCATCGCGATGTTCGCGGTGCTCAAGGCCGGCGGCATGATCGTGCCGCTGGATCCCGCCATGCCCGACGAGCGCATCGCCGACATTCTCGCGCAGAGCGGCGCCGAGGTGGTCGTCGACGAGGACTGGCCCACCCCCGACGACCTGCCGGCCGGTTGGCGGGCCGCCGACATCGCGCCCGACAGCGCGGCCTACGCCGTGTTCACCTCCGGCACCACCGGAAAGCCCAAGGGCGTCATCGGCACCCACCGTGCCGTGCTGGCCTACGCCGCCGACCACGCCGCGCACGTGCTGCGGCCCGCCGCGGCGCGGGTCGGCAGGCCGTTGCGCATCGCGCACGCCTGGTCGTTCACGTTCGACGCGGCCTGGCAGCCGCTGGCCGGGCTGCTCGAGGGGCACAGCGTCCACATCGTCGGCGACGACGTGCAGCGCGACGCCGAGGGACTGGTCGACGTCATCGACCGGCACGGGGTCGACATGATCGACACCACCCCGTCGATGTTCGCCCAGTTGGCCAACGTGGGACTGCTGTCCCGGGTGCCGCTGGTGGTGCTGGCTCTCGGCGGCGAGGCCATCGGCGTGAGCACATGGGCGCTGATCCGGGAGGCGTGCGCCCGAACCCAGATGACGGCCTTCAACTGCTACGGCCCGACCGAGACCACCGTCGAGGCCGTCGTCGCGGCGATCGCCGACCACACCCGGCCCACGATCGGCCGGCCCACCGCGGGCACCGGCATGCACATCCTGGACTCCTGGCTGCGGCCCGTGCCCGACGGTGTGCAGGGCGAGCTGTACCTGACCGGCGAGCAGCTGACCCGCGGCTACCTGGGCCGGCCCGGTGAGACCGCGAGCCGGTTCGTCGCCGACCCCGTCACCCCCGGCGCTCGGATGTACCGCACCGGAGATCTGGTGCGGCGTGCGGCGGACGGGACGCTGCAGTACCTGGGCCGCTCCGACGATCAGGTCAAGATCCGCGGGTACCGCGTCGAGCCCGGCGAGATCGTCGCGGCGCTGCTGACCCACCCCGCGGTGCAGACCGCGCATGTCGTGGTGCGCGCGCAGCGCAGTGGGCCGCGCCTGATCGCCTACGTCGGCACCGGCGGCACCGGCGGCACCGACGTGCCGGTGGCCGAGCTGCGGACCATGTTGACCGCCAGGCTGCCCCGCTATCTGGTGCCACACCACATCGTTGTGCTCGATGAGCTGCCGTTGACCTCGCACGGCAAGGTCGACGAACGGGCGCTGGCCGCCGCCGGCGGCATCACCGACACCGACACGGTCACGGCACCGGAGACCGAAACCGAGAAGGTGCTGGCGGAGGTCGTCGGCGAACTGCTCGAGACCACTGCCGTCGACGTCACCGCGGATCTGCTGGCGCTGGGCCTCGACAGCATCGTCGCACTGTCGGTGGTGCAGGCGGCGCGGCGCCGCGGTCTGTCACTGCGGGCGCGACTGATGCTGGAGTGCGGGTCCATTCGTGAACTCGCCGCCGCCGTCGACGCCGAGAGCCTGCTCGACGCCTCGCCCGACGAGGACCAGGCAACCGGACCGATTCCGGTGCTGCCCAACGTGCATTGGCTGCACCAGCACGGCAGCCCGCGCCGACTGGCGCAGACCGAGGCGATCCGGTTGCCGCCCGGCACCACCGGGGAGCAGTTGCGGGCGTCGCTGGCGGCCATCGTCGACGGCCACGAGATCCTGCGCAGCCGACTCGACCTCGACACCATGTGCTTCGTGCCCCACCAACCGGGCGAGGTCCTCGACGAGGTGACGGTGACCGGAGACCTCGTCGCGGCCGCCACCGAGTACACCCGCCGCAGCGTGGAGAGCCTGAATCCGCAACGGGGCCGGATGCTGGCCGCGGTGTGGCTGCGTGAGCCCGACGGTCCCGGGGTGCTGCTGCTGACGGCTCATGTGCTCGCGCTGGACCCGGCGTCGTGGCGGGTGCTGCTCGGTGAGCTGGACGCCGGATGGCATGCGCTGGCGGGCGGGCACCAGCCCGTGGTGGTCCGCGAGCAGACCACCTACCGGCGCTGGTCCCAGCTGCTGGCCGAGCGGGCCGCGAACCTCGACACGTGCGACTTCTGGCTGGCCCAACTGCAGGGTCCCGACCCCGACCTCGGGGCGCGGCGCGTCCGCCCGGCCACCGACCGGGCCCGCGACCTGCATGTCAGTGTCTCGGTCACCGATCCCGAGGTGAGTGCCCGGCTGCTGGCGGCGGCCCGGCCGATGCCCGAGCTGCTGGCACTGGCCGCGGCCAAGACCGTGACCTCCTGGCGGGTACGGCGGGGTCAGCCGACACCGACGCCGCTGCTCGCCGTCGAGACGCACGGGCGGGCCGAGACCGTCGTCGACCCCGGTGGGCACGTCGACACCGGCGAGACCATCGGGCTGTTCAGCGCGATCCATCCGGTCCGCGTGGACCCGGACCGGGGTCTGCCCGACATCGACGGCGACGGAATCGATTTCGGCCTGCTGCGCTATCTGCGGCCCGACACCGCCGAGCGCCTCGCTGCCCATCCGGAACCGCAGGTGATGCTCAACTACCTCGGCCGCACCGAGATCGTGGCCGGAGGCGGCGCGCTGCTGGACCGGTCGCTGCTGGTGGGCGCCTCACTGCTGCCCGAACCCGACCTGGCCGTGCTGCACGAGCTCACCATCACCGCCGCGGTCCTGCTGGACGAGGCCGGGCGGGCCGTCCTCGCTACGCAGTGGCGGGCGCTGCCCGAGATCCTGTCCGACGACGACATCTCGGCTCTGCAGGTGCTGTGGCAGAACGCGATACGAGAGGTGGCATCATGACCGGCACACTGGCGATCATCGGCGCCGGACCCAAGGCCGTCGCGGTCGCGGCCAAGGCCGCCGTGCTGCGCGACATGGGCATCGCGGCACCGCACGTGGTCGCGGTGGAGCGCACCGCGGTCGCGGCCAACTGGCAGTCGAGCGGCGGCTGGACCGACGGCAACCACAGGCTGGGCACGAGCCCCGAGAAGGACGTCGGCTTCCCCTACCGGTCGACCGTGGCGCCACGGCGCAACGCCGAACTCGACGACGTGATGCTGCGGCACAGTTGGCAGGCACACCTGGTGGCCACCGGGCAGTTCGCCGAGTGGGTGGACCGCGGTCGGCCCGCGCCCGCACACCGCAAGTGGGCGCAGTACCTGCGCTGGGTCGCCGACAACGTCGGCATGGACGTCGTCCGCGGCGAGGTCACCAGCATGGGCGTCGACCGCGGGCGCTGGGCGCTGCGCACCGAGCTGGACACCGAGACCACCACGATCGACGCCGACGCCGTCATGGTCACCGGGCCCGGTCAGGCCGAACGCTCGATCCTGCCGGGCAATCCGCGCGTGCTGTCCATCGCCCAGTTCTGGCACCGGGCGTCGGCGCACGAACGCATCACCGCCGAACGGGTGGTCGTGATCGGCGGGGGTGAGACGGCCGCAGCCATCCTCAACGAGCTGTTCGCGCACCGGGTTTCGACCATCACGGTGATCTCGCCGCAGGTGACGCTGTTCACCCGCGGCGAGGGGTTCTTCGAGAACACCCTGTTCTCCGACCCCACCCACTGGTCCGGGCTCACGCTGGCCGAACGCCGGGACGCGATCGCGCGCACCGACCGCGGCGTGTTCTCGGCGCGCGTGCAGGATGCCCTGCTGGCCGACGACCGCATCCGGCATCTGCGCGGACGGGTCGCCCACGCCGTCGCCCGCGACGAACAGATCCGGCTGACCCTGCACACCGACCGGGCCGGCGAGTCACTGGAGACCGTGCACGGGTTCGACCTCGTCATCGACGGGTCCGGGGCCGACGCGCTGTGGTTCACCGACCTGTTCACCCAGGATGCGCTCGACCTCATCGAACTGAGCCTCGGCGGTCCCATGACCGGCGAGCGACTGCAGGAGTCGATCGGCTACGACCTCGCCGTCGAGGGGCTGTCGCCGAAGCTGTTCCTGCCCAATCTGTCCGGTCTCAACCAGGGCCCGGGGTTCCCCAACCTCAGCTGCCTGGGCCTGCTCTCCGATCGAGTGCTGGGCGCGGACCTGACCGAATCCACCGATCGCAACAGCAGGAGAAGCCATGAGCACCAACCCCTTCGATGACGAGAACGGCACCTTCTATGTGCTGGTCAACGATGAGGAGCAGCACAGCCTGTGGCCCGCGTTCGTCGATGTCCCGGCAGGGTGGACGGTGGTGTTCGGCGAGGCGCCCCGCGCCGAGGCGCTGGCCTACGTCGAGCAGAACTGGGCCGACATCCGGCCGCGCAGCCTGCGGGCCGGGTAGACCCGCCCGCGGCTACCCCGTCGCCACGCTCCCGCCGCCGGTACCCCCGCCACTCCGAAAATGTGCGGAATTGCATGTATTTCGCCGAAATTCCCTGCAGATCCGCACATTATTCGGCGCAATAGGGGCGGCGGAACCGGTCACCCCGCCTGCGGCGCCAGCACGTCCATATCGAACAACCGGGCGTGCAGCACCGTGCGGTTACGCAGCGCGGCCCGCACCGCGCGGTGCAGGCCGTCCTCCAGGTAGACGATGCCCTGCCACTTGACGGCGTGCGGGAACAGATCGCCGTAGAACGTCGAATCCTCCGACAGCAGCCGGTCCAGGGCCAGCACCGTCGTCGTCGTGACCAGTTCGTCGAGCCTGATCTGCCGGGGCGGGATCTGCGACCAGTCGCGATAGGTGAGGCCGTGCTCGGGATAGGGCTTGCCGTCGCGGACACCCTTGAAGATCATCGGCAGGTCTCTCCTCGTACGGCCCCCCGGCTCGACTCGATACCGGAAGGTTAGTCGCCGCGGTCGCGCTCCTCAACGCTGTTGGCGACAGACCGTAAAATGGACTAACTGAATTGCTGGTTCGTTTGGGGAAGGACGGGTGCCAGATATGGGTAGTGCTGACGATCGCCGCTTCGAAGTGCTTCGCGCCATCGTCGCGGACTTCGTCTCCACCAAAGAGCCGATCGGTTCGAAGGCCCTCGTCGAACGGCACAACCTCGGGGTCTCGAGCGCCACGATCCGCAACGACATGGCGGTGCTGGAGGCCGAGGGGTACATCACCCAGCCGCACACCAGCTCGGGCCGGGTGCCGACCGAGAAGGGCTATCGCGAGTTCGTCGACCGCCTCGACCACGTCAAGCCGCTGTCCTCACCCGAGCGCAGCGCGATCCTGAAGTTCCTCGAGTCCGGCGTGGACCTCGACGACGTGCTGCGTCGCGCGGTGCGCCTGCTGGCGCAGCTGACCCGGCAGGTCGCCGTCGTGCAGTACCCGACCCTGTCGTCGTCCACGGTGCGTCACCTCGAGGTGGTGGCGCTCTCACCGGCACGGCTGCTGCTGGTCGTCATCACCGACTCGGGCCGCGTCGACCAGCGCATCGTGGAACTCGGCGACGCCATCGACGACCACCAGCTGGCACAGCTTCGCGAACTGCTCGGCAAGGCGCTCGACGGCAAGAAGATGGCCGCGGCCTCGGTCGCCGTGGCCGATCTGGCGTCTCAACTCGACGGTCGCGGCGGGCTGGGCGACGCGGTCGGGCGCGCCGCGACGGTGCTGCTGGAATCCCTGGTCGAGCACCGCGAGGAACGCCTGCTCACCGGCGGCACCGCCAACCTGACCACCAACACCGCCGACTTCGGCGGTTCGCTGCGCTCGGTGCTTGAGGCGCTCGAGGAACAGGTCGTCGTGCTCAAGCTGCTCGCGGCTCAGCAGGAGGCCGGCAAGGTCACGGTCCGCATCGGGCACGAGGCGCAGGTGGCCTCAGGTGCCGAACAGATGGCCGGGACGTCGGTGGTGTCGACGACATACGGCACAATGGACACCGTCTACGGCGGCATGGGCGTGTTGGGCCCCACACGGATGGATTATCCGGGAACCATCGCCAGTGTCGCCGCAGTTGCTCTTTACATCGGCGAGGTGCTGGGGGCGCGCTAGCGAACCTCCGCCCAGCCGGACACAACGAACGAGAAGTGTGGGGACAACGCGAGTGGCACGCGATTACTACGGCCTGCTCGGGGTGAGCAAGGGCGCCAGCGATGCGGAGCTCAAACGCGCCTACCGCAAGCTTGCGCGGGAGCTGCATCCCGACGTCAACCCCGACGAAGAGGCGCAGGCACGGTTCAAGGAGATCTCGGTCGCCTACGAGGTGCTCACCGACCCGGAGAAGCGGCGGATCGTCGATCTCGGCGGTGACCCGCTGGAGACCGCCGGCGCCGCGGGCAACGGCTTCGCCGGTGGTTTCGGCGGCCTCGGCGACGTGTTCGAGGCGTTCTTCGGCGGTGGCGGCGCCTCCCGCGGGCCCACTGGGCGCGTGCGCCCCGGGTCCGACTCGCTGCTGCGGATGCGGCTTGATCTCACCGAATGCGCGACGGGCGTCACCAAGCAGGTGACCGTCGAGACCGCCGTGCTGTGCGACCGCTGCCACGGCAAGGGCACCGAGGGCGACTCACAGCCCGTGGCGTGTGACACCTGCGGTGGCCGCGGCGAGGTCTCCAGCGTGCAGCGTTCGCTGCTCGGCCAGGTCATGACGTCCCGGCCCTGCCCGACCTGCCGCGGTGTCGGCGAGGTCATCCCCGACCCCTGCCATCGCTGTGGCGGTGACGGCCGGGTGCGCGCCCGCCGCGACATCAGCGTCAAGATCCCCGCCGGTGTCGGTGACGGCATGCGGGTCCGGCTGGCCGCCCAGGGCGAGGTCGGTCCCGGCGGCGGCCCCGCGGGAGACCTGTACGTCGAGGTCCACGAACAGGCTCACGACATCTTCGTCCGCGACGGCGACGACCTGCACTGCACCGTCGAGGTGCCGATGGTCGACGCCGCGCTGGGCACCACGGTCAGTGTCGACGCGATCCTCGACGGACCCACCGAGATCACCATCCCGGCCGGCACCCAGCCCGGGTCGGTCACCACGCTGCGTGGGCACGGGATGCCGCACCTGCGTTCGGGTGTGCGCGGCGACCTGCACGCCCACATCGACGTCGTGGTGCCGGAGAAGCTCGACTCGACCGACATCGATCTGCTCCGCAAGCTCAAGGAGCACCGCGGCCGTGACGTCGCCGAGGTCAGGTCCACGCACTCGGCGAGCCATTCGAGCAACGGCAGCATCTTCAGCCGCCTGCGCGAGACCTTCACCGGTCGCTAGGGGAGTGTCCGACCCGCTGTTCTACGCCGACCGCGTTCCGGGAGTCGGTGAACTGGCCGTCGTCGACGGCGACGAGGGTTTCCACGCCGCGACGGTCCGTCGGCTTCGAGTCGGGGAGCGCATCGTCGTCGGCGACGGCGCCGGCGAGTTGGCCGACTGCGAGGTCGAGGCCACCACCAAACGTGAGCTGAGCGCGCGGGTGGTGAACCGGCGCAGCGTCGCCGGCCCGGTGCCGTACGTCACCGTCGTGCAGGCGATCCCCAAGGCGGAGCGCTCCGAGCTGGCCGTCGAACTGGCCACCGAGGCCGGCGCCGACGAGTTCATCGCGTGGCAGGCCGGCCGCTGCGTGGCCCGCTGGGACGAGGCGCGCGCCGACAAGGGCCTGCGCCGCTGGCGTGCCGTCGTGCGTTCCGCGGCCCGGCAGTCCCGGCGCGCCTTCATCCCCGGCGTATCGGGTCCGGTGAGCACCAAGCAGCTCACCGAACGACTGCCCGGGTCGGGCCTGGTGTTGGTGCTGCACGAGTCGGCCACCGTGCCGCTGGCGGAACTACCCGTGGCGCAGGCGGATTCGATCACGCTGATCGTCGGCCCGGAGGGCGGCGTCAGCGATGAGGAGATCGCGGCGTTCACCGCGGCCGGCGCGCACGCGGTGCGGCTGGGGCCCACGGTCCTGCGCACGTCGACGGCCGCGGCGGTCACCCTCGGCGCCCTGGGCGTGCTGACGCAGCGCTGGGCCTAGCTCGCGTCCTCGGTGCGGTCCGGGTAGCCGTCGAGGGCCGTCGGTCGCGCGCACACCACGTACTCGGCGCGATTACCGCCGGCGCGGCGGGCCTCGTACATCGCGGTGGCCGCCAACGCGATCAACTCGTCCAGAAGGTCATACGGCGGGCACGCCGCCAGTTCACCCATGGGCGTGCTGACCACACCGATGCTTGCGCTCAGGCGCAGCGGCGTCGACCGGATCGCGCTGCGGATGCGCTCGACCAGCGCACTGGAGTCGGGCGAGACGAAGCTGTCGGCGACCAGGAACTCGCTGTCGCCGACATGGGCCACCACGGCGTCGTGGCGCGTGGTCTCCCGCAGCGTCCGGCTCACCGCCACCCGGGCCTTCTCCCCGGCCGTCAACCCGCCCGAACCGGTGAGCAGACCGAAGTGGTCGAGGCTGACCACCACGATCACCAGGTGGCGGTCGTCGAGGCGGCTCCGACTGGCGATCAGCGCGCCGGTGGCCTCGTAGAACGCATCCTTGTTCAGCAGGCCGGTCAGCGGTTCGAGGTCGGAGTCCGGGGAGGTGATGCCGATCAGGTGCACCAACGCGTACCCGCCGAGCGCCGCGACGATGAACAGCGTCAACATGGCCACCAGCTGGCACCACGCCCACACCGGATCGCCCGAATAGACCTGGCGCAGGAACGGCACCAGCGCGGTGCCCACCGCGGCCACCGCAACCGCGGGCAGGTATCGCACGGTGTGGAAGAACATGACGTAACCAGCCAGCGCGGAATACGCCGTGGCCACCGCGAGTCCCGCAACCGGATTGGCCTGCACCACGGCCACCGCGGTGATCCCGGCGGCCTCCAGGGCGACGAAGACCACCGACTGCCGTCGGCTCGGCCATCGGGCGCGCAGCCACGCCGCCCCGATGAGGAATGCGAGCACCGTTACGGCGACGACGATGGTCACATCGCGAGTGCCCTGAGCGCCGGACGGACTGAAGACCATGGCGAACGGCAGGATGCCGAGCATCGCCACGAGGAGCGCAACCACGATGGAGGTGGCTCGCTGGGCCCCGCGGGCGGTGAGCAGCGCAGTGATCCAGTGGTAGTGATCGGCCTGACGCGACACCGCATGCACGGTCGCGATCATCACAGCTGCTCTCTCAATACCAGTCCCACCCCAGGGTTTGCCTGAGGGCAGCTTACGTGGCCCAGGCTTCGAAGAGCGCAGAAACAGTAACCATTGGGCGGTCTGTCCGCACGGCGGTAGACTCGCACCACCGAGCAAACCGCCCTGACGAGCAGAAAGCAGGCACAGAACACCACGTGACGCCCCGCGAAACGAACACCGCCGCAGTATCACCGATGGCCGGAGATTCGGTGAAGAGCAGCATCAGGGTCGAGGTGCCGCCTCCTTACGTGGTCGGCCTGCTGGGATCCGCCGACGAGAATCTGCGCGTACTCGAAGAGAATCTGGCCGCCGACCTGCATGTACGCGGTAACGCCGTGACCCTGACCGGTGAACCTGCCGACGTCGCGTTGGCCGAGCGCGCGATCGCCGAACTGATCACGATCGTCGCGGGCGGACAGGCCGTGACCCCCGATGTCGTGCGGCGCAGCATGGCGATGCTCACCGGCGCCGAGGAGGAGTCCCCGGCCGAGGTCCTCACGCTCGACATCCTGTCGCGCCGCGGCAAGACCATCCGGCCCAAGACGCTGAACCAGAAGCGGTATGTGGACGCGATCGACGCCCACACCATCGTGTTCGGCATCGGCCCGGCCGGCACCGGCAAGACCTACCTGGCGATGGCCAAGGCCGTCAACGCGCTGCAGACCAAGCAGGTCAACCGCATCATCCTGACCAGGCCGGCCGTCGAGGCGGGGGAGCGGTTGGGCTTCCTTCCGGGCACCCTGACCGAGAAGATCGATCCCTACCTGCGGCCGCTGTACGACGCGCTGCACGACATGATGGATCCCGCCGCGATCCCGAATCTTCTGGCGGCCGGGGTGATCGAGGTCGCACCGCTGGCGTTCATGCGGGGCCGCAGCCTCAACGACGCGTTCATCATCCTCGACGAGGCGCAGAACACCACGCCGGAGCAGATGAAGATGTTCCTGACCCGGCTGGGGTTCAACTCGAAGATCGTGGTCACCGGCGACGTCACCCAGGTCGACCTGCCCGGGGGTTCGACGTCGGGCCTGCGCGCCGCGATCAACATCCTCGGGGACATCGACGACATCGGAGTGTGCGAGTTGACCAGCGCCGACGTGGTGCGTCACCGCCTGGTCTCCGAGATCGTCGACGCCTACGAGAGGGCCGGAGCGCATGCGGGCAGCAACCGCGGGCAGCGCCGCGCCCGGAAGTGAGCCGTACATGAGCATCGAAGTGTCGAACGAGTCCGGCGTCGACGTCTCCGAGGAGGAGTTGATCAGCGTCGCCCGATTCGTCATCAAGAAGATGGACGTCAACCCTGGGGCCGAACTGTCCATGGTGCTGCTGGACACGGACGCGATGGCCGATCTGCACATGCGCTGGATGGACCTGCCCGGCCCGACGGACGTGATGAGCTTCCCGATGGACGAGCTCGAACCGGGCGGGCGCCCCGACGCGGCCGAGCCCGGCCCGTCGATGCTGGGTGACATCGCCCTGTGCCCGCAGTTCGCCGCCGAGCAGGCCAAGGCCGCCGGCCACGATGTCGAGCACGAACTGGCGCTGCTCACGGTGCACGGAGTGCTGCACCTGCTGGGCTATGACCACGCCGAGCCCGACGAGGAGAAGGAGATGTTCGCGCTGCAGCGGCAGCTGCTCGAGGACTGGTATGACGAGCAGGCCACGCTGTACCGGCAGGCCCGTCAGGCCGAGCGCGACGCCCACCTGCTCGACAAGTCGCGCGACTTCCACCAACATCCCGAACTCGGACAGTCGTGACAGGAATTGGTCTGCTGCTCGGCGCCATCGCGCTGATCGGCCTCGGAGGACTGTTCGCTGCCCTGGACGCCGCCATCAGCACCGTCTCGATCGCACGGGTCGAGGAGTTGGTCCGAGACGAACGCCCGGGTGCGGTCCGGCTGGCCAGGGTCGTGCAGGAGCGGCCGCGCTACATCAACCTGGTGGTGCTGCTGCGCATCGCGTGCGAGGTCACGGCCACCGCCCTGCTGGTGGCCTTCCTCGACGACTTCTGGGGCGTCGGCTGGGGACTGTTCCTGGCCGCCGCGATCATGATCGTGGTCAGCTTCGTGGCCATCGGCGTCGGCCCGCGCACCGTGGGACGGCAGAACGCCTATCCGATCGCGTTGGCGTCCGCCGTTCCGCTGCATGCGCTTTCGGTCCTGCTGACGCCGCTGAGCCGGCTGTTGATCCTGCTCGGCAACGCCCTCACACCGGGGCGCGGGTTCCGCAACGGGCCCTTCGCC
This sequence comes from Mycobacterium sp. ACS4331, assembly GCF_001667265.1. Lineage (GTDB taxonomy): Bacteria > Actinomycetota > Actinomycetes > Mycobacteriales > Mycobacteriaceae > Mycobacterium. Next base: position 7,747 of record NZ_LZHW01000101.1, on the reverse strand, counting down.
TCTGAGATCGAACTGCGTGAGGTCGTCGACATGGCGCAGCAGCGCGGTGTGGTCGCCGACGACGAGCGCCGGATGATCCAGTCGGTGTTCGAACTCGGGGACACCCCGGCGCGCGAGGTGATGGTGCCGCGCACCGAGATGGTGTGGATCGAAAGCGACAAGAACGCCGGGCAGGCCACCTCCCTCGCGGTGCGCAGCGGCCACTCGCGAATCCCGGTGATCGGCGAGAACGTCGACGACATCGTCGGCGTCGTCTACCTCAAAGACCTTGTGCAGCAGACCTACAGCTCCACCCGGGGTGGTGTCGACACCCAGGTGTCGGCGCTGATGCGGCCGGCGGTCTTCGTGCCGGACTCCAAGCGACTCGACGATCTGCTGCGCGAGATGCAGCGCGACCGCAACCACATGGTCCTGCTGGTCGACGAGTACGGCGCCATCGCGGGCCTGGTCACCATCGAGGACGTGCTCGAGGAGATCGTCGGCGAGATCGCCGACGAGTACGACGCCGACGAGATCGCACCGGTGGAGGACTTGGGCGACAAGAACTTCCGGGTGTCCACCCGGCTGCCGATCGAGGATCTCGGTGAGCTCTACGGTGTGGAGTTCGAGGAGGACCTCGACGTCGACACCGTCGGCGGTCTGCTCGGGCTGGAACTGGGCCGCGTGCCGCTGCCCGGAGCGCAGGTGGTGACGCATGGGCTGCTGTTGCGCGCCGAGGGCGGTCCCGATCATCGCGGCCGGGTCCGCATCGGCACCGTGTTGGTCAGCCCGGTCGAACCCCCACCATCGAATGACGAGGACACCGAAGCCGATGACTGAACTGGACGCCGAAGACGCCAAGCTCGTGACGCTGGCCCGCGGTGCGATGGCACGCGCCGAGGCCGGTGACGGCGCCGCGGTGCGCGATCTCGACGGTCGCACCTACGCCGGGGCTCCGGTCGGCCTGAGCGCGCTGACGCTGACCGGGCTGCAGGCCGCCGTGGCGGCCGCGGTGTCCAGTGGCGCAACGGGTCTGGAGGCCGCGGTGTTGGTCGGCGGCAGCGTCGACGACGCGGGCGTGGCGGCCGTGCGGGAGCTCTCCGCCGGTGCGACGATCATCGTCACCGACCGGGCGGGCAACCCGGTATGAGCGAATTCCACTCGGGTTTCGTGTGTTTCGTCGGCCGACCCAACACCGGCAAGTCGACGCTGACCAACGCGCTGGTGGGTGCCAAGGTCGCGATCACCGCCAACCAGCCCCAGACCACCCGGCACACCATCCGCGGCATCGTGCACCGCGACGACTTCCAGATCATCCTGGTCGACACCCCGGGCCTGCATCGGCCGCGCACCCTGCTCGGCAAGCGCCTCAACGATCTGGTGCGCGACACCTACTCCGAGGTCGACGTCATCGGGCTGTGCATTCCCGCCGACGAGGCGATCGGGCCCGGTGACCGCTGGATCTACCAGCAGATCCGCGATGTCGCGCCGCGCACCACGCTCATCGTGATCGTCACCAAGATCGACAAGGTGTCCAAGGAGCGGGTGGCGGCCCAGCTGGTCGCCGTCAACGAGGAGTTCGGCGAGCACGTGGCCGAGATCATCCCGGTGTCGGCGACGGCCGGCACTCAGGTCGACGATCTCATCACCCTGCTGGCGGCGCAGTTGCCCGAGGGCCCGGCGTTCTACCCGGACGGAGAGTTGACCGACGAGCCCGAAGAGACGCTGATGGCCGAGCTCATCCGGGAGGCCGCCCTCGAAGGCGTGCGCGACGAACTGCCGCACTCACTGGCGGTCGTCATCGAAGAGGTCGAACAGCGCGAGGGCCGCGACGATCTGATCGACGTGCACGCCGTGCTCTATGTCGAACGCGACAGCCAGAAGGGCATCGTGATCGGCAAGGGCGGCGCGCGACTGCGTGAGGTCGGCACCGCGGCGCGAACTCAGATCGAGAAACTGTTGGGCACCAAGGTCTTTCTGGACCTGCGGGTCAAGGTCGCCAAGAACTGGCAGCGCGACCCCAAGCAGTTGGGTCGTCTGGGGTTCTAGCCAGCCGAACGAATCACGGCTGGTTCGGCGGACGCTGGCCGAACTGCCGCGGGGGAGCGGGCACGGGGGCGGCGCCGTCGCCCTTGCCGTAGACCGCCACCACGACGCTGCGGTCGAGGAGGTTCTCCGACCACACCCCGATGTCGATGTTCGCGCAGTCATGCATGGTCGCGTGGTAGTCCGGCCGGTACCACCACTGGTTGAGGATCTCGACGCCGCTGATCGCGAGCGCCGGGTTGATCGCGGTGGTTTCGGAGACCTCGCCGGCGTAGCCGGCGTTGCGGGCCCGGTCGGCGACGGTGCTGCCGTCGGAGCCGATGTCGCCGTCGAGGGCGCGGTTGTTGAGCACGTCGTTGGTGTGCCACTGGGCCGCAAGCCGCAGCTTCGGGTTGATCCGGACCTCGGTCGTGCAGCCCGCGCGGTGCTGCATGGTGCGCACGTTGGCGACCACGCCGTCGTTGAGGCGACGGTTGTCGGCCAGCGCGGCAGGCGGAGCCATCAGCGTTGACGAGACGAGCACAGCCAGGGCCGCCGCTGCTGGAGCGGTCACCACCATCTTCATGACGAGGAAGGTTACGCCAGGGCCTGCGGCCGTACAGACGATTGGGTGCCCGGGTCAGCCGAACTGGCGCGGCGGGGTGGGCACGGGCGCGGCACCGTCACCCCGGCCGTACACCGCGACGACCACACTGCGGTCCAGGCTGTTCTCGGACCAGACGCCGATGTCGACGTTGTCGCAGTCGCTCATGATCGCATGGTAGTCGGGTCGGTAGAACCACTGCTGGATCACGTCGAGGTTGTTGATCGCGAGCGACGGGTTGATCGCGACGGTCTCGAAGACCTCGCCGGCATAGCCGGCGTTGCGGGCCCGGTCGGCGACGGTGCTGCCGTCGGAGCCGATGTCGCCGTCGAGGGCGCGGTTGTTGAGCACGTCGTTGGTGTGCCACTGGGCCGCCAGGCGCAGCTTCGGGTTCACCCGCACCATGGGCTCGATGTCGTAGTCGTCGGCGCACCCGGCGTTCATCATCATGGTGTGCACGTTGGCGACCACGCCGTCGTTGAGCCGCTTGTTGTCGGCACCCGCGACCGGAGCGGTGGTCAGCAGCAGTGCTGCTGCGGCGGCGCCGGCGGCGATCCGCGGCAGTGTGTTCAAGATCATTTTCGAGATATTAGTGTGCCCGCACCCACCAGGCTTCGGGATGCCGGGTCGTCCAGTCGCTGACCGCCTCGAGTTCCGCGGCCAGCGAGACCAGCAGGGGCTCACTGCCTTCTGGGCCCATCAGCTGCACCCCGATGGGCAGGCCGTCGCTGGTGAATCCCGCGGGCACGTTGATCGACGGCCAGCCCAGGATGTTCCACGGCCAGGTCAGCGGGCACGCGGCGATCATGGCGCGGTCGGTGGCCGTGCTGCCCAGGCCCTCGAATGCGTCGATCCGCGGCGGCGGGGCCGCGGTCGTAGGTGCCACGACGACGTCGACGGTCTTGAAGATCGCTCCCACCCGCCGATGCGATTCGGCCTCGTGGCGGCGGGCGCGGTGCAGCACCCGCTGCGACAGCAGGCGTCCCATCCGCAGGTTCGACGTGGTGCGCGGGTCCAGGGACACTCCGGTGCCGACCCGGTCGGCCCACTCGAGCAGGCCCGCCGTCGAACGCGACAGGAAGCTCCACGACAGCCGCAGTCCGTAGTCGGGGTTGCCGTCCATGACCGTGTGCCCCAGATCGCTCAACCGGTCGGCGACACTGCGCAGCGCGGTGTGGATCTGCGGGTTCAGCCGGGCCGGGAATCCGGTGAAGGGGAAGCGCGTGGACACCGCGATGCGCAGGGGGCCCGGTGCGGTGCGCACGGCGTCGAACGCCGACACCGGGGCGGGCTTGTGCAGGTCACCGTCGGCGTTGCCGGACGCGGCGTCGAGCACCAGTGCGGCATCGGCGACGGTGCGGGCCAGGACGCCGTTGACCGTGATGCCGTTGAAGGCCTCGGGCAGCGGCCAGGTCGAGATGCGGCCGCGCTGCGGTTTGATGCCGACGAGGTTGGTCCAGGACGCGGGGATCCGTACGCTGCCCGCGCCGTCGGAGCCGATGGCCGCGGCGACCAGGCCCGCGGCCACGGCGGCGGCACTGCCACCCGACGAGCCGCCCGGAGTGTGCCTGGCCGACCACGGGTTTCGGGTGTGGCCGAACTCGGTGCCGCTGGTGAACGGCCATTGGCCGAACTCGCACGTGTTGGTCTTGCCGACGATCACCGCCCCGGCGGCGCGCAGGCGGCGCACCACCTCGGCGTCCGCGGTGGCCGGGGTGATCCAGCCTGAGGTGCCGAATGCGGTTGGCACACCGGCGATGTCGACGTCGTCCTTGACCGCGATCGGCACCCCGAGCAGGGGGGCGTGCTGACCTGCGGCGCGGCGGCGGTCGGCCTCGGCGGCCGCGCGCAGCGCCGAGTCGGCGAGCACGACGCGGAACGCGTTGAGGCTGTGCTGGCTGGCCTCGATGTCGCGCAGTGACCGGCGGGTGAGCTCCACGGAGGTCACCGCGCCACTGGCCAGCTGATACAGCTGGTCGATCACAGTGGGGAAGTGCCGGGCGGTCGGTGAGGGCATTGTGGTCGAGAGTAATCCGCTTCGGCGCGCGTCCCGAGGGCTGTCAGCGTGGGATGCGACACTGGGTCGATGCGGCTGTATCGGGACCGAGCGGTGGTGCTGCGCCAGCACAAGCTCGGCGAGGCCGATCGCATCGTGACCCTGCTGACGCGGGACCACGGTCTGGTGCGTGCTGTCGCCAAGGGCGTGCGCCGCACCCGCAGCAAGTTCGGGTCGCGGCTTGAGCCGTTCGCGCACATCGACGTCCAACTGCATCCCGGTCGCAACCTCGACATCGTCACCCAGGTCGTCTCGATCGACGCGTTCGCCACCGACATCGTCAACGACTACGGGCGCTACACCAGCGCGTGTGCGGTGCTCGAGACAGCCGAGCGGCTGGCCGGTGAGGAGCGGGCCCCGGTGCCCGCGCTGCACCGCCTCACGGTCGGCGCGCTGCGGGCCGTGGCCGACGGCAGTCGCCCACGGGAACTGGTGCTCGACGCCTATCTGCTGCGCGCGATGGGGATCGCGGGTTGGGCGCCCGCGCTGACTGAATGCGCGCGGTGCGCCGCTCCGGGGCCGCATCGCGCGTTCCACGTCGCGGCGGGAGGCAGTGTGTGCGTGCACTGCCGTCCCGCGGGGTCCAGCACCCCGCCGCAGGGCGTGCTGGACCTGATGGCGGCCCTGCACGACGGGGACTGGCAGCACGCGGAGGCCTCTCCGGCGTCGTACCGCAGCCAGGCCAGCGGCCTGGTGGCCGCGCATCTGCAGTGGCATCTCGAACGTCAGCTGCGCACGCTGCCCCTGGTCGAGCGCGAGTACCGCCGTGTCGATCGGGTGGTCCCCGCGCACCGGCTCGCGGTGGTCGGGCAGGATGTGGCACATGGCTTTGACACGGGAAGGGAAACAGGCCAAGAAGGCCTCCCCTCAGCTGCCTCCAGCGCCTGACGACTACCCGACGTTCCCGGACGTCTCGAGTTGGCCCGTGAAGTTTCCGGAACTGCCGCCGAACACCAACGGCCGGTTCGCGCGTCCGCCGCAGCACACCTCCAAGGCGTCGGCACCCGAGATTCCCGCCGATCAGCTGCCCAACCACGTCGCGGTGGTGATGGACGGCAACGGCCGCTGGGCCAAACAGCGTGGCCTGGCCCGCACCGAGGGGCACAAGATGGGCGAGGCCGTGCTCATCGACATCACGTGCGGGGCCATCGAGCTGGGCATCAAGCATCTGTCGGTGTACGCGTTCTCCACCGAGAACTGGAAGCGCAGCACCGAGGAGGTGCGCTTCCTGATGGGCTTCAACCGCGAGGTGGTGCGGCGCCGGCGCGAGTCCCTGGACATCATGGGCGTGAACATGCGCTGGGTGGGGTCGCGGCCGCGGATGTGGCGCAGCGTCATCAAGGAGTTCGACATCGCCGAGGAGATGACCGTCGACAACGACGTCATCACCGTCAACTACTGCGTGAACTACGGCGGGCGGACCGAGATCGCCGAGGCCACCAAGGAGATCGCGCGCAAAGTCGCGCAGGGCAAGCTCAACCCGGAGCGGATCACCGAGGAGACCATCGCCCGCAATCTGCATCGCCCCGACATCCCGGACGTGGATCTGTTCATCCGCACGTCGGGGGAGCAGCGCGCCAGCAACTTCATGCTGTGGCAGTCGGCCTACGCCGAGTTCGTCTTCCAGGACAAACTCTGGCCGGACTACGACCGGCGGGATCTGTGGGCGGCCTGCGAGGAGTACGTGTCACGCAACCGCCGGTTCGGCAGAGCCTGATGCCCTCGGCCCTGCTGCAGCGACTGGCGACGGTGCTGACGCCGGTGGCCGGGGTCGTCGAGGAGCCCGACGACGCGTTGACGGTCACCGTCGCCGGTTCGGTCGCATCGCTGCGGGTGGTGGCTGTCGCCGAGGGGCTGGAGATGGTGTCGCTGACCCAGCCGCTGGCCTGGGATCTGCCGTTGACCGCCAAGACCCGGGAACGCGTCGCCGCGCACGCCTCGGCGACGCTGCTGGGCACCGTCGCGCTGGTGGAGAAGCCCGTCTCGGTGCCCACCAACGGTGCGTCGCCGCAGGCCGCGACGCGGAAGTCGCCGGCCAAGAAGGTCGCCGACGTGATGCTGCGCTACAACTTCCCGGGCGCCGGCCTCACCGACGACGCGCTGCGCACCCTCATTCTTCTGGTGCTCGCCGGTGGCGCGGATGTGCGCGCCACGCTGCTCGGCAACTGAGCTCAGGCGCGACAGCCGCTGCACGTCCCGAAGATCTCGATGGTGTGGCTGACGTCGGAGAAACCATGTGCCACAGCCATTTCCGCGGCCCAGGCCTCGACTTCGGCGCCGGCCACCTCGACCGTCGCACCACAGTCGCGGCACACCAGGTGGTGATGATGGTGCTCCGAGCAGCGCCGGTAGACCGATTCCCCGGTGTCGGTGCGCAGTGTGTCGACCAGGCCCGCGGCGGCCATCGTCTGCAGGGTGCGGTACACCGTGGTCAGGCCGATGTTGTCGCCGCGGCGGCGCAGTTCGTCGTGCAGTTCCTGCGCCGAGCGGAACTCGTCGACGGTCTCGAGCAGTTCGGTGATCGCGGCGCGCTGCCGGGTGGATCGAGTGGCCGTCATGCGCGGTGGTCCTCCTCGGCGTGGGCCACGGCGTCGACGACGATGTGCGCGAGGTGGTCGTCGACGAGTCGGTACAGCACTTCGCGGCCCGAGCGTTCGCCGGCCACCACGCCGGCCGACTTCAGGATGCGCAGGTGCTGGCTGACCAGGGGCTGGGGCACGCCCAGGGTGTCGACCAGCTCGTGGACGCAGCGGGTGGACTCGCGCAGTTGCAGCACGATCGCGATGCGCACCGGGGCGGCCAGGGCGCGCAGGATGTCGCCGGCCGCGTCGAGGGTTTCCCGTTCCGGCAGGGGAGTGGGGGGCTTTTCGTGCTGATGGGCGTGCCCGCTCTCAGCCGCAGCGCGCATGGGCGGCACCTCCCGGCTAATGGAAATCGTTTTCAGTACTCTTACATGCGCACACATGCATGTCAAAAGGTTCTACCGTCTGAAGGTATGCAGCCTCTGGAGATCGTGGTCCGCGGCCGAGCGCGCGGACGCTACCCGGCCGAGCGGGCGACCGTCGTGCTCGCCGCGCAGTTCG
>NZ_LZHW01000100.1 GCF_001667265.1 Mycobacterium sp. ACS4331 | reverse complement strand
TGCCGTACCCGAGGGCGACGGCCCCGTCATCGCCGATGACCTCTTTGGCGAACTCGCCGACCTCGCCTGCACCCGCGGCTATCGCCACGGGTTTGCGGTGTCGCCGCGCGGCGACGGCCACGTCGTCGATGAGACGTCGGTAGAGCGGTGAGTCGCTCCACATGTTGACGAACACCACGGCGTCGAGTTCGTCTGAGCCCACGTACTTCTCGACGATGTCGGTCCAGAAGGTCGCCCCGAAGCCGGTGGTGTCCAGGGGGTTCGGCACGGTGATGCCGGGGATCGTCGACGCGACCCAGTCCGCGAGGCTCTCCAGCGGCGGGAGCGTGAGTCCCTCCTCCTCGGCAACGTCGAAGGCCAGGGACGCGAATCCGCCGGTGCCCGCGACGACGCCGATGCGCTGCACGGGATTCCACACCGCGGGGTCGAGTTGACTGACGATCGAGAGGCGGTCGACGAGTTCCTCGAGGTCGAAGGCCAGTTGAATCCCGACCTGGCGGAAGGCCACGTCGTACGCCCAGGCGTTGCCCGCCAGTGCGCCGGTGTGGGAGGCCGCCATCTGCTGGGTGCGCGCGTTACGCGCGAGCTTGACCGCGACGACCGGTTTGCCCGCCGCGATGCACCGCCGGGCGGCCGCGAAGAACTCGGCGGGCCTGCGGATTCCCTCGATCACGAGGCCGACCGCGTTGGTGTCCGGGTCGGTGGCGAGGAAGTCGAGGTAGTCGGCGATGTCCGTGGCGGCCTCGTTGCCGGCTGAGATCAGCCGGGAGATCCCGACCCCGGTGCGTGCTCGCGCGGCGATCGCGATGCCACCGATCATCGCCCCGCTGTGGGACACGATGGAGATGCCGCCCGGCGCGGGGTGATAGTCGGCCGAGGCGGTCAGGTGCAGGCTGCGGGGGACGCTGATGTATCCCAGGCTGTTGGGGCCGATCACGGCCATGCCGCCACGCGTGGCGGCCTCCACCAGACGAGCCTGCAGGCTCGCGCCCTCGTCGCCGAGTTCGGAGAACCCCGCGGCGTAGACCACCAGACCGCCGCAGTCGAGGTCTGCGCACTCCTCGGCGAGTGCGACTGTGCGCTCCGCGGACATCACCGAGAGCACGGCGTCGATCGGTCCGTCGATATCGCGGATCGATCGGACCGCGGGTGCCCCGAGGACCGTGTCGGCGGTGGGATGGACGAAGTGGACCGTGGCTCCGCTCTTGAGCGTCGGTGCGATGAAGTCCGCGTACGGTGACTTGTCGCTCAGGCCGACCACGGCGATCGTCGCAGGATTCATCAGCCGGTCGAGCCGATGGTCAACGAGGGTCATGGCTGCTGCCCTTCGATCGGGAAGTGTGAACTTTGATTATGGTAGGCGATCACGAAAAACTCCAGAAAAATGCTGCAAAGTGGCGAAAAAGTTAGGACTCGCTATGTAGCATCACATCGTCCCGGTGGTGAGGTGAACCGGGCTGACGAGCAGCAACGGAGGATCCATGGCGAGGACTGAGGCGCTGGAACGCGTCGAGCACATGTATGTGAACGGCTTTCCGGACCCGGCGACCGCGACGGTCGAGGATCTGCGCCGGGCCTACGACGATCTGCTCCTTCAGTTCCTTCTGCCCGCCGGCGTCGAACCCTCCGAGGCCGTGATCGGGGGCATCCCGGCCCTGTACGTGAGCGCCGAGGGAGCCGCCCAGGACAAGGTGCTGGTGTGGTTCCACGGCGGCGGGTACGTGCTCGGCAGCGCCCGTGGGTTCCAGGAACTCGGACACACACTGTCCGCGGCCTCCGGTATGACGGTCATCCTGCCCGACTACCGACGCGCACCGGAGTGCAAGTTCCCCGCCGCGGTCGACGACGGTGTCGCCGCGATCGAGTATCTGGTGTCGACCTATGGCGCGGAGAACGTCGCGGTCGGCGGGGACTCCGCCGGTGGCGGCCTGACGCTTGCCGCTCTGACGGCACTGCGTGACCGGGGTGTGCCGCTTCCTGCCGCGGCGATCTTCATCTCGCCCCTGCTGGACTTCACCGCAAGCGGCGCCAGCGTCGACCTGTACGACGGTAAAGACGTTGCCGTCTCGCGTGGTTCGATCGCGAACCTGCGGGAGGCCTATCTGCAGGGCCACGATCCGCAGGATCCCCTCGCGTCGCCGGTGTTCGCCGACCTGGCGGGCCTGCCGCCGGCGTTGTTCATGGTCGGATCCCATGAGGTGCTGCTCGACGACTCCAACCGAGCAGCCATGTCGATCACCGAGAGTGGCGGCACCGCAACGGTGTCGCTGTATGACGACATGGTCCACGTGTGGCCGCTCTTCTCTTCGATCCTCCCCGAGGGCATCGCCGCGGCCGAGGAGGCGGGTCTGTTCGTGCGTAAGCACCTGAACGTCTAGTCACACAGAGCATCTCGACACCCAACCACCCAGGGCCCTGAGATCGGGTCCTGGGATGGTTCACGCGGCCTGCACTGCATGTCGTCACGTCGGAGGGAAGTGACGAAATGTTCCTGCGTTCACTTCCGGGCATTCCGTTCATCGTGGAAAGGACAAGTCCATGAACAATGCAACCGACACGAGGTCGGGCAGAAGAAGATTCACACTTTGGCTGGGCTCAGTCGTCGCTGCACTCGCTCTGCTCGTTGGAGCGGCGATCCCGGCGGCGGCCGCCGAGTTGATGCGGGTGACCTTCGTACGTCACGGCCAGTCGCTCGGGAACGCCTCTGGCACCATCGATTCGTCGACACCGGGTCCGGTGCTCAGCGATCTGGGGCACCAGCAGGCCGAATCACTGATCGGCAGGCTGGGCGACAACAACTATGACGCCATCTACGCATCAACAATGGTGCGGACGCAGTTGACGGCGGCTCCGATGTCGCGGTACCTGGGCCTGCCCATCCAGGTGCTGCCAGGTCTGCAGGAGATTGAAGCCGGTGACTACGAGGGCACACCGGAGCGCGATGCGGCCAGCGGCTACATGCTGGCGCCCCTTGCGTGGTCGATGCAGGGTGACCTGGATGCGCGCATCCCGGGATCGCTCAACGGTCACGAGTTCAAGGCTCGGATGGACGGCGCGTTGCAGACCATGTACGACAACGGTGACCGCAACGCCGTCGTCTTCTCCCATGGGGCGGCGATCATGTTCTGGACGTTCATGAGCGTCGACAACCTCACCGTGCCGCAGAAGCTTGCCCTGTTGGGGGGCTCGATGCCGAACACTGGTTACGTTGTGATTGAGGGCAATGCAGAGGACGGCTGGAAGCTCGTCAACTGGAACGGCCAGGAGTTCAGCCAGCAGCGGACCTTCGGTGCCGAACTGAAGCTCCAGATCCGGACCCTGGTTCGGCAGCTCAAGGTCGTGGTGGACTCGGTGGGCCAGGCACTGGGCACGCGTGATCCCGTGACCATTGCGAACGCGCTCAATCACGCGGTCAGTGAGGCAGCCTTCTCGGTGGTCAAGTTCAACCGCGCAGTGACCGCCGAGGCCATCGAACGGCTGGAGAAGGTGTTCACGCGCAGTGCGCCGGCACAGCGGGCCGAGATCACCGAGGTCAACCGACAGTCGGTCAAGGAACTCAGTGAATCTGCTGAGACCTCGAGCCCGGCAAAGGAACTGGTCGGCGCTGCGGTTGCGGACAAGGGTGGCTCGACCATCGACACGGTGAAGTCCCGGCTGGCGCTGAATCGGGAGGCTCTCAAGGTTGATCGCGAGGCGCTGCGGGCCGAGCGCGAAACCAAGCGGGCCGAACGGGCGGAGGCCGTGAAGTCGCGGTTGGGGATCGACTCCAAGCGTGGCACCGCGGGCTCTGCTGTCGAAGCCGACTCCGGCTCCGACACCGGGTCCGACGCCGGATCCGCTTCGGGCTCCAGCTCAGATTCGGGCTCTGCTGGTGACAGCGGCGGCAGCGAGGACTGACCCTGAATGACGAAGGCGCCCAATCGATCGATTGGGCGCCTTCCTCATATCTTGGGAGTGGAGATCAGGCTCCTGCTGCCGCGTAGATCGGGAGCAGGTCGGTGGCCGCGTCGGCCAGGAACTTCGGGTCCACCAGCAGATGCTGGGTGGCAACCTGCATATCGCGGACGTACCGGCCCAATGTGCTGGTGCGGCCGATGCTCTGGCTTCCACTCCAGCGATGTGCGAAGCCCACGATGGCGTCCATGGCCTCATGGCTGAAGGCCATCTGCTGACGCATCCGAGCCATCTGCTCAGGTGTGCGGGTGTGGCCGGCCTCCACAGTGGCTTCGGCCGACTCGACGAGGTCGTAGAACGCCAGTCGGACGGCGTGCAGTAGCGCCTCCATCCGGGCGAACTCGAGCTTGAAGATTTCGGCCTCGCCGATCGGGCCCCCGTAGTTGGGCCGGAACTTCTTGATGGCCACTGCGGCAAGCAGTTCCAGCGCGCGGGTCGCGATACCGAGCACCACCGGAACGTGCGGCAGCGGGCCGACGAACTCGTTGGACAGTTTGTAGATCGTCTCCGACCGGTACGGAGTGCCGCCGAAGGTGACGATGGTGTGCTCGTCAGGCGCGAACTTCTTGTCGACCCGGTAGTCATGGCTGCCGGTGGCACCGAGTCCCCAGACGTCCCAGTTCTGCTTGAGATCGACCTCAGACTTGGGGAACATGGCCACCCGGGGCTGCGGCTGCCCGTCCTCGCCGAGAATCGGGTTGCCGTCCTCGTCGGCGACGAACACACCGGCGCCGATCCAGGTGGCATGGTCCGACCCGCTGGCGAAAGCGAAATTGCCCTCGACGATCAGACCGCCCTCGACCTGCTTGGCCGGGTAACGGGGGAGCAACTGACCGGCGACGCGGAAGTCCTCATCCCGGCTCATGAGGTCCTTGGCGACCTCAGGCTTGAGGTAGCCCAGCACCTCGGCGGTCGACCAGGAGGTCGCCATGAACGCCCAGGCGGTCGACGCGTCGGCCTTGGCCATCTCCTCGTAGACCCGCAACCCCTCACTGGGCAGCAGGCCACCGCCACCCAGTTCGGTCGGGACCAGCATGCGATGCAGGTCCTGCTCGGCGATCGCCTCGCGAACGTTGTCGCTGAGCGTCTGAGCCCGCTCCATGGCCTCGGCTTCGGCCCGGATCAACGGGGTGATGGCACGAACGCGCTGCAGGTACTCGGCCAGCGGGGTGCCGGTACCGGCTTCTCGGCTCAGCGTCTCGGTCATTTTCGATGCCTTTCTGCAGGTTATTCGGACGGGATGCTCGTCGCGCGTGACGCGATCGCACACTGGTCTTGTGACCAAGGTAACGAAATTAATGCTAATGTCAAGATGCTACCTTGCAGGCCAGAAGCATTATCACGCCGACAAAGGACTGAAACGAGTACTAACCATGTACCTGACGCAGGCATTGCACCGCGCAGCAGCGCAGACCCCCGACCTGCCGGCCACGGTGTTCGGCGAGCGCATCCGAACCTGGGCCCAGAGTGTGGACCGGGCCGCGCGGTTGGCGGCGGCGTTCCACGGCCTGGGGGTCCTGTCCGACGACCGTGTCGCCCTGCTGGCGCAGAATGGCGACGTCTACCACGACGTCCTCTTCGCGGTGCCCTGGGCCGACGCGGTCGCCGTGCCGGTGAACACTCGCTGGAGCGTCCACGAGATCGCGTTCTCACTCGAAGACGCCGGTGCCGTGGTCCTGGTGGTCGATGACGCCTTCCTCGACATGGTGGACGAGTTGCGGACGCTGGCGCCGACGGTGCGGTCCTACATCCACACCGGCGATCGGCCCCGCCCGGACGGCGTGCTCGGCTTCGAGGAGATCATCGCCGCGCACGACCCGGTCCCGGACGCCCGTCGCGGCGGCGATGCGCTGGCGGCGATCTACTACACCGGCGGCACGACGGGAACGCCCAAGGGGGTCATGCTCAGCCATGCCAACCTGATGGCGGCGGCGTTGGGTGCACTGGCGACCGGGCAGTTTCTCGCCCCGCATGGCCGCCTTCTGCACAGCGCGCCGATGTTCCATCTGGCTGACGGGTCCGGATGGGTGGCCCGTAACCTCGTCGGCGGAACCCACGTCATCCTGCCGGGCTTCACCCCTGAATCGGTGGCAGACGCGATCGAGCGATACCAGATCACCGATATGTTTCTGGCGCCCACCATGATCCAGATGTTCGTCGACTCGCCGGCGGCCCAGCAGCGCGACCTGTCGAGTCTCAAGCACCTGATCTACGGCGCATCCCCGATCTCCCAGGCGGTATTGGAGCGGGCGATGGGTCTGCTGCCGCAGGCCACACTGCTGCAGGCTTACGGGATGACCGAGCTGTCACCGACGACGACGGTGTTGACCGCCGAGGACCACCTGGATCCGGCGCTGCTGCGATCGGCGGGCCGGGCGGTGCCCATCGCCGAGGTGAAGATCGTCGACGAGGACGACAACGAGGTGCCGCGCGGCACCGTAGGCGAGGTCGTGGCCCGCGGCCCGCACGTGATGCTCGGCTACTGGAACCGGCCCGAGGAGACTGCGCAAGCACTGCGCGGTGGCTGGATGCACACCGGCGACGGCGGCTACCTGGACGACAACGGATATCTGTTCATCGTCGACCGGATCAAGGACATGATCGTCACCGGCGGGGAGAACGTGTACTCCGCCGAGGTCGAGAACGCACTGGCGCAGCATCCGAGCGTGGCCACCTGCGCGGTGATCGGGGTTCCCGACGCCGACTGGGGTGAACGCGTCCATGCCGTGGTCGTTCTGCACGACGGTGCGACGACGACCGCCGCGGAACTGCGGGAACACTGCGGGTCGCTGATCGCGCGGTACAAGGCCCCACGCACGGTGGATTTCGTCGATGCGCTACCGCTGACCGCGGCGGCGAAGGTGTCGAAAGTCGATCTGCGGGCACGGTATTGGAAGGGCGAGTCGCGCTCGGTGAACTGAGTGTGCGAGCTACGCAAATGCCCCCGGCTTTCGCCGGGGGCATTTGACTGTTCTTGTGGCGGCCGTGCTAGCTCTCCAGCGAGGCGGGCGGGGTGAAGCGCTCGCCGTAGCGGGCGGCCAGCTCCTTGGCTCGGGCCACGAACGCGGCCTTACCGACGCCCAGCGGGCCCTCGTAGCCGACGATGTACTGCGCGGAGCCACCGGTCCAGGCCGGGTACCCGATACCGAGGATCGACCCGACGTTGGCGTCGGCACTGCTTTTCAGCACACCCTCGTCGAAGCACTTCTGGGTTTCCAGAGCCTCGGAGAACAGCAGCCGGTCGATCATGTCCTGCAGCGGGATCTCGGTGCTGCCGGAGTTGAAGGTTTCACGCAGGCCCGGCCACAACCCGGCCCGCTTGCCGTCGACGTAGGAGTAGAAGCCCGCGCCCTTCAGCCGCGACGGACGGCCGAGTTCGATCATCTTCTCGACCACGAGCTCACCCGGGTGCTCGACGTAGGTCGTACCCTCGCTCACCGCCGCGGCCTTGGAGGCGATCGAGATCTTCTGCAGCAGTTCCAGGTTGAGCTCGTCGAGCAACTGCAGCGGAGGCGCGGGGTAGCCGGCCTGGCCGCCCGCCTGCTCGATGGTGGTGGGTTCGATGCCTTCGCCCAGCATGGCCATGGCCTCGTTGACGAAGGTCCGGATCACCCGGGAGGTGAAGAAGCCACGGCTGTCGTTGACCACGATCGGGGTCTTCTTGATCGCCAGGGTGTAGTCGAACACACGGGCCAGAGCCTCGTCGGAGGTCTTCTCGCCCTTGATGATCTCCACCAGCGGCATCTTGTCGACGGGGGAGAAGAAGTGGATCCCGATGAAGTCCTCCTGGCGCTTCACGCCGGTCGCCAGACCGGTGATCGGCAGGGTGGAGGTGTTGGACCCGAGGATGGCGTTGGGTTCGACGATGTCCTCGATCTCACCGAACACCTTGTGCTTGAGTTCCTGATCCTCGAACACGGCCTCGATCACGAAGTCGACACCCGCCAGATCGGCCGGGTCGGCGGTCGGGGTGATCCGGGAAAGCAACGCAGCGGAACGCTCTTCGGTGGTCTGGCCGCGCTGCAGCGCTTTGGCCTCGATCTTCTCCGAGTAGGCCTTGCCCTTCTGGGCGGCTTCGATCGTGACGTCCTTGAGCACGACGTCGTAACCGGCCTTGGCCGACACGTAGGCGATGCCGGCGCCCATCATGCCCGCACCCAGCACACCGATCTTCTTGATCTCCTGGGTGGGGATGCCCTCGGGGCGTGACGCACCGCCGCTGATGGCCTGCTGATCGAGGAAGAACGCCTGGATCATGTTCTTGGCGGTCTGACCGGTCACCAGCTTCACGAAGTAGCGGCTCTCGATGCGCGATGCGGTGTCGAAGTCGACCTGCGCACCCTCGACGGCGGCGTCGAGGATGGCCCGGGGTGCGGGGACCGGGGCGCCCTTGAGCTGCTTGCGCAGCAGCGCCGGGAAGGATGGCAGGATCGCCGACAGCGCGGGGCTGGACGGGGTGCCGCCGGGCATCTTGTAGCCCTTGGCATCCCACGGCTGCACGCCGGCTTCCGGGTTCTCCTTGATCCACGCCTTGGCGGCGGGAATCAGGTCGTCGACGGATGACACGAGCTGATCCACCAACCCGATCTCAGCGGCCTTGGCCGGGCTGAACCGGGCACCCGTGGAGAGGATTTCGGTGAACGCCTTCTGCACGCCGAACATCCGCACAGTGCGGGCCACGCCGCCACCGCCGGGCAGCAGGCCCAGGGTGACCTCGGGCAGGCCGATCACGACACCGCGCACGTCGGCGGCGATGCGGTGGTGGGTGGCCAGCGCGATCTCCAGGCCGCCACCGAGTGCCGCGCCGTTGATGGCCGAAACCACCGGGATACCGAGGGTCTCCAGCCTGCGCAGATCGGCCTTGGTGGATTCGGCGAGTTCGAATGCCTCGGCCGCGTCGTCGGGGCCGAGCTTGATCAGGCCCTTGAGGTCACCGCCGGCGAAGAAGGTCTTCTTCGCGCTGGCGATGACGACACCGGTGACTGAATCCTTCTCGGCTTCGAGGCGATTCACGGCGTTGTGCATCGACTCGCGGTAGTGGTCGTTCATCACGTTGGCCGAGCCGGTCGGGTCGTCCAGTGTCAGGGTGACGATGCCGTCGGCATCCTGGTCCCACGCAATTGTGTTCTCTGGCATGTACTTAAACCCTCTCGATGATGGTGGCCACGCCCATGCCGCCGCCGATGCACAGTGTGATCAGGGCGCGCTTGGCGCCGCGTCGCTCGAGCTCGTCGACCATGGTTCCGGTGATCATGGCGCCGGTGGCGCCCAGTGGGTGGCCCATCGCGATGGCGCCACCGTTGACGTTGAGCTTCTCGTCGGGGATGTTGAGGTCCTTCTGGAACTTCAGCACCACGGAGGCGAAGGCCTCGTTGAGTTCGAACAGGTCGATGTCGTCGACGGTCAGCCCGGCCCGGTCGAGGACCTTGCGGGTGGCGGGCGTCGGGCCGGTCAGCATGATGGTGCCGTCGGCGCCGCTGGTGGCGGTGGCCACGATGCGGGCACGGGGTGTGAGTCCCTGTGCGATTCCGGCCTTTTCGCTACCGATCAGCAGCAGGGCCGCGCCGTCGACGATGCCCGAACTGTTGCCGCCGTGGTGGACGTGGTTGATCTTCTCGACCGTGTGGTATTTCTGCAGCGCGACCTCGTTGAAGCCACCCATCGCACCGATGCCGGTGAACGCGGGCTTGATCTTGGCCAGGCTTTCCAACGTGGTGTTCGGGCGCATGTGCTCGTCGTGGTCGAGGATGACCAGGCCGTTCTGGTCGCGGACCGGCACCACGGACTTGGCGAAGTAACCACCCGACCAGGCCGCGGCCGCTCTCTGTTGCGAGCGCACCGCGTAGGCATCCACGTCTTCGCGGGTGAAGCCCTCCATGGTGGCGATCAGATCCGCGCCGATGCCCTGCGGGACGAAGGACACTTCGTAGTTGGTCTCCGGGTCGTTGGCCCAGGCGCCACCGTCTGAGCCCATCGGGACACGGCTCATCGACTCCACGCCACCGGCGAGTACCAGGTCGTCCCAACCGGAACGCACCTTCTGCGCGGCGGTGTTGACGGCTTCCAGGCCGGATCCGCAGAACCGGTTCAGCTGCACCCCGCCGGTGGTGTCGGGCAGGTGCGCGGCCAGCACGGCGGTGCGGGCCAGCACCGCACCCTGATCGCCCAGCGGGGACACCACGCCCAGCACCAGATCGGAGATCATCGTCTCGTCCAGATCCGGAAACCGGGACCGGATCTCATCGACGAGTCCGACCACCAGGCTGATCGGCTTGACCTCGTTGAGTGCGCCGCCGCGCTGCTTACCGCGCGGGGTGCGGATCGCTTCATAGATGAAGGCTTCTTCAGACATGTGTGTTTCCTCGGGTGATGGTGTAGTCCGCCAGGTTCGGTTGGGACGTGCGGGCGAAGTAGTCGGGAACGGCCCACGGGGAGTTGGTGACGACGCGACCCTTGCTGTTGCGGTAGTAGTTCTGCACGCCGTCCATGGCGTACACCATCGCGTTGTTGGTGTCGTCGAGCTCTTCGTTGTAGTCCTCGAACGGTTCGGGCCGGCATTCGACGGCCTGCACATCGTCGCGGACCATCTGCGTGAGCATGTCCACGACATAGCGGACCTGCGCCTCGGCGATGGTCAGCCAACTCCCTCCGGGGGGATTGGTGTTCGGACCGTAGAGGAAGAACAGGTTGGGGAATCCCGGGGCGGTGATGCCGAGGTACGCCCGGGCATTGTCGTCGCTCCAGGACTCCCGGAGTTCGACGCCGTCGCGCCCGCGCAGTTCCATCGGATAGAGGTAGCGCTGCTGCTGGAATCCGGTGCACAGGATCAGCATGTCGATCTCATGGCTGTCACCGGAGGCGGTCACCAGGGCGTGCTCGGTCAGGTGATCGATGCCCTCGGCGACCAGTTCCACGTTGGGCCGGCGAAGGGTGGCGTACCAGCCGTTGTCCATGAGCAGACGCTTGCCGAACGGGGGATAGCTGGGCGTGCACTTCTCGATGAGATCCTCACGGCCCTCGAGTTCCTGGCTCAGGTAGGCGATGAAGCTCCGCCGGTAGGCATCGTTGAGCGAGCTGATCTGCTTGCCCTTCTCGGCCGCCTTCGGGTCCACTCTCAGTGCGGGGTAGTTGCGCTCGGTGTAGATCCAGTAGAGCCGGAACCGGAACCACGCCCGGTAGTAGGGCACATGGCGGAACAGCCAGTGCCGGCTGGCCGGCTGCTTGCGGAAGTACTGCTCGTTCGGCGTGATCCAGTGCGGTTCGGGCTGGACGACGACCATGTGCTCGACATCTTCGGCGATCTTGCAGACGACCTGCATGGCGCTGGCGCCGGCACCGACCACCGCGACCTTCTTCCCGTGGTAGTCGACCTCGGGAGTCCAGCGCGCCGAATGAACCACCTCGCCGGTGAAGTCCGAAAGTCCGGAGAACTGCGGGATATTCGGGGTGTTGTGCAGTCCGGCCGCGGTGATCAGCGCCTTGGTCCGGATGGTCGCGGTACCCGTGGCGTCGCTGGTCTGCACCACCCATTCCTGCGTGGTCGCGTCCCATTGCGCGCCCTCGACGGACACTCCGGTTTCGATATGGGATGCAAGGTCGAAATGTTCGACGACATC
This sequence comes from Mycobacterium sp. ACS4331, assembly GCF_001667265.1. GTDB lineage: Bacteria > Actinomycetota > Actinomycetes > Mycobacteriales > Mycobacteriaceae > Mycobacterium. The sequence goes on along the minus strand of NZ_LZHW01000100.1, from coordinate 1,246 downwards.
GTCGATGTACTGCCGGATCTCGTCGGGTTGGGCGAAGTTCTGGCTCCATTCCCGGTGGAAGAACGAGTACGAGTAGAGGTCGTTCGGAACGTCGACCCGAGCACCGGGATAGTTCGCCTCGTACCAGGTGCCGCCGACATGATCGTTGCGCTCGAGTACCCGGAACGGGATGCCGGCCCTTTTGAGGTGCACCGCCGCGGCCAGACCGGAGAAGCCGGCGCCGACGACGACCGCCGAGAAGCCGGTGTCCGCGCAGTGCTGGGCGACGTCGTCGGCGACGTACGGGGCGAACCCGAGCTGCTCGGCGGCGAGAGAGACATACTTCTCGCCGACCGGTTCACCCATCACCGCAGACATCAGCTTGACCAGTTCCGCACCGTCCGGCGCCGGGTGGGCGACCGGTGTTCCGGTACTCCAGTCCGTGATCGCGGTGAAGGCGGCCGCCCGAATCTCATCGACACGTTCGGCCGGCAGTCCGCCGTCGTCGTGGCTTTCGAAACCCATGGTGGGTGCGATGCGGTATGGCTCCTCCAGCCAACGGGCATCGCCGGTCAGCTGGTAGAGCACACCGATCAGGCAGGGCACGTTGGCCGCTGCCAGCGCGTCGCGCAGTTCGTCGGCGTCGATGGGATTGCTGGGGTCCGGGGTTTTACTCATGACAGCTCCTTGCTCAGTGCGGCAACGGTTTTCACGGCGTGCAGGCGTTCTTCGGGATCTCTTGCCCATGGACGCCTTCGAGCACCTGCGGAGTGCGGGTGTCGATGGGAAGGACACCGGTCGCCAGTTCGATGGAGTCGGTGCGGGCTGCCAGGTAGGCGAGTTGGGTTGGGGCGTCCGGGGGAGTACGCCTCCCCGAGGGTTACCGACGAAAGCCCGACCTGCTCCCATGCGGCGATCTCGTCGCCGACGACTGAGATCGGTCGTCCGAAGGCCAGGACAGTGCCGATTCGCAAGTGCCGATCCCTTTCTGGGCGGGCGACCGAACGGCCGCCGATCATCCAGCCAATGTGAATCGTAACTTCACCGAATCACTCCGTCAAACACCAGTGGGCCAGCTATTTAAGTGCCGATAGTTAGGACGAATTCTCTCTGGGTTGGAGGTGGTGGGCGGAAACGACACCGGCGGGGGCCGCAAGGGGGGGCCCGCCGGGGGGGGGGGGGGGGGGCCCCCCCCCCGCGGGGGGGGGGGCGGGGGGGGGGGGGGGGGGGGGGGGGGGGGGGAGGTGATGAGGCGGTGTGGGGGGGG
>NZ_LZHW01000099.1 GCF_001667265.1 Mycobacterium sp. ACS4331 | reverse complement strand
GTCTGTTGTTTGAGAACTCAATAGTGTGTTTGGTGGTTTTTGTTTGTTGTTTTTTGCCACATCTTGCACTCCCCGTGTGTGGGGTGTGGTGTTGTTTTTTTGATGCCAGTTTTTGGTGTCTTTTTGTTAGGTCAGATTTTCTCTGATTGTGAATTCACCTGTCTTTGGATGGGTTGTTTTTGTTTGGAGAGTTTGATCCTGGCTCAGGACGAACGCTGGCGGCGTGCTTAACACATGCAAGTCGAACGGAAAGGCCCCTTCGGGGGTACTCGAGTGGCGAACGGGTGAGTAACACGTGGGTGATCTGCCCTGCACTTTGGGATAAGCCTGGGAAACTGGGTCTAATACCGAATACACCCTTCTGATCGCATGGTCTGGGAGGGGAAAGCTTTTGCGGTGTGGGATGGGCCCGCGGCCTATCAGCTTGTTGGTGGGGTGATGGCCTACCAAGGCGACGACGGGTAGCCGGCCTGAGAGGGTGTCCGGCCACACTGGGACTGAGATACGGCCCAGACTCCTACGGGAGGCAGCAGTGGGGAATATTGCACAATGGGCGCAAGCCTGATGCAGCGACGCCGCGTGGGGGATGACGGCCTTCGGGTTGTAAACCTCTTTCAGCATCGACGAAGCGCAAGTGACGGTAGATGCAGAAGAAGCACCGGCCAACTACGTGCCAGCAGCCGCGGTAATACGTAGGGTGCGAGCGTTGTCCGGAATTACTGGGCGTAAAGAGCTCGTAGGTGGTTTGTCACGTTGTTCGTGAAAACTCACAGCTTAACTGTGGGCGTGCGGGCGATACGGGCAGACTAGAGTACTGCAGGGGAGACTGGAATTCCTGGTGTAGCGGTGGAATGCGCAGATATCAGGAGGAACACCGGTGGCGAAGGCGGGTCTCTGGGCAGTAACTGACGCTGAGGAGCGAAAGCGTGGGGAGCGAACAGGATTAGATACCCTGGTAGTCCACGCCGTAAACGGTGGGTACTAGGTGTGGGTTTCCTTCCTTGGGATCCGTGCCGTAGCTAACGCATTAAGTACCCCGCCTGGGGAGTACGGCCGCAAGGCTAAAACTCAAAGGAATTGACGGGGGCCCGCACAAGCGGCGGAGCATGTGGATTAATTCGATGCAACGCGAAGAACCTTACCTGGGTTTGACATGCACAGGACGCCGGCAGAGATGTCGGTTCCCTTGTGGCCTGTGTGCAGGTGGTGCATGGCTGTCGTCAGCTCGTGTCGTGAGATGTTGGGTTAAGTCCCGCAACGAGCGCAACCCTTGTCTCATGTTGCCAGCACGTTATGGTGGGGACTCGTGAGAGACTGCCGGGGTCAACTCGGAGGAAGGTGGGGATGACGTCAAGTCATCATGCCCCTTATGTCCAGGGCTTCACACATGCTACAATGGCCGGTACAAAGGGCTGCGATGCCGTGAGGTGGAGCGAATCCTTTCAAAGCCGGTCTCAGTTCGGATCGGGGTCTGCAACTCGACCCCGTGAAGTCGGAGTCGCTAGTAATCGCAGATCAGCAACGCTGCGGTGAATACGTTCCCGGGCCTTGTACACACCGCCCGTCACGTCATGAAAGTCGGTAACACCCGAAGCCAGTGGCCTAACCCCTTGTGGGAGGGAGCTGTCGAAGGTGGGATCGGCGATTGGGACGAAGTCGTAACAAGGTAGCCGTACCGGAAGGTGCGGCTGGATCACCTCCTTTCTAAGGAGCACCGATACCGAAATGGTTTCCCCCACCCCCGCAACAATGTGGGATCAGTGTGGTTGGGATATTTCAGCCGGGGTCTGTAGTGGACGTCCCGGTGGGTGCACGACAAACAGGCTTTGATCAGTGCGGCGGGGAGCCGGCTGGTGCCACCAGACACACTGTTGGGTCCTGAGGCAACAGGCTCAGGGTCGCCCGGAGCGCTCGCTGGAGTGTGACGGGGGATCGCCGTCGACTTCGGTTGGTGGTTGTGTGTTGTCGCTCCATCTTGGTGGTGGGGTGTGGTGTTTGATTTGTGGATAGTGGTTGCGAGCATCAAGCCGCATGGATTTCTCGGTTCTCTTCGGAGTGCCGGGTGATCGGCTCTCGGTGGGCTGTTTGGTTCATCGTGGGTGTGTGGTTTGTTGTGGTGTAATTTCTTTTTTCTGTATCTGGTTTTTTGTGTTGTAAGTGTTTAAGGGCGCATGGTGGATGCCTTGGCACTGGGAGCCGATGAAGGACGTTGGAGGCTGCGATAAGCCTCGGGGAGCTGTCAACCGAGCTTTGATCCGAGGATGTCCGAATGGGGAAACCCAGCACGAGTGATGTCGTGTTACCCGTCACTGAATACATAGGTGGCGGGGGGGAACGCGGGGAAGTGAAACATCTCAGTACCCGTAGGAAGAGAAAACAAAAGTGATTCCGTGAGTAGTGGCGAGCGAAAGCGGAGGATGGCTAAACCGCGTGCATGTGATACCCGGCGGGGGTTGTGTGTGCGGTGTTGTGGGGCGTTTCTTCTCAGGTCCGCCGGCCTGGGCAGGAGTGAGAAACCGTTGTGTTAGTCGAAGTGGTCTGGGATGGCCTGTCGTAGAGGGTGAGAGCCCCGTAGACGAAAACTCAACGGCTCCTGTGGAACTGTCCCCGAGTAGCAGCGGGCCCGTGGAATCTGCTGTGAATCTGCCGGGACCACCCGGTAAGCCTGAATACTTCCCAGTGACCGATAGCGGACAGTACCGTGAGGGAATGGTGAAAAGTACCCCGGGAGGGGAGTGAAATAGTACCTGAAACCGTGCGCTTACAATCCGTCAGAGCCCTCCTTCGTGGTGGGGTGATGGCGTGCCTTTTGAAGAATGAGCCTGCGAGTCAGGGACATGTCGCGAGGTTAACCCGTGTGGGGTAGCCGCAGCGAAAGCGAGTCTGAATAGGGCGTATCCACGTATGTGGTGTAGTGGCGTGTTCTGGACCCGAAGCGGAGTGATCTACCCATGGCCAGGGTGAAGCAGCAGTAAGATGTTGTGGAGGCCCGAACCCACTTAGGTTGAAGACTGAGGGGATGAGTTGTGGGTAGGGGTGAAAGGCCAATCAAACTCCGTGATAGCTGGTTCTCCCCGAAATGCATTTAGGTGCAGCGTTGCGTGTTTCACACCGGAGGTAGAGCTACTGGATGGCCGATGGGCCCCACAGGGTTACTGACGTCAGCCAAACTCCGAATGCCGGTGTGTGAGAGCGTGGCAGTGAGACGGCGGGGGATAAGCTCCGTGCGTCGAGAGGGAAACAGCCCAGATCGCCGGCTAAGGCCCCTAAGCGTGTGCTAAGTGGAAAAGGATGTGCAGTCGCGAAGACAACCAGGAGGTTGGCTTAGAAGCAGCCACCCTTGAAAGAGTGCGTAATAGCTCACTGGTCAAGTGATTGTGCGCCGATAATGTAGCGGGGCTCAAGCACACCGCCGAAGCCGCGGCAATCAGCATCTGCTGGTTGGGTAGGGGAGCGTCCTGCATCCGGTGAAGCAGCCTAGTGATGGAGCTGTGGAGGGTGTGGGAGTGAGAATGCAGGCATGAGTAGCGATTAGGCAAGTGAGAACCTTGCCCGCCGAAAGACCAAGGGTTCCTGGGCCAGGCCAGTCCTCCCAGGGTGAGTCGGGACCTAAGGCGAGGCCGACAGGCGTAGTCGATGGACAACGGGTTGATATTCCCGTACCCGTGTATGAGCGCCCCTGATGAATCATCGGTACTAACCACCCAAAGGGTGGTCCACCAATCCCTTCGGGGTGCGGGGATCGCCGGCTGCGTGGGACCTTCGGTGGTAGTAGTCAAGCGATGGGGTGACGCAGGAAGGTAGCCGTACCAGTCAGTGGTAACACTGGGGTAAGCCCGTAGGGAGAAACCTAGGCAAATCCGGGTTTCACATATCCTGAGAGGTGATGCATAGCCGTATGAGGCGAATTCGGTGATCCTATGCTGTCGAGAAAAACCTCTAGCGAGCACATACACGGCCCGTACCCCAAACCAACACAGGTGGTCAGGTAGAGAATACTAAGGCGTACGAGTGAACTATGGTTAAGGAACTCGGCAAAATACCCCCGTAACTTCGGGAGAAGGGGGACCCACATGGCGTGACGGATCCTTGCGGTCCTGAGCGTGAGTGGGTGGCACAAACCAGTGAGAAGCGACTGTTTACTAAAAACACAGGTCCGTGCGAAGTCGCAAGACGATGTATACGGACTGACGCCTGCCCGGTGCTGGAAGGTTAAGAGGACCGGTTAACCCTTCGGGGTGAAGCTGAGAATTTAAGCCCCAGTAAACGGCGGTGGTAACTATAACCATCCTAAGGTAGCGAAATTCCTTGTCGGGTAAGTTCCGACCTGCACGAATGGCGTAACGACTTCTCAACTGTCTCAACCATAGACTCGGCGAAATTGCACTACGAGTAAAGATGCTCGTTACGCGCGGCAGGACGAAAAGACCCCGGGACCTTCACTACAGCTTGGTATTGGTGTTTGGTTCGGTTTGTGTAGGATAGGTGGGAGACTGTGAAGCTCAGACGCCAGTCTGGGTGGAGTCGTTGTTGAAATACCACTCTGATCGTATTGAACCTCTAACCTCGGACCGTATATCCGGTCCAGGGACAGTGCCTGGTGGGTAGTTTAACTGGGGCGGTTGCCTCCTAAAATGTAACGGAGGCGCCCAAAGGTTCCCTCAACCTGGACGGCAATCAGGTGTTGAGTGCAAGTGCACAAGGGAGCTTGACTGTGAGACTGACACGTCGAGCAGGGACGAAAGTCGGGACTAGTGATCCGGCACCCCCGAGTGGAAGGGGTGTCGCTCAACGGATAAAAGGTACCCCGGGGATAACAGGCTGATCTTCCCCAAGAGTCCATATCGACGGGATGGTTTGGCACCTCGATGTCGGCTCGTCGCATCCTGGGGCTGGAGCAGGTCCCAAGGGTTGGGCTGTTCGCCCATTAAAGCGGCACGCGAGCTGGGTTTAGAACGTCGTGAGACAGTTCGGTCTCTATCCGCCGCGCGCGTCAGAAGCTTGAGGAAACCTGTCCCTAGTACGAGAGGACCGGGACGGACGAACCTCTGGTACACCAGTTGTCCCACCAGGGGCACCGCTGGATAGCCACGTTCGGACAGGATAACCGCTGAAAGCATCTAAGCGGGAAACCTTCTCCAAGACCAGGCTTCTCACCCATTAAGTGGGATAAGGCCCCCCGCAGACCACGGGATTGATAGGCCAGACCTGGAAGCACAGCAATGTGTGCAGGGAACTGGCACTAACCGGCCGAAAACTTACAACAACCAACAAACACACCAGTTGGCAGAAAGTAAGAGACGCACCGCCTCGCAACCACAAAACCACACTGACCACACCACACCCCCCACCAAAAACACCCATCAACCCGTATGGGAGTGAAACCCCGGGGACACCGCACCCAGTGCGACCCCCAGGGCCCCACAAAAAAATAGAGTTACGGCGGACATAGCGACAGGGAAACGCCCGGTCCCATCCCGAACCCGGAAGCTAAGCCTGTCAGCGCCGATGATACTACCCAACTCGGGTGGAAAAGTAGGACACCGCCGAACACACACAGAAACACCCCC
>NZ_LZHW01000098.1 GCF_001667265.1 Mycobacterium sp. ACS4331 | reverse complement strand
TTCTGGTGTGGGCTTTTTTTTTTTTTTTATCTTCCACCCCGGGGGGGGGGGGGGGGGGGGGGGGGGGGGGGGGGGGGTGTTTTTTGGGCACGGGCGCCACCGCGGCCTGCTTGTCCACCTGCGCGGACTTGGGGATCAGAGCCTTGAGGATCGCCAGCGGAAGTTGGCCGAGGCGCGGCAGGGGAGCCTGGTCATTGGCGCCGACGGGTTTGTGCCCGATCGGCCGGTTGAACGGTGCGAGCCGCGACGGGCTGGGGATCTGCACGGCCTGGTTGGGCAGGGGCTGCGCCGCGGCGGAGGCCCCCTCGCAGGGCTCGGCATTCGCCGGTGGGGCCACCCCTGCGGCCACGCAGACGCAGATGACGAAGGCGGATGCTGTCGACATCGGAGCCGAGCGCAGGCGCAGCGACATGTCACAACCTCTCGGACAGGACGCGGCGATGACGTCGGCAGTGGGCTGATGTGACGCTAGTGATTCAAGGGGTTTCTGTGATCTGTGATGCGCGATGGGTACCGACTCGTGACCGTGTCGAGATGCCCTCCGGCGGTGATTTGTGGAGTGTCAACCGGCGCCCACCGCCGGTGAAACTCCACAAACCGCGCGGGGCGATAATGGTCGGCGTGGCGTCGGCTGAGCAGACCGGACGGTCGAGGCTGACCGTCACCCCCGCGGACATGACCCAGGCCGCCGTGTTCGCCGCCCTGATCGCCGCACTCGGTCTGCCGGGCACCTTCACCATCGGCCCCAGTGGCGTTCCGATCACCCTGCAGACCCTCGGGGTGATGCTGGCCGGATCGATTCTCGGGCCCCGCAAGGGCGCGCTCGCGGTGGGGCTGTTCGCGATCCTGGCGCTGGCCGGTCTGCCGATCCTGGCCGGTGCGCGGTCCGGACTGGTGGCGCTGGCGTCGCCGACGGCGGGATTCTTCGTCGGGTGGCTGCCGGCCGTCATCGTGATCGGGGCGCTCACCGCGGTGATGATGCCGCGGTATCGAGTGCTGTGGGGCATCGCGATCAACATCGTCGGCGGCATGGCGGTGATCTACGCGTTCGGAACCGCGGGCCTGGTGCTGCGCACGGATCTGTCGTGGTGGGCGGCGTTGTCGGCCAACGGGATCTACCTGCCCGGTGACGTGGCCAAGGCCGTCGTGACAGCCGTGGTCGCGGCCCAGGTGCACCGCGCCCGTCCAGGTCTGATCGCCGCGAGGCGGACGCGCCGCGCCGGTGTGCCCGATGCCTGACGGCGAGACTCCCGGCGTCGTCGTCGACCGGGTGTCCCACGCCTACGGTGAACGCACTGTGCTGCGGGATGTTTCGCTCAACCTGACCGAACGACGCATCGGGGTGGTCGGCCCCAACGGCGGCGGCAAGTCGACTCTGGCCCGGATGATCAACGCACTCGTCGTACCCGACAGCGGAACGGTGCGGGTCGGTGACCTCGACACGAGGAGGTCCGCGCGAAAGGTCCGCCGCGAGGTCGGTTTCGTCTTCACCGACCCGGACCGGCAGATCCTCATGCCGACGGTCGCCGAGGACATCGAACTGTCGCTGTCGCGGCACTCCCTGAGCCGCGCCGAGCGTGCCGATCGCGTTCGGCAGGTGCTCGAACGGTTCGGGTTGGCGGGTCACGCCGACCACCCCGCGCACCTGCTGTCGGGCGGTCAGAAACAGCTGCTCGCGCTGGCGGCTGTCCTGGTCACCGAGCCGCGAATCGTCGTCGCCGACGAGCCGACGACGCTGCTGGACCTGCGCAACGCCCGAATGATGCGAGACGTCTTCGCGACGCTTGACGTGCAGCTCATCGTGGTCACTCACGACCTGGATCTGGTCGACGATTTCGACCGGGTGATCGTCCTCGACGACGGGCGGGTCCGCGCTGACGACGTGCCCGCGGTCGCGCTGCCCGCCTACCGGGAGTCGATGACGTGACGACGCTGGGGCTCTATCAGCCGGGCACGTCGGTCCTGCACCGGCTGCCGGCCGGATTCAAGCTGCTGGCTCTGGGCGTGCTCATCGTGGTGATGTCCGTGTTCGTCGATTCGCCGGCGCGACTCGGGGCAGCGGCCGCGGCTGTCGCTGTGATCGTGGTCCTGACCCGACTCGATGCCCGCATGGTGTTCGCGCAGCTGCGGCCCGTGCTTGCGGTGGTGGTCTTCATCTTCGGATTCCAGGTCCTGCTCACCGACTGGCGCCGCGCTGTGGTGGTGTGCGGAATCCTGCTGCTGTCGGTGCTTTTGGCCATGGTCGTCACGATGAGCACGCGCACCACCGACATGCTGGCCGCTCTGACGGCGGCGATGCGGCCGCTGGGCCGCCTCGGTCTTCCCGTGGACCGCGTGGCGTTGGCGTTGGCCCTGGCCCTCCGGTCCATCCCGCTGATGGTCGAGACGGTGCGTCAGGTCGACGAGGCACGCCGCGCCAGGGGCCTGAGGTTCTCGGCCCGGACCGCCGTGGCCCCCGTGGTCGTCTCCGCGTTGCGCAGTGCCGACGGGTTCGCCGAGGCACTCGTCGCGCGCGGCCTCGACTGACCTCCGCCGTTTCGGCCCACCGCAGTCACGGGTACCTGAGAGAACGCGGTGCCTGCACGGAGGCCGGAATTGGGAGGAGATGGCCATGCGCAGTCGACGGATTCTGCACGCAATGGGCGCGGTTGTGATCGCGACGGGGGGCCTGCTGGTCGGTGCCGGTGGTCCGGCCGCTGCCGAACCCTGTCCGGACGCGGAGGTGGTCTTCGCACGCGGAACGGCCGAACCCCCGGGCGTCGGGGGAGTGGGTCAGGCATTCGTCGACTCCGTCCGTGCTCAGGCGGGCGGCAAGAACGTCGGCGTCTACCCCGTGAACTACGCCGCAAGCGGCAACTTCGACGACCGCATGGAGATTGCCCGCACCGTCGTCGACGGAATTCGCGACGAGCGTGACCGCGTCCAGTTCATGGCCACGAACTGCCCCGACACCAAGCTGATCCTGGGCGGCTATTCGCAGGGGGCCGCGCTCACCGGATTCGTCACCGCACCCAATGTCCCGCCGGGGGTTCCGGCCGGGCTCGTCCCGGCGCCGCTGACCCCGGACCTTGCCGATCACGTTGCCGCCGTCGTCCTGTTCGGCAAGCCCTCGGGGGCGTTCCTGCAGCACTACGACGTGCCCGCACTCGAGATCGGGCCGCTCTTCGCCGACAAGACGCTGAGCCTGTGCGCGGCCGGCGACACCGTCTGTGAAGCGGTTCCGGTGGGCGGGCCGTCGCTGCCCCATGCGCTGTACGCGGTCAACGGCATGGTCGGCGAAGGTGCATCCTTTGCTGCCAGCAGGATCTGAGCGGCGTCAGGCCCGGTCCTCACGGCGGGCCATGTGCAGCCCGATGGTGAACGCCGCCTGATCTGCGTGCTTGAACGGATCTCTGCCGGTGAGCTCGTGGATACGGGCCAGTCGGTGCCGCACGGTGTTGATGTGCAGGTACAACTGGCGCGCGGTCTCGCTCAGCGACCCATCGGCGGCCAGGAAGGTCCGCAGCGTGCGCACGTGCTGCGTGCCGCGCCGCCGGTCCATCTGTGCCAGCGGATCGATCAGCTGCTGTCGGAACGGGGCGAGTTGGGCCAGCGGCAGCTGCTCGAGGAGGCTCTCCAGACTGCTCAACTGATCAGGGCCGACGCGATGGCCGCGACGCTGCGCCAGATCCAGTGCGATGCGGGCCTGGCCGATCGCCGAACCCACTTCGATCAGAGGCACCGGCGCTGAGTGGCCCGACGGCAGTGACAGGTCGTCGACGGCCTCGAACGGGTCCGTACTCAGCATCAGGCACAGGTCAGGGGCGTCTCCCACCAGCGCCTCGGGGAAGGCCATCGACAGCAGCGCGCCCGCTCCGGTGGGCCACGCCGAGCAGACGAGCGATTCGCCGGTGAAGCCCGGCCACGCGAGCAGTTGGCTGAGCGCATCGGGCAGCAGCATGCGCCGCTCCACCAGGGACAGCAGTTGGCCGACCCGTTCTCGGGTCAGGGCGGCTTCGACGTCCCGCTGCCCCTGGGTCGCGCGGACGAACCGCGCGATCAGGTCGAGAAGGCCGGGTTCCGGACGCTCCCCGTGCCCGATCCACTCCAGCGTGCCCACACCGGGCACCGCGACCGAGGCCATCGCCTCCGCGCTGGTGTCGGCCGGGTTCAGCGCGAATGAGCATTCCAGGATCCGGCCCGCGGTGTCGAGCAGTTCGCGAGTGGATTCATGCCGCCGCAGCGACGAGAGCAGCTCGGGCACAAGGGCATTGGTCGCTCGTGCGACAGCGATCTCAACGTCGAGGCCATACTCCGCGACATACCGGCTCACCCTGCTGAACGGAACATCCGGTGACGCGACGACCACTGGAAGGCCGTGTGATCGGCACTGTTCCAGCAGTGCCGGGGGCACCACGTCGTGGCCGTCGCCGACCCCGAAGCAGACTCCGGCCGCATTCGAGGTGACCAGCGAATCGGTGAACATCCGACAGTCTTCGGGCGTCTGCAGGCTGATGCCGACAGTGCAGACCAACTCGCCCCCACGCAGGTAACGCGACGGATCCCGCAGCTCGGTGGTGTGGGCCCAACTGATCGTCCGATCCAGGTCCTGCTCCTGGCCCGCGGCCGCCACCAGACCCAGTCCGGGGGCGTCGAGCAGGTCACGGAGCGTGGGCGCGCCCGACTCCGTGCCCGTCCACACCGGCGAAACCATTGTCCGAGCGTAACGCCGATGTCACATAAGGGGGTGGTGGCGTTGTGCGATCCTCCAATGTCAGGATGTCGACCGGTGCGATGGTTGCGTCTTCGACGTTCCGGCTGGCGCGTGCGCTGACCTCGCGTGATAGTTCCTGCCAACAGCGCACTGAACAGCGGGAGCAACACATGTCGACATCGATCGGGTCCGATGAGCAGCCCCAGGTGCTGCGCCGGGAATTCTCCTTGTGGTCGGCGTTCGCGTTCGCGTTCGCATTCATCTCCCCGATTGTGGCGCTCTACGGCATCTTCGGCCTGGCGTTGTCCGCCGCCGGCCCGAGCTTCTGGTGGGGCTTCCTGCTGGTGTTCGGCGGGCAGTTCCTGGTGGCGCTGGTGTTCGCGACCCTGGTGTCGCGCTGGCCACTGGAGGGCTCGATCTACCAGTGGTCCCGTCGCCTGCTCGGCACCACGTACGGGTGGTTCGCGGGCTGGGTCTACATGTGGACGCTGGTGATCGCGATGGCGACCGTGGCGCTCGGCTCGGCTGGCTTCATCGGCCACATCATCGGGCTGGAGGAGCCCTCAGGTGGGACCCTCGCGCTGATCGCGCTGGTGATCCTGCTGGCCGGCACCGCGGTCAACCTCGTCGGTCGTGGCGCGCTGAAGGTGTTCATGATCGGCAGCATCATCGCCGAGGTCATCGGGTCGGTCGTGCTGGGCACCTGGCTGCTGCTGTTCCACCGGCAGAACTCGCTGTCGGTGCTGTTCGACGGCGGCGGTCCGGACACCGATTTCCTGGCCTATCTGACCGGGCCGTTCATGCTCGCCGTGGCGTTCATCGGCTGGTCCTTCGTGGGCTTCGAAAGTGCCGGATCGATCGCCGAGGAGGTGCACGAGCCACGCAGGCAACTGCCCAAGGCCGTGCTGTTCTCGTTGGCGTTCATCGCGTTGGTGGTCGCCTACTCGAGCCTGGCCATCATCCTGGCGATTCCGGATCTCGATGCCGTCGCCGCGGGGGCGGTCAGCGACCCCGTGTACGACACCCTGACGGTGACGCTGGGTTCCGGTATCGCCAAACCGGTGCAGGTGCTGTTCGTCATCGGGTTCCTGGCCAGCTTCCTGGCCCTGCAGACTTCGGCGTCCCGGGTCATCTGGGCCTACGCGCGTGACGGTGCGCTGCCCGCGGCGGACACCTTGGTCCGCCTGCGGGGTGCGGCGCGCATTCCCGTGGTCGCGATCCTGGTCACCACAGTGGTCGGTGCGGGCCTGTTCCTGCTGAGCATCGTCGCCGGCGACATCTACTCGCTGATGGTCAACTTCACCGCGGGCGGCTTCTACCTCGCCTTCCTGTTCCCCCTCGTGGGATTCCTGGTGGTGCTGCTGCGGCGCGGATGGCGCCCCGGCAACTTCTCGCTGGGCCGCGCGACGGTGCCGGTGGCCGTCGTCGCCGTGGTGTGGGCAGTGTTGCAGTTCCTCAACATCGCATGGCCGCGAGTGGCTTTCGACCAGCGCTGGTTGGACTGGTCGGTGTGGATCGGCGTGGTGGCGCTGGCGGTGATCGGTGCGGCACTCTTCGCCTCGGTGCGCTCGCGCATCACCAGCACGACGGTCGTCGACGACGCCGAGATCCGTGACGAGTTGGCCGACCATCCGTGAGTGAGAAACCCGTCGCGCTGGTGACCGGTGGTGCCAGTGGCATCGGTTCTGCGGTCGTCACCGCCCTGACCAGGCGCGGCTTCACCGTGGGATGTCTCGATCTGGTCGAGTCGGCACCGGAAGCCGAACACACTGTGGCTGTGGATGTTTCGGACAGCGCGGCCGTCGCCGACGCCGTGGCTCAGATTCGGGACAGGCTGGGGCCCGTCCATGCGGTGGTGACATCGGCGGGCCACTACGAGATGACGCCGGTGGCGGACATCAGCGCGCTGGCGTGGCGGCGGATGCTGCGCGTGCACCTCGGCGGGTTGGTGAACGTCGCCCGCGCGACGCTGCCGGACCTGATCGAGCACCGCGGCGCCCTCGTCGCGGTGGCAAGCGAACTTGCCGTCGGCGGGGGCGACGGGGACGCGCACTACGCGGCGGCCAAGGGTGCGATCCTCGGGGCCGTCCGGAGCCTCGCCGCCGAGGTCGCTCCTGCCGGGGTGCGGGTCAACGCGGTCGCCCCGGGCCCGACGGACACCCCGCTGTTGGCCGACGATTCACCCTGGCGCGCAGCGGAATACCTCAACACGCTGCCGCTGCGGCGGCTGGCCGCCCCGCAGGAGGTGGCACGGTGCGTCGAATATCTGGTATGCGATGCAACTTTCAGTGTCGGCGACGTGGTCAATGTGAACTCCGGAGCCGTGATATGAGTGCGAACCTGCAGGGGCGGGTCGCTCTGATCAGCGGCGCCGCCCAGGGCATGGGCGCCGCGCATGCCCGTCGGCTCGCGGCCGCCGGTGCCACGGTGGCCGTCAACGATCTCCGGGACAGTGCGCAACTGCGGGCGCTGGCCGAGGAGATCGGCGGACTGAGCGTCGCCGGTGATGTGTCCGACGCCGACGAATGTGTCCGTATCGCAGCCGATGTCGTGCGGACGACGGGCCGTCTCGACATCCTCGTGGCCAACCATGCCTACATGACCATGGCGCCGCTCTGCCAGCACGCGGACGACGACTGGTGGAAGGTCGTCGACACCAACCTCGGCGGCACGTTCTTTCTGGTGCAGGCCGTGCTGCCACACATGCGCGCGCTGGGCGCGGGCCGCATCGTCGTGATCTCCAGCGAATGGGGTGTGACCGGTTGGCCCGAGGCCACGGCCTACGCTGCCGCGAAGTCGGGGCTCATCTCCCTGGTGAAGACGCTGGGGCGGGAACTGGCTCCCGAACACATCATCGTCAATGCGGTCGCTCCCGGCGTCACCGACACCCCGCAACTGCAGGTCGACGCCGACGCCGCCGGTGTCGACCTGTCCGAGATGCACCGGCGTTATGCAGCGTCGATCCCCCTGGGACGCATCGGGTCTCCCGGCGAAGTGGCGGCGGCGGTCGAACTGCTGTCCGACTTCGACCTGGAGTCCGTCGTCGGCCAAGTGATCTCGTGCAACGGCGGCTCGACCCGGTCGAGAGCCTGACGGAAGGAATGACAGTGCACAGCCAACCGTATGTGGAGACCGCACCCGGGGTCTGGGGACAGGTCGATGCGCAGTCGGTGCCGCGCTACGCGGGACTCGGAACCTTCGCGCGACTGCCGCAGCGCCACGAGGTGCCCGACTACGACATCGCCGTCGTGGGCGTGCCCTTCGACTCCGGGGTGACCTATCGGCCCGGCGCACGCTTCGGCCCCGCCGCGATCCGGCAGGCGTCGCGTCTGCTCAAGCCGTACCACCCGGCCCTCGACGTGACCCCCTTCGCCTCCGCTCAGGTGGTCGACGCCGGCGACATCGCGGCCAACCCCTTCGACATCGGTGCCGCGGTCGATGAGATCCGAGACGGGGTACGGGGTCTGATCAGCCGGGCCGAGCAGCGGGTCGTGCTGCTCGGCGGCGACCACACCATCGCCCTGCCCGCGCTGCAGGCCGTCAACGAGGTGCACGGCCCAGTCGCATTGGTGCACTTCGATGCGCACCTCGACACCTGGGACACCTACTTCGGCGCGCCCTGCACCCACGGCACACCGTTCCGTCGGGCCTCCGAGCAGGGACTGCTGGTCAAGGGTCGCTCCGCACACGTCGGCATCAGGGGCTCGCTCTATGACCGTGCGGACCTCCTGCAGGACGCGGGCCTCGGTTTCACCGTGGTGCACTGCCGTGACATCGACCGCATCGGTGTCGACGGAGTGATCGACCGAGTGCTGGAGCGCGTCGGCGATCACCCCGTGTACGTCTCCATTGACATCGACGTCCTGGACCCCGCGTTCGCGCCCGGAACGGGTACGCCCGAGATCGGCGGCATGACCAGCCGGGAGTTGATCGCGGTCCTACGGGCCATGCGCGCGTTGAACATCGTCGGTGCCGATGTCGTCGAAGTGGCACCGGCCTACGACCACGCCGAAGTCACGGCCGTCGCCGCGGCCAACGTCGCCTACGAGCTCATCAGCATCATGGTGGGCTGATGAACCAGATCCGTTGGCCGGAAGGTAAAACCGCCGCCGCGGCGTTCACCTTCGACGTGGACGCCGAGTCGGCCGTGTTGTGGAACAACCAATCGGTCGGCGCGCGGATGAGCGTCATGAGCCACCAGGCGTACGGCCCCCTGGTCGGCATCCCCCGGATTCTGGACCTGCTGGAGCGCCACCAGATCCCGTCGACGTTCTTCGTTCCGGGGCACACCGCGGACCGCTACCCGGAGGCGATCCGCAGCATCGTCGCGGCCGGCCATGAGATCGCCCACCACGGGTACCTGCATGAGCAGCCGACAGCGCTGACGCTCGAGGAGGAGATCGAGGCGCTCGACAAGGGCTTGGCCGCGCTGGCCGAGGTGGCCGGCGTGCGCCCCAGCGGGTATCGGGCGCCGATGTGGGACCTGTCCTGGCGCACGCCGGCACTGCTGGCCGAACGGGGTTTCCTCTACGACTCCAGCCTGATGGACGCCGACCACCCGTATGAACTGGCCGTCACTCCGGGTGCCGCCGAGTCTCTGGTCGAGATCCCCATTCAGTGGGCCCTGGACGACTGGGAGCAGTACTGCTACCTGCCCGACATCTCCGGAAGCGGACTGATCGAGACTCCGCGCAAGGCCCGCGAACTGTGGCAGGCGGAGTTCGACGGCCTCCACCGAGTCGGCGGCTGCTGGGTGCTCACCAACCATCCGTTCCTGACCGGACGACCCTCGCGCGCCGCCGAACTCGACGACCTGATGCGCTACGTCCTCGATCACGATGACGTCTGGGTCACCAACCTGGCAACCATCGCAGAACACGTTCGCACACTGGGGCTCTCGCCGCGGACCATCACCCCGCCCGACGTTCGCCGCTGAGTCAGGACACCGATTCGGCGGCCTGCTCGATCACGGCGGTGACCGCGTCGGGGTGCGATATCAGCGTCAGGTGCGAGCCGCCGTCGAAGACCGTGACGTGCGAGTTGGCCCGCGCGGCCATGGCCTTCTCCGACGTGGGGGTGATGATCTGGTCGCCGGTGCTGATGAAGTACCACGACGGAATCGTCTTCCACGCAGCATATTTCGACGGCGTCTCGAATGCCGCCGTGGATGCGGTGCGCTGTGCGGCCCACAGCCGGGTGGCGACATCGGCGGGCAGATCGTTGGCGAAGTTGTTCACGAAGATGTCCTTCTTCAGGTACAGATCCACCGCGCCCGCCGGTGCGTCAGGATAGGCGAGCTTGTCGAACAGTTCGCTTTCGGGCCTCTGCTTGAGCACCGAATCCTGCCCGCTCAGGGACCCGTTGGTCTCGCCGACGTCGGGGGCGGCGGCGTCCACGTAGACCAGTGCCTTGACGTCCGGGGACTCCGCTGCGGCGTTGGTGATCACCGAGCCGCCGTAGGAGTGCCCGACCAGCACGACGGGGCCGGTCAGCGTCTTGAGGAAGCCCGCGACGTACTGCGCGTCCGTGGTCAGGTTCTCCAACGGGTTGGCGATCGCGCGCACGTCATATCCCTGGTGCTGCAGCGCGGAGACTTCGCCGTCCCAACTGGAGGAGTCGGCCCAGGCGCCGTGCACCAGCACGATCGTCGGTCTGGGCGCGGTCGGCGCTGGAGCAGCCGATGCCGGTCCTGCGGTCAGGAGCGCGGACACCATGATGCCGATCAATGCGGCTGAGCCTGAGCGTGTGAACATGACTTCGACTGTGCGCGATCGCTGCGCCGGTGTCATCGGCGCTGACTGCCAACCGGTCTACCGGCCAGCGGTACCAGTGTGCCTCGATCGTCGCGGTTACGGCCGGACCGTGACGCGGGTCCCGTTCGACGGGACTGGGCGGGGTGAGTCCGTGCTCAGCAGTACGCGGTGAGCCGTGCCGTCAACGCCACCGAACCGTCGGCGTTGATCGCCTCGGCGTCCGCCACGCCACTGCGCCGGCCCGCGCGCACCAGGGTGCCCATGTAGCGGGAGTCGTCGCCGCACGTCAGCTGCCGGACGAAGTTGACCCGGAGTGAGGCGGTCGTCATCTGCCGTCGTGGGTCGGTGTTCAGCGCCGCCGACGCAACCAGTTCCAGCCCCGCGGACGCCACCCCGCCGTGCACGATGCCCATGTCGTTGTTGAGTGCGGAGTTCGGCAACTGATGCAGCACCGCGGGTTCACCGACGACACCGCGAACGGTCATGATCTCGCTGAGGTCAGTCGGTCTGGGCCGGTCGTCGACCGCGCGCTCGGTGTGGGGGTCCTGGAACACTTCGGGGCGGGCGATGTGCACAGACCGGACCGACCCGGTCCCGATGACGGTGCCGCCATGGGTGAGTTCACACACGCCCAACGCGCTGGTGCCCTTGGCGCCGAACGGGTGTGCCGTGCCGAGCACCGGCACATCCGGCGTGGCGGCGATGATCGCGCCGGCGTCCGCGGTGAGCTCCATCGCGAGTTCGCTCGACACCGTCCACTCGTCGCTGGCCCGTCGATGGTGGTTGACCATCCCCGCGACGTAGTCGACCAGAACCGCCAAGGGGCCCAGCGTCGGATGACCGGTCAGTGGATTGACCAGTCCCACCACGGGCATGACCGCGATGTACGGGTCAGGACTGTCCGCCAGCGTCTCGACGCCGAAGCGCCCCAGCGGGGTGTTCACCGGGTGGACCTTGGCGATCGGCGGGGCCATCCGGCTACTTTACAAACTCAGATCAAGATGTCAGGCACGGCCTCAGAGCAGATAGATCACGAACACCGTGGCCAACAGCACCGCCAGCCAGGCGTCGGTCGCAAGTTTGAGCCACGTCGGTGCGGTGCGGACCTCCATGAAGTGGCGGATGATCAAGCGCCCCTTGATGAAGGCCAGCGCCAGAACCAGAGCGGTGATCGGAGTGCTGGCCTGCACTGTGCCCTGGGCGTTTGCGGGGGCCAGCCACCACGAACCCACCGTGATCACCGTGAGAGCCAGCCACACCCAGGTCATGGTCCGCGCGGAGTCCGGTCGAACCGGAGTCGTCGTATCGGTCATGTCACCTCATCACGTACAGCAGGGCGAAGATCAGCACCCAGAGCAGATCGACCATGTGCCAATAGATTGCGCCGGACTCGACCATCGATGCTCGCCGGCGCGACGGGTTGCGGAGTTCACGCACGAGGACACCCATCACGATGAGCCCGATCAGCACGTGCACCAGGTGCACTCCGGTGATCACGTAGTAGAACGAGTAGAACGTCTCGGCGTTGGTGTGGCCGGCGGAGATCTTGGCGTACCACTCATAGCCCTTGACGATCATGAACAGGAGGCCGAGGAACCCGCCGGCGTAGATCAACCGCACCGCGTGCGCGTACTGACCGCCGCGGGTCGCCAGTACGGCCCGAGCGACGAACCACGAACTGGTCAGCAGGATCACGGTGTTGAGCACGCCGAGGTTGATCGCCAGATGCTGCTGCGCCTGCAGGAACTCGTCGGGGTTCATGGCGCGGTAGATCATGAAGACCACGAAGTATCCGGCGAAGATGATCAGGTCACCGAGGACCATGACCCACATGTCGCCGTCACCGGGCAGGTGAGCGCGCGCAGGCGCCGGATCGGTTTCCGGTGTGGCGGGCGGGGCGTCAGCGGGTGTCACTGAAAGCTCTTCCTTCATCCGGTCAGCCCACCGCCGGTTCGTCTGCGCTCTGCCGCGAGGCGGCCTGCTTGAGCAGGACGATCAGCGCTCCCAACCAGACTGAGAACACCACCACCGACCACCAGAAGGCGATGGAACCGTTCCACGCGAACGGTCCGGCCTTGAAGACGAACATCTGGGTGGCGATGACCTCGGTGATGATCTGCCAGATGGTCACGTACGCAAACCATTTCGGGAAGATGCCGTTCTTGTCGTAGAGGATCGCGATGGCGAAGACCAGGTAGGCCGCTGTGAAGCAGCCCAGCGATCCGTTGTACGACAGCATGCCGAGGTCGTAGAGCAGGCTGATGAGTTCGGGATCCCGGTCGGGTCGGAACGCGGCGGTCAGGAAGCACACCGCCACGAGGAGGAACCCGGGCAGCGCCCCGACCCCCATCCCGCCGATGTACCCGTAGGCGAACACCGAGCCCACCGACATCCGTTTGATCTGGTACGCCACGAGGCCGTTGGTCCAGGCCGCTCCTCCGAGCAGGATCAGCAGCAGAGCGAAGCCGATTTGAATCGTCAGGCCGTGCTGAGTGAAGAACGCGACCTTGTCGGCCGCGGTCACGTCCGGCCGTGGCGGCGGAGTGACCCGTGCCAGTACACAGATGATCACCCCGAAGACGCCGTACCAGATCGGAAAGAACCACGTCATAAAGCGGACGTCCGGCTTTTCTCCGCCTCGGGCGGCGAGCTCTGTGCTCGGCCGATCCGGGGTCAGGGTGCTCATGCGGCCACCACGCCCTCGTCGACGGCCTGGCGAAGCACCGCGCGGCGCAGGACGAAGAACATCACCACCACGAACGCCGCGAATGCGCCGTTGCGCACCCAGAACGACAGGAGACCATCCCAGGCCAACGGACCGGTGTGGAACACCGCGGCGCCTGCTGCGGGAACCATCGCGATCGCGGTGGCCAACGAGTAGTGGCCCACCCAGCGGGGGAACACCGGATCCGCGGCGTCATCGAAGTAGACGGCCAGCGCAAGCACGACGAACTGGCTGACCACCATCCCGATTGGGGCGATGAGCACGATCCAGGCCAGATCGTTGAGCAGCAACACCAGTTCGGGGTTGCGGTCCGGACGGAACGCCGCGACGAGAAACAGGACATTCGACAGCGCGAAGATGGTGACACCGCTGACCACGGCCGTCAGGTAGCAGTAGGCCAATACGTGGGTCTGCTTCATCCGCTTCATCTGCACCGCGATCACCATGAAGAACGGCAGCACCATGACCCCGCAGAGATTGAACGTCACCTGGGAGAAGCGGATCCAGGCGGTGTGTTCGGCGTAGAACGACGCGACCTGATCAGCCGACATCGTCGGAGACATCGGTGGCCAGAATCCGGGGAAGGCCAGCATCGCGATCACCAGAACGGCCCCCACCGCCGGTCCGGTCCACAGGCTGACCCACTGCGCCTTGATATTCCCCGATTTGGGCAGGTCCTGCACCTGCTCGACGATCTGCACTCTCACCCTCCCTTAAGTGACTTGAATCAGTTCGCGTGCGGCGGCAACGTCGACCCTCGATGCTGCGAACGCCTCAACATGCCGAGTGACTTCGCCTGGGCGCGGACATCTCTGCTCGCTGAGCACGCTATCCCGGGACCCGCGGTAAGGAAAGGGCGAAACTGAGTGAAGTCAGTGAAAGGCGCGGTCCGCCGGATGTGCCGGGCTCACTCCACGAGGAGTGGGCCCGCTTCGCGTTTACTGTTCTGTGTTCTCGACCGGAATGCGCCTGCGCTTCACCAGAGGCGTCCACACGAAGGAGAAGATGTGCCGATCACACTGTTGAACCCCGATGGACTGCCCCAACACGACATCTACCGGCAGGTGGCGGTGGCCACCGGAACGAAGTTGGTGTTCGTTGCAGGACAGGTCGCCCGGACGGCGGACGGTGAGCGGGTCGGTGAAGGTGATCTGGCCGCGCAGGTCGAGCAGTGCTACGAGAATCTGGCGACGGCACTGGCGGCGGCGGGGGCCTCGTTCGACGACGTCACGAAACTGACTGCCTACTTCGTGGAGTGGGCGCCGGAGAAGATGTCTCAGTGGGTCGAAGGGGTGGCGCGGGCCTCTGCGCGACTGGGCATCACGGCGGCGCCTCCGCTGACGGGGATCGGAGTGGCCGCGCTGGCCGAACCCGATCTCCTCGTCGAGGTCGAGGCGGTTGCGGTCATCGACTAGATTCCGCGTGGCGCGGTCGGATCCGTCGGGCGACGCCGCCGATCAGCCGCGTGTGACCAGTCAGACATTGATCGTGCACTAACTATTAGGGCACCATGGAGTGGTGACCACGGCCCAGGAAATCGACCCCCTCGCGCTGGAGCAGCAGGTGTGCTTCGCGCTCGCGGTCACCAACCGGGCGGTGCTCGCGGTGTACCGGCCTCTGCTCGAACCTCTCGGGCTGACCCATCCGCAGTACCTGGTGATGCTCGCACTCTGGGATCATCAGAAGGGTGCGGGAGAGGACAGGCCGGCCATGGCGGTCAAACAGATCGCTGAGGTGCTCCAGCTCGACTCAGCCACGCTGTCACCCATGCTGAAGCGATTGGAGGGGCTGGGCCTCATCACCCGGACCCGAAGCGTCACCGACGAACGCGCCATCGACGTCAGGCTCACCGATGCCGGTATGGCGCTGCGCACCCGCGCACTCAAGATCCCGTACACGGTGGTCGAGCAGCTGGGTGTCGACCTCTCCGAGCTTGAGCATCTGCGTGAGGTGCTGACCCGGATCAACGCGGCCGCGTTGGCGGCCGGCGCATTACAGACCTGACCACCATCGACCCGTAGGAGTGACCATGGCCGCGGCCAAACCAAACCTCTGGCAGTACATCGCCTACTCGTATGGCAAGCGCCTCCCCGACAGCATGCGCGAGTGGGTCGCGCAGGACATCACTGGCGACGGGGCGATTCGCCGGCACCTCATTCGCATGGCGATTCCGCCGCTGTTCGTTCTCGGGCCGCTGTGGCTGCTGCCCGCGTCGCTGTACGTGCACCTCGAGATGACGGTGCCGATCTACATCTGGGCGCTCCTGATGGCGCTGGCGCTGAACAAGGTGTGGCGCCGGCATCGACTGGCCCAGCACGGCATCGACCCGGGTCTGATCGACGTGGTGAACCGCCAGAAGCAGGCCCACATCCACGAGGATTACGCGCGTCGGTTCGGCCCGCGGCCTGAAGAGGCCAAGTGGCAGTCCAACAGCACGCCGTTCTAGTCGACCCGCACTCAGCCGAACTCGAGGAGGGTGTAGGCCCCGCGGTACTGCTTGGTGAGCTTCAACTGCCAGAACGCGGGGAACACCTTCTCGAACAGGAAGCCCCGTCCGGCCGGCATCGGCAGATCGTGCACCGCGCGGATACCGGGAACGGTGTTGACCAGGTCCGCCAGTTCGGCGGGCGTGAGGCTGAACGGCATGGGTGGGACGCGGTAGCGGCGGGTTGACCGCACGCCCTTCGGCGCGAACTTCTTCACCAGCACGGGCGGCAGGTCGAAGATCATCTGTCCACCGGGGAAACGGCGCGCGCACTCGGTGATCAGCCCCATGGACTCCTCGGGCTGCAGGTACATCAGCAGGCCCTCAGCGGTGATGAAGACGCCCTCGCTGGTGTCGACCCGGTCCATCCAGGAGTAGTCCAGCGCGGACTGGGCCAGGGTGTGAATTCTGGGCGAGGACGGCAGCAGCCGCTCGCGAAGTTTGATGATCGGATCGAAGTCGATTGTCAGCCACTGGAACTGGCTGTCGGGCAGGGCGCTGGACAGCCGCCAGAAGCTGGTCTGCAGACCCTCGGCGAGTGCGACGACCGTGGCCTTGGGGTGCGCGGTCAGGTACTGGGATGCAGCCTTGTCGAATGCCAGCGAGCGCAGGGCCATCTCCTGGCCCTTGCGGCCGAACTTCTCGAAGTCGAACTCGATCGAGTCGACCAGCCTGATCGCCTCCGGGTCATTGAGGATGGCCTGGGGATGCCGCGCCTGGTGGGCGCGGCCGTACAGCGTCAGCAACGCGGTCTCCGACACACCGGTCAAGTTGCTGGCGTCGATCTTTTTCGCTGGTCTGTCCACGGCACCGAAGATACCGGCGTCTGGAGTGTGGGCCGACACGGCCGTCGAGCGAGCGATGCCGCCACGGCCGTCGAGCCTTCGGTGCGGACACAGTTTCGATCAGCCGTCCCGGCCCAGAACCGCGACCACTCGGTCGGTCCAGTCGGTGCCGACGCTTCCGCGGCGCGCGAACTGTGCGATGTAGCTGCCCACGATCATGTCGACGACGGCGTCGCCGTCCCCCTCGTCGTGGTCCAGTACCTCGACCGCCGGGCGTCGCTGAGCCTGAAGACTCAGCCAACCGCCTCGGCAAGGGACGCGCACAGTCGCTCGCGATGGTGACGGGCATCCCCGGACAGTGCCGCGTCCGCCCGGGCGCGGCGCAGATACAGGTGCAGGTCGTGTTCCCAGGTGAAGCCGATGCCGCCGTGCAGTTGCAGGGCGTGCCCGGCCACGCGGTTGATGGCGTCTGACACGTAGGCCTTGGCGATGCTGACCGCGCGCTCGACGTCGTGGCTCTCACTGTCCAGCGTCAACGCCGCGTAATAGGCCGCCGCGGTGCTGGCCTGCACCCAGATGCGCATGTCGGCGCACTTGTGTTTGACCGCCTGGAAGCTGCCCACCGGTTTGCCGAACTGGACGCGTTCCTTGACGTAACCGACGGTCATGTCGAGCAGTCGCTGTCCGATGCCCACGAGTTCGGCCGAAACCAGCGCGGTGTTGAGCGCCAGGGTGCGATCCAGCGATCGCTCTGCGAGATCGCCTGAGGCGCAGAGGGCTTCGGCGCCCACGGTCACCTTGTCGAAGGTCACGTCACAGTAGCTGCGCGTGACGTCGAGGGTCGCTTGGCGCTCGATTCTGACGCCGGGGCTGTCCGTGTCGACGATGAAGCGGGCCAGGTGCCCATCGAGCACGGCGTCGACGAGCAGGGTCTGCGCGGTGTCGGCATCCTGCACGGAAACCTTCGCGCCGTCGAGCACCCAGCCTTCGCCGTGCCGCACAGCGGCGGTGCTGATCCCGGCGCGCGACCATGGCTGGCCGTACTCGGCGAAGGCCCATGACGCCGTGCAGGTGCCCTCTGAGATCGACTGCAGCAGTTTGGATCTCTGGGCCGTCTCCGAACGCCCGACCGCATCGGCCACGACCACCGTGGGGATGAACGGCGTGGCGGCCAGGCTTCGCCCCAGTTCGACGGTGACGAGGGCAAGGTCGATCGCCTGCTGTCCCAGACCACCGTCGTCCTCGGCGATCGCCAGCGCCGGCCAGCCGAGCTCGACGCCGTGGCGCCACAGCTCGACGTCGAATCCGGCGTCGGAGTCGATCAGCTCGCGTGTGCGGTCAAGCGAACACTTGGCGGCCAGCAGCGACCGAGTGGCGTCGACGAGACCCCTCTGCTCGTCGGTGAGCTCGAAATCCACGGGGTGCTCCTTAGCTGACGTCGGCGTATCGAAGGGGGATTGCAAAACCCGCTCCAAAGATACAGGATACTGATTAAGGTAAATGGCGGTCGGGTCACAGCGCTGGGAGAGAGATTCGTGCAACTCGGGCAGGACACCGAACTCGACGAAGTGCGACGTCGGGTTCGCGATCTGGCAGCCAAACATGCCCCACCTCGGCACGCTCGCACCGGCGTCCGCGCACCCGAACCCCACGAGATCCCCGCACTGCGCGAATGGACTGGACTGCTGTTCTCGGAACAGTTGCTGGGAGTGCACTGGCCCGTCGAGTACGGGGGTCTGGAGAACCCGCATCCGCTGTTCGAGTCGGCGGTCACCGACGAACTCATCCGCGCCGGCGGCGCAGGGCCCGTGGGCGGCGGCCTGTTGGCGGCCGCAGCGATCATCGCCTCGGGCACCCAGGAACAGAAGGACCACTTCCTGCCGCGCATCCGGTCAGGCGAGCACATCTGGTGCCAGCTGTTCAGCGAGCCCGACGCCGGAAGTGACCTGGCCAGCCTGCGGACAAGGGCCCGCCGGGACGGCGATGACTTCATCGTCAACGGTCAGAAGGTGTGGACCACCAATGGCCAGTACGCCGACTGGGGATATCTGCTGGCACGCACGGACAATGACGTCCCGAAGCACGCGGGCATCACCGCTTTCGCGCTGGACATGACCACGCCGGGCGTCTCAGTCCGGCCACTGCGGGAGATCACCGGGACCGCAGACTTCAACGAGGTGTTCTTCGACGAGGTTCGGATCCCGGCGAGCATGGTGATCGGCGAGGTCAACCAGGGTTGGGCGGTCACGACCGCCAGCCTGGCCCTCGAACGGTCCAGTGCGGGCAGCGGGGCGTCGCTGTTCGGTGCACTGGACCGGTTGGCGCGCCTGGCGAAAGAGGTGACGGTCGAGGGCCGGCCGGCGATCGAGCGCGACGATGTGCGTCAGGCCATCGGCGGGTTCGTCGCGGATGTGCATGTCAATTCCCTGGTTTCGGCATTCGGCGACAGTCGCGCGCTGCATGGAACCGGGGACCTCGGTGACGCTCCGGTGTCGAAGATCCTGTTCAGCGAGATCAACCTGGCCCTGCACGAGTACGGGCTGGAACTGCAGGGGCACGACGGAGTCCGGATCGAGGGCGACTCGCAGGTGCGTGACCAGGGCTGGTGGCAGGACGCGTTCCTGTATGGGCGCGCATTCACGATCGCCGGCGGTACCAACGAGGTGTTGCGCAACCTGATCGCCGAACGCGCACTGGGACTGCCGCGTTGACTCCGTCCGCACCTGTGGGTGCGGCGCCGATCAGCGCCATCGAAGGTTTCGAGTTGGAGGAGACATAATGCCGCTGCAGGATTGGATGAAGATCATCTCGGTGGACGACCACGTCATCGAGCACCCTCGTGTGTGGCAGGACCGGCTTGAGCAGCGCTACCGGGATGAGGGTCCGCAGATCATCGAAACGCCTGAGGGGCACCATGTCTGGCGTTACGAAGGCCAGCTCTACCCGCAGATCGGGTTGAATGCGGTCGCGGGTAAGCCGCCGTCGGAGTACGGCATGGAACCCGTGCGCTACGACCAGATGATTCCGGGCTGCTACGACCCCGCCGAACGGGTCAAGGATATGGACATCGACGGTGTGCACGCCGCGTTGTCGTTCCCATCGTTCCCCGGATTCGGCGGCGGTGTGTTCCAGCGGGCCAAGGACAAGGATCTGGCCCACGCCTGCGTCACGGCCTGGAACGACTTCCAGGTCGACGAGTGGTGCGCGAGCGCGCCGGATCGTCTGATTCCGCTGGGTATTCTGCCGACCTGGGACCCGCAGGCCGCCGCGACCGAGGTGGAGCGGTTGGCGGCCAAGGGGACCAAGGCGGTGTCCTTCCCGGACAGCCCGGTCCCGTTGGGCCTGCCGTCGTTCCACCACCCCACCCACTGGGAGGTGCTGTGGGACGCGCTGGAGGCCGCGGACATGCCGGTGTGTCTGCATTTCGGTGCGGGCGGCTACGTTCCGGGCTTTTCGTTCCAGAACCCGAATCCCGAGGATATGGCGCCGTTCGCGGTCGCGATCGCGACGTTCTCGACCAACCTGATGTGGAGCACCGCGGACCTGGTGTTCTCGGGCATGCTGCAACGGCATCCGAACATCAAGTTCATGCTGTCCGAGGGCGGCATCGGATGGATTCCCTACCTGCTGGAACGTCTGGACTACACCTGGGAGCGGCACCGCTGGTACCAGAACATCAGCCGTACCGACCGACCCTCCGACCTGTTCCGGAAACACTTCTGGGGCTGCTTCATCGACGACGAGCACGGAGTGAACTCGCGGGAGCTGATCGGCATCGAGAACATCCTCGTCGAGGTCGACTATCCGC
The DNA here is from genome assembly GCF_001667265.1 of Mycobacterium sp. ACS4331. GTDB lineage: Bacteria > Actinomycetota > Actinomycetes > Mycobacteriales > Mycobacteriaceae > Mycobacterium. Next base: position 77,832 of record NZ_LZHW01000098.1, on the reverse strand, counting down.
ACTCGGACTCCAACTGGCCCAACAGCCGCAAGCGGATCTCCGAGAACCTGCTGAACGTCCCCGACGCCGACGTGCACCGCATCGTCGAACTCAACGCCCGAGAACTGCTGCACTTCGACGGCGGACGCTGACGGATGGCGGATGAGCCGGACGCCAGGGGCGACGACGGGACAGTGGTGGATCGGCCTGAGACCGACGACTACGACCTGTTGACGTTCGGTGAGGTGGCGGCCCGGCTCTCCGAGGAAGTCGTCTCAACCACAGCGGAATTGGATCAGGAGCGCAGCAAGTCTCCGCCTGACCCTGACCGGGTGCGTCGTCTCGAGGAACGCATCGAACTGCTGCGCCGCAGCGGCGAACGCTACCGACGAGACCAGGAGGCGGGGGAGGCCTTCAAACGTAGGTTCGGGGCAGCGATCACATCGGAGCCCGATCAGCCTCGGTGGGGTTGAGGGGAGCGGGGGGCCAATGGCGGCAACGGGGGAGAATCCATCACCGGTCGGTGACATCACCGACTGGACGAAGGGCTACGTCTCGCGGCATCCCGTCGCCTCGCTGGAGACGGTCGGCAGTCAGTTCATCCTGGGACTGCGAGCGCTGCAGTACCTGATCCAGGACATCGCACGCTGGCGCTTCCCGTTCCCCGAGTTTGTGCATCAGGCGGCCTTCATGGCATCGACGGCGCTTTTGCCGACGATGTGTGTGGCCATCCCCATCGGCGTGACCCTGCAGATTCAGTTCGCGCTGTTGGCCGGACAGGTCGGCGCGACATCACTGGCGGGGGCTGCCAGTGGGCTGGCCGTGATCAAACAGGGCGCACCGCTGGTCGCGGCGCTGCTGATGGCGTCGGCGGTGGGCTCCGCGATCTGCGCCGACCTCGGGTCACGGACCATCCGCGAAGAAGTCGATGCCCTTGAAGTGCTGGGCATCTCGGCGATCCGGCGACTGGTGGTGCCGCGGATGGCGGCGGCCATCGTGGTCAGCGTCGCGCTCACCGGCCTGGTCTGCTACATCGGATTCCTGGCCGGCTACCTGTTCAACACATTCGCGCAGAACGGCGCCCCGGGCAGTTTCGTGACCACGTTCGCGTCCTTCGCGACCGTGGGCGACCTGGTGCTGACCGTCATCAAGTCGATCGTCTTCGGAGCCATCGTGGCCATCGTGGCGTGCGACAAGGGGCTGACCACGAAGGGCGGTCCCGCAGGGGTGGCCAACTCGGTCAACGCCACCGTCGTCGCGTCGATCCTGCTGCTGATGATCACCAACGTGGTGTTCACCCAGATGTACGTCCTGCTGTTCCCGAAGGCCTCCCTGTGAGGGCCGCACCGTACTACCCGCGGGGTGTCCGCCCGATCGTCAGCGCGACGACGTCGGTGGCCGGACTGGGGATCCGTCTCGGCCACATGCTGACGTTCTTCGTGCATGCCGTGGGGGGTGTGCCGGTGACGTTGACGCGGTACCGAAAGGCCTTCCTGGCCATCCTCTCCGACGTCACGTGGGGAAACGGGTCCATCGTGGTCGGTGGCGGCACGGCGGGCGTGATCATCGTGCTGGGCGCGACCGCGGGCGCGATCATCGGCATCGAAGGCCTGCAGGCGCTGCACCTGCTCGGGATGGAACCCGCGGCGGGTCTGCTGTCGTCCACGGTGTCCACGCGTGAACTGGCCCCGATCATGGCGGCCCTGGCGTTCGCGGCGCAGGCGGGCTGCCGATTCACCGCCCAGTTGGGGTCGATGCGCATCTCCGAGGAGATCGACGCCATGGAATCGCTTGCCATCAGGCCGATTCCATACCTGGTGACCACACGACTGCTGGCCTCGGTGGTCGCCATCATCCCCCTGTACATCTTGTGCCTGGTGGTCAACTACGCGTCCGTGCAGCTCATCGTGACGTTGTCCGGTGGGGTGTCGGCGGGCTCGTATGACCACTACTTCCGGCTGGTGCTGACCGGCACCGACATCGCCTACTCGGTGGCCAAGGCGATTGTCTTCGTCACCATCACCTCGACCATCCAGTGCTACTACGGCTACTTCGCCTCCGGTGGTCCGCAGGGTGTCGGCATCGCGGCGGGACGGGCGATGCGCGCCAGCATCTCGGTGATGATCATCGCGAATCTGCTTCTCACGGTGGGACTGTGGGGAATCGGATCCGGCGCGAGGTTGGGCGGCTGACGATGATGCAGGGACTCGAGTCAGCGCAACGGCCGATCTCGGATCGGCGGCTGCTCCTGCGCGGGCTGGGCCTGCTGCTGGCCGCGTTGGTGGTGTCGGCCATCGCGATCGCCAAGTCGGAGGGTGCCTTCTCGAATAGGCTGGAGGTCGTCGCACTGCTCACCGACGTCGGCGACGGCCTGCCGTCGGGCTCGGACGTGAAGTTCCGCGGTGCGCTGGTGGGTTCGGTGGAAGGGGTGACCCCCGCGCTCGACGGTCAACCGAACCGAGTCAGGCTCAGCCTCGATCCGCACTTCTCGGGAGGCATCCCCGCCAACGTCACGGCACGCGTGGTGCCGGGCAACGTCTTCGCGGTGTCGTCCATCCAACTGATCGACAACGGCCCGGCACCGAGCCTGCGGGCAGACGACCAGATCGCGCAGGACGACAGCCTGGCCACCGTGCAGTTCCAGACCGCGCTGACCAAACTGCGCGACGTGATGGCTGCTGCGGGCAGGCCGGGATCCCGGGACAGCGTGGGCGTGCTGGCGGCGGTCGCCGAGGCCACCGCCGGCAAGGGCGACGAACTGACCCATGCCGGCGGCGGCGCCAAACGCATTGTCGACGAGATCAACCGGGTGATGGCCCCCGATGGCAGCGAGGCCACGCTGGACGTGCTCTCGGAGGCCCTGCAGGGCCTTCAGGCGTCGTCACCGGAACTGCTCGACGCCGTGCACAACGCGGTGGTCCCCATGCGGACGGTGGCCGAAAAACGCCAGGAGCTCACGTCTTTCCTGTCCGCCGGGATCACCACGTTCGGCACTATGGGGGAGGCGTTCGAGAACAACACCGATCGCATCATCGTGATCACGACTCAGTTGTCGCCCGTGGTGGGGGTGCTCGCCGACGGCGGAGGGGAGTTCGCGCCGATGGTCACCAGGATCAATGACGTCACCAACCGGTTCTTCGCCCACGTCTGGCATTCGGACCGGCAGAAGGCCGTGGGCAAGTTCATGTTGGTGTTCACGCCGAACAAGATGTACACGCGGCAGGACTGCCCTCGGTACGGCGAGTTGGAGGGGCCAAGCTGTCAGAACGCTCCGCTGACGGCCGATCCGCCTGTCCTGCCGCGCAACTTCGACCCCGCCAACCTGCCTACGCCGCCGGGCGGCAACGTCGGACCGGTGGGCAGTCCCGAGGAGCGTGCGCAGATGGCCGAACTCCTGGGACCCGACACCAACGTCGCCTCGGAACTGCTGCTCGGTCCGGTCGCACGCGGCAACACCGTGACGGTGATCCCCGATCCCGGTGCACCCCCACCAGGACCACCGCTGCCTGCCGAGGCCGGAGCACCAGCACCGGGGGTGGGGCCATGAGCTACCGCAAGCCCCTCATCGGGTTGTGTGTCTTCTTGACGGTGTGTTTCGCCCTGCTGTGGTCGGTGTTCGTCACCCTGCAGCGCAACGTCGGCGCGCCCGCGGAGTCCTACAGCGCGTTGTTCACCGACGCCTCCGGTCTCAAGGCCGGTGACGAGGTCCGGATGGCCGGTGTGAAGGTGGGCCGGGTCGACGCCGTCCGATTGGACGGCAGACTGGCTCGGGTCGACTTCCAGGTGGCCTCAGACCAGGTGTTGTACGGAAACACCAAGGCGTCCATCGACTATCAGAACATCATCGGCCAGCGGTATCTGGGGCTCTCACTCGCCGACTTCGGCGATCCGCAGACGCTGCCCGCGGGCGCACTGATCCCGGAGACACGCACCGAGCCGTCCTTCGACATCTCACGACTGCTCAACGGTTTCGAACCGCTGTTCGCGCTGCTCAACCCCGAGCAGGTGGACAACCTGACCACCGCGATCGTGCGTTCCATGCAGGGCGACAGCGGTGCGGTCACGACGCTGATCGCCGAGACCACCCGGTTGGCGCAGTCGTATTCCGGCACTGACGCGATTCTCGAGGGTGTGCTGACCCACCTGAACTCCGTGCTGGACCAGGTGGCCCAACGCAGCGGTGACCTGGACGCCTCGATCAGCTCGGCGAAGACGATGTTCAGCGGATTCGCCCAGCGCCGTGCTGAATTCATCGACTCCATGCAGCAGGTGTCCATCGTGGGTGGCCGCCTGGCCGACATCGTGGGCGACGTGCAGCCGGACCTTCGGCAGTGGCTGGAACGCGACCCCGGCTTCGCCAAGCACTTCATGGAGGACAAGCAGGGCTTTGCGTACATGGCGTTCAACACGCCACTCATGCTCAAGGGATTGGCCCGGATGAGCCAAGGAGGATCGCATCTCGACATCTATGCGTGTCACATCACGGTCAGCCAGTTCCCCCGCATCGACGCCCTGATCGACGCGATCGTGCGCAACGGAACCCGCGGCGGCGTCATCCAGAACAGCACGAAGTGCAGGTGAGCGTGTGAGGGAGAAGATCAAGAGCCTGTTCGACCGGCCCATCGAGGCGCACAGCAAGCTTCGCCTGGGCGTGATCACGGTGGCGATCATCGCGGTGGTCCTGGGCGGCGCGCTCGGGCTCGGCCGCCTGGGCCTCGGGAAGACCACGTACACGGCGGAATTCGCGCAGGCGGCCGGCATCAGCGCCGGCGATCAGGTGACGGTGGCGGGTGTGCATGTCGGATCGGTGAAGGGTCTTCGACTCGAGGATGACCATGTGGCCGTGACCTTCGAGGTCGACGACACCGTTCCTGCCGGAAAGTCGACACGTGCCGAGATCAAGCTGACCACACTGCTCGGTGCACGCTACGTCGACCTGCAACCGGCGGGCTCGGGGGAGTTGGAGGACAACAGGATTCCGTTGTCCAACACCGAGGTGCCCTACGACCTGCAGGCTGCCCTGCAGGACGCCACCACCACCTTCGAGGCCGTGGACGCCGAGAAGATCGCGCAGTCGATGACCACTCTGTCCCAGCAGCTTCAGCGCACACCGGAGATCCTGCCGCAGGCCTTGGACAACATTGCGCACCTCTCGTCGGTGTTGTCGGCTCGTCGCGACGAGATCAGTGCGCTGCTGCGCAGCACTCAGCGGGTGACCGAGCTGCTGAGCAATCAGCAGCAGAGCCTGGGGCTGTTGGTCAACCAGTCCCATGTGGTGCTGTCGGATCTGGCCGCGCGCCGCGACATGGTGGTGCGGTTGATCAAGGCCACCACCAAGCTGGTGAACCAGCTGCAGCCCGTGCTGATCGGCAACCGACCGCAGATCGATGAGCTGCTCAGGAACCTCGACGGCATGCTCGGGTCGGTGGGCCGCAACGAGGAGCTGCTCCGCAACACGCTGCAGATCCTGCCCGTACCGGTGCGAAACTTCGCCAACGCCACGGGCAGCGGCAACGAGTTCGACTTCACGTCCTCCGGCGGCACCCTGATCGACTCGTTCATGTGCGCCATCAGCAGCCGGGCCATTCAGTTCAACCTGCCGAACTACTTCGAGGACTGCCGATGAGGTCAGGTTGGAGGATCCCGCTGCGAAAGATCACCGCCCTGATCGTGTTGGTCGTGGCGGCCGGTGGGTGCTCGAGCGGGCCGATGGCCAGGGACCGTGGGATGACGATCACCGCGCAGTTCGACAACGCCAGCGGGCTGTACGAGGGGAACGCCGTCGCCATCCTGGGGATGCCGGTGGGCCGGGTCGAGACGATCGACGCGAAGGGGCAGTACGTCGACGTCACGATGCGCATCGATCCTGGTGTGAAGATCCCCGCCGATGCCATGGCCGTCACAGTCTCGACGTCCATCCTGACCGACCGGCACGTGGAGTTCACGCCCGTCTACCGGGGTGGCCCCACCCTGAACGACAATGACCGGCTGAGTCTGGCGCGAACCCGTACACCGGTGGAGTTCGATCGAGTGCTGGCCATGGTCGACAAACTCGCGGTGGAACTGCAGGGGGATGGACAGGGTTCCGGTCCCGTCACGGATCTGCTGAACGTGAGCGCCGCGATGACCACGGGGAACGGGGACAGGATCCGCGGCGCCCTCGGTGAACTGTCGAACGCGCTGCGGCTCAGCGACGAGCACGGCGCTCCCACCGGCGACGCCATCACCACCATCGCCACCAGCCTGGACAGCCTGACCACCGCGGCGGCCGAGAATGACCAGACGATCCGTGAGGTCGGGTCCGCCGTCCGGCAGCTGAGCCAGGTGCTCGGGGCCGAACAGTTGGGCAGTGGTTCCACCGGGGCCCAGATCAACCAGATCCTCTCGGGGACGGCCGATCTGCTGGAGAGCAACCGGGAAAACCTCAACTCCACCGCCGCCAACACCGAGGTGGTGACTCGGGCTGTGGCCGACTATCGACGGGAACTGGCTGAGACCCTGGACCTGGCGCCCATGGTGCTGGACAACGTCTACAACATGATCGACCACGAGAAGGACGCCATCAGAGCGCATCCCACGCTGGACAAGATCGAAATCAACGGTCAGGCCACCAAGGAGCTGTGCAATCTGCTGGGCATGCGGCAACTCGGCTGCGCCACCGGCACCATCACGGATTTCGGCCCCGACTTCGGGATGACGAGCATGCTCGAGGGATTGGCAGGACTGGGACCATGAGCAGAACAGACAGGATTCTTGCCGCCGTCATCGCATCCGTGTGCGTGGCCGCCTCCGTCACCTCGTGCTCGGTGGGACTCGACCAGATGCCGCTGCCGGCGCCCTCGGCGGGACGCCAGACCTACCCCGCCACCGCGACCTTCACCGACGCCCTCAACCTGCCCGCCAAGGCCAAGGTCAGGCTGTCGGGAGCCGATGTCGGCGAGGTGGAGGCGATGACGGCCCGCAACTATCAGGCCGTGGTGACCATGAACATCGCCTCGGATGTGCGTATCCCGGTGGGCACCAGAGCCGAACTGCGTTCTGCCACACCACTGGGTGACGTGTTCGTCGCACTCAGCCCGCCCACGCAGGTCACCGCTGAGTCCCCGGTGCTGCAGCCTGGCGACTCGATACCGGTGCAGGACACCGCGTCCGCGGCTTCCGTCGAGGAGGTGCTCAGCACCGCGGCTCTTCTGGTCAACGGCGGTGTGATCCGCAACCTCACCAAGGTCATCAACGGGATGGGTGCCGCGGTCGGCGGCAAAGGCGACGACCTGCAGGTGTTCCTCGACGAGTCCACCAGACTGATCCAGAGTCTGTCCGACCGATCCCAGTCCATCAAGACCGCGCTGACTCAGACGGGTGACGTCGCGGCCACCCTGTCCGAACGCCAGACCGCCATCAACGACGCCCTGGCGGCGGCGAGTCCGGCGCTGAGCACACTGTCGGACAACACCAACCACATCGTGGACCTCATCGCCCAGGTCAACCGGATCACGCTGCAGTTGGCCAAACTGCCGTCGGTGCGCGGCGAGGAGTCCCGCAGCATGATGGCCGATCTCAACCGGTTGTCCGCGGCGCTCAATGACGCATCCCAGGCGCCCGGCGCATCACTGGCGAACTTCAACCTTCTGTTCGGGCCGATCATCAAGCTGACCAACAGCACGTCGTCCAACGTGGACATCGACCTGGCGGACCTGGCGGTCGGTGCGTTCGCCGACCCATACCACCCCGCCGACCCGGGCAGTCGGGCCCCGACCCGCGAAGACTTCCGAAACATGGTGGGCAGCATCACCTATGAGCTGATCCGGGTGCGCAACAAGTTCTGGGGCGCACCGACACCGCCCCCGGGCAATGTGCCGCCACCGGACCTGATCGGCCCCGCGCCCGGGTCCCTGACCCCGGCGCCGCCCCGACCGAATCTGTTGGCCCCAGCGGCACCGGGAACCGACCCGTCGGCACCGGAGCCACCGGGAGCCGACCCGTCGACACCCCAACCCCCGGCACCGGAGGGCACGCCGTGATCGCCCGACTGCTGGCCGGCCTCCGCTACGCCCGGGACAGGCGCCTCGGACTGTCGGCGTGCGCTCTGGCCGTCATGTTCGTCGTCGGCGTGACCTATCTGGTGTTCGGGACCCTGCGGGTGGACCCGACCCGGACGGAGAGGCTTGTGCGCGTGCATCTGGAGGAGACCGGCGGTCTGCTTCCGGGCCAGGATGTGACCCTTCGCGGGGTTCCGGTGGGACGGGTTCGCTCCATCGACCTCACCGAGGGCGGCGTGATGGCCGTTGCGGCCCTGGCCCCCGACGCCGAGATCCCCGCCGACAGTTCGGTCCGGGTGTCGGCGCTGTCCCCGGCTGGCGAGCAGTACCTCGACTTCCGGGCCGACAGCAACGACGGCCCCTATCTGGCCGACGGGGACGAGGTCGACAGCAGCAGGACGGCGACGCCGGTGTCGTTGGCGACACTGCTGGGCGATCTGAACGGGACGCTGCAGCAGATCGAGCCCGACAAACTCCGAGCGGTGCTCGACGAACTCAAGGTCGGCCCGCAGGGTCCGCAGAAGCTCGCCGCGATTCTCGACGGAGGATCATTCCTCGTGTCGACCCTGGATTCGGTTCTGCCACAGACCGTCAGCCTGCTGCGGACCAGCAAGGTGGTCCTGGGAACGGTGCGTGATGTCAGTCCCGGCCTCGAGGCCACCTCGACCAATCTGGCCGGGGTCCTCGGTGGTGTGCAGCGCATGGACGGTGGATATCGCACCCTGCTGGATCAGGGCCCCGGCACGATGCAGCGGATCGATGACCTGATCGCCGACAACTCGCCGACCATGGTCCAACTGCTGGGCAATCTGACCACGGTGTCCCAGGTGATGCACGTGCGGGTCCCGGCGCTGGAGGAGTTCTTCTTCCCGAAGTATCGGCCCGGATCGGCGCTGGAGGAACTCGGCAGCTCTTTCCGCGACGGCGGCGTGTGGGGCGCGGTCAGCCTCTACCAGCGGTACTCATGCGACTACAACCTGCCGAAGTCCCCGCCGACCGTCACGGACTTCCCCGAGCCGTATCTGTACACCTATTGCCCCAATCCGGATCCCAAGTACCTGGTGCGCGGGGCCCGCAACGCCCCGCGTCCGCCCGGCGACGACACCGCGGGCCCGCCGCCGAACGCTGATCCGCTCAAGCGGGCAGACCCGACGCCCAAGGGGCCCTTGACCGTTCCGACCCCGTATGGCGGACCCGCCCTGCCGTTGCCGCCAGCACCGCACGGTCCCTGAGCCGGATATGTCGAAAGGAGTCAGATGAGCACCACCGACGACGTGCTGACGCGGGATGCCCACGACGACAGCGATGACGCCGGCGGCGGCGACAACCCTGACGAAGTTGTCCCAGCCCGCAGGTCCTGGCGGCCCACACGGCGGATAGTTGCCCTTGGCGCGGGCGTCGCTGTGCTGCTCGCGGCCGTGACCACGGCCGTGGTGCTGGCGTGGAACCTTCGGGCCGAACGTGAGATCAGCACCGCTGCCCAACAGGCCACCGCCGCGGCACAGCAGTACGCTGTCGTCCTCACCAGCCTCGACGGGGCGAAGCTGGACTCCAACTTTGCGGCCGTGCTCGACGGCGCCACAGGCGAATTCAAGGACATGTACAGCCAGTCGAGTGCGCAGTTGAAGTCCGTGCTGATCGACAACAAGGCCGCGGCAAAGGGCACCGTGGTGGCCGCCGGCGTGAAGTCCGCGACCCCCGAGAGGGTCGAGGTCATGCTCTTCGTGGATCAGTCGGTGACGAATTCAGCCAATCCGGAACCGCGGGTCGACCGCAGCCGAATCATCATGACGATGGAGAACGTCGACGGCCGCTGGCTGGCCAGCAACGTCGAGATCCCGTGATAGGAGGCCGGAAAGTGCACACTCGCAGTCGAATCGGGCGCATCCTCGCTGCGGTCGGCCTCGTCATCACGGCCGCACTCGGGACGGCGCCGGTTGCGAGCGCCGACACGGTCTCCAACGGCGTCACCTACGGCGTGGTCCCGGATGTGCGTGCGGGCGTCAGTCCCAACGGACTGGGCGACTGGACCGTGAACTACGAGAAGGTGGCCGGTGGTGACCCGGCGATCGCCGACGCGATCAACCGGATCCTCGACGACGAGGCCAACGGACAGGTGTGGCTGTATGCCGCCAGTGCCAGCAAGACCTCGCCGTGGACGTTCCACACGCAGGGCAGGCTGCTCTTCCGCCCGATGACCATCTCGGCGCTGTTCCTGGGGCAGTACAACGCGGTCAACCTGCCCAACATGCCTGTCGATGCTGTCGCCACCCGGGTGTTCGACTCCCGCAGCGGGATTCAGATCGTCTGGGACAACCTCTTCGTCGACCGGCAGGCAGGCCTGGTGCGGCTCTCCGAGCTCACGAAACAGATTCTGCCCGCGGCCTATCCGACCCCACCCCTGGGCGGGTGGGCGGAGTACTCACCCTCGATGGCGCCGATCGAGCGCAACTTCCGATTCTGGATACCCACCGCGGACGGCATCGAACTGCACTTCACTGAGGGGCAGTTCGGCCGCGAAGCGCGGACCATCACACTGCCCTGGGCGGGACTGAAGGACCTGATCGCCCCGGAGTTCGCCGGCATCACCAGTTGAGCACGTCGTCCGGTCCGCCCGGATTGCACCCCGAGTTGATCAGCATCGTGTTGCTGACGACCTGTCGCCAGGGCTCCAGATTCCAGGTGCCGACCTTGCCCGGATTGGTGAAGCTGGCCAACTGCCAGTGACAGAAGAACTGATTCTGCATGCTGAGTGTGTTGGCCTCGGGCGCCTGCTCGAGCAGTTCGGCCCACGCGTCGTAACTCTGTGCGCCGTTGGTGAACACGCCGGCGGCCGACCAACCCCACATGGTGGGGAAGATGCGCAGCGTCGCGCGTTCCCCGTGGTACTCCCAGACGACATGGTCGATGTACTGCGGTGAGCCGGGCGGGCGGGCAGGCAACGGCTCGGCCTGTCCGGCACCCGCCCCGGCGACAGCGGAGATCAGGCCGACAGCCGCGGCCGCTGCGACTCGCGTTGCTGTGCGCATGGCGCGATTCCCCTCAACCGGTCATCCCACGGGCCATTGAAGTGCCTTGTACTGCAGGTACTCCGTCAGTCCGAACTGCCCGAACTCACGGCCGATGCCGCTGTGCTTGTACCCGCCGAACGGCGAGTTCGGGTTGAGCCCACCCCCGCCTCCGTTGATCACGACCATGCCCGTGCGCAGCTGACGCGCGACCGAGCTCGCACGCAGCGGGTCGGCGGACCACACGCCCCCGGACAGCCCGTAACGGCTGTCGTTGGCGATCCTGATCGCATCGGCGTCATCCTTGAACGGGATGACCACACCCACGGGGCCGAAGAACTCCTCCTGCGCGATCCGCATACCGTTGTCGACGCCGACGAACAGCGTTGGCTCGAGGAAGAATCCGCGCTCCAGATGAGCCGGGCGCTTGCCGCCGAAGGCGATCTGGGCGCCCTCTTCGACGCCCGAGGCGATCAGGGCCTCCACGCGCTGCCGCTGCACCTCACGGATCAGGGGTCCCATCACGGTCGCGGGATCGGAGGGGTCGCCCACGCTGATGAACCCGAGTGTGCCGACGATCCTGGCCACCAGGTCGTCATGCAGGGACTCGTGCACCAGAATCCTGGTCTGCAGTGCGCACCCCTGTCCGGCATGCGTGATGAAGCCGCCCAGAACGGTTTCCAGCACCTTGTCGAGGTCGGCGTCGTCGAGGATGATGTTGGCCGACTTACCGCCGAGTTCGAGCACAACTTTCTTGATCGACTCCGCGCCCTGCGCATAGACCTTGCGCCCCACCGCATCCGAACCCGTGAAGCTCACGATGTCGACGTCCGGGTGCTGGGTGAGGCGCTCTCCTGCCGCAACGTCGCCGGTGACGATGTTCAATGTGCCCGGCGGCAGCCCGGCGGCCTCGGCGATCTCACCGAGGACCAGGGCCTCAAGTGGTGTGTAGGGCGACGACTTGAGCACGGCCGTGCACCCGGCGGCCAGCGCGGGCCCGACCTTGGCCAGGTTCAACAGGAACGGGAAGTTGAACGCCGTGATCAGTGCGGCCACCCCGTAGGGTTCCCGGACTACGACGCCCTGGCCGATACCTCGGCCGAGGATCGGGGCCACCGGCTCCTCGAAGGCGAACTGCGGAAGAACCCGGTGGGCCATATCGGCGAAATGGTCGATGGGAGTGCCGACTTGGAGGAAGTCGGCCAGCATGCGGGTCGAACCGGCTTCGGCGATGTTGAGTTCCACCAGTTCGGCGCGCCGGCGGGCGAGTTCATCGGCCATCGCGGCCAGGATGCGGCCGCGTTCAGCCGGGCTCATCCGCGGCCAGGGCCCCTCGTCGAACGCCCTGCGGGCCGCGGCCACCGCGTTGTCGATGTCGGCCGGGGTGGCCTGGGGCACCTCGGCGATGATCTCCTCGGTCGCCGGGTTGAGCACCTGAAGAGCCTCGTCGCCGACGCCCTCGGTCCAGTTGCCATCGATGAAGAGTTTGCGGGTGTCCAGTGATGTCGACGTCACGATGTCCTCCTGGGTGCGCTGGTTGAGTAGCATGATTTAGGGAATTGGCGGGAAAAGAAGGCGGGCGGCGGCATGGACGCGGTGAAGAGAAGCGGTGCGGCCGCCAAACTGGTTCGCGCCCCGAAGACCGCAGAACTCATCGCCGACGAGCTGCGCAGCCGGATCGTCCGTGGCGTGCTCAAGAAGGGCGACGCGCTGCCCACCGAGGTCGAACTGGTCAAGCAGTTCGGGGTGTCCCGGCCCACGTTGCGTGAGGCGTTCCGCATTCTGGAGAGTGAGTCGCTGATCGTGGTCCGGCGTGGATCCCGCGGCGGCGTTCTGGTGTCCTCTCCCGAAACATCGGTTGCCGCACGTAATTTCGGACTTCTTCTGCAGATGTCGGGAACCACGCTGGCCGATGTCTACGAGGCGCGCATGGTGTTCGAGCCCGCGGCGGCCGAGATGCTGGCCACACGTGCGACGCCGAACGACATCGCTGATTTGAAGGCTTCGACGGTTGAGCTGGCGAGCATGGTCAACGAAGGCCCCGAGAATGCCGACCTGCGCGAGTGGTCCGCTGCCACGTTCCGATTCCACGACCTGATCATGGAGCGGTCCGGGAACACCACGATCGCCCTGATCAGCGCCGTGCTGCGCGAAGTCGTCACCCGCCACATGGAGCGGGTGGTCAGTTCGGCCACCGACCCCGCAATCATCGAGAAGCAGTTCAAGCAGACGGTCCGAAACTTCAACAGGCTGATCGCGCTGGTCGAGGCCAAGGACGCCGACGGTGCGCGTGCCCTGTGGACCTCCCATATGAGTCACGCAGGCCGCAAGATGCTCTGGGGCCAGTTGGCCACCGAGTCCGTGATCGACCTGTACTTCTGACTCCACGCTCACCCCAGTACGCCGTCCTCGCGCAGCGCCGAGATCTCGTCCCAATCCCACCCGAAGTCCAGCAGCACCTCCTCGGTGTGCTGCCCCAGTTCGGGTGCCGGACCGGCCGGGGTGCCCGGCACGCCGTCGAACTGGTAGGGCGGTGCCACCACGCGGAACGGGCGTCCGTCTGTGCCGACGACCTCGGGCAGATAGCCGTTGTCGGTGACCGCCGGATTGCTCAGCACCTCCTCGAAGGTGGCCGCGGCTGCCCACACCCCGGAGAATCCGGACAGCACGTCGCGCCACTCCGCCAGCGTGCGCGACCCGAAGACCTTGTCGAGTTCAGCGATGCACTCGCCGCGGTTGGTGTAGCGCTTGATGGTGTCGGAGAACCGGTCGTCGTCGGCCAGGTCGGGCCGTTCGATGAGCGTGCACAGTTCGGCCCAGAACCGATCCGCCTGCAGGCACACCAGATTCAGCCAGCGGTCATCGGCCGTGCGGTAGTAGTTGACGATCGGATTGGGCGCGTCGATTCGGTTGGGCCTCGGCAGTTCACCTGATCCGGCCGCGACCGCCGCCAGGTCGGGTCCCATGGTCCACATTCCGGTGCCCAGCAGCGACACGTCCACCACGGCGCCCTCACCGGTGCGCTCGCGACGGAACAGCGCCATGGCAACCGCACCCGCGATGGCGCTGGAGCCCTGCAGGTCGTAGAACGCCGCCGGCTGGGGCACCGGTGCGGGAGCGCCCGGATCGGTGAGCTTGTTCTGCACGCCGGCCGCCGACCACGCCGCCGCGGAGTCGAAGCCGCCGGTGTCGGCCATGGCGCCTTGGCTGCCCCAGCCCGATCCGCGCACATAGATCAGGCGAGGGTCGGCCGCGCGCAGCGTGTCGGCGTCGATGCCGAGCTTGGTGCGGACCTTCGGCAGGTAGTTCGTCAGGAACACGTCGGCGCCCGCGGTGAGCCGCAGCAGGGTGGCGACCCCGGTCTCGCTCTGCAGGTCAAGCGTGATGCTGCGCTTGCCCCGGTTGGGCACGTGAAGGAAGGGATTGGGTGCCGAGTCGTCGGCGTTGAGCGCGTTGCGCAGCGCCCGCTGCGGATCACCGTTGGGAGGTTCGACCTTGATCACGTCGGCGCCGAGATCGGCCATGATCGCGCCCGCACCGGGGACGAAGGTCCACGACGCCACCTCGATGACGCGCACACCCTCGAACGGTCCGGTCATAGTGTTCTCCTGTTCTGCGGGGACTGCACGGCTCAGCGCACCGCTTGTAGCGCCTCGCGCATACGAGTGAAATGTTTGGGATGCCAGATGTCCTGGTCTTCACCCCATCCGATCTGGCCGTCGAAATCCCACCGCATCAGCGCCGTGCTGCCGCTGTCGGCTCGTTCGCAGACGTGGCTGACCGTGTAACCCTCGGCGTCCATGGTGCGGCCACTGAGGTCGACGAGGCGCACCTGCATATGAGAACTGAAACCCGTCAACGGATCTCGGTAGTTCTTCATGACGCTGGTGGCCTTGTCCAGGCGCTCGAACCGTCCGTCGCGCAGCAGCCAGCCGTGGTTGAGCGGTGACCACCCGTCCGCGTCGCCATCGGCAACCCGGACGAACGCCAAAAACCCGGTGTCGGGCCCGGAGTGCCCGAAGATGTACTGGATTCTGCCGCGACCACGTTCCCGCTCGATCTCCCGCCATCGCGGGCCACCCGGATGCAGCACGCGTGACTGGGGGGTGTCGGCCGACGACGCGGATCTGGTCGACGGCGGCCGGGGTTCCCCGCGTGGGGCCCAGGAGCGGTCGCGGATCGAATAGCAGTCGATGGGAATCAACTCGCCGTCCAGGCGAAGCTCGCCGGTGACATGGCCGAGCTGATCGAGGTGGCTGTGCTCCATGAAGGGCGGTTCGCCAGGGGTGTAGCGACGGGGGTCGTGCACACCGGCGAAGTGCAGGCTGATCGCGAAATCCGCAGCCGCATCGGTGAACTCGATCTGGTAATCGCGAAGTGGCCGCAGCATCCTGACGGTGAACCCGCCGCCCGGAATGGTGATGTCGCGCAGGTCGGGCGCCGGGTCGGTGACCGGTACCTTCTCCTCCATCCGGAAGTACCGCAGTTGCTCGTGATGCGGACCCCGGGGATCCCACACGTACACGCGCCAGATCACGAAGCCCTGGTTGGTGTAGAACGTCGCGTGCAGCCAACCACCCAGCTTGCGCTCGGGAACATTGAACGACCACCACGTGGTCTCGGCCCAGTACGGATTCCCGTCGGGGGACGCGTGGAACTCGTCGTCCGACGCCGTGAACGGTGTGTCGGCGGTGACCGCATCGGGCGTGGTCGCACGAACCATGGCGCAATCCTAACTAAAGGATACTAATTTAGGGAATAGTCGGCGAAACTCCATGCTGGTCGCTCAGTGCACGGTGGGACACCGGCCCACCCTCATGCGGCGCGTTCGAGGATGTGGATGCCGCACGTGGAACCGAGTCCGATCACGTGCGCCAAACCGACTCGGGCGCCTTCGATCTGGCGGTCCTTGGCTTCATGGCGCAGGTGCTGGCAGACCTCCCAGACGTTGGCGATCCCGGTCGCGGCGATCGGATGCCCCTTGGACTGCAGCCCGCCTGAGACGTTGACCGGCAGGCGGCCGTCACGCCACGGTGCACCGCTCTCGAAGAAGTCCACCGCGCCGCCGGGCTCACACAGTCCCAGGTTGTCGTAGTGGACCAGCTCGGCGGTCGCGAAGCAGTCGTGCAGCTCGACCAGATCGAGGTCCTCGGGGCCGACGCCAGCCTGCTCATAGGCCTGCAGGGCCGCATTGCGGGTGACGGTGTTGACGTTCGGGAGGATCTGGCACGCCTCCTCCCACGGGTCGGTGGTCAGCACCGAGGCGCTGATCTTGACCGCCCTCCGGCGCTGCTCGGCCGAGAGCGTCTGAAGTCGCTCATCGCTGACCAGTACCGCGGCCGCGGCGCCGTCGCAGTTGGCCGAGCACATCGGCCTGGTGTTCGGGTAGGCGATCATCACGTCATTGCGGATCTGCTCGGCCGACATCGCCTTGGTGTGCGCGGCCAGCGGGTTCAACGTCGAGTGGAAGTGGTTCTTCTCGCTGATCCGGGCGAACAGGTCCAGCGGAGCGCCCGCGTACGCGTGGCGATGCAGATACTGCATCCCGATCTGCGCGAAAACCCCTGGCATCAGGTCCGTTCCGACGTGTCCTTCGAGGCTGGTGACCGCGTCCAGCCGGCCGGTCGGCTGCCAGGTCTTGGCTCCGGACCGGGACTTCCCGCCAGCTCCGAGCATTCCGGCTCCGGCGAGTTTCTCGGCGCCGACGGCGAGCCCGAAGTGGGCCTCGCCGGCCTTGATCGCCAGCATCGCGGTGCGCAACGCCGTGGCGCCGGTGGCGCACGCGTTGGCCACGTTGAAAACAGGGATGCCGGTCTGGCCGAGTTGCTTCTGCACTGCCTGCCCGTAACCGGGTGCACCGAGCAGATTTCCTGCGGCCATGACGTCGATGTCAGCGACTGTGACGCCGGCGTCGGACAGTGCGGCGCTCGCGGCGTCGACGCCGAGGCCGACCGCGTCTCGGTCGGGGCGCTTGCCGAATTTCGTCATCGCGATGCCCAGGATCCAGATGTCACCGCTCATCGTGCGTCGCCTCCTTGGGGGCCGTCTGCCGGTTCGAAGCCGAATCCGATCGCGGTTCGGCCCTGGTCGTCCGTGCCGATGGGAAAGGTGGTCAGTCGCAACGGCATTCCCAGCCGGACGGCGTCCACGCTCGGCTCGACGTTGACGACGTTGGCCCGCACCGAGATTCCGTCGCAATCCACCACACCGGCGACGTAGGGGACCGCAACGCCCGGTGCCGCGACCGCGACGACGGTGAAGGTCTGCAGCGTGCCCGTCGTCGCCACCGCCTTGGTCGTGAACGACGTGCCGAAGCACGACGCGCACGCGTCCCGGTGGTCGAAGTAGTAGGCGGCGCAGTCCGTGCACACGGTCGCGCTCAGATGGGGAGACTGCCCCAGACGCAGATAGCCGACGATGGGGATGGGTTCGGTTGCGGTGGCGGTCGTCTCGGTCAAAGCCGTGGCCTTCCTTCCTGCGATGGTGACATCAGACCTGACGGCCGGCGTCGGCCCAGTACACGTCGCGGATCTGACGTTTGACGAGCTTGCCTGCCTCGGTGCGGGGCAGTGCGGAGTCGAAGTCCACTGATCTGGGGCACTTGAAGCCCGCCAGGCGGCCCCGGCAGTAGGCGATGATGTCCTCGGCCAACTCGGTGGACGGTGCGTGGCCCGGAACCAGTTCGACGACGGCCTTGACCTGTTCACCCCATTCCGGGTCGGGGATGCCGATCACCGCGACGTCGGCGACCGCAGCGTGGCTGGACAGCACACCTTCGACCTCGGCGGGATAGATGTTCACGCCGCCGCTGATGATCATGTCCTTGGCGCGGTCGCAGATGAACAGGAAGCCGTCGTCGTCGAGGTACCCGACGTCGCCGATCGTGAACGCGGCACCGCGGTGCACCGACTCGGTGAGTTCGGCGTCGTTCCGGTACTCGAAACGCTGCCCGTCCGTTCGTTCGATGTAGACGTCGCCGATGGCGTGGGGTCCCAGTTCATGCCCGTGCTCATCGAGGATCTTGACCCGCACACCGCGAATCGGCCGGCCGACGGTGCCGGGTTTCTCCAGCCAGCGCTGCGGCTTGGCGATGGTCGCGGGACCCTCGGTGCCGCCGTAGGTCTCCCAGATCACCGGGCCCCACCAGGCCATCATCTCCTTCTTGACCTGCAGCGGACAGGGCGCGGCGGAGTGGACCACCGAGCGCAGGCTCGACACGTCGTACTTCTCGCGGACCTCGGTGGGCAGTTTGAGCATGCGGACGAACTGCGTGGGAACCATGTACGCCGTGGTCACACCGTGCCGCTCGATCGCGGCGAGGGTCTTCTCGGCGTCGAACCGGCCCTGGATGACCAGGGCCTGTCCCACGTTGAGCGCGCCGAGGTAGAAGCTCTGGCATCCGGCGTGGTGCATGCCCGTCGAGACCAGGTGCGTGCCGTCGAATGGCCGGAAGTCGAATGCGCGGCCGAAGATCGCCAGTGCGTTGGCGGCCTCGGAGGGCTCTCGTCCGTCGAGTTCCCGGACGATTCCCTTGGGTTTGCCGGTCGTTCCCGAGGAGTACCGGATCGCGTCGCCCTGGGTGCGCTCGGACGGCGGCGTGTCCGGATGACCGGCGAGAAACTCCATCTCAGGGACGAATCCGGCGCCGCCGGTCCCCTGATCGTCCACCACGATGCGCAGCGTGATGGTGTCCGGCAGTCTGGGGAATCGGTCGAGGTGGTCCGCATGGCTGACCAGGACCGTCGCGCCGGAGTGCTCGAGGATCGACATGAACTCCTCGGCCGACAGCGACGTGTTGAGCGTCAGGTAGCGCAGGCCGATCTGATTGGTGGCCAACTGCCAGATGACGGCGTCGACGTCGTTGGGCAGCGCGTAGGCCACCACGTCTCCGGTCCGCAGGTCATGGGCTCGCAGGGCGTTGGACACCCGGTGCGCGGCGGACGCCAACTCGCCGAAGGTCAGGGTGCGACCGCTGGGGGATTCGGCGATTGCGGGCGCGTCCGGATGGTCCTCTGCTATCCACCACACGCCGAGGCGCTGATCCCACGGATGCTGCATCCACCCTCCCAAGATTCAATTAGATAGAACAGTATCCTTAACTTGGGGATCTGGAAAGTCCGCCAGCCGGATCCCCGTGATTCAGGAGGGGCTGGCGGTCGCGACCATGTGTGCGCGCATCCGCATGATCGCCAGTTCCGCGTCGCCTGCGACAAGGGCGTCGGTGATGTCCTGGTGAGCGGGTTCGATGACGGCGGGTGCGGACAAGGCGCCGACCCGGGGGTTGGCCGTGGCAATCTCCGAGTAGAACTGCCAGCCCAACCGCATCGTGACCCGATGGACGAGTTCGAGCGCGCGATTACCCGTCAGCCTGGCGAGCATCGAGTGGAAGTCCTCCGCTCGGGCGAACGCCATCTCAAGGCCCTGCTCGGCTTCGGTGTGCAGCGAGCGCTGCAGCGCCTCGACGTCGTCGTCGCGCTGTTCGGACAGCCTGGCGGCGGCGCGTTCGACCACGGCCAACTCCAGACCGGTGCGCAGATCGGTGATGTGGCGCAACTCGATGCCGCGCCGCCGGAGGTAGATCGTGATGACGTCGGCCAACGCCGAACTGTCAGGTTCGGCGACGAAGAGCCCTCCGCCGGGACCCCGGCGGGTCAGCGCGATCTGGTGGTACTCGAGGATGCGGATGGCCTCGCGCACCACGGCACGGCTGGCCTGATGCCGCTCCATGAGCGTGGTCTCAGAGCCGAGGAACGCGCCCGGTTGGGCACCCGTGGAGACGATCTCGGTGAACAGTTGACGTGCCAGCGCCTCACCACGCTTGTCGCCGACGGTTCCGGCCAGCGCGATCGCGGGATCGAGGCGCTGCACGGTGTCGGGCTGGGCGCGAATGAACTCGCCCTCGGCGTGCAGATGCCGACGCATACGCTCGCGCGCCAGTCCCGGGTTGTTGGCCAGGACGGCTTTCGCGATGGCGTCGTGGGCGCGTTGAACCTCGTGGGCCACCGCTGCGGGCACGGCCGCCTCGTCGGCGAAGTAGAAGTTGCTCACCCGGCTGAAGGTCTCGACGAAGAGTTCGAGGACGGGGTTGAGGGTCAGCGCCGCGATCTGCGAGTGCAGCCGGCGATGGTCGCGGGGCCCGTCGGCGGCCTCGCGTTCGAGGGTCGCCCGGAGCAGCGGGATGTCGGATTCCCCTGCGCGCTGCGAGGCGATCTCGGCAGCGAGTTCCTCCAGCAGGATCCGGGTGTCGAAGATCTCGTCGAGCGTGGCGTCGACGCGCAACAGGTAGATGATCGCAGGGCCGATCACGGCCTCGATGTCGGGTTCGTCGATCACCAGGCCGCCGCCGGTGCCGCGCCGCATCCGGGCCACTCGCTGGTGTTCGACGAGCCGAACTGCCTCGCGCAGGACCGCGCGGCTCACGCCGTAGCGCTCGAGCAGTTCGGACTCGGACCCCAGCACGTGGCCGACGGGCCAACCCAACTCGATCACATCGGAGACGATCTGCTCGGCGGCCCGCCCGGCCAGCTTCGCCTTCCGCGAATCGATCCGCGGTGCGATCAGTTCGCTCATGGCATCACCGAAGCGTCGGCGGGCCGTTGCGGCGTGGGGTCGCGCGCCGTTCGGCCAGTGGTGGATTGCCGATGTGGGTGTAGGCCATGCCGTTCTGAAGAGCGGTCGACCGGGTCATGTCTAAAGATTCCCATATCGCCCGGATCGTGCCCTGGATGGCCTGCGGGCTGCGTGCTGCGATGGAGGCCGCGATGTCCTGTGCGCGCTCCCACAGCTGTGCGCGCGGCACCACTTCGGACACCAGGCCGATGCGCAGCGCGGTCTCCGCGCTGATGCGCTCCTCGGTGCCCATCAGCGCCCAGCGCAGCACCTCGCCCAGCGGGACGCCGCGATGCAGCATCCCGATGGGCTCGAGCGCCGAGACGATCGAGGCGTTGGCATGCGGATCGAAGAACGCCGCGTCGTCGGCGCAGATCACGATGTCCGACTCGTTGATGAGGTACTGGGCGCCGCCGGCGGCCAGGCCGTTGACCGCGGTGACGACGGGTTTCCAACAGCGGTGGGCGATCTTGGGGGAGACCACGGTGCCCGGATCGAAGGTGTTCCACACGTTGGATCGGAAGAACCAGCTGCCGTCCCCTTTGACATCGACCCCCGTGCAGAAGGCGCGGTCGCCGGCGGCCCGCAACACCGCCACGTGGATGTCGTCGGTGTCGCGCACGGTCTGCCACGCCCACGACAGTTCGCGGGCCATGTCGCCGGAGATGGCGTTCAGCGCGTCCGGACGGTTCAGAGTGATCGTGGCGACGTTCTCCGAGACCGCGAACTCGATGGCCCGAAGCGTGCCGGGCTCGAGCCGGCCGGCGTCCAGATCTTCCTGGGGGGTAGCGGGAATCATGGAAATCAGTGTACTAATAAACCGGAGTGAACGACGGGTATTGCGGAGTGCGGCAATGAGGCGTCTGGGCGAACGGGCCGGTTCGGTCCCCGGGACGCCCTGCCGGCCGATGGGACTTCACGCGAGAGCAGCGTGTCGATGGGAGTAGCGATGTCCAGAGTGGTTGGCGCACTGGAGAAGACCGATCTTGACAGCCGCGAGATGCTCGACCACCCGCATGCGCGCTACGCACATCTGCGGGAGAACCACCCCGTGTCCTGGGCGACGGCGACCGGCCTCCTGCAGGGCAAGGGTGGATACCTCGTGACGCGTTACGACGACGTTCAGTTCGTCTTCAACGATGAGCGGTTCTCCACCGACGTCATGAAGAACTCCCCGGCCGGCAAGTTCATCTGGCTGCTGCCGCCGAGCCTGCGCATGCTGGCCCAGACCATGGTGTTCAAGGACGACCCCGACCACAAACGCCTGCGCACGCTCGTGCACAAGGCATTCACACCGAAGCTGGTCTCGACCATGGCGGCCGACGTCACCAAGATCGCCGAGGAGCTCGCCGATCAGGTCGCCGCCAAACGGGACGTCGACCTCGTGCACGAGTACGCCATCAAACTCCCACTCGCCGTGATCGCCACGATGCTCGGCGTCGCGGATGAGGACCGAGACAAGTTCGCGTTCCTGGTGGAGAAGTTGGGCAACCAACAGGGCAACATGCTGCGCGGGTACCCGACGGCGCGCAAGCTCGCGAAACTGTTCGAGGAGCTCATCGACGACCGGCGGCTGAATCCCGACGACGGTCTGATCTCCGATCTGGTGCTTGCCAACGAGGGCGGCGATCGGCTCAGTCACAAAGAACTCGTCTCCATGGTGTTCCTGCTGCTGCTGGCGGGACACGACACCACGGCCAATCTGATCGGCAACGGCGTGCTGGCGCTCATCGAGAATCCCGAGCAGCAGGAGTTGCTGCGCGCACAGCCCGAACTCCTGGAGTCGACCGCCATCGAGGAACTGCTCCGATTCACCTCACCGGTGACCGGCGGTGCGGCGCGGTTCGCGTTGGAGGACATGGAGATCCAAGGAGTGCCGATCCCGCGGGGATCGCAGGTGCTGGGCGCGATCACTTCTGCCAACCGCGACGAATCGGTGTTCGAAAAACCCGAAGAACTGGATCTGACCCGGAAACCGAACCGCCACTTGGCCTTTGCATTCGGAATCCACTACTGCCTGGGACACCAACTGGCCCGGATGGAGGGGCGGACGGCCCTGGCGACGCTGGTTGAGCGTTTCCCGAACTGGGAACTCGCGGCCCGGTCCGACGACCTCCGCTACAAGCCCACGGTGACGCTTCGCGGGCTGACGAAGCTGCCGGTCCGAATGTACTGACACGCCCCCGTTGCGAAAGCACAGAAACGACACCTGTGCGGAAGCACCAAACGACACCTGTGCGGAAGCACCAAACGACACCTGTGCGGAAGCACAAATCGACTGGGAAGAGGAGACGATGACACAGACCGACGAGGCCCAGGACTTCGACCACGCGATCAAAGACGAGGACATCGAGCGCGCCAAGCTGCTCCTGGGCGTCGATGCGCCGACCAGTATCGACGAGTACTACCGCGAACTGAGCGTTGACGGCATCCGCAACTTCGCCCGCGCCTACGGTGACGACAACCCGTTGTTCGCGGATCCGCGTTACGCGGCCGGAACGCGTTGGGGCGGACCAATCGCGCCCCCGATGATCCACATCGCGATGTCGCGCAAGATGCTGGGAGACCCGGTACCGGACGACATCCGCAAGGCCACCAAGGGCCTGTTCTCCGGTGTGCACATGTTCGTCTCGGGACAGGACACCGAATGGTTCGCCCCGGTGTACCCGGGGGACACGCTGTACGGGTTCGGCGGCCTGGAGTCGATCGAGGAGAAGGCCAGCGAGTACGCGGGCCGCTCCATCATCCGGATCATCCGCTCGGTGCGGGTGAACCAGAGGGCCGAGGTGGTGGCGGTCACGCGCATGATCCTGATCGCGACCGAACGCAAGAAGTCGCGTGAACGCGGCAAGTACATGGATCTCACGGCCGCGACCTACACCGACGCCGAGATCGCCGAGATCGACGAGATCTACGCCGCGGAGGGACCCCGTGGCGCCGAACCCCGTTACTACGAGGACGTGAACGTCGGCGACGCGCTGCCGAAGATGGCCAAGGGACCGTTCACCCTGACCGACATGATCTGCTTCCACACCGGCGGATACGGATTGGCGCCCTACGGCATCGGGCCCGCCCGCGTCGGCTACAAGAACCGTCAGCGTGCACCGAAGTTCTACATCAAGAACGCCGCGGGCATCCCCGACGTGGCCCAGCGTCTGCACTGGGAGAACGAGTGGTCGCAGTCGATCGGCAATCCGATGGCCTACGACTACGGCGTCATGCGGGAGTGCTGGCTGACCCACTACCTCACCGACTGGATGGGGGACGACGGTTGGCTGGTGCGCCAGCACGACGAGATGCGCAAGTTCAACTTCATCGGCGATGTCCAGATCATCACCGGTGAGGTCGTCGGCAAGCGGGTGGAGAACGGCAACGGCGTCGTCGACATCGAGTTCCGGGCCACCAGTCAGCGCGGGGAGGTCACCGCGCCGGCCACCGCCACGGTGGCACTCCCGAGTCGCGAACTCGGGCCCGTGGTGCTGCCGAGGCCCGGCGAGGAACTCCAACGCAAGGCGGTCGCGATGACGGCCCGTCACAACGAGTTGGCTCTCGGAACGCCGCGGTGACCCAGGCCGACACCCACCGCATCGAAACGGGCACCGACACCGTTCTGGCGCAGGTCGCCGACGGTGTCGGAGTCATCACCCTCAACCGACCGCACCGGCGCAATGCGCTGCACAACGAGATCTACGACGCTGTGCCGCGCCTGCTCGAGCGATTCGGCGCCGACGACGGCATCGGCGCGGTGGTCATCACCGGAGCGGGCGGTGCGTTCTGCGCCGGCGGCGATGTGCGCGACGGCGGATCGTCCCGTCAGGTGTCCAGCGCTGACCCCGAGGGCGAGGTGGCGGCCCGCAGTGACCTGCTCTCCGAGAACGCGCGAATGGTCAAGCTGCTGAACGAGATTCCCAAGGTGACCATCGCGGCACTGCCCGGTGCCGCCGTCGGCGCCGGAATGAGCATCGCGCTGGCCGCCGACCTGCGCATCGCGGCGCGCTCGGCGAAACTGGTCCCGGGCTGGAGCAGGCTGGCGTTCTCGGGAGACTTCGGCGGTGCGTGGTTTCTGACCAGGCTTCTGGGACCGTCCAAAGCCTTGGAGATCCTCGTGGCCGACGTCCCGATCGAGTCCGCCGAAGCGGAGCGGCTGGGTCTGTTCAATCGCGTGGTCCCCGATGACGCACTGTCCGATGCCGCGCTGCGCTGGGCCGCCGCTATCGCTGCGGGGCCCACCGCTGCCTACGCCGGAGTCAAGGCGAACATCGCTGATGCCCAACAACTGCCATTGGATGTCGCACTGCGTCGGGAGAGTGAGCGGATGGTGCGCAGCGCCCTGACCGAGGAGCACCGACAGGCCGTCAAGCGGTGGCTGGCCGCGGCATCCAAGTCGGAGGAGCGCGGATGAGCAGACCCAAACCGGAAGTCCCAGACGACCTGCTCCGGTGGATCGGCGAGATCAGCGGTGCCGAGCACATCGAGGTCAAGCAGGTGTCCGGCGGCGCGAGCAGGCAGGCCTGGTTCGTCGATGCGGGCACGGGTGCCGACCGGCAGGAACTGTTCCTCCGGTACGACCCGCGAGATCCCGAGCCCGGCAGTGCATTCCACCCATTGCAGGTCGAGGCCGACATCATGACGGAGCTGCACCGCCACGGTGTCACAGTGCCGCGCGTGATCGCCGCGCATCCCGCCGCGCAGGCCGTCCTGATGGAACGGGTCGGCGGTGAGACCTGGTTCCGCCTCATCCAGGATGAAAGCGAGCAGGTGCGCACCGCGCAGGACTTCATCGCCAAACTTGCTGCGCTGCATCGGATCGATGCCGCCGAACTGCGCATCGACAGCCTGGGTCCGGCCGGTCCCGTCGAGACCCATGTCCGTGCCGAGCTCGACGCCATGCGCAGGCGTGTCGACCGATACGGCAAACCCGCACCGCTGCTGCGCTTCTGCATCGACTGGCTGGAACGTAACATCCCCGACTACGACGGCCCGACCGTCTTGGTGCAGGGCGACACCGGCCCCGGCAATTTCATGTACGCCGACGGTGCCGTCACGGCCATCGTCGACTGGGAGTTGGCGCACTTCGGCGACCCGATGGACGACATCGCCTGGTTGTCGCTGCGCACCGTGCAGGACACCTTCACCGACTTCCCGGCGAGGCTGGCCGAGTACGAGCAGCTCTCCGGGCACCGGATCGATGAGGCCAGGGTCTGGTACTACCGCCTGTTCGCCGAGACCAGGCTCGCCTCGGTCAGTCCCGGCAGCATCGACGTCCGCGCCTCGGCACCCGCGGGCTCGCCCGACGCGGGCAACAGCCTGATCTACGGCATGCTGCACCGACGTCTCCTGGTGGAGTCGCTGGCGCACGTCGTCGGGATCCCGGACGTTGAGGTCGAATTCCCCGATGAGGGGCAGATTTCGGAGAACGCGTCGGTCTACGAGGCCGCGGCTTCGGCCATGGCCGGTGCCGCCGCGAGATCCTCCGACGCGCTCGCGACGCGGTACGTCAAGGGTGCGGCGCGGCTGATCAAGTACCTGGCGGAGGTCGATCGCATCGGCGCCGTCGTCGACGCCGCCGAGACCGCCGAACTGGCGGCGTTCCTGGGCGCCGTCCCGTCTTCGGTGTCGCAGGGCCGCGCGGCGCTCGCGGACTTGGCCAGCCGAGGCGAGGTCGACGAACGGGACTACGTTGCGCAGTTGTGGCGGGGCATCAAACGCGACGACCACCTGACCCGCACCGCCTCCGGCGCACTCGCCCGGCGGACATGGCCGCCACTGACTCATCAGAGCAAGTTGGGAGAGCAGGACCGTTGGGCATCGCGATCACTGAAGACCACCGTGAATTAGCCTCTGTCGCGGAGTCTTTCCTAAAGGCCCGCGGCGCACGCGGGGCCGCGCGGATGCTGCTGGACGCCGCGGATGAGGACCGGCCCGACTTCTGGATGGAACTGGCCCGGCTGGGCTGGCTGGGCCTGCACGTGCCGGAGGAGTACGGCGGTGCCGGTTTCGGGCTTCCCGAACTCGTCGTCGTGGTCGAGGAGTTCGGCCGTGCGGTGGCGCCCGGCCCCTTTGTTCCGACCGTGATCGCGTCGGCGGTCATCGCGGCGGCGGGCAGCGACGAGCAGCGGGCCCGCTGGCTGCCGGGGTTGGTGGACGGCACCGTCACGGCCGGAGTCGGGATTGATGCCCACCTGACCGCTGAGGGCGACCAATTTTCGGGCGAGGCCGTGGTGCTCGGTGCCGGACTGGCCGATCTGGTCCTGCTGATCGCGGGCGACGACGTCCTGGTCGTTGATGCCACGGCCGATGGCGTGACAGTGGACGTGCCTGCCAGCCTGGACCCCACCAGACGGTCGGGGCGGGTGCGTCTGGCCGACGTCGAACTGGGGAGCGCCGAAAGTCTGCCCGGTGAAGCCGGGCTTGCGGTGGCGCTGACCCGGACCATCACCTCCGCCGAGGCTGTCGGCGGGGCGCACGACTGTGTGCAGGCAGCGGTCGAATACGCCAAAGTGCGCGAACAGTTCGGCCGGACCATCGGGACCTTCCAGGCGATCAAACACCACCTGGCCAACATGTTGGTGGCGGCGGAGACGGCGACCGCGACGGTCTGGGACGCCGCACGCGCGGCGACCGCGGGCGAGGACGAGTTCGAACTCATGGCGGCCACCGCGGCCACGCTGGCGTTCCCGGCCTACGTGCACAACGCCGAACTGAACATCCAGGTGCACGGCGGCATCGGGTTCACCTGGGAACACGACGCGCATCTGCACCTGCGCCGGGCGCTGACCCTGCGGGGGATCTTCGGCGGCCGGACGGCGCCGGCCGACGTGTATCGGCTGACGGGCAAGGGTGTGGCGCGGATCAACTCGATCGACCTGCCACCCGAGGCTGAGCAGTTGCGCACCGAGATCCGCGCGGAGTTCGCCACGTGGGCCGGCCTGGACGACACACAGTTGCGCGAGAAGCTGATAGACAGCGGCTATCTGATGCCGCACTGGCCCACGCCATGGGGCCGCGCCGCCGACGCCGTCGAGCAGTTGGTCATCGAACAGGAGCTGGCGGCAGCGGGAGTCAAACGTCCCGAACTCGGTATCACCAGTTGGACGGTGTTGACCCTGATCCAGCACGGCAGCCCGGAACAGATCGAGCGCCTGGTGGCCCCGGCGTTGCGCGGCGAGCAGGTGTGGTGCCAGCTGTTCTCCGAACCGGGGGCAGGCTCGGATGCCGCGGCTGTCAGCACGAAAGGAGTTCGGGCCGAGGGTGGTTGGATCGTCACCGGCCAGAAGGTCTGGACCAGCGGCGCGCAGCACTGCCAACTGGGGCTGGCGACGGTGCGCACCGATCCGGCGGCGTCCAAGCATGCGGGTATCACCACGATGATCATCGACATGTCAGCGCCCGGGGTCGACGTGCGGCCGCTGCGGCAGATCACCGGCGTCTCGGAGTTCAACGAGGTGTTCCTCACCGACGTCTTCGTGCCCGATCGCGACGTGGTCGGTGCACCGAACGACGGGTGGCAGGTGGCCCGCGCGACGCTGGGCAACGAACGCGTCAGCCTCGGTGGGAGCGGAGTGCCGGCGGGACGTGGCGGTGCGGCCGCGATCGTGGACGTGACACAGCGTTTCGGCGACCGCGTGGCCGGCGCGGCGGAGCGCGCCGGGAAGTTCCTGGCCGACGACCACGCGCTGCGACTGCTGAACCTGCGCCGGGTGGCGCGCAGTGTGGCCGGCGGCGAACCCGGGCCCGAGGGCAACGTGACCAAACTGCTGACCGCCGAGCACTTTGTGGCGCGGACTGGTCTTGCGGCCGAGATGTACGGAGCCGACGTCGCGCTGATCGCACCACCGGCGAAGGTCGCTGGCCTGTTCGTGCTGGGGTCGCGTGGCATGACGATCGCCGGCGGGACGTCGGAGGTCACCCGCAATCAGATCGCGGAGCGCATCCTCGGTCTCCCACGCGACCCGCTCATCAGGTGATGGGTCCGTGCGGTCAGTTCACAGGGGCGAACACCGGTACGAACACCTCGCCGTGCTGTTCGAAACGGACCGAGACGCGCAGGCCCGAGGTCACCGCATCGGGCTCACAGTCGACGATGTTGGCGACCACCCGCAGGTCCGCCTGCTCATCGAGCTCGACGAGCGCGACCACGAATGGTGTTGGCACATCCGGGCGGAACTGCTGATGCGCCACGGTGTAGGTGAACACGGTCCCGGACCCGGACACCGCTTCGAACGTGATCGGGCCCGAGCAGTCCGGGCACACCCGCGGCGGCGGATGGATGAAGCGGCGGCAGGCCCCGCAGTGCGCGATGCGCAACTGCCCCGACGCTCCCGACGTCCAGTACGGCCGCGTCGTCTCGTCCAGTTCGGGCAGGATCCGCGGTGCCGGGGCCACAGCGGCCGATTCGGCTGATACGGGCGATCTGGTCACGAATTAAGAGTACACTGAATTAACTTTATCCACGGAGGGTTCGGATGGTGGGTTCGGGCGGACGCCCCCCGGTGATTTCGGGCACCGGCATTTCCCAGATCAAACGCCGCAGCGGCATCCCGGCGGTGGAACTGACCGTGGAGGCGGCCCAGGCGGCCATCGCCGACGCCGGGCTGACACCGGCCGACATCGACGGCATCTGCACGCTCGGAGACACTCCGGCCGCCGAAGCCGCTGTCCGACTGGGCATCCCGGAGCCCGCCGAACTCGGCAAATCGATCGGGACGAGCGGCCTGCTCACCCCCTTGGTCCAGGCGTGTGAGGCGGTGACGGACGGGCGGGCCCGGCACGTGCTCGTGTACCGGACCGTGCAGATGATGGGCGGAACGGCCGACGCAGGACCGCCGAAGCCGCGCGGAGCCAAGGGCATGACGGCAATACCGGGCATGGGTGCCGACGTCGGACACCTCCTCGCCGCGCACGCGTACTCGGCGGCCAACTGGCTGGCCATGCACTGCCGCAGGCACATGGATCTCTACGGCACCACCAAGGAGCAACTCGGCTGGATCGCGCTCAACGCGCGCCGTAATGCGGGCCGCAATCCGCTTGCGGTGTACCGGGATCCGATCACCATGGACGACTACCTGACCGCACGGCAGATATCGTCACCGTTCGGGCTGCTGGACTGCGACGTTCCTGTGGACGGTTCGATCGCGGTGGTGGTCTCCACCCCAGAGCACGCGGCAGATGCCCCGAACGGTGCGGTCACGGTCGAGGCGACGGGGGGTGCGCCGGGCACGGGTGGCTGGATCAGTCGGCCCGACTACCCCAAGATGGCGGCCACCGACGCGGCGGCCGACATGTGGTCGAAGACGGCGCTCACCCCCGCCGACGTCGACATCGCCGAACTCTACGACGGATTCAGCTTCCTCACGCTGGCCTGGCTCGAAGCCCTCGGCTTCTGCGCCGACGGCGAGGGCGGGCCGTTCGTGGACGGCGGCGAGCGCATCGCGCTCGACGGTCAGCTGCCGCTGAACACCTACGGCGGCCAACTGTCCGCAGGTCGCATGCACGGCTATTGGGTCCTGCATGAGGCCTGCCAACAACTGCGCGGCCTGGCCGGGCCCACCGCTGTTGCTCGCCGTCCCGAAGTCGCGGTGATCTCGGCCGGCGGCGGACCGATCGCGGGATGCGCACTGCTGACATGCTGATCACCACCGTGGCCGACGAGATCTGCGCGACGGCCAGAAATCACCCGGGATCGCGGGTCGAGGTCCACAGCGACATTCGGCCCGACGCCACGAACCTGGCCGAACTGTTCGAGGAGAGCCGTCGGGTCGCGGCAGGCCTGACCGCCCAGGGCATCGGGCCCGGCGACGTGGTCGCGGTCCAACTGCCGAACTGGCGTGAATGTTTCACCACCCACGCGGGGATCTGGCTGGCCGGGGCCGTCGTGCTGCCGATCGTGCCGATCTACGGACCCGCCGAGGTGGCCTTCATCGTCAGGCAGTCCGGTGCACGCGCGCTGATCACCGCGCGTCGGATCCGCGACAGAGACGCCTCCGAGGTGTTCGCCGCTGCTGCAGCGGATCTCGCCGTGCGCGTTGTGGTGGGTGATCCGTTGCCCGACGCGGTGTCCTTCGCCGACTTGGCCGACACCTCGTCGGACGGCTTCATCCCCGTCACCGGCGTCGATCCCCACAGTCGGTGCCTGCTGGTGTACACCTCCGGAACCACCGCGGAACCCAAGGGAGTCCAGCACACGCACGCGAGCCTGCTCGGCGAACTGGCCTCCATGGACGAGATGCGCGGCACCGTCACGAAGTCCACCACGCTGTCGGTCTTCCCGGCCGGTCACATCGCAGGCACGCTGGGGATCCTTCGGATGTTCTGCAGGCCCGGCACCACGCTGGCGCTGGATGCCTGGAACGCGGAGAGGGCCGCGCGGCTCATCGACCGGCACGGCGTGACGACTTCCGGCGGTGCACCCATCCACCTCAGCGGCATCCTGGACATCGCCGAGCGCGACGGCCTGGACCTGAGCAGCCTTCGGGAGTACACCACGGGTGCCGCGGGTGTGGCGGGCGCTCTCATTC
Source organism: Mycobacterium sp. ACS4331 (assembly GCF_001667265.1). GTDB lineage: Bacteria > Actinomycetota > Actinomycetes > Mycobacteriales > Mycobacteriaceae > Mycobacterium. The sequence continues at coordinate 46,680 of NZ_LZHW01000098.1, read as the reverse complement.
GTCGCGCCGCCGACAGCGGAGTGGGGGCGTACCGCTGCTACGGATCGTCTGAGCACCCGACGATCAGTTCGGGCCGGCCCGAGGATCCCCTGGACAAGCGTGCCGACACCGACGGCAGGATCACCCCCGGCACCGAGGTGCGGATCGTCGACGACGACGGCCGCGACGTCGAATCCGGATGCGCGGGTGAGATATTGACCCGGGGTCCGGAGCTGTTCACCGGGTACACCGATGTGCGGCACACCTCGGCGAGCATGCTCGACGGCTGGTTCCGCACCGGTGACGTCGGCCGCCTGGACGCCGACGGGTACCTCACCATCACAGACCGCAAGAAGGACATCATCGTTCGCGGCGGCGAGAACATCTCCTCCAAGGAGATCGAGGATGTGCTCAGCGCGCATCCCGCCGTTGCCGAAGCCGCTGCCATCGGTGCCCCCGACGACACCTACGGCGAACGGGTGTGCGCGTTCGTCGTCGTGAACCCGGGCCGCGACTTCGCGGTCGCCGACGCCGCCAGGCACTTCGCTGAGTGCGGGTTGGCTCGGCAGAAGACTCCCGAGCGCATCGTGCTCGTCCCGGAACTGCCGCGGACAGCCAGCGGAAAGGTGCAGAAGCATCTGCTGAGAGCGCAACTTGATCCAACCAATCGATCGAAGATCACGAACTGAAAGGTGCAGCAGATGGGTCGTGTCGAAGGAAAAGTGGTGCTGGTCACCGGTGCGGCGCGGGGCCAGGGCCGGCGCCACGCGGTCAAGCTGGCCGAAGAGGGCGCAGACCTGATCCTGTTGGACATCTGTGCCGACATCGAGCACAACTCGTACCCGCTGGCGTCCAGGGACGATCTCGAAGAGGCCTGCCGTGAGGTCGAGAAGTCCGGGCACCGAGTCATCTCGGCCGAGGTCGACGTCCGCAACCGCGAGTCGCTGCAGGCCGCCCTGGCGCCCGCGGTCGCCGAGATGGGAAGGCTGGACGTGGTGGTCGCCAACGCGGGTATCTGCCCGTTGGGTCAGGGGCAGCCGATCGGCGCCTTCGCCAACGCCTTCGACGTCGACTTCGTCGGTGTGGTGAACACCGTGCATGTGGCACTGGAGTACCTGACCGCGGGAGCGTCGGTCATCACGGTGGGTTCGGTGGCCGGTCTGCTGGCGGAGAAGGCCGGTGCGGGCGGCGGCATGGGGCCCAGCGGTGCCGGCGGTGCGGGTTACAACCTGGCCAAGCAGTTCGTCGATCGCTACACCATGGCCTTGGCCGCGCAACTGGCGCCGCTGTCGATCCGGGCCAACGTCGTCCATCCCACCAACGTGAACACGCCGATGCTGCACAACGAGCAGATGTACCGGATGTTCCGCCCCGACCTGCCCAACCCAGGAGTCGACGACGCGCTGCTGACCTTCCCGATGTTGCAGGGCATGCCGATCCCGTATGTCGAGCCCGAGGATGTGTCGAACGCCATCTGCTACCTGGCTTCTGACGAATCCCGCTACGTCACAGGGGTTCAGCTCAAGGTTGACGGCGGTGCGAGCGTGAAGTTCTGACGGTCGACCGCCATGCGATGGGGGATGCCTTGGCCTGGAGCGGATCTGGCAGCGGAATGCGAGGCCGCCGGGGCGGCAGCGTTCTGCTCAGGTGAGTTCGCCGACACCAGTGCGTATGTGACGGCCACCGAGATGGCGCGATCCACCAGCACGGCCCTGACGGGACCGGGAATCGCCTATGCGTTCGCCCGCGCCCCGTTCGTCCACGCGTCCTCGGTGCGGCACCTGAACAAGATCGCACCGGGCCGGGTCTTCTTGGGCCTGGGTTCGGGCACGGCGCGGATGAACCGGGACTGGTTCGGGGTGGACTCCAGCCATCCGGCCCGCCGGATGGCTGAGCTCGTCACCTGTGTCCGGGCCTTCCTGGAGGCCGAGAACGACGAGAAGATCAGCTTCGACGGCGAGTTCTATTCGCTCAACGCTCATGTTCGGGCGCCTGTGCTGGGCCGGATTGACGTGCCGATCCTGTTGGGGGCCTTCAACAAGCACATGATTCGCACCGCGGGCCGGGTTGCCGATGGCGTGCTCGGCCATCCGCTGTTCACCGACCGGTGGTGGGCCGAGATGGTCGAGCCGCAGCTGCGCGACGGTGCGGCCGGTGCCGGGCGTGATTCCGCCGGGCTGCGGCGCTGGGGCTGGATCACCACCGCGATCGACGACGAGGACCCGCAGCGCGCGGTTCAGGACGCCAAGCGCCAGATCGCCTTCGAGCTCACTGTCCGGACGTACGACTCCCTCGTGGAGCTGCACGGATGGCAGGACGAGGTGGCCGCCATCCGGACCGAGTTCGCGGGCGGTGACCTGAAGAATCTGGGCAGACACGTCTCCGACGAGATGCTGTGGGCCATCGCGGTGTGCGGCGACACCGACCAGGCCAAGGAGATGCTGGCCGCTCGCAACAGGTTGCCGGACATCGGATTTCTCTCGCCGCCGGGATTCCTCGTCAGCCCGAGGCGGCGCGGCCGCTACGGAACCCAGGTCGTCAGACTTTTCACCGAGGCAGGAGTGCAGGAATGACCACCGAACCGAAGACCAGGAGTGAGTCGGAGAACTTCGACCGACTGTGGACGGGCGCCAAGGACTCGCCCCCGATCGTCTGGCTGGCCAGGCTGGGGGCGGTTTTCGTCGTCTTCCAGACTTATGTCTACCTGCGCTGGATCTTCTCCGACAAGTTTGCGCCCGCGCCGAACGGACCCGACGAGATCCCCGGCTCAACCATGGCGTGGATCCGGTTCTGGGAGATCGGCTGCCTGGTGCTCGGCGTGGGACTCTTCTGGTTCATCATCCGAAAGATGCGCCGGGAGAGGGAGTTCCCCACCCTCGGTGTCTTCGTCCTGGCCTGGCTGCTGGCGGCGTGGCAGGACGTCGGCGTCAACGCAGTTCGACCGGTGTTCGGCTACAACGGTGGCTTCTTCAACATGGGCACCTGGGGCGAGTTCATCCCCGGCTGGGTCGAGAAGGGTGCGGAGAACCCGCAGCCACTCATCTACTTTTTGGCCAGCTACATCGTCCTGACGCCGCTGGCCATCATGGGTATCGACAAGCTGATCGAAACCGTGCGCAAGCGGTTCCCGCGGATCAACAAGGCGGGCGTGATCGCGTTCATGATCGCGCTCTTCACGTTTCTGTGCATCACGCTTGAGCAGTTCTTCCACCGGATCGGTGCCTGGCACTACCTGCGGGTGAACTCCGACTGGGCCATCTTCAGCGGCACCATGCACCAATTCCCGCTCTACGAGGGCATTTTCTTCGGCGGTGTGGTGACCGTGCTGTCCATCGGCATCTACTGCTTCCGCGACAACGACGGCCTGATGATCACCGACAAGGGGATAGAGCGCCTGGGCAGCACCAGATGGCTGCCCGTGATCCGGGTTCTCGCCCTGACCGCGGTGTTCAACCTGATCATGATGGTGTTCATGCTGGGCTTCAACTTCATCAACCAGCACGCCGACACGCAGCCACCCGCGGACGACATCCCGAGCTATGTACATCACAACATGTGTGGCATCGGCCATAACCCGCCGTGCCCGCCGCCGGCATGACACCGACTGACTGACACACCCATCGCTCGTGGGAATGAAAGTGAGCTGACATGCAGATCAGGCAGTGGATCGACTCCGAGCGACCGGCCGTCATCCTGCATCCGTCCGGAATCCGGCTCAGTTTCGCCGAACTCGAGGCCAGGGCCAACCGGTTGGCGCATCACTTCCGCGCCGCCGGCATGCGGGAGGGTGACACGGTCGCGGTGCTCATGGAGAACAACGAGCACATGCACGCCGTGATGTGGGCGGCGCGACGATGCGGGCTGTACTACGCCACCATCAGCACGCACCTGCACGCCGCGGAGACGGCGTACATCGTCGACAACAGCGGAGCAGATGCGATCATCGGATCACGTGCCACCGCAGGGGTGTGCGCGGAGTTGGAACAGTATCTGCCCAACGGCCTGCCGAAGCTGCGTCTGCTGGCTGACGACGATCTGGACGGCTGGCAGCGCTACCCGGACTGCGTCGCACACCAGCCGGCCACCCCGGTGCCCGACGAACGCGAGGGTGATCTGCTTCAGTACTCGTCGGGAACCACCGGACGGCCCAAGGGGATTCGTCGCGAACTGCCGCATGTGACCCCCGAGCAGGCGGGGGTCATGCTGGCGCCGCTGCTGGGTGCGGCAGGCATCGACGGGACGTCGGTGTACCTGAGTCCGGCGCCGCTGTACCACACCGCGCCGTCGTTCTGGTCGATGTCGGTGCAGGCACTCGGCGGGACCACGGTGGTGCTCGAGCACTTCGACGCCGAAGGTGCGCTCGAGGCCATCGAGCGCCACGGGGTGACGCACGGTCAGTTCGTGCCGACCATGTTCGTCCGAATGCTCAAGCTGCCCAGTGCAGTTCGTGACCGCTATGACGTGTCCAGTCTGCGACGCGTCGTGCACGCCGCAGCACCGTGCCCGGTGGACGTCAAACGCGCGATGCTGCAGTGGTGGGGTCCGATCGTCGACGAGTTCTACGGCTCGTCCGAAGGGGTCGGGGTGTCCTTCATCCGTGCCGAGGAGTGGTTGCAGCACCCGGGTTCGGTCGGCCGGCCGCTGGGCGGTGCGGCACACATCATCGGCGAAGACGGCGAAGAACTGCCCCCGGGGGAACCCGGCGAGATCTACTTCGAGGGCGGTCTGCCCTTCAGCTATCTCAAGGACCAGGAGAAGACCGCCGCGGCCCGCAACGCCCGCGGGTGGGCGTCGGTCGGTGACATCGGCTACCTCGATGCCGACGGCTACCTGTACCTGACGGATCGCCGCCACCACATGATCATCTCGGGCGGGGTGAACATCTACCCGCAGGAGGTCGAGGATCTGCTCATCGGACACCCCCGCGTGCTCGACGCCGCGGTCTTCGGCATCCCGGACGCCGCGATGGGCCAGTCGGTCAAGGCCGTGGTCCAGACGCTGGACCCGGCGGACGCCACCGATGACTTCGCGGCGGAGCTCATCGAATGGCTGCGCGGCCGGGTGGCCCACTACAAATGCCCGCGCTCGATCTCCTTCGAGGCGCAGTTGCCGCGCACCGAGACGGGCAAGATGATCAAGCGTGACCTTGTGGCGCGATACAGCGGGGGCGAAAGCCATTCTGTGACAACACCCGTGTAGCGCCCACCGCGCCATGCGGTTCAATGGGTCCATGAGCGACGGCACCGCAGAACGATCGGCTGGCCGGCCGCGCGACAGTTCGATCGACGAGCGGGTGTTGGAGGCGACCCGACAGCTTCTCCTCGAGGTGGGCTGGGACGAGCTGAGCATCCGCCTGGTGGCGGCCCGGGCCGGCGTCGGGCGATCCAGCATGAACCGGCGGTGGGCCACCAAGGCCGAGTTGGTGCTGCACGCGATCCTGGGTGAGGCCCCCGACCTGTCGCCGTTCGCCGGAACCGATCTCACGGGCTGGATCCAATGGCTGGTCGCGGGCAGCCATCAACTGTTCACGCGGCCGGACGTGCGGGCGGCTGTGCCCGGCCTGATGCTCGCGTTGCGCGAGAACCAAGAGCTTCGCACGACGCTGTGGGCGGACTTCAGCGGGCCGGCGGTGGCTCTCTACGCACAGCATGTCGCCGCGCGGACGCCCGCTGCGCGCCGACGCGCGGAACTCGACGCCCGTGCCCTGCTCGTGCTGGCCGCTGGGGCGTCACTGATCCTGACGACCGTTGCGGTGGAGGATGATTCGCCGGAGCTACGGAAGCGGATCGCTGCGCTGCTCACCGCTGCCGGCGGTCTGCCCGCGGACTGACGCAATGATCGCCGCACGCGGGTCCCGCCAGGTGATCCCGAGGTCCTCCTGAGTGCTGCGGTCGTCGGTCGGGGTGGCCGAGGTGAGCAGCATCGCGGCCTCGTAGCTCAGACCGTCGGTCAGCGGCACCAACCGGCCCGCGATGTCGGCGACACGGCCGAGCCCACGCAACACACTGGGATGCAGGGGGATTCGGCGAACCGGTCGACCCAGGCCGTCCTGGAGTGCGTCGATCATCTGGTCGAAGGTCAGCAGCACGCCCCCACAGACGTAGCGATGCGGTCCGCGGCCCTTCGACATGATGCGGGTGTGCACGTCGGCCACATCGCGCACGTCGATCATCTGCATCCCGCCCCGGACGCTCGGCGCGACGGCATAGCGCATGATCGGGGCCCACCCGCGTTCGGTCACCCCGGCCGCGGTGTGGAACGCCGGGCCCACGACACTTGACGGATAGGTCACCACCACGGGCGCGCCGTCGGCCTGCAGACGCCTGGCGACCCGGTCGGCGTAACCCTTCGTCTTGGCATAGGCGCTGCGCCCAGAAGCGGTCGGAGAGTCCGCCGAGATCACACCGTTCGGTGGCGGGTACAGCGCGCTGTAGCTGCTCACCGACACCACCGGATCGAGTCCTGCCTCGACGGCGCGGGACAGGATCTTCTCGGTCGCGTAGGCGTTGATCTCCCACATCGCCTGCGCCTGTCGCTCACTGGTCCCGACGATGCCGGCGGCGTGCAACAGTGCGTCGGCGCCGGAGAGCAGTTCGGTGATCGCGGATTCGGCCCGGATGTCACCGGACACCACGGTCACCGGACCGAGCAGTCGAAGCTGGTCCAGCACGGCGCCACCGGTGTCCCCGGGGGCGAGCAGCAGCCTGACCTCGTGCCCCTCGGTCAGCAGGGCCCTGACCGTATGGGCACCCAGGTATCCCGTCCCACCCGTCACCGCAATACGCACTGGCTGCTCCCTCATCTCAGATTTCGAGGCCAATGGTATCGAAACGGCCCGCATGGGTGACACGCAGCACCGCCGCGCCCTGCTCGTCGGACTCGCGCAGGTCGACCTCGACGGTGAAGCCCCAGTCGTGGTCACCCGCCGGGTCGTCCAGAATCTGCCGTACTCGCCACCGGTCCGGCTGGCGGTCGAAGACCAACAGGGCCGGGCCTCTGGCATCGGCTCCGGTGCCGACCTCGTCGTGTTCGGTGAAGTAGTCGGCGCCGACCTCGCGCCAGCGTTCCGCGGTCCAGCCGTCGCTGCCGTCGAGGGCGCCGAGGTCCTCCCAGCGCTCCCTGGCGAACAACTCCACCCGCCGGAACAGCGCATTGCGGACCATCGCGGTGAACGCACGTTCGTTGGAGGTCAGCGGACGGGGCGGCGTCGTCGGCGCCGAAACGGCGTGCGGTTCCTCGCCACTGGTGAGCTGTTCCCACTCATCGAGCAGGCTGGAGTCGACCTGGCGAACCAGTTCGCCGAGCCATTCCACGATGTCGGTGACCTGTTCGGTGCGTGCCGCGGCGGGGACGCCCGAGCGCAGGGCTTTGAACGCGTCGGACAGGTAGCGCAGCACTGCGCCTTCGGACCGGGTCAGACCGTACGCGCTGATCAGTTCGCGGAATGACCAGGCCTGCTCCCACATCTCGCGCACCACGGACTTCGGCGACAGGTGACCGTCGGCGGCCCACGGATTGGTCTGCAGGTAGACCTCGAAGGCGTGGTGCAGAAGCTCGTCGAGGGGTCGTGGATAGGTGATGTCGTCGAGGAGTTCGATGCGCTCGTCGTACTCGATGCCGTCGGCCTTCATCTCCGCGATCGCCTCGCCGCGCGCCTTCTTCAACTGTGCGGCCAGGATCTGCCGAGGGTCCTCAAGGGTGGCTTCGATGACCGACACGACATCGCAGGCGTAGGTCTCCGACTCCGGGTCGAGCATGTCGAGTGCGGCCAGTGCGAATGTCGACAGGGGCTGGTTGAGCGCGAAATCCGTTGGCAGATCAACGGTGAGGCGATACCGTCGCCCGTCCGGATCCGGTGTGGCGAGGCGTTCGACGACCCCGGCCTGCAGGAGCGAGCGCGCGATCCCGACGGCCTCGCGGATGTGTTTCAACTGTCGGCGGCGAGGTTCGTGGTTGTCGGTCAACAGACGTCGCATCGCCTCGAAGGGGTCCCCCGGACGATCGATGACGTCGAGCAGCATCGCGGTGGACACCCGCATGTTGCTGGTCAACTGCTCCGGTGCCGCCTCCACCAGCCGGGTCATGGTCGACTCGCCCCACGGCACCATTCCCTCAGGTGCCTTGCGGCGCACCAATTTTCGACGCTTCTTGGGATCGTCGGCGACCTTGGCGAACTGCTTGAGGTTGGCCACCTCGTGGTCGGGCGCCTGTACGACGACATTTCCGACGGTGTCGTAGCCCGCCCGCCCGGCTCGCCCGGCGATCTGGTGGAACTCCCGCGCGTTGAGCAGGCGCGTACGGGTGCCGTCGTACTTGGACAACGCGGAGAAGACGACGGTGCGGATCGGCACGTTGATGCCGACACCCAGGGTGTCGGTGCCGCAGATGACCTTGAGCAGGCCCGCCTGAGCCAGCTGTTCCACGAGCCGGCGGTACTTGGGCAGCATGCCTGCGTGGTGGACCCCGATGCCGTGCCGCACCAGTCGTGACAGGGTCGACCCGAATGCGGTGGAGAAGCGGAAGGCGCCGATGTGTGCGGCGATCGCGGCCTTCTCCTCCTTGGTGCAGACATTCACGCTCATCAGGGCCTGCGCCCGCTCCAACGCCGATGCCTGGGTGAAGTGCACCACGTAGATCGGTGCCTGATGGGTCTGCAGCAGTTCGCCGATGGTCTCGTGCATGGCGGTGGTGGCGTACGAGTAGAACAGCGGCACCGGGCGCTCAGCCGTGGCGACCAGCGCGGTCGGGCGGCCCGTGCGCCGAGTCAGGTCCCTGCGCAGGAATTCGACGTCGCCCAGGGTGGCCGACATCAGGAGAAACTGAGCGTCGGGGAGTTCCAGCAGCGGAACCTGCCAGGCCCAGCCCCGATCGGGATCGCCGTAGTAGTGGAACTCATCCATGACCACCATGGCGTCAAGGCCGCCGCCCCGCACTCCGCCCTCGCGGAGTGCGACGTTGGCCAGGATCTCCGCGGTGCAGGCGATGATCGGCGCTTCCGCGTTGACCGACGCGTCACCGGTCAGCATGCCGACGTTCGCCGCTCCGAAGACGTCGCAGAGTGCGAAGAACTTCTCGCTCACCAGGGCCTTGATCGGCGCCGTGTAGTAGCTGCGCCGCCGACCCGCGAGTGCGGCGTACAACGCTCCGGTGGCCACCAGGGACTTTCCGGACCCCGTCGGCGTGGCCAGCACCACGTTGGCGCCACTGACCAGTTCGATCAGCGCCTCCTCCTGGTGGGGGTAGAGCGTCGTGCCCGCCGCCTCGGCCCACGACGCGAACGACGTGTACAGCGCGTCGGCGTCGCCCCCCAGCGCGTGCAGTGATGACAGGTTCGACGGATCGTCGAGCAGGGCGGTGGGAGAGGAGTTCATCGTGAGGACAGCCTGCCTGATGCCGTGAGTCGGGGGAAACCGTGCGCAGCGGTTCAGGCCCGTCGGGTTTACCGGACGAGACACGGTATAGGTTCGGCGTATGAGCAGCGTTTCGGTGATCACCGGCGGGGCCGGTGGTATGGGAGTGGCCACCGCGAAGATTGTGGGTCGAGAGCACGCGCTGGTGCTCTGCGACAACCGCAGAGACCGTCTGGACCTGGCCGAGGCCACGCTGCGTGACCTGGGGATCACCCCCACGATCGTGCACGCCGACGTCACCGATCCCGCCGCGGTCGCCGAGGTGTTCGCCACCGCGGCCGACCTGGGGGCGCTCGCCTCGGTGATCCATACGGCCGGGGTCAGTCCCAGCATGGGGGACGCGGAATATGTGATGCGGACCAACGCCCTGGGGACCGTGAACGTCAATGAGGCGTTCTTCAGCGCGGCCCCGGAGGGCGCCGCGGTGGTCAACGTCGCCTCGATGGCCGCCCACATGCTGCCCGACGAGCTGATCCCGGTTGCTCGGTTCCCGCTGGCTCAGGACAACCCCGAGGAGTTCATGTCCGAACTGCTCGCCGCCTGCAACATCGTGCCGGAGGAGGCACGTTCGGGGATCAGCTACGCCCTGAGCAAGTCGTACGTCAAGTGGTACAGCAGCGCGCAGGCCGAGCGCTTCAATGGCCGTGGGCTCCGGGTCGTGTCGGTGTCACCGGGTTCGATCGACACCGAGATGGGCAGGCTCGAGGAGCAGGCCGGCGCCGGCGCGATGGTCGCCGACGCTGCGGTGCCACGCTGGGGCCGACCCGAGGAGATGGCCGAACTCCTGGCGTTCTGCGCCAGCGACAGGGCGGGTTACCTCACCGGTACCGACATCCTCAACGACGGCGGGGTCATCGCCTCGATGCGCGAACGTGCGCGCATCGCCGCCGAAACCGGCTGAGTCGGAAGGCCATTCACCCGCCAGCCGGCACGGGGTCGCGGTCGTTGACGTCGGCATTGGTGTCCTTGCGCGCGCAGTGCGCGCAACAGAAGATGCCGGCGTCCGTTTCGATGCCGTGGCCGAGGATCCGGCAGCCGCAGTGCCCGCATTCCGGGGCCAGCTGAGCCGCGGCGCACTCGACACAGTCGAAGGCCTCCGAGTGGCCGTCGGGCCACGTCACAGTGAACGTCTTGTCGTAGTCGTTTCCGCAGGTGGCGCAGATGGTCATGAGTCGATCTCCCTCCTCGGCTGACGGCGGCTCGCGTGGCCCTCATCGGACCCGCCCGACGGCGTGGCTTCCCACCTGGACCGCGCGCTACCCGGTTCGAGGCATTTGTCACACCTCGCTGATCCGGTTACCCGTGCTGCCGGTTCGGGTAACCGACTCCGGGAGCGGTACCTACGCCGCTGACACACCAAGCCAAACAAAGGGGTGGAACAGAACTATGGCAACAACGAAGACACAGGTTGACACAGGAACCCTGTTGGCTCAGCTCCGGACTGTCCTGGATCTCACGCACACCGAGATCCAGGTCGCCGAGACGCGAGTGGCACAGGCCCGCACCGAAGCGGTGCGCACCGAACTGACCCAGAACGCCGAGCACGGCCGCCTCCGCGCTGAGGCGATCGAGAAGGCGATCCGCGACCTCGGCGGATTCCCGGATGTGATCGGGCCCTTCCTGGGTCGCGCCGCGGCGGCCGTCAAGGCGCTGACCGAGCAGGCCGAACCGTTCGACGAGGCTCTTCTCGGCGATCTTGCGCTGGAGAACCAGCTGCTGGACCGGTCTCGGTACATCAAGGCGCTGGCCGTCGCCGCGAAGAACAAGGACATCGAGGAACTCGCCACCAGATTGATCACGGCGCACTCCGCGACCGTCGACTGGTTGACCACGGTTCTGGCCGAGGATGCGCTCGGAGGGCCCGCGGCGCTGCGGCGCACTCCGGTCCAAGCCGCCGCGGGAGCGGTCGTGAAGGTCGTGAACCTGCCGATGACGTGGTCGGCCCGCGGAGTCGAGCGGGCGGCCGAGGCTGTACGTTCTGTCCGTCCGGCCTTCTCCGAGTTGGTCGACCGCGGCTCACGCACCACGGAGATCGCGACGAAAACGCTGGCCGGGGCGCGTGATTCGGCGCTTGAGGCGGCCGAGAAGATCACCCGCGACGAGGGCGCCGGGCGCGCGGCTGACGCGATCCACGCGACCCGCGGAGCCGCAGGAGTTCTCGAGGCCGACGAGCTTCCCGTCGCCGATTACGACGACCTGAACGTCAATGATGCTGCGACGGCCGTCAAGGACCTCACCGACCCGTCCGACATCCGGGTGATCATCGCCTACGAGGAGGCGCACAAGAATCGCGCCCGGGTGGTCTCGGCGGCTCAGACCAGACTGGCCGCCATCGCGCAGTCCGTCGTTGGGATCAACTGAGCCCCAACCCAGGACACTGTCGGATCCAGACGCACCGCCCCGGGACCATACGGCCCCGGGGCGCTGCGTTTGTTGCGGCCCGGTTTCCGCGTCATTGCCGAGAAACGTTTGGTCAGGACGCGATCGGGGCATGCGAGAAGTGAACTCCGCTCGACGAATATAGAGGGGCAACCTGTGACGACTGCGAGAAGTGGCATCTGGCCGGCCTCGGTGCCAGAAGACGTGTATCCCCCTCAGGAGGATTCACAACTGCTCATCGACACCGCCGTGAGCAGCGGCCGAATCGCAGGCCAGTGCGTCGCCGACCTCTGTGCCGGCAGCGGCGTCGTGGGGATCGCCGCGGCCGCTGAAGGCGCCGCTGATGTCCGGGCGTTCGAGATCTGTCCGCGCGCCGTGCACGAGGCAAGGGCCAATGCCGCGGTCGCCGGGGTGGACATGCATGTCCATCTCGGACCGTGGACTCGCGCTGCTGAATTCGCGCCGTTCGACGTGGTGCTCAGCAACCCGCCGTATGTCCCCGACTTCGAGGACGAGCGGGAGCGCATCCCGGCGCACGCGGGCCCCCCACAGTCCTACAACGGCGGGTACGACGGACGCTCGATCCTGGATCCGCTGTGCCTGGCGGTCGAAGAGCTGCTGGCACCCCAGGGCACACTCTTCCTCGTGCACTCGGAGTTCTCGGGGGTCGACCGATCCCTGAACCTCCTTCGCGGCACCGGCCTGAGCGCCGATGTCATTGCCCGGCAGATGATTCCGTTCGGCCCCGTCCTGAACGCGCGGGCCGCGTGGCTGGAACGGACTCGCCTGCTGGAGATCGGCCGCCGCGTCGAGGAACTCGTCGTGATTCGTGCGGACAAGCAGTGACAGCGCCCGAGCCTCGAGTCGTCCGACTGGTGCCGGGGGGACCGATGATGGTTGAGGGGCCGGTCTGCATCGAGATGGCCGACGGGACCGTCGTGCGGTCGGACCGCTTCATGGTGGCGATCTGCGCATGCCATCGGAGTAAGAACTATCCGCTGTGCGACACCAGCCACCGGCGTCGCGCGCGAGGCGGGCGGACTGCGGCCGGACAAGCCTGAAGCCCAGCGTCAGCACGCGTCGTGCCTCGGACGCTGTTCCAGGTCGTCAGCCGATGTCGCGTCGCAGCGAGGTCGCACCCGCATTCCAACGAGCCAACATGTGGTCTGCCAAGCGGCTCTCGACCACGTCGCGAGCGCGGATTCCGAACACCACGTCACGGTCCAGGCTGGGGTCGCGTGCGACCAGGTCACCGACGACGTCCGTGCGCACCACCTGCTCGTGCACGGCATCGGCCTCCACGTGCTCCCGATAGAACGCGGCACAGACCTCCGGCGCGCCGAGGCGTTCCATGGCCTCGACCAACCGCCGCGATCCCGGGGGTGACGTGATCTCGGTCGCGGCGAAGTGCCCGACGGCGGCGGCGCGCCAGCGCCTGTGCAGACCGAACAGCGACATCAGATTGACGACGGCCAGCGTCTCGGCGGGCACGTCGTCGAGGTACCCGAGGTAGGAGGAGTCGAGCCCAGCGGCATCCAGCAGATCGGCAAACAACTGCTGGTGCAAGCGAGCTCCACGCCCGCCGCCGAACTCGTCGAACTCGACTGCCACGAAGGACGCCTTGGCCTGTCCGGTCAGCCGCGGGATCGCCCACGCGTGCGGGTCGCCCTCCTTGAGGTGATACAGCGAGCCGTGGACGAAATACTCCCGCATCTGATCCCAGGATCCGTTGTCGCGCAGGTGATACGACAACCCCTTGCCGTCAGCGGGCTCCACTGCCAGCGCGGACATCTCGTCGGCCGCGGTCGCATCCGCGTCGATCTCGCCGACATCGGTGCGCACGGCGTCGAGGAAGGCCCGCTCGAGGCCGGCCCTCAGGCTCAACAGGGCAGGGTTCCACTCCCACCCCGGATCCACGCCGGCGAAGCCGCGGTAATGCAGTTCATAGCAGGTGTACAGGGCCAGCTGAAGATCCAGGCCGTACGGGTCCGTCTCATCGGGCAGGGCCGACGTGGCTGTCAGCACGCCGGCACTGCCCGTCTGCAGGGCGTCGATGACGTGCCTGGTGACAGGGCCGACTGCCTGGGGAAGGCGCGGAGCAACCACAGTGAGCATGTGCTGCACATACCCAGATCGGCCGACGGGAAAACGCCGGGCACTCCTACTCGGAGTCGCGGCCCTGCCGGCTGCTGCGGTATGCGCGACGCCGCACGGCTGCCAACCAGTCGGGCAGCAGCGTGACCCCTGGCGTGGTGTTCAGCGTCGGGTCGAACGACACATCCTCGGGCGGCCAGGAACTGTCGAGTTCTCGCCCGAACTCGAGGGTGGCCAGCGGTTCGAAGTTGTTGCGGCCCTGCGCCTGCTCGATGTCGAACACGACCGACTCGGCGGCGATGTGCCGGCGCAGGGCACCGACGTCGAGGCCGTGGAGTTCCTCCGGGGATGTCATTCGGGCGCGCAGCCAGAACACGCCACCTCGGTACCCGTAGGGCATGAGGGTGGAGAACGTCGGTGCAGACCAGGAGCGGGTCGGATGCAGCAGCAGGCGGGCGCTGGCCGAGACCATCAGCACATCCCATGGTCGGGTGCTGCCCTGGGCGTGCGATCGCCATGCCAGCCCCGCGAAGTCGGGCAGTCCGCCGGAGGTGCCGACGCCTTTCGAGATCCGGCCCACCACGTCGCTGTCGGCGAGTGGCAGGCCGGAGTCCGAGGCGGCGGTGCGCCGGAGCGTGCCACCGCAGAGCACGCCGTCGGGATGGAACAGTCGCGCGTGCCGCATCGCGGCGCCGGCGCGGAAGGGCAGTGCGGCAACTTCGGAGGCTTTCATGGCCCTCGGGTGCCCACGCTCGGGACGGTCAAACCAGCGGGGCCGCCGGCGGTCACCGCCTGCGGCGCTTGGCCACCGGCGCGCTGCGCACCGGAGGCGCGGCCGAGGCCGTGATCTGCTCGGCCCGCTCCCACACCCTGTGCATGCCCAGCGCTGCGGTCAACGCCTCGCCGAAAGCGCGGTCCGCCTCGGCGGACACCAGGACGCCGGGATCGGAATCGGAGATACCGGCCGCCGTTAGGGCATTCACCCCCGAACCCCAGGCGCCGACCGGTTTGCAGTGCCGGTAGGCCTCCTGCAGCAGCACGACCAGTTTGATGTCGGGGGGCGTTTCGAGACCACCCGCGACGATCACGGCGTCGAACTCGATGGATCGTGCCGTGAGCAGCGTGCGCTCGACAACGAGGCTGCGCCGCCCGTTCTTCAGGGTGCCACCGGTGGGTGCGGTGACCAGCGGGATGGCGCCTGCCTTGAGCAACGCCTTGACCAGCTGCGAGATCCCGGCCAGATCCGATTCGGAGTCGGCGATGATGCCGACCTGCCGCCCGGTGATCGGCCCTGGGACCGTGACCACCTGGGAAAGCGCGGGGGAGGGCGTCACGTCGGCGGGCGGGTTGCCCTTCGGGGCGGGAAGCCCCAGCCCCGCGGCCACCTGAGCGCACAGATCGGCGTCGACATTCGCCAACACCTGCAGTTCACGCTCCTTGACCGACTGCTCGTAGCACTTGCCCAACTCGAACGTGAAGGCCTCGATCAGGTGCACTCTCTCGACCTCGGTCAGGCTGCGGTAGAACATCGCGGCCTGGCTGAAGTGATCGTCGAAGGACTGCGGCTGTGCTCGGACGACGGGGCCCTCGACCTCGCGCGGTGTGGGGACGTAGCCGCCCTCGTCGGCGGTGGCGACTTCGGGCAGTCCGTCGTCGAGGCTGTTGCGGCGGTACGGTGCCACTCCGGTGTGCACACCGGTCTGGTGCATGCCGTCCCTCAGCATGTCGTTGACGGGGCAGTGTGGGCGGTTGATGGGCAGTTGCGTGAAGTTCGGCCCGCCCAGACGTGTGAGCTGCGTGTCGAGATACGAGAACAGTCGGGCCTGCAGCAGTGCGTCATTCGTCGGTTCGATGCCCGGCACCAGATTGCCGACGTGGAAGGCCACCTGCTCGGTTTCGGCGAAGAAGTTCGTCGGGTTGCGGTTCAGCGTCAGCTTGCCGACGAGGTGGACCTCCGCGAGTTCCTCCGGCACGATCTTGGTCGGGTCCAGCAGGTCGATGCCCGCGAAGGTGTGGGTGCCGTCGTCCGGCATCACCTGAATCCCCAACTCGTACTCCAGGAATGCGCCCGCATCGATGGCGTCGGCCATGTCCCGGCGGTGGAAGTCTGGGTCGCATCCCGCTGCGATCTGAGCCTCCTCCCAGACCAGGGAGTGCACACCGGCCACGGGCTTCCAGTGGAACTTCACCAAGACCGTCTGGCCCTTGGCATTGGCCAGGCGGAAGGTGTGCACGCCGAAGCCCTCCATGGTCCGGAACGACCGCGGGATGCCGCGATCACTCATGTTCCAGAACACGTGGTGGGTGGCCTCGGGGTGCAGGGACACGAAGTCCCAGAACGTGTCGTGGGCCGACTGTGCCTGCGGTATCTCCCTGTCCGGGTGCGGCTTTCCAGCATGGATGACGTCGGGGAACTTGATGCCGTCCTGGATGAAGAAGACCGGAATGTTGTTGCCGACGAGGTCGAAGTTTCCCTCGCTGGTGTAGAACTTCACCGCGAACCCCCGGGTGTCGCGGACGGTGTCGGCCGATCCGCGCGACCCCAACACGGTCGAAAAGCGGCAGAACACATCGGTCTTCGTGCCCTTGGCGCCGAGGAAGGCGGCCCGGGTGTAGCGCGATGCGGTGCCGTAGGACTCGAAGACGCCGTGTGCGGCGGCGCCGCGCGCATGTACGACACGTTCGGGTATGCGTTCGTGGTCGAAGTGAGTGATCTTCTCGCGCAGGTGGAAATCCTCCAGCAGCGTGGGTCCGCGTTCTCCGGCCTTGAGCGAATGATCGGTGTCGGGAATCCGAAGTCCCTGTGCGGTGGTCAGATAACCGCTCGTGCCTGGGCCGACGGCGCCCTGCAGATCGGTGCCGGGAACCGGCGTGGTGTCCTCGGGCTTCGGGGCGGCGGCCATATCTCCTCCAGCGTCGGGGGGCTGCGCCATGCTGGGACGGCCCGCGCAGGATGGATGGCGCGGGTCGACGGGCGCCCCTCCGAGATACCCGCAGTGTCCGGTGCGCAAACTCGTCGGGCGGTATTCGTCACCGTCGCCGCAGCCGGTCGGTGGTGCCCGACGTGGGGAGACCGACGCCCTCGAAGGCCCGCAGCCGCCCCTGCATGGGGGCCAGGGTCCCGGGACGTGAGGCGCTGAAGAAGGGCAGGCTGGCAACAACGCATCGGGTGAGCGGTGATGCCAGCCTGTGCGTCGAAAATCGTTGGGATGAAAGAAAGACTGCGGGATGTGGCCACGGCGCAGTGCACCGTGGCCACATCCGCGCACCGTCAGGTGTCGGCGTCCACCGTCGTCGGTTCGATCGAGCGGGCCTGTGACGAGTGGGAGACTTCGATGCGCCTCGACTTGGCGCGTTCGGCCAGCGGGATCGTGATCGTGAGCACGCCGTTCTCGTAGGTGGCGGTGATCTTTTCGGCATCGACGCCCTCGCCCAGCGACAACTGTCGCCGGTAGGTGCCGAAGAACCGTTCATTGGACAGCCACTGGACGGATTCCTCGGAGCGGGCGGTGCGATGCGCCGTGATGGTCATGGTCCCGTTGTCGACGCCGACGTCGACCGATCCGGGATCGACACCCGGGAGGTCGGCGGTGAGGACATAGTGGTCGTCGACCTTGTACAGGTCCATGGGCATGAATCGGGGCGCGCGACCTGATCCGGTCTGGTTCGTCAGCAGTCCCCGGGTGATCGAATCAAGGTCACTGAAAGGATCAAAACGGAGCACAGTAATCCACCTCCTCGACCATGAAAGCCCGCCACCCTGGCGGGCGACTCAATCACTGTGCAGGGGTCAGATTAGCACTCTCATACCGAGAGTGCCAGACGTGTTTGGCAGTTTTTTCTCCGCTCCGAATTCCCGAAGGTGTTCCTCCGCAGGGACATTGGCCCCGGTGTCAGCCGGTGAGGGCGTATCTGCTGAACAGGAACTGCTCGTGTACCAGGACGTGGCGCAGCGAAAGATTCCCGGGGCGGGGCAGGGTGCTGATCGTCGAGGCGGCGCCCACCGGCTGAGTCCCGGCCAACCTGGGGGCCGTCGTCACGCAGAGTTCCGTGAGCAGGCCCGCGGCCACCAGCTCGTTCAGCAGGGTCGGGCCGCCCTCGCACAGGATCCGTCCCATGCCCGCGTCTGTCAATGCCTCGATCGCAAGGCTCAGATCGACGTCCTCGTCGCCGGCCAGAACGACTTCGCGGCGTGTGTCGGGGCGCAGGCCGTACCGTTTCACCGCCTCTGTGCTGGTGATGAGGATGGGGCGCTGCGTCGGATCATCGAACAGGGACTCGGGCAGGCGACCGGTGCGACTCACCACCGCGATGGGTGGCAGCGCCGTCCTGCCGTCGGCTGCACGTTCGGCCCGCTGTTGTTCGGAGAGTCGCACGGGTCCGTACCCCTCGGCCCGGGCGGTGCCCGCTCCGACGAGGACGACGTCGGCGTATCCGCGGAGTTCGCCCAGCAGGCGCTGGTCTGCAGGGCAGGAGAGTGGTCCCGCTCGACCGGCGAACGCCGCGGCGCCGTCGGCGCTGAAGATCATGTTGGCCCGCACTCCAGACGGTGCGTCTCGATAGAACTCACGCAGCCTCGTGCTGTCGGTGATGGTCTCGACGAGCGGTTCTTCTGTCCGGCTCACGCGTCGTGGCCCGGTTCCAGGTCGCGCACGTCGGCGAAACTGATCCAGTTCTGCAGGCCGTCGGGCGCCGTGCCGGCGGTCGGCGCCAACAGATGCCCGACGTGGTCTCCCAGGTCGAATCGGTCACGGATCTCGCCGACGAACCACGCGGCGGCCCCGTCGAGTATGGGCAGTCCGGCGGGCCCCTCGTGCCACTCGCATTGGTCGAACTTGTTGACCCGGTCCCCGGTCTGGCTCCCGAAGAGGGCCGCGAGGCCTTCGGCTTCGCGGCCCAGCAGGTGCACGGCCAGATGCGATGCGTCTTGGGCGACGCGGTAGGTGCGGTTCCGTCGCGACAGGCCGACGAGGAAGCGGGGCGGATTGATGCTGGTCTGGCTGGCGAAACCGACCAGACAACCCGACGGGCCGTCATCGCTCGCGGTCGTCACCACGAACACCGGATAGTCCAGCGCCGCGACGATCTTCTCGAACGGCTCAGACGCGCCCTCGTTCGTCACTTCTCCCATCCCTTCGGCTACGCGTGAGTGTCTCGCGGGAACACCCCGGCACGGTGTGCTTCGCACCGACGTGAGTCCTCGCTTTCATCCCGTCAGTCGGACACTGATACCCCGCCCAGCGCCACGGGTAACGCAACTGTGAGGCGTCACAGGTCGGGTGCCTCGGTGAGGTGCCGGGGTGGGAAGCTGCTGATGGTGGCTGTCGCGCGTCACCGCTGTCCGCCCCGCATTCTCAAGGAGCCTCGTGTTCTTGGTCGTCCTCGCAGTGATCCTGGCACTCATGCACGCCTACCTGTGGAAGCGCCTCGTCAGGGACACCACAGCACCGGGTCGGGCCCGCCGGTTCGGCACCGCGGCCATCGTCATCGGGGCGGTCCTCCTCGTCGGTGCACTCGTCGGCCCCCGCGTGGCCGGACTGACGGGCGCGGGTTGGTATGCCTGGCCGGGTTATCTGTGGTTCGCGCTCGCGGCATATCTGGTCCTGGCGCTGCTGGCCTTCGAACCGGTGCGGCTGGTCCTGCGGCGCTGGACCCGCCGCACTGTGCCGGAGAGGCTCGAGACACCCGAGTGCAAGGCCACGCTGGATCGCAGGCTCTTTCTCGCGCGGACCGGCGCGGTCGCTGCGGGGGCGGTGTCGGTAGGACTCGTCGGCGTGGGCGCCGCGACGGCACTGGGCAGGCCGGACGTGCTGAACGTGCCCGTCCGCCTGCGTCGGCTGGACCCGGCCATGGCCGGCTTTCGGATCGCGGTCGTATCCGACATCCATCTCGGCCCGCTGGCCGGGCGCGCGCACACCGAACGGATCGTCCGGATGATCAACGAGGCAGAGCCTGACCTGGTCGCGATCGTGGGTGACCTGGTCGACGGCACAGTGGCCGAACTGGGTTCTGCCGCAGCACCATTACGTGACTTGGCCCCATCTGAGGGGACATTCTTCGTGACCGGCAACCATGAGTACTTCATCGAGGATTCGGTGTCCTGGCTGCGGGAACTCGAGCGCCTCGGAGTGCACACGCTCAGCAACGAAAGCACGCCGATTCGGCGCGGGCGCGGGGCGTTCACCCTTGCCGGGGTCAACGACGTCGTCGGTGCCCGGCGGGCCGACGGGCCCGATTTCGACCGGGCGCTGGCCGGCGCGGACCCTCTCCGGCCGACGGTGCTGCTCGCACACCAGCCGGTGCAGGTGGCCGAGGCCGCCCGGCGTGGGGTTGATCTGCAGTTGTCCGGCCACACCCACGGCGGGCAGATGTGGCCCTTTCATCATGTTGTGTCGATGGTGCAACCGTCCCTCGCCGGGTTGTCGCGGGTGGACTCCACCCAGCTGTACGTCACGCGGGGGGCGGGCTTTTGGGGTCCGCCGGTGCGGATCGGAGCCCGGCCGGACATCACCGTGGTGTCGCTGCAGCGCGAACACGATTGACCCGGCCGGGCCACGATCTGCGGTGCTACTTGAGCATGCTGCCCGCGTCGACGGTGACCGGAAGCCCTGTGATGTAACGGGATTCGTCGGAGGCCAGGAACAGCACGGCGTTGCTGACGTCGACGGGCTCGACCCAACCGACGGGCAGCACGTGCATGAACTGCGCAGCGACGGCCATATCGTCTGGGCCTGGGTTCTCCAGATCGGGACGGAACAGCTTCATCGTGCCCTCGTTCATGAACAACGGGGTGTTCACGTTGGTCGGGCAGACGGCGTTCACGCGGATGGAGTGCTGGCCCAGCTCGACGGCGAATGTGCGCATCAGGCCGATGACACCGTGCTTGGCGGCGATGTAGTGGCCCGTGTGCGGGTAGGGCTTGAGGCCGCCGACTGAGCTGGTGAGGATGATCGAACCGCCCCGGCCTCCCGAGAGGAGATGCGGCACAGCGGCTTTGACGGACTTCCAGACGCCCGAAAGGTTGACGTCGATCATGTCGTCCCAGTCACTCTGGCTGGTCAGGTCCAGGGTCTGGCCGCCGTTGCCGATGCCGGCGTTGGCCACGACGATGTCGAGCCGACCGAGCTGTTCGACGCCGCTGTCGACCGCGCTCTTGACGGCGTCGTAGTCGCGGACGTCGACCTCCGCGGTGACGATGCGCCGGTTCAGGGCCTTGACAAGATCTGCGGTCTCGGCCAGATCGTCAGGACTGGCGGCCGGGATCTCCTCATTGGTGCTGATGCGCTTGCACACATCGATGGCGATGATGTCGGCGCCTTCTTCGGCCAGTCGCACGGCGTGACTGCGCCCCTGGCCGCGTGCTGCGCCCGTGATGAACGCAACTTTTCCTTCTACTCGTCCGCCCACCGGGAATACCTCGCTTCTGAGATGTGGATGTATTGGTCGATCGATCAGGAAGCGTGGCACCAGCGGGGGGGAAGTGTCAACCATGTGAGGCGGGGTCGGTGTCGGTCGGACCGCCGAATCGCCGGCCTCGGGGTCCTCAGGACCTCGGGGACGGCGGATTGGATTCAGTGCCGTGCGGTGGCTGCGCCGACAGTGCGGCCAGCTGACGCGCAACGAGTTCACGCAGTTCTCGATGGCCCAGCCTCACCCCGACGGCCTCCTCGTTGCTCAGGCTGCGGGCGGTCTGGGCGATCAGCATGGACACCGCGACCGGCGGAAACTTGGACAGATCGAGTCCGCGGGTGCGCAGTGCGACCGCGACGGCGGCGGTCTCAATGTCGCGGACGCGTTCGGCGTAAGCCTTGAGTTCTGTGCGAATCACCTTACGGTGGTTGGCAAGTGCCATGAATTCGGTGTTCAGCACGGTGGCCCTGGGGTCGCCGTTGAGTGACCACAGTGCGGTCAGCGGATCGTCGTCGTTGAGGGCCTCCCGCATACGTTCCAGCGAGGCCTCCGCCCCTGACCGCAGCACTTCCACGAACAGGTCGTCCATGGTGGGGAAGTAGTAGTAGACCAGGGCCTGCCGGACGCCGGCCTCGGCGGCGATGCGGCGCGAGGTGGCCGCGGCGTAGCCCTCGTCGCGCATGAGTTTGGCGGTCGCGTCGATCAACCGCTGCCGCGCGTTGACGTCGGTGGCTCTGGTCTTTCGGGGGGTGGCCACTTCAGTGCGTCCTCAACGCGGGTCTCCTTGACCGATTTCGGCGCGCCGTGCTAAGCATGCTGCATTCTAGCAATTTGATCGATCGATCAGGGGCGAAGGGGTGTCGCAGTGGCGGGACACAGGAGAGTCTGGGTGGATCCCCACCTGTGTGAGGGGCATGCGCTGTGCCTGGAATCCGCGCCCGCGCTGTTCGATCTCTCCGACGAGGAGGTGGCGGTCTGCGTCGAAGCCCCCTCAGACGAAGAGCAGTGGCAGCTGGCACTGGCTGCCGTTGACGCGTGCCCTCGCGGCGCGATCAGCGTCATCGACGAACAGTGCTGAACACACCATCGACTCACGAAAGGACGGCCCGTCCATGACGGACCTGGCAGCAGCCGACTTCTTCTCCGACCCCGATATCGCTCAGAACCCCTACGGCTACTTCGACGCGTTGCGTGAGAAGAACCCTGTCTACCGTGAACCGCACTACGGCGTGGTGGCCGTGACGGGTTACCAAGAGGTCATGGCGGCCTTCAAGGACCACGACACGTTCTCGGCGGTCAACGCCATCGGTGGACCGTTCCCGCCGCTGCCGTTTGAGCCGGTGGGCGACGACATCAGCGATCTCATCGAGGCGCATCGCCACGAGTTCCCCATTCATGAGCACATGGTCGTGATGGATCCGCCTGCGCATGAGAAGGCCCGTTCCCTGCTGAGCCGGCTCCTGACGCCGCGTCGGCTCAAGGAGAACGAGGACTACATGTGGCAACTGGTGGACCACCAACTCGACCAGTTCATCGACAATGGCCGATGCGAGTTCCTGTCCGAGTACGCCAAACCGTTCGCCACCTCGGCAATCATCGACCTGCTGGGGGTGCCGGAGGAGGACCGTCCCGAGTTCCTGGCCGCCCTCGGCGCGGGTGAGCCCCGAGAGGGCAACCGGGTGGGGGCGCTCGACGGTGAACCGGTGGGCCTCGACCCGCTGCAGTACCTCGACGACAAGTTCGCCGGGTACCTCGCCGAGCGGCGCCGCCAGCCGCGGGAGGACGTGCTGTCGGGGATGGCCACGGCGCTCTACCCGGACGGTTCGACACCCGAACTCATCGAGGTCGTCAAGCCCGCCACGTTCCTGTTCGCGGCGGGGCAGGAGACCGTGACCAAGCTGCTCAGCGCCGCCGTGCTGGTGCTCGCCGACCGTCCCGAGTTCCAGCAGAGGCTGCGGGAGAACCCGGACGGCATCCCGACGTTCATGGAGGAGGCGCTGCGGATGCACTCGCCGACCAAGGTCGACTTCCGCCTGGTGCGCAGGACCACGACGCTGGGCGGCGAGCGGCTTCCGGCCGGGACGATCGTGATGCTGTGCCTCGGGGCGGCCAACCGTGATCCCCGAAAGTTCGACGATCCCCACGAGTTCCGGCCGGACCGTAAGAACGTGCGGGAGCACATCGCGTTCGGTCGCGGCATCCACACCTGTGCCGGGGCTCCGCTGGCACGCGTGGAGGGCCAGATCACGATCCGCCGGATGCTGGATCGCATGAGCGAGATCCGGCTCGACGAGAACGTGCACGGCCCCGCCGGTGCTCGCAACCTGCGTTACGAGCCGACCTTCCTGCTGCGTGGTCTCAGCGAGCTGCGCATCGAGTTCACCCGGTCATGAGAGTTCGGCCGCCCACTCGGCGCTGACCCTCTGCTTCTGCTCTTCGATGACCTGCGCGAGATTGGCGCCTTTGGGCCAACCGTAGTGCGCGGCGAAATGCAGTGCCAGCTCGTCCATCTCGTCGAAGGACACGTCGCGGCTCTTGAGCGCCGCGTACACGTGGCTCATGATCGGGTAGGGCGCGTCCTGGAAGGCGACGCACGCCACCGTGATCAGGCGGCGCTCCTTCATGCCGAGGCCCGGGCGCAGCCACATCTCACCGAACACGAAGTTGAGGATTCCGGCGCCGTGGAACGGATTGTCGCGAGTCGGCGCGTAGGGCAGGCAGTTGACGTCCTGGAACGCCCGCTCGCCGGCTGTGAGACGCTCATCGGGGTCGCTGGCCGTCGTGAGCGGCAGCAGTGGCTCGGATGCCGGCACCGGCACTCCGCGCTCGCCGTGGATGCGGGCCCACTGCTCATCGACGACCATGTTGAAGCGTGACGCCTTCGGCCAACCGGCGTACACCGCGAAATGGAGTACTGCTTCCTGCATTTCGACGATGGTCAGGTCCCCGCTGTTCAATGCCGCGTACACGTGATCGCGCAACGGTGCCTCGGCGTCCGCGGCGGCCACGCACGGCAGCGTGACGAAACGCCTTTCGCGCCGGGTCAATCCGGGCCGCTGCCACACGTCGGCGAAGACGAACTCGAGCATCCTGGCTGTCGTGGGCGAGATGTCCGCCGGTGCCGGAACGGTCATCACCTCGGCGAACGCCTTTCGGCAACGGTCGGTGCGGCTGGCGTCGGTGGTGGTCATAGGTGTCCGTTCTCGGTGCTGCTCCCGCTCACAGCTTGTTGCAGAATCCGGCGTCGACGGGGAACGTCACGCCGGTCACGTACTTCGCGGCATCGGACACCAGGTAGGCGATCGCCGCGCTGATGTCCTCGGGTTCCAGGAGGTCGACGGGCATGGGGTTCTTCAGGTGGGGCCCGCCGTCGGGATAGGCCTCCAGGAACGCCGTCATGGCGGGGTTGACGGCCATCATGGTGTTGACCGCGGTCGGGTGCACGGTGTTCACCCGGATGCTGTATGGCGCAAGGGCGTTCGCCAACGCCCGCATGAGTCCGACGAGTCCGTGCTTGGAGGCCGCATAACCCAGTCCGCCGCCCTGCATGCCGCCGAAGCCCCGCAGTCCCGCGGTGGAACTGGTGAAGATGATCGATCCGCCGCGCCCGCCGGTGATCAGATGGGGGATGGCGGCTTTGGCGGCGTGGAACGATCCGGACAGGTTGACGCCGACGACGTCGTTCCACATGTCGAGTTCTTCGGCGATGTCAATCTCGCGAAATGCCGTCGGCGCGATGCCGGCGTTGGCGCAGACGATGTCGAGGCGACCGAAGTGCTTGACGCCGGCGTCCATCGCATTCCTGACTGCGTGGAAGTCGCGGACGTCGGCCACCGATGCGAGCATCGTGGAACCTGCCGCCTCGACGAGTGCGACGGTCTCGTCGAGTTCGTCTCTGGTCGCCATCGGATAACCGTTGGAGGCGATGTCGGCGCAGATGTCGATGCCGATGACGGCCGCACCATCGGAGGCCAGGCGCACCGCGTGACTGCGGCCCTGCCCACGCGCGACCCCCGTGATGAAGGCGACTCTGCCGTCGAGAGGACCCATGAAACCTCGCTTCGCTGCGGGTGGGAACGCGGAGTAACCGTGTTACTGGGCGTACTGTAACCGCGTTACTCGGCGGCGACAAGGGGTGCTCAGCGGTGGACGAAGCTGGCGGAGACGCCCGGGGCGAGGACCGGATCCTGGTCGTCGTCATGGAGATGCTGGAGACCGACGGCTATGAGGCCGTGCAACTGCGTGAGGTCGCGCGGCGGGCGCGCAGTTCGCTCGCAACGATCTACAAGCGCTACGCGACTCGCGACGAACTGATCCTGGCGGCGCTGCAGGCATGGATGGAGCGGCACCGTTACTCAGCCGTGGCCCCGTTGCGGAGTCAGCCGGCCAGCTCGCTCTACGAGGGGCTGATGGAACTCTTTCGCGCGATCTTCGAACCCTGGGAGCGCCACCCGGGGATGTTGGCGGCGTACTTCCGCGCCAGGTCGTCGCCCAACGGTCAGCAGTTGTTCCGCTTCGGCCTGGACTTCGTGGCACCCGCGGGTCGGGAGATCCTCGACGGCGTGGACCCCGCGTTCATCGCGGATCTCGACACGGTCGTCTCCAGCGTGGTCTACGGGCTGCTGGGACGATTCGCGGCCGGCGAGATCACGGTGACCGAGATCCTGCCAGCGCTCGACCGCACGGTGTACTGGATGACCCGCGGTTACGCGGCGAGCGGGCCACCGTGAGCCGATGACGGGAGCGCGCCTGTCAGGGTCGAGGGCCGGCACCACATCGCGATGCCGATGCAGAGCGCGGCGGCGACAGCGAAGGCCGCGTAGACGCCGAGGACATCGGCCGTCCCACCGAGCACCGCGGCAGCGATGGGGCGCGAACCCAGGAAGCCCACCAGCCACAGCGCCATGATGCGGCCGCGCAATTCTTCGGGTGCACGTTCCTGCACGACCGTGCTCAGGCCCGTCATGGCCCAGCCGAAGCCCAGGCCCGCCAGCGCGAACCCCGTGATGGCGACGGCCGGAGCCGAGGCGGCCGCGAGCACCGCGCACCCCGCACCAAGGCCGATCAGGCCGATCGATGACACCCGAGCCGAGGCGATCCGCCCGCGCAGCAGCGCCAGCATTCCCATGCCGATCGCCGCACCGACGCCGAACACCGCCGACAACGTCCCCACCAGGCTGGGTCCGCCACCGAGCGCGTCGGCGATGGACGGCGTCAGCGTGATCGACGAGTCGGACGCGACGCCGACGGCCGTGACCGCCAGCAGCGACAACAGCAGAGGGCGGTCCCTCATCACATACCGGACCGCGACCCGCACGCGGTAGTCGGCGCCCTCGCGAAGCGGACGCGGCGCCGGGAACCGCACCACGATCAGAAGAAGCGCGAAGAGCAGATGCAGGCCCGTGCTGACCGCGAATGCCACGGCGGGCCCCAGCTGGGCTGCGAGGTAGGCCCCCGCCGCAGGGCCGATGATGCGGCCGATCGTCATCGGCATGCTGTTCAGCGCCATGGCCGTGGACAGCTCACCGGGACGGATCAGGTTCGGCACGATCGACTGCATGGCCGGTCCACCGGCCACGAAACCAAGTCCCACCAACAGCGAACCGATCAGCACGGGCATGGCCGCCGGCATGCCGTGCAGTTCTGGCGACACGAAGAACCAGGCCGCGGTCGACCCGGACCCCGCGACGCACAGGAGCCTGCCGACAAGGATCTGGCGGGCCGGGTTCCCGGTGTCGGCCCACTTGCCGCTCGTCGGGGTCAGGATCAGCTGAGGGCCGAACTGCATGACGCCCACGAGACCCACCATCAGGGCCGACTGCGTCGCGTTGTACATCACGATCGCCGCCACGATGCTGTGTGTCCACACCGCCACGACGGAGAACACCTTGCCCCAGAAGAGCACACCGAAGACTGGGTCGAACATGAGGCCCACTGCGTTGCGGGGCTGTGTCCGACCCAGACTGTGCTTCTCGTCGGCTGTCATGCCCGGCCCCTGCTCGGGACGGGCTCGCGGCAGCGGACGTACCGCGGATGGATCACTGAATATACATAGCACATCAATATTTATTCGCCGTTTGGTGCTGGCCGGCTGGCGGGGACGGTCCGCGCGCCGCAGGCGACCCATGGACCCAGATCGGGTTCCGGTCGCCGGCGTCGGCGCTCCACCACGTCATCGCGCGGGCTGCTCCGCTGCGGGTCAGGATGCCTGGCCACGGGCCTGCGGGGGGTGGCCGGCGATGCCGCGACCGGTGCTGCGGAAGAGAACCCGGGCCGCGATGGCCACGGCGTGGTCGGCGAACCGCTCGTAGAACCGGCCGAGCAGAACCATGTCGACGGCCGTCGACACCCCGTGGTGCCACTGCGGGGACATCACGGTCGCGAAGAGACCGCGGTTCATGTTGTCCATCGCCTCGTCGTCGTCGCGGATGCGGCTGGCCCGAACCGGATCGCCGTCCTCGATGACCGCGGCGGCGTCCTCAGCGAGATCGGTCGCCAGGTTCCCCATCTCGGCGACCTGCCCGACCACCTCGTGAGGCAGAACCGGGGTGGGGTGGAGCCGTCGCACCGCGCGGGCGACATGGGCCGCGAGTCCCCCCATCCGGTCGGCGTCTGACGCGATGTGTACGGCCGCCACGACCGCGCGCAGGTCGCTGGCCACGGGAGCCTGCAGCGCGAGCAGTGCGAGTGCATTGTGCTCGACAGTGCGCCTCATCAGCGACAGCTCGTCGAGCATGGACAGTGCCCGTTCGGCGGAGTCCAGGTCCACCGCGACAAGACCCTCGGTGGCGAAATGCATTGCCGCACCTGCCGTGTGGCACATCTGCGCCAGGTCCGTGTTGAGTGCGTCCAACTGCCGGTGAAATTCAGAGCGCACTGCGCTTCTCCTGTCCTGGCTGGGCGGCGGTCACGCGTGGTGATCGATGCCACAACAAGGAGATACCCACAAACCCCCTGGTTGTACGCCTCGACACCGACGGGGTTTCGCGCGCGGCGGCCGGGTGGGTGCACGCTGACCTGGGGATGTGCCTCCACGGCGCCCGGCCAGTAGACTCGCGGCTGCCGGCGGAGCCGGTGCGCCGCTCAATGACGTTGTGGCGCTGACCAGTTCAGGTGTGCGCGAGTCGGTCTCGTGCGTGAGGCGTCCCGGCGCCCGCTCTGAAGGTGACGAATTCCTTGAGTTCTCCTGCGCGAAACCTGTGACGACCAACGCCGCTAAGGACTGCAGTTTGCTCCCCGAGCCACCACGGCACGCCGCGCAGGTGCGCCGGCGACATGTTCTGAAACTGCCCCTGCTGTTGGCGCCCGCAGTGGCGCTGTCCCGGCCGGCCGTGGCGTCGGCAGCGCCGAACCGCTGGTCTCCCGAACGCGCACGTCGCTGGTACGACCGGCAGGGCTGGCTGGTCGGCACGAACTTCATCACCTCCAACGCGGTCAACCAGCTGGAGATGTTCCAGCCGACCACCTACGACGCACTGCGGATCGACCGAGAACTGCGGTGGGCCCGGTTGGCCGGACTGAACACCGTGCGGGTCTTCCTGCATGATCAGCTGTGGGCGCAGGACCGCGCCGGGTTCCAGCGGCGACTGGCGCAGTTCGTGACGATCGCCGCTCGGCACCGGATCAAGCCGATGTTCGTGCTGTTCGACTCGTGCTGGGATCCCGCGCCGAAACCCGGCAGGCAGCGGGCGCCTCGGCCCGGCGTACACAACTCCGGTTGGGTGCAGAGTCCCGGGGCTGCCCGCCTCGCCGACCGCCGCCAGCGGCTCCTGCTGTGCGACTACGTCATGGGCGTCTTGACACAGTTCCGCGACGACGATCGGGTGCTGGCCTGGGACCTGTGGAATGAGCCCGACAACCCGGCCCCGCAGTACAAGCGGCATGAACGGGCCGACAAGGAACAGTTGGTCGCCGACCTGCTTCCCAAGGTGTTCCGCTGGGCCCGAGAGGTGGCCCCGTCACAGCCCCTGACCAGTGGAGTCTGGGAGGGGAACTGGTCGGATCCAGCGCGTCGCACGGCCGCGGCGGCCATCCAGCTCGCTGAATCCGACGTGATCTCGTTTCACAGCTATGCCGGACCCGTTGGCTTTGAGAACCGCATCGCCGAACTCGCGCCTCTGGGCCGGCCGATCCTGTGCACGGAGTTCCTGGCCCGCAGCCTGGGCAGCACCGTCGAGGGCATTCTTCCGATCGCCAAACGGCACAGGGTCGGCGCGTACGCGTGGGGTCTCGTCGCGGGGAAGACCCAGACCAATCTGCCGTGGGACTCGTGGCGACGGCCTTACCCGAAACCTCCGAAGACCTGGTTCAGCGACCTCCTGCACCCAGACGGCTCCGCATACCGGCCGCGGGAGATCGAGCTGATCCGGACGCTGACTCAGAACACCGCCGGGTGAGTGGGGTGGCATCATCGGAGAGCGTGACGTCGCCGGAGCGGCCGATGCCGCCGTTGAACGCTGATGAACGCACGACGCTGGAGAAGTGGCTGGACTTCTACCGGGTGACCTTGGCGTCCAAATGCGAGGGACTTGATGACGAGCAGCTGCGCGCTGCGTCCGTGCCACCGTCGGAGCTGACCCTGCTGGGATTGGTGCAGCATGCCGCGGAGGTGGAACGCAACTGGTTTCGCCGGGTGCTCACCGGCGAGGACGCGCCACCGATTTTCGGACCACGAGATCATCCCGACGGCCACGACGGCGGATTCGAGGTGTCGCCGCAGTCCTCCTACCGGACCGCGGCGCAGATCTGGCAGGACGAGATCGGCCATGCCCGCACCAACTGCGCATCGCGTTCGCTCGATGACACCAGCCCATTCGGTGGCGGCGAGGTGAGCCTGCGCTGGATCTACACCCACATGATCGCCGAGTACGCCCGCCACTGCGGGCACGCAGACCTGATCCGTGAACGCATTGACGGAGCGGCCGGGGTCTGAGCCCGCGCGCTCATGTCCGATCGGCTCGGCCGACGACGGCGTGCCGGAGATCGTCAGTCAACGCGGCCAACGCCGTTTCGCGGTCAGCCGGTCTGCCGCGCAGGATGGCCGATGGGTGCACGGTGGGCACCATCAGCGGATCGAGTTCGACCGGAATCGCGCCAGCGGGCAGATGCAGCACCTCACCGCGATGAGCGGTGACGCGAAAATCGTTGCCCATCAGTGCCTTGGCCGCAGTGGCGCCCAGGAGCACAACCACCTCCGGTTCCACGCTGGCGATCTCGGCGAACAACCAGGGCCGGCACGCCACCACCTCGGTGCGGCTGGGCGTCTGGTGGATTCGGCGCTTGCCCTCCCTGGTGAACTTGAAATGTTTGACCGCGTTCGTCAGATAGACCGTGGACCGGTCGATGCCAGCGGACTGCAGCGCGACATCGAGGATCCGCCCCGCCGGTCCCACGAAGGGCTCACCGGCGAGATCCTCGCGGTCCCCGGGCTGCTCGCCGACGAGCATCACCTGCGCGGAGCGTCTCCCCTGGCCGAAGACTGCCTGGGTGCTGTCCCGATACAGCGGACAGCCACGGCAGTCCTGGACTGCTCGCGCCAATGTCGTCAGTGAGCGAGTGCGCGGGACGAAGTCCCCTGCCCCCGGCGTGCTCATCGGAATCGGTCCTCATTCCTGCACCGTGGCTCGTCACCCTCCCGGTTACCCCCGACGGGGCCGGCGGAACCGTCATGTTTGCGCCGGTCACCGGGCGGGCACGCAGGTCAGGAGACAAAGCGAGGAGATCCCGATGAGTACGACATCGCATTCGGCCCCGACCGCCTCGACGGCGGAGCTGCTCACTCAGCTGTCGTCGCAGACATCAAGGCTCATCCGCGACGAGATGCGGCTGGCGCAGAAGGAACTGCAGCAGTCGGCACGGCACGCCGGAATGGGTGCGGGCCTGCTCGGGGCGGCGGGGGTGGTCGCGGTCCTGGGGGCGGCCGCGTTGGTCGCCGCGGCGATTGCGGCGCTGTCCCTAGTTCTGCCGGTGTGGGCGGCGGCCACGATTGTCGCGGTGGTGCTGTTCATCGCCGCAGCCGTGATGGCCGCGGTGAGCCGCAAGCAGGTTGACCAGGTACCGCCGCCTGCCGCCGAGTCGATCGACAGCATCAAGCGGGATTTCGATGAGATCAAGGAAGCGCGTCGATGAACCCCAACCCCAACCCCGAGCCCGGACCGTCCGCCGACATCGACGAACTGCGTGCCGACATCGACGCGACCCGTCAGCAGCTCGGCGAGACCGTCAGTGCCCTGTCAGACAAACTCGACGTCAAGGGCCGGGTCGAACAGAAAGCCGCCGACACGAAGGCCGACATAGCGCATCGCGCCGCAGAACTGAATGCCTCCGTGAGGGGGCGGCCCGCGGTTCCGCTGGGCGCCGTCCTCGCGGTGGCTGCCGTCCTCGGCGCCGTCATCTGGTTCCGCCGGCGGCGCTGAGCGTGGTCAGGCCGGCAGGCCGGCCGGGCGTTCCGTTCCGCCGACGTAGACGATTCCTGACGGTCTGGCCGCCGACGTGGTCTGCGCGATGACCGACGCGAGGCTGCGGGACGTACGGCTGCCATGGGCCCCGAGCGCGGGAGCGCGCCGGACGGCTGACCGCGGGGGCTGCCGAAGGTCGCCCGAGACCACGGTGAAGTGCACACCTCGACGGTCGAACTCGGGCTTCATCGCGTACAACGTGGTTTCGCCGGCCCGCTTGCTCGCCGCGATCGCGGCGTACCCCTTCGGCACCGCCTTGTGCGGATAGAAGTGGGCCTGGTGGCTGGTGACGAACACGATGTGAGCGCCGGCGGGCATGAGTGGCAGCGCCAGGCGGGCGAGTCGACGCTGCGCCTCCCGGTTGCTGCGCATCGCGCACGCCACACCCGCATCGGCTTCCGGCAGGCTCGAAGCGTTCAGGATCAGCGCGTCGAGACGACCGAACCGGCGTGCGATCGCGTCGAGCATGCCTGCCGCGGCGGCCTCGTCGGCGATGTCCGCGGCGAAGGTCGAAGCCTCACCCCCCGCCGATCTGACCTGTTCGGCGACGAGTTCCGCGTCGGCGTGGTCGGACCGGCAGTGCACGATGACGTGTGTTCCGGGGCGGGCGAAATGTCGCGCGACCTCGGCGCCGGTGCCTCGCGAGGCTCCGGTGACCAGAACGATCCGGGTGCTGCCGTTCGGTTCCATGGGTTCCTCCCGTCGCTCGCCGGTAGTTCGTTGAAGCGCGGTGCGCTGCCCGGCATGTGGAGGCCACCCTACCTGGAAAATAAGAAAATTAAGGCAAAAATAAGATCACGATAAAGTCGCGTCGCGGGCTCAGGTCCGAGCCCGGTCGGCGGACGGAAGCCTGCCCGCGGCGAAATCCGCCGCCTGATCAGTCATGCCGTTGTGGGCGTAGAAGGTGTGCGTTGCGTTGTCCCCTCCGGTCGGTGAGCACACCGGATCCGTGGGGATGCACAGGTCGAGGGTCTTGTCGACATAGTGCGAACCGACCGTGATCGGCGGGGCGCCCGTGTAGATCATCTGCAGGAAGCCGCTCGACGGCTTGCCGAACAGGGCGACCGCGGCGACGTGATCGGACACCGAGGCCGGCATCGGTCCGGTGAGGCCCGGTGGGAGCACGAACCCGGCGGGCACCGAGTCCGCGGTGATGTAGGCCGCCACCGCCGCTCCCTGGGAGTAGCCGCCGATCACCACCTCGGTGTCCGGGCACCTCGTCGCGACATCGCGGACTTTGTTGCTCGCGTCGATGACGCCGTCGGCGGCGGTGGCGAAGTCGAGCGACGCGGGATAGTTCACCGCGTAGACATCGACCGATCGCCCCTGCGTTCGGGCCCGCAGCGCATCGACGAACGACTGTCCGGTCTCGCCGACTCCCACCGGTTCGAAGGTTCCGCGCGCGAAGACCACCTGCACGTCAGGACAGGGTTCGGCGTGCGCCGCCGGGATGACCAGGGCGGGAATGCCCGCGATAGAAAGTGTCAACGTCAGGACTGGAAGCCAACGATGAAAGATCCGCATCACAATCGCCTTAGTCATCGAAACCGGAACCCTGCGAGCCGCGACGCCCCCCGGGCGGACGGCATCGGTGTACCCGACCGACCATCCGCTGAAACCGTGTGTTCCGACACCTGTTGACAATGCAAATGATGATTTGCCTAACCTGGCCGCGTGGGTGATGTCTGCGAGGCGCTCGCGGATCCGTGACCGGGACCCCGGAAAGGGCGTGACATGAGAATCAACCTCACCAGCATCATGGTCGATGACCAGGACAAGGCGTTGCGGTTCTACACCGACGTCCTGGGTTTTGTGCCCAAGCACGACATCCCCATGGGAGCGCATCGGTGGATCACCCTGGTCTCCCCGCAGGCCCCTGACGGCACTGAACTCGTCCTCGAACCTGACGAGCATCCCGCCGCCAAACCCTTCAAGGCCGCGCTGGTGGCCGACGGCATCCCGTTTACGTCGTTCGAGGTCGACGATGTGCAGGGGGAATACGATCGACTGAGCGCCGCCGGGGTGCGGTTCACTCAACCGCCCACGGATTTGGGTCCGGTGATCACTGCCGTCTTCGACGACACGTGCGGGAACCTGATCCAGATCGCACATCCAGCCCAATAGGGCTGCGTCACTTCGTGATTCGGCGAGCTGACTTCATCAGTACCCGGCGCAGCCGAGGCGACAGATAGACCGCGAACAGGCCGTTGAACACGTCCTCCCGCAGCCGGGTCAGTGCCGAGGTCTTGATCCGCCAGTGCTCGCCGGACTTCTCGTAGGTCTCGGTGTAGTGGCCGTAGCCGCGAAGGTTGACGCCGGGCCCGAACCGCACCACGTCCTCGAGTGCCCAGATGCCACGCGCCGTGGTCGCCGAGGTCAGCTCGATCTCTGGCGCGTGCACCTGATGAACCGTGGGCTGTGCCCGCAGGCTGCGCCGGGTGAACGCGACGAACTCGTCCGCGCCGTGGATGACCCTGCCGCCGGCGTTCGAGGTGTCGCTGACGAAGTCGTCGGTGAACAGCGCTCGCCAGGACTGCCAGTCCTTGGTGTCGAGCAGTCGGCAGTAGCGGGACTTGAGCGCTTTGATCGCTTCGATCTCGCACAGTGTCGTGACGTCGTCCATCGGATCCCCTCCAGCTGGGCGGAGTGTCGGTGTCAGAGGTGCGCCCCCGCCCCTGGCGGGTCGAGCGAATCTGACACAGTGTCAGGTGAATTCGACGTGATGTCAACGGTGAACGCTGCACGCGGTATCCTCCGCCAAACCGACTGACACACCAGGAGTCGCGATGTTCGGACCCGAGATTGTGCGCACGGCAGGAGATCGGCGCGCGCCCCGTCGCGGCGAACTGCAGCGCGCACGACTGGTGGGTGCGGTACTGGATCTGCTGTGCGACCACACGCTCGCCGAACTCTCGGTCCTGCAGATCACCAGGCACGCCGGGGTCACCAGGCCGGCGTTCTACTTCTACTTCGAATCCAAATACGCTCTGCTCTCCGCGGCCATGGGCCAGGTCTGGACCCGGTTCGTGCAGGCCAGGCCCCTGTTGAACGGACTCGACCTCAGAGGGGCGCCGGGCGAACTGATCCGCCAGATCACACGCGACGCGGTCGAGATCTGGCATCAGCACCACGGTCTGCTGGCCGCCGTCGTGGAGGCGCGCGGATCCGACGCCCAGATTGCGCGGCAGTGGAGCGACCTGACTGCGCAGACCAGCGCGCAGATCTGCCAGATCCTGAGCCTGCTTCAGGCCACTGGCAGGGTGAAGCCGGCCAGCGACGACCTGTCGGGTCTGGTTTCGGCATTGATGGGTATGACGGTGTGGACGCTGCTGGAGCGCGGGGCGACAGCGGACGCCCGCCAACGCGAGGAGATCGTCGAGGTGATCAGCGCGGTGTGGTTGGCCGCGGTGTGGGGCCTGCGCCGATGACGTATCTGGCTGAGCTGCGGACACATTGGCGCCCTCTTGCGGCGGCCACCGCGGGCCTGAGCGTCGGGCTCAGTCTGAGTGCGTACACCAACGCCGCAATGGGGCCGCAGTTTCTTGCCGCGTTCGGCTGGGACCGGGCCGATTTCGCACTCACCGGGACCATCGCCCTGCTGACGTTCGTGTTTCTTCCGTTGTGTGGTCGGCTCACCGACCTCTTCGGCGTGCGCCGTACCGCGATCGTCGGGGTGGTTGGTCTGCCTCTGTGCTGGGTCGGCTACGCACTGATGTCCGGGTCCATCTGGCAGTACTTCGCGATCACCGCGGCCACCGTCTCGCTGGGGGTGACCACCACACCCGCGATCTACAGTCGCATCGTGGCGGTCTGTTTCGCCAAGGCCCGAGGGCTGGCACTGGCCGTGGCCATCTCGGGCCCGCCGCTGCTGGGTGCCGTCGGGGTGCCGGCAATCGACGCCATCAACCGCACCTACGGATGGCGCGCGGGATGCCTCGCCATCGCGGTGACCCTCGCCGTCATCGGTGCGTTGGCGATGGCGCTCATCCCGGCCACCGATGCCAAGGTCAGATCCGGTGCGCGCGAGCGCCGTGCAGTCGCCGACTACCGGGGCATCGCCCGCAGTCGGGTGTTCTGGATTCTGATGATCGGCGTGCTGCTGTGCAACCTGTACCACAGTGTGACGACCAGCCAACTGGGGATCATGCTGCGGGATTCGATGCCCGATGGGCAGACCGTGGCGGCTCTCGTCTCGACCTTCGCGGTCGCCGTGATCGCCGGCCGGTTCATCTGCGGTGTGGCGTTGGACCGCCTGCCGCCGCACCTGGTCGCTGCGGTCGCCATGGCGCTGCCGGGCCTCGGATGCATACTGCTGGCGTCCTCCCTGGACGGAATCCCGGTGTTGGTGCTGGCCGTGTGCTGCCTCGGGGCGGCGTGGGGGGCCGAAGGCGATGTCATCGCCTACCTGGTGGCCCGCCGCTTCGACATATCCGTCTACAGCACGGTGTTGAGCATCCTGTCCGCGGCGATCGGCGTGTCGTCGGCGCTCGGGGCGCTGGTGCTGAGCCGAATGCTGCACGCGACAAACAGTTTCGACGGATTCCTCGTGCTGTCGGGCGTCGCGGCGTTCCTCGGCGGGGCGGCGCTGCTGCTGTTGGGGCGACGGCCCACCGCTGCCGGACGACTCGCAGATTCGGGGGCGTCGAGCCCCTGGCCCGACGCCCCCGATTCTGTTGTGCCGGAACGGCGTCCGTGAACGGTGCCGCAGTCCGATCATGAGCCTCCCGCGGCGAGCCAGGTGTGCTCCTGGCCCGGCTCCGGCAGTACCCGGCCAGCTTCGATGGCGTGATGCGCGGGGCTGTTCTCGATCACGACGAGGACCCTCTCGGCCGGCACGCCGGTGACGCGTGTTGCCGCGTCGGCGATGCCACGCACCAGCTGTGACGTCTCCTCATCCGGGTGGCCGGTGCGGACCCACCCGTTGATGATCAGCGGTCGGCCGGGCTGGCCGCCGGTGAAGACGTCGGTCGGCGGAAGCTCGTTGAACACCACGTTGACGTAGTGGCCGGGTACGTGGTTGACGGTGGAGTGGATCGTGGTGATCTCGCCGGCCAGATCGGACTTGGCCTCGGTGGACAGCGTTCCCTGAGCGAGGGTGCAGGTGTAGACGGGCATGTTCTCGTTCTCCTTTGGATGCAGTGCCATCGGCGGGGCACCGGTCGGGCCCCGCCGATGAACATCGGGTCAGCCGAGGTGCGGCAGTTGCGGGATGGTGGGCACGACCAGGACAGTGGGCCCGTCGGCGGCCAGGGCGGCCTTGAACTCGTCGGCCAACATGTCGCTGCTCTCCACGTTGACTGTGCGGCAACCGAATCCGGTGGCCAACGAGGCGATGTCGAGCCCAGGAAGCTGCAGGCCCGGGACGCCTGGGGTCTTCTCCAGTTCGGCGAACGACTTGAGGATCGCGTACTCGCCGTTGCGCAGCACCACGAACACGATCGGGAGCTTGTGCTGTGCTGCCGTCCAGATCGCCTGGATGGAGTACTGGAACGAACCGTCACCGATCGTCGCGACGATGTGGCGGTCGACGCCGCGGGCCCGATCACCGAGGGCGAGGCCGACCGCGGCCGGGACACCCCAGCCGATCCCGCCGCTGCCCGTGGCGAAGAAGCTGCCGGGGTGGGTGGTGGGCAGCCAGTTGAACAGGTCGAGCATCGTCGACGTCGACTCCATCACCAGCGCGGCGTCGTCGGGCTTGACGGTGCTCAGCGCCTCGTAGACCGCGTTCGAGGTCATCGGCGCCGTCGCGGGCAGATCGGAGTGCCGCTGTCGCACCAGGGGTGCGGGCGGCTCACGGTCGGCCGGCGCCTCGACCAGATCGGTCAGCGCTGCCAACGCCATCCCGACATCGCCGAGCAGGCTGTC
The DNA here is from genome assembly GCF_001667265.1 of Mycobacterium sp. ACS4331. GTDB lineage: Bacteria > Actinomycetota > Actinomycetes > Mycobacteriales > Mycobacteriaceae > Mycobacterium. Next base: position 9,086 of record NZ_LZHW01000098.1, on the reverse strand, counting down.
ACCCACCGGCGCGGTCGCCGACAGGTGGCTGTCGGACGTGATCTGCAGCAGATCGGTGCCCTCCGGCAGGTACTCGCCCGCGACATAGGGGTAGTAGCGGAAGACCTGGGCGCCGATCGCCACGACAAGGTCGTGGCCGTGCACGGTCTGTTCCACCTCGGCGATGGTCATGGGCAGGGGGCCGGCGTAGAGCGGATGGTCCTCGGGGAACGAGATTCGGTCACCGAGTGCGCTGCCGTACACGGGGGCGCGGAGTTTCTCCGCGAATGCGATTCCCGCGTCCCACGAGCCGGTGCGGTCCACCTCGGGGCCGAGCAGAAGCAGGGGGTGTTTGGCGGCGTTGATCCGTTCGGCGAACTGGGCGAGCCGGGAGGCGTCTGGGGCCACCCGGTCGCTGACGGTGCGCACGGTTGCGGGTCCGAGGGCCGGCTTGTCCCAGTCGTCCAGCGGGATGGACAGGAACACCGGACCCATCGGGGGTTGCGTGGCGATCGCGTAGGCCTGCATGAAGGCCGCTGGCACATCTTCGGCGCGGGCCGGCTCGTAGGACCACTTCACCCAGGGCTTGGGCATGGTGGTCGCGTCAGGATTGTTGAGGTACGGGTCGATCAGAGACATCTCACGGGTCTGCTGTCCCGCGGTGATGATCAGCGGAGTGTTGGCGCGGTAGGCGGCCACCAGGCTGCCCATCGCATTGCCGGTGCCCGCCGCGGTGTGCAGGTTCACCAGCGCGGGCTTGCCGGTCGCCTGGGCGAACCCGTCGGCCATCGCCAGTGCCGACGCCTCCTGCAGCGCCAGCACATAGGTGAAGTCTTCGGGAAAGTCCTGCAGAAAGGTCTGCTCGGTCGAACCGGGATTGCCGAAAAACGTTGTCAGTCCCAGTGTTCGGAGCAGGTCGTAGGTCGCTTCGTGAACGGTCTTCTGATCGGCCATCGGTCTCACCTGTCTTGTCGAGGAAATGATGTCGACTGCCGAGTCGTTGTGTTCGACAGCTGGACAAACCATCCCCTGGCTCGACGGCCGGGGCATCGACGCTGGCGGGCAAGTTGCTGGGTGGGTGGCCACCAACGATCGGGTACCGCTAGCCGGTAGTCGGGTGCTGCCCGGCGAGTTCGGCCAACACCGTTGCGGTGGGTGCCCGGCGGATCTCCCGGTGGCCGACGCCCGCCCACAGGTGCACCAGATCAGCATCGCCCGCGGCTGCCGCCGCCTTGCGCAGGGCGCTCGTCAAGTGGTGGATCGCCGGATATCCCAGCGGTGCTGACGGTTCGAAGGTGTCGATGAATCGGTTGCGAAGCCCACGCGCGGGCCGGCCCGTGAACGCGCGGGTGAGCACCGTCGTCGTCCGAGACGGATCGGTCAGGGCGTCCTGGTGGGTGGCGGAGGCTCCGCTCTCGTCGGCGAGCAGCAGGGCGGTGCCCATCGCGACCGCGTCGGCACCGGCACCGAGTGCCGCGACGACCTGCTCTGGTCGAGAGATCCCACCGGCAGCGATGACGGGCAGACGAACCGCATCGGTGATCTGTCGCACGAGGTCGGTGAGCGCGACGGGCGGCGGCATCCGGTCCGGTGTGAAGGTGCCGGAATGTCCACCGGCGGTGTCGGCCTGCACGATCAGCATGTCCACTCCCGCCGCGACGGCCAGGTCGGCTTCGGTCGGGGACGTGACGGTCTGGGCGACCGCGGTCCCGGCGCGCTGCAGATCCCCGATGACCCGATTCGGGGGAAGGCCGAACGTGAAGCTGACGATCGGCACCGGATCGCGGCGCAGCATATCGATCTTGGCGTCGAACGCATCGTCGTCATCGACCGGGTCGGCGGGCAGCGCGACCCCGAGCCGGTCGGCATACGGTTGCAGCGCGGCGCGGTATCGGCGGTATGCGTCGACCTCGACCGGCACGGGATTGGGGGCGAAGACGTTGACGCCGAACGGAACCGAGGCCGCACGCACGGCGGCGATCTGGTCACCTAGGGATTCGGCGGTCCGGTATCCGGCCGGAACGAACCCGATGCTGCCCACACCCGCGGCGGCGATCACCATCTCCGGTGTGGTCGCTCCGCCCGCCATCGGGGCGGCGATCACCGGGATGCGCAGGTTGAGGTCCGACAGCGGTGATGTCATGCCGGTGTCGAGAGTACTGACGCCATCCGCACCGCGCTGAACTCCGGCAGGTCAGCGTCCCGGGCCGTTGGGCCACTTGAGCAGCGACCCGGCGTCGACCCGGATCTGCTGGCCGGTGATGTACCGGCTCTCGTCACTGGCCAGGAAGACACCCAGGTTGGCCGAGTCCTCGGGTTCGATGTAGGGGATCGGCATGGCCTGGAAGATCGTGAACAACGGCTCGGCGTCCTCGCGGGTGGCCTGCTTGCCCTCGGCCGTCAGATCCGGCCTGAACATGCTGTACATGCCGTCGTTCTGCAGCAGGCTGGTGTTGCAGTTGGTGGGGTGGATGGCGTTGACGCGAATCATCCGCGGGGCGAGGTGCAGGCACATCTCCTCGACGTACTCCATCACGATGCGCTTGCTCCAGCCGTATCCCGCGCCGCCGGGGCCCATATTTGGGTTGTCGGTGGTGCCGCGGATCATGCCCGCGGTTGAGCCCGTCACGATGATGGATGCACCGTCGGGCAGGTGCGGGACCGTCACGGCGAAGGTGTTCATCACTCCCACCAGATCGACGTCGCTGGCGTCAACGAACTGCATCGGATCTGGTCGGCCCATGGCCATCGGAAGGATCCCGGCGTTTGCGACCACGATGTCGATCTTGCCGAGGTCGGCGAGGCCGGCTTCGACGGCTTCGCGCAGTTCGTGGCGCTCCCGGACGTCGGCCACCCTGGCCACGACACGACGGCCGAGTTCCTTCACCGCTCGTTCGGTTTCGGCCAGATCGTCCGGTGTGGCGAGGGGATACGGGTTGGACTCGATCTGCCTGCAGATGTCGACGGCGATGATGTCTGCACCCTCCCTGGCCATCGCGATCGCGTGGGCGCGGCCCTGGCCGCGGGCCGCTCCGGTGATGAACGCGACCTTGCCTTCGAGCCGTCCGGGCATACTCTCCACCAACTCTCCTGGGACGCGGGCCGATCCCGCACTCGCACGGCTATCAAACTAGCGCCGGCGTGGCCCCCTATCAACGGTGTGGGACAAATCTTTGGTTACGAATGACGCGAACCAGGAGGGGGGTGGCGCCAGGGCTGGCGGTGTCGACCAAAGGCTTGGTCACATGTGTGGGGGTGAGGGTGGTGCCGGCCATCCGGCAGGCGCCGGTTGCGCTGCGCTGCCTATGGTCAAGACGTGACGATCACCTACACCGATGCGCTTCGGGACCAGATCAGGACGCGTCTGGAGCGGCATGAGCGGCGCGTCGTCGTCGATCCCAGCAAGCGGCACGCGGCGGTTGCCGTGGTGTTGGTCGACTCCGAGGTGGGGGAGGACCGCGTCGATCCGGCTCCGGTCGAGGACTGGGTCGCCGGGCGGATCCCAGACTCCAATCTCGACGGTCGCATGGTCGATGTGTCTGGCGGCGCGGCATTTCTCCTGTGCCGTAGGGCATCTCGACTCACCTCGCATCCGGCGCAATGGGCGCTGCCGGGTGGCCGACTGGACCCGGGGGAGTCGGTGGTGGATGCGGCCCTGCGCGAGTTGGATGAGGAGGTGGGTGTCCGGTTGGCCGATTCGGCCGTGCTCGGAATGCTCGACGACTACCCGACCCGGTCGGGTTACGTCATCACGCCAGTTGTGGTCTGGGGCGGTGGACGGCTGGATCTGCGGCCGTCTCCCGACGAGGTCGTCGCGGTCTACCGGGTGGGGCTGCATCAACTGCAGCGTGAAGATTCCCCGCGGTTCATCGAGATCCCCGAGAGTCCGCGCCCGGTGGTGCAGATCCCGTTGGGCAACGATCTGATTCACGCTCCTACCGGCGCGGTTCTGCTGCAGTTGAGGTGGCTGGGGCTGGAGGGACGTACGGAGCCGGTGGGTCACCTGGAGCAGCCGGTCTTCGCGTGGCGCTGACGCCACGATTCGGATTTTTTCTGTCCGAAGCAATGGCTGGTCACCCGCACTTTTCACACACCTGAACCCAGTCGATTCCGGGCGGGCTGATAACGACACGGGTACGGGACCCGACATACACATCGGGGGGTCGAGGTGTTGCTTTGCCGTCCACTACCGAGACGGTGAGACCGCCGACTACACGGCGGTCAGGCAATTTCCTAAACCGAGACGCCGCGCGTCACCGAACAAGGGTGAGCGTCGTGGCGCTACAAGGCGAAGGAGAGACCATGAATCTCAAGAAGATCACAGTGACCGCCACGATGGCGGGTGCGGTGGGATTCGGCGCGGTGGGCCTGGGAACGGGCCTGGCGCACGCCGATCCGATTGTGCCGCCCCCGCCTCCGGTTCCGGGCGTGAATGTGCCGGGTGTGCACGTTCCCGACGTGAATCTGCCTGGTGTGCACGTTCCCGACGTGAATGTGCCTGGTGTGAATGTGCCCGACGTGAATGTGCCTGGTGTGAATGTGCCCGACGTGAACATCCCTGGTGTGAACGTCCCGGACGTCAACCTTCCGGAAGTGAATGTGCCGGACGTCAACGTTCCCGGCGTCAATCTCCCGGACGTCAACGTCCCGGACGTGAACCTGCCGGATGTGGACGTGCCCGTCGTGAAGTTCCCGGGCCTGGGCGACTTCTTCCGGTTGCCGGCGGACGGGCACATCCCGCCCGGCCAGCTGAAGAACGCGCCCTTCATCAATGGCGTTCCTAATCCCTTCTTCGGCATTCCGCCCGGTCAGCTGAAGAAGATGCCCACAGTGAACGGCGTCATCAACCCGTTCTTCGATGAGGCACCGGGTCACTGGGCCATCCCGGGGGCCTGACCTGCGGCGATGGCCGCTCCGCTGCTGAGCGGGGCGGCCATCGGCCCGTCCGGGGTGTAACGAGCGCCCAGCGCCGCAGCGATTCCACTCCTGAGGCGGCCGCCAGTCGTATGGCCGCCGGTGGGAGGACAGCTGTGGAGGGAACTGTGGTGTTACGGCGAATCGGGGCGGCGGCGCTGGCAGCGGCCGTCTGGGCGGCCGCTTGGGCCTGCGGCACCGCGGCGGCTGCGCCCACGGCCCTCTCGTGTGCCGACTTCCACTGGATCGGTGCCGCGGGCTCGGGGCAGCGTGACGGCGCGAAACTGGCCGTGAACGACGGTATGGGTGACGTGGTCTACCAGACCTATCAGCAGGTGCGGGCCAACGTGGTGGCGAGCGGTCGCACCATCACGGCCGAAGCCGTGCAGTATCCCGCGGCCCCGGTGCCGTTGGAGGGCGGGTTCGGTGGCTGGCTGGATTTCCTGGGCAGCGTCGATGAGGGCACTGACGCCACTGCCGCACAGTTCGAGGCGTTCACCGAGCGCTGCCCGGACACGTTGGTGGTGCTGGCGGGGTACTCGCAGGGTGCCATGATCGTTCACCGCAACCTCTACGACATCGGTGAGGACCCCCAGCTCGCGGCGGCGCTGCTGATCGCCGACGGTGATCGCCTGCCGAGCGATACGACGATCAAGATGGGGTCGACGGCCTACACCCCGGGGGTGGGCATGGGAGTGGCGCAGGAGCACTCCTTCCTGGCCTCCACCAACACCTCACCTCTTCCGCCGGCTGTCGGGGCGCGCACCATCAGCGTGTGCGATGTGGGGGACCCCGTGTGTGATTACGACCCGGACAGTGACGAGGTGTCGCCCGCGAGCGTCGCGATCCACACCGCCTATGCCCCCGCGGCCAGCGGTGCGCACGCCTGGGGCGCACCACTGCTCAGCCTTCTGGCGCGGGCCGAGGCTCAGAGTCCCGGGCGGCCGGTCGCCTGAGTTGGGCGGATCTCACCCGATCCTGGTCAGCGTGAACGGCATACGGACCTCGAGGTTGCGGTTGACTCCGCATGCGCCGCTCGGGCCCAGCGTGGTGTCCCAACCGATGAACAGATCCCGGTGGTCGGGGGCATCGGCGCGCTTGGGCCAGAAGATGAATATCTGCTCAGCGTCTGAGAACGTGCCGTCGGGGCACGGTATCCAGCGCGGCACCATGTGCCGCGCGGTCCATTTCCCGCTGCGGAACACCAGGTTGGCCGTCCACCCCTGATCGCTGCTGACTGTGCCCGTGCAGTCCTGGTACGTCGTGCAGCTCGACGAGACCGTCCAGGTGGCGACGACACGCGCCTCGTCCCGGAAACTCTCGTTGGTCTTGGCCCACGCGCCGTCGGACACCGCGCTGAACATCCCGTTGAGCGCGGTCTCCTCCGGCGTGGCGCCGGCTGAGGGTGGGCAGCAGATCATCGCGGTGCCAAGCAACGCTGCGCCCGAGATCGCTCGAAACACCTTGCCGCCCTTCACGGTTTCGGCCCCGCGAACACCATGTCCTCCCAGGTCTTGGGCGCTCCGGCGGAGCTCAGGTCGCTCTGTTCGAAGACGGTGCCGGCGGGGCCGGCGACACGCCCCGTGGTGGGGTCGTAGATGGCCACTCCCGCCCCGGGAACCGGGGCCGCCTCCGGGCCGGGCACCGGTGCTGACGAAGGAGGCGGGGCTGGGGTCCCCTCCACCGGGCCGAAGATGCCTTCGTGACCCGGCACCCTTCGGTCCGGCGGGACACCCTGAGCCACCAGATTGGGGTCGAATGGATAGGGGCCAGTGGCATGCTGGCGCGTCGCCAACGGCTGAAAAGGCTTGTTGCTCTTACACATCGCCACGGTGGGAGCGTATTTTCCCGGGGCGTCCATACAGGGTGTGTTCCGAGCGCCGCGCACCGCGATGGGGGAGTCCTGCGGCAGCTTGCAGTACAGCCCGTCCGGCGTGTCGATGGTTGTGGTGTCGGCGGGGGTCCGCCATGCCGATGGCGGCAGGAACCCCGTCGTGCACGCCGGTGGGTCACTGACCGAGATCCGGAAGTCGCCGATGGGGATCCCGGTGGCGTTTTGGCCGGGTGCTGACGCCAGGTAGAACGCCGCGGCCGGCGGCAGCAGCACCAGCAGCTGTTCCAGACCGGGGTGGTAGGTCACCGCGACCTGGCCGATCGAGGTGAGGTTGGCCAGCAGCACCGGCAGAGTGGGTTTGAGCTGATTCAGCAGCCGGGACACCTCGTCTGCGGTTCCCGGCCCGTTGTCCAGCAGGCCGCGGACCTGTGGATCGTTGATGACCAGCTGTCGGCCCACGCTGGCCAGCTGTGCGGACCAGGCGCGCAGGGTGTCGGCGCTGGCGGCCTGGCTCTCCAGCACCGGCACCGAGTCCTCGGTGAGGGCGACCAGCGGTTGGTTGACGGACTCGGCGTCCGTCGCGATGCGCGAGGTCGAGTCGGCCAGCGACTGCATGTCATAGCCTGCGCCGTCGAAGGCGCGGAACGTCTCGTCCAGCAGCAGCGTCATCTGGTCCTTGGGAATGGTGCCGACCAGGCCGTGCAGGCGGTCCAGCATCGGTCCCACGGGTTGCGGCACGACGGTCCCGGCAGCCGGGATCACCGACCCGTTGCGCAGGTACGGCCCGGAATCGCGGCGGGGCTGCAGATCGACGTACTGCTCGCCGACGGCGGACACGCTGCGCACCTCGGCCACCAGGTCATCCGGCACCCTGGGCGATGCGTCCAGGGACAGCGTGGCCGTCGCGCCGCCCCGGTCGACGTCGATCGCCGTCACCTTGCCGATCTGCACTCCGCGGTAGGTGACGTTGGCGAACCGGTACAGGCCCCCGGCACGGGGCAGTTCGAGCGTGACGGTGATGCGGCCGATCCCCAGCAGGGTCGGCATCTGGATGTAGTTGACGACCATCACGGCGACGCCGATCACCGAGGCGATGACGAACATCGCGAGTTGGGTACGGACGAAGCGCGTGAGCATCAGCCACCTCCGTCCCGCGGCGGGAGCCGATCGGGCCCCATCACGCCCGGTGGGAGCGCGACGGCTTCGCCGCGGGCGTTCTTGAACGGGAACGAGTCGTAACCCGGATCGCCGGGCGCGGGCACCAGCGGCGCGTTCTCATCCCCGAACGACGTTCCCAGCAGCAGACCGCGCCGGAACCGGCTGAGCGTGAGATCGACCGTCACGAAGAGGTTCATGTAGTCACCGCGGATCCCCTGGTCGATCAGGCCCTGCCCGAGCGGAAACACCGGAAGGAAGGCCAGCGCGGTGCTGATGTCAGGTCCGACATCGACCAGCGCGCGGAAGACTGGTTCGAGGTGGCGCAGATTCTCGACCAGGTCGCCCTGGACGTCCGTGACCACTGTTCGTGCGGTGTCGCTGAACCGCCGCAGTGCCTCGAGTGCCGCGGTGAACCGGGGCCGCTGGGTGATCAGCACGTCCAGCATCGGCGGGATGTCATGCAGCGCCTGGTCGATCAGCTCGCGGTGCGACGACATGGTGGCCGTGAACCGGTCGAGTTCGGTGATGGTCGCAATGATGTTGTCCCGCTGCGTGTCCAGCGCGCCGACTAAGGTGTCGAGCTGACCGAGCAGGTCGCGGAGTTCGGTCTGCCGTCCGGTGAAGACGGCATTGAATTCGGAGATGATGTCACCGATCTTGCCCAGCCCGCCCGCGTTGACCACGGAGGCCAACGCGCCCAGCGTCTGCTCGGTGGACGGGTATGTCGATGAGCGGTCCAGCCCGATGGTCGAACCCGCCGCGAGCATCCCGGACGGCGCCTCGCCCAGTGGCGGATTGATCTCCAGATGCATCGAGCCCAGCAGACTGGTCTGTCCCACGGCCGCCACGGCATTGGCCGGCACCACGACGTCGGGGCGCACCGAGATGCGCACCACCGCGTGTCGGTTCTCGATGGCGATGCCACGGATGTTGCCGACGACGACGTCGTTCATCAGCACCGGTGCATTCGGTTCGAGATTGCCGACGTTCTTCAGTTCCACCGAGTACGTGTGGGCGCCCGGACCGTTGCCGACCGTGCCGGGCAGGGGCAGGGAGGTGATCCCGTGGAAGCTGCAGCCAGTCAGACAGGCCACCACCAGCACCGCGACAGCGCTGCGGGCAGACCAGGTCAGCCTCACGGGGTGCCCCCTTCGGCGGGCAACAGCATGTCGGTGACATTCGGGGGCGGGCCAGGCGGGGG
>NZ_LZHW01000097.1 GCF_001667265.1 Mycobacterium sp. ACS4331 | reverse complement strand
GTGCTGGGCGGGGGGGGGGGGGGGGGGACCGGAGGCGCCGGCGGCGCGTATGCCGGGGGTGCAGTCGGCGGCGCGTACGCCGGGGGTGGAGTGGCGGCCACGGACATCGGTGGCGCTGGGAAGTGCGCCGCCATCGGGACTCCCCCCGCGGTGGGCCGGGCGGACAGCCTCGCCAGTTCGCGACGATGGCGTTCGGCCAACACCGCCGCGAGCATGTACTGCGGCGGCGTGCCCGGCGGCGGTGGCGGTGAGATCTGGGCCGCGACCTCTCCGGCGATCCGCGCTGCCATCTGATCGCGCAGCATCGGTTCGAGTTGATGTGCGCGGGAGAGGAATTGGCGGGCCAACTCGGCCTGCTCGGGCCGCAGCCCGGACAGCTGCAGCGACGACGCCCACCAGGCCAGTGCTGGCGGCATCATCGGTGGCGGAGCGAGTTTGGGGCCGCGTTCGGTGATGACGATGGTGCCGGCGAAGATGTCACCGATGCGCTTGCCCTTCGGGGAGAGCAGGCTGCAGATCACCGCGGGGGCACCACTGAGCATCCAGATCTCGACGAATCCGGACAGTGCCCGAAACAGCGCCTGCCGGAATCGCTCTGGCCCGCCGTCCTCGGAGACCACGCGCAGGCCCATCGCCATCTTGCCCAGCGTGCGACCGCGGGTGGCCGTCTCGAACACCAGGGGATAGCCGACGATGACCAGCACGGTGTAGATGATCAGAACCGCGGCGGACAGCGCGGAGTCGAACTGCAGCAGCGTCATCGCCCACAGCGCCACCCCGGCCACGTAACCCAACAGCATCACGACGATGTCGATGAGCGCGCTGACCGCTCGCACCGGCAACTGGGCGATCTGGACGTCGAGGACCACCGCGTCGCCGGTCACCACGGCTTCCTTTGGCGTTCCGACCATGCCGACGACGCTACTAGAATTCCCCAGGTGGATGTCGACGCGTTCGTGGTGGCCCACCGCCCCACCTGGGACCGGCTGGAGCACCTCACCAAGCGTCGACGAAATCTCACTGGCGCCGAGGTCGATGAGTTGGTGGACCTGTATCAACGGGTCTCCACGCACCTGTCCATGCTGAGGTCGTCGTCGACCGATTCCGCGCTGATCGGGCGGCTTTCGACGTTGGTCGCGCGCGCCCGGTCGGCGGTGACGGGTGCGCACGCGCCACTGTGGAGCGAGTTCATCCGGTTCTGGACGGTGTCCTTCCCGGTGGTGGCCTACCGCAGTTGGCGATGGTGGCTGGGTTCGGCGATCGCCTTCTTCGTGGTGGCCACCGCGATCGGTTTATGGGTGGCCAACAACCCCGAGGTTCAGGCGACGATCGGCACGCCGTCGGAGATCGCGCAGATGGTGGACCATGACTTCGAGTCGTACTACAGCGAGAACCCAGCGGGGTCCTTCGCGCTGCGGGTCTGGGTCAACAATGCCTGGGTGGCCGCACAGTGCATCGGCTTCGCGGTGGTGTTGGGCCTGCCCATTCCCTATGTGCTGTTCCAGAATGCGCTCAACGTCGGAGTGGCCGGCGGCCTGATGTTCGCCGCTGGCAAGGGCGGGCTGTTCCTGGGACTGCTCACCCCGCACGGCCTGCTCGAGTTGACCGCGGTGTTCCTGGCGGCCGCCGCAGGTATGCGCTTGGGGTGGTCGGTGATCGCACCAGGCGACCGTCCCCGTGGTCAGGTGCTGGCCGAACAGGGCCGCGCTGTCGTCTCGGTCGCGGTCGGCCTGGTCGTGGTGCTGCTGATCTCGGGCCTGATCGAGGCTCTGGTGACGCCCGCGCCATTCCCGACCTGGGTGCGCATCACGATCGGGGTGCTCGCCGAGGTCGCGTTCCTGGCCTACATCATCCACTTCGGGCGGCGGGCACTTCGGGCCGGCGAGACCGGTGACCTGTCCGACGCGCCTGATGTCGTGCCGACACGCTGACGCCTCAGAGCTTCCCGCTGGCCTTCATCGCGAGGTAGCGGTCCGCCAGCGCCGGCGCCAACTCCTCCGGCGGGGCGTCGACAACCTCCACGCCGTGCCTGCGCATCCGGGCAGCCAGCGCGCGGCGATCATTGCGGGAGCGCTCGGCCGCCGCGGCGTCGTAGATCTGCGCGGCGTCGGATCGTCCTTCGGCCAACTCCTCGACCCTCGGGTCGCTCACCGCCGCCACGATCACCTGGTGCCGGGTGGACAGCTGCGGAAGCACCGGGAGCAGACCCTCGTCGAGCGCCGAGGCGTTGAGGTCGGTCAGCAGCACCACCAGCGCGCGGCGGCGGACTCGGCGCTGGATCGCCGAAACCGTTGCCGTGAAATCGGATTCCACCAGGGCGGGTTCCAGCGGTGCCATGGCCTCCACAAGTCTTGCCAGCAGTTCGGTCCGGTTCGCGCCCAGCACTGAGGATCGGGCGACCCGGTCATGGGCCAGGAAGTCGACGTGGTCGCCGGCCCGCGCCGCCAGCGCCGCCAGCAGAAGCGCGGCATCCAGCGACCAGTCCAGGCGGGGCCAACCGCTGGGGTCGCTGGCGGTGGGGTCGACACCGACGCGCCCGGCCGACGTGCGACCCGTGTCGACCACCAGGACAACCCTGCGGTCACGCTCGGGACGCCACGTGCGCACCACGACGTCGGAGCGCCGGGCGGTGGCGCGCCAGTCGATCGAGCGGACGTCGTCGCCCACCACGTATTCGCGCAGCGAATCGAATTCGGTGCCCTGTCCACGGATCAGCACCGGGATGAGCCCGTCGAGCTCCCGAAGCCTGGCGAGCCGGGACGGCAGGTGCTTGCGGGACAGGAACGGCGGCAGGATGCGCACGCTCCACGGTGCCCGATGCGTCGACTGCCTGCCCGCCAGGCCGAGCGGCCCGATCGAGCGGGCGGTCACCACGGCCGACTCCTGATCCCCCCGACGGACCGGCGACAGCCGGGTCGGCACGGAAACGTGTTGTCCGGCAGGAAGGTCGATGGGGTGGCTGCGCGGCTCGGCGCGTGCACTCGGGGGCCATGCGTCGCGGACGACGCCGCGGAACCGGGTGCGGCCGGCGTTGCGGACCAGAAGTTCGACGTCCACGGGTTCGCCGAGGCGTGCCGACGTCGAACCCGCGCGGGACAACTGCAGCGCACGGGGGCTGCCCGCCAGGACCACGTCGACGAGGACGGCCACCGTCAACAGCGCCAGAAGCACCACGAAAGCCGTTGCCGGCCAAGGCGCCAGCGCCACCGGGAGCACGCACAACAGTGCCGCGAGGCCGGCACGTCCGGTGAGGATCACTAGCGCGGAACCGGGACCGCGGCCAGAATCCCGTCGAGCACGCCGTCGGGCGTGGCGCCCTCGAGCTCGGACTCGGGACGCAGCGCCACCCGGTGCCGCAGCGTCGGGCGCGCCATGGCCTTGACGTCGTCGGGGGTGACGTAGTTGCGTCCGGACAGCCAGGCCCAGGACCGGGCGGTGTTCAACAGCGCCGTCGCACCGCGCGGCGAGACACCGAGCTGCAGGGCCGGTGAGTTCCGGGTGGCACCGACGATATCGACGATGTAGCCCAGAATCTCGTTGGCCACCAGCACCTGCCGGACGGCGTCGCGGCCCGCGGCGAGCTCGGCCGGCCCGGCCACGGGCTGGATGAACGACAGATCCCGCGGGTCGAATCCGTGGGCGTGGCGGCCCAGGATCGCGATCTCCTGATCCCGCGGCGGCAGCGGCACATTCAGCTTGAGCAGGAACCGGTCGAGCTGAGCCTCGGGCAGCTGGTAGGTGCCCTCGTACTCGATGGGGTTCTGCGTGGCGGCCACGATGAAGGGATCCGGCAGTGGCCGGGGCTCACCGTCGATGCTGACCTGCCGTTCCTCCATGGCCTCCAGCAGCGCGGCCTGGGTCTTGGGCGGTGTCCGGTTGATCTCGTCGGCCAGCATCAGGTTGGTGAACACCGGGCCCTGACGGAACTCGAATGCGGCCGTGCGAGCGTCGTAGACCAGCGATCCGGTGACATCGCCCGGCATGAGGTCCGGGGTGAACTGGACCCGCTTGAACTCGAGTTGCAGGGCCGCGGACAGCGCACGGACCAGCAGGGTCTTGGCCACTCCGGGAACGCCTTCGAGCAGCACATGCCCGCGGCACAGCAGGGCGATCACCAGCCCGCTGACCACGGCGTCCTGGCCGACGACGGCCTTGGCGATCTCGGCCCGCAGCGCCAGCAGCGCCGTGCGGGCCGACTCTGCGGCGGCGGACTCGGGCGGGGCCGAGGTGGTGGGGTGTGTCACGAGTGCGCGACCTGCCTTTCGATGTCGTCGAGCGCGTGAGCCAAGTGGACCAGATCGTCGTCGGTGGCCGGGGCCGGCCCGAACAGGGTGTGCTGCACTGAAAGCGGATCGGCCGCACCGCCGGACTGCGCGAGATTCTGCGTGACTGCGGCGACGATCGCCGGCGGATCGGCGTTGGCGCCGAGTCCCAGTCGGGGGAGCAGACGCTGAAGCGCGGCCGTGCGCAGCGCCGCGGCGGCCTGGTCGCGGGCTCGGCGGGATCGGTAGAGCCTGCCGCGGCCCTCGACAGTCTCCGATGCGCGCACCACCACGGGGAGTCGTTCGGAGACAAGGGGGCCCAGCCGTCGGCCCTGCCACAGCGCCACCAGCAGCACGGCGACACAGAGTTGCAGCACGATCCAGTTGAACCGGTCGGGGATGAGATCGGTGATGTCCGCCGAGCCGGTGTGATCGCCCTCGGTCTCCTGCGGCGCGTACCAGATCAGGCGGGGATGGGCGCCTGCCAGATTCATCGCGAGTGCGGCGTTGCCCTCGCGCAACAGCGTTGAGTTCGTGACGAAATCGGTGGTGCCGACGGCGGTGACGGTGCGTCCGTCGTCGCGATAGCGCACCAACGCCCCGCCGTAGCAGGAGGTCACCGCGACGCCGTCGTCGGTGCCCTCGAACGCATAGGTGGAACTGAACCACACGGTGCCCGCGCGCTGCGCCTCCGGCAGATCGCAGTCGGGCTCACCGGTCAACGAGGTCTGCGGCGCGTACCTCAACGCCGGGGCCAAGGCCTCCCGGGTGCGTGCACTGGGGTTGATCAGCAGCAGGTCGCCCGGGGCGTCGGCCAGCGTGGTGAGCAGATCTTCATCCCACAGGTTGTAGGTCTGCCCGACGAGAAGCAGGGTGTCCGGCCCGGACAACCGGGCGGCCTCGGCGGCCGTGGCCGCGACCTCGACGTCGACACCCTGATCACGCAGCAGTGCCACCAGCGCGTGCGCACCATCGGGTCCCGTTGCCTCGGGATCGAGGAGGCCGCCATCTCGAGGTGCGGTGAACCACGTCGTGATCGCGGCGAGCAGCACGATCAACACGATGCTCAGGGCGATCCAGCGCCACGTGCGGCCGCGACGCAGTGCCGCGGGTGCGGTGGTGGTCATCCGACCTCCGCCCATGACGCGTCCGCGGGAGCGTTCCCGCCGGAATCCGTCCCGCCGCGGGGGCGGGCGCGCAGGTGGTCGTCCAGGGCGCACATCAACCGGTAGCCGGCTTCGGTGCCGGGGCGTTCGCCGAACGTGACGTCGTTGAATGCAGTTGCGGCGTCCAGGAATTCGCGCGAGAGGTCAGGCATGGAAGCACCGGCGGTGCGTGCCAGTTCGTACGAGGTGCGACCAGGCACCGGGGTGAGCACCCCGGTCTCCTCCAGATGCCGCGCGATCGCGCGCAACCGGTGTCGGATGGCGGCTGCCCAATCGCCGGAGGCCGCGTACTGCTCCGAGGTCTGCCGGTGCTGCTCGGCACTGAGTTCGGCCGCACCGAACAGTGTGTAGCCGTCGCCGCGGTTGGTGCGCATGGTTTTCCGTGCGATGCGCACCGCAACCACCACGGCCACGATCACAAGGATCAACAGCACCGCGATGGTGAAGAACCCGCCGGGGATCTGAGAACCCTTGGACACGATGCGGAACAGGAGCTCGTCGAGCCATTCGCTGAGCCGGTCCGTCACCGAGGCTCGCGGATAGATCGGCTTGCTGAGCTCACGTTCGGCGAGGTCGTGTGCGGTGTCACGGTCGATGTCTACGGTTGGCAAGGGCGTGACCTCAGCGTCGAACCAGCCAGAGGTGGTCTGTCGATCCGGGCGCGGCGGGGTTGGCCGTCGCACCGGTCTTCAGTGCCAGGTCGAAGGCCTCCGCACGAATCCGTCGGTCGGTGTAGAGCAGGACGGTCACACCGGCGGTGAACGGCGTCGTGATGATCTGACCGATGATCCCGCCGATGCTGGCCAGGATCATCGCGGTGATGAACGAGGGGCCGGAATCCGAGGTCAGCCCACCCGTCAGCAGCCCCGCGATGCCGAACGGAATGCCGACCGCGAAAGCGATGATCGAGGTGATCAACGCCGTCAGCAGCCAGATGCCGAGGATGCGCCAGAAGCTTCCGCGCACCAGCGCGAACGACCGCGAGATGGAGGCCATCACGGGCTGATGCTCGAGCACCACCGTCGCGGGGGCGAACAACGTCATCACGGCGAACCACAGGCCGCCCGCGACGGCCGCCAGCCCCAGCGGGATGCCGATCACCACTCCACCCACCGGGCCGGCGGCCGCGACGAACATCGTGGTGATCAACACCAGGGCCGCCAGGGCCGCCAGGACGACGCCGAGCAGAACCAGCGTGACACCCAGAAGGGGCAGGAGACGGCCTTGAATGCGTTGCCACGCTTCGCCGATGGTGATCGTGGTGCCGAAGATTGCTCGGCCGATCACGACGGTGAGCATGCCGGTGAGGACGGTGGAGGCCAACAGGGTCACGATGGCGCCGGGCAGCTCACTCCAGAGGGAGGCGGCGAATGCCGTCCCGAAACCGGTGTCCTCGGGGTCCATCTCCGCGACGGTCCGCATCGGCCCCAGCTGCACCGCGAGCGCGATGACCTGGCTGATGAGCACCACGACCGTCGTCAGGCCCAGCGTCGCCTTCGGGTTGGTGCGCACGTAGCCGACCGCGCCGTTGAAGATGTCGCTGAGCGTGAGCGGGCGCAGCGGGATGACGCCGGGCTTGAGCTCCAGCTGCGGGGGTGGATATCCCGGCGGGACGCCGTAGCCCGGGGGCCCGTAACCCGGCAGCGGTGCGTAACCCTGCGGCGGGCCGTAACCCGGCGGGGGTGGGTAGCCGGGGGGT
>NZ_LZHW01000096.1 GCF_001667265.1 Mycobacterium sp. ACS4331 | reverse complement strand
GGAGGCGGGAGGCGAGAGGCGAGAGGAGGGAGTCCGATCTTCGGGATGGAAGGCGGTAGGCGGCAGGCGGACGGTCACGCATGCGGGTCATGAGACCCTGGTGCCCGTCACCCGAAGCGCCCGTGTTCGGGTGCCGCCCACGCGTTACGGGCCACGGGGCACGCGTCATCGGGTGCGGACCACGGGATCACCCACCGCGGAGTGGTGCGCCGCGGTGCGGGAACCACATGGGGGTTACGGGCGCCCCGAGCCGCCGCACCACGACCGCCGCACCACGGTGCCGGATATCGTCGGCTCATCATTCAAGTGCAGAGGGGCGCCACGATGACGAATCGATTCTGCGAACTCGCCGGCGTCGAGATTCCGGTCATCGGTGCGCCGATGACCTACATCGCCAACGCGGAACTGGCCGCAGCCGTGTCCAACGCGGGCGGACTCGGCATCATCGAGACCACCTCGGAACAGGGCCGGGCCGACCTGGCGCGGGTCCGCGATCTCACCGACAAACCGGTGGGCGCCAACATCTCCCTCTTCGTCAAACGGGACCCCGCCTTCGTCGACGTCCTGGTGGAGCAGGGCATTCGATTCGTCACGACGTCTGCGGGCGATCCGCGTCTGTTCACCGACCGTCTGCACGGCGCCGGCATCACGGTCTTCCACGTCGTGGGCACACTGGCCGCCGCGCGCAAGGCCGTCGACGCGGGCGTCGACGGCCTTGTCGTCGAGGGGGTGGAGGGCGGCGGATTCAAGAACCGTTACGGCGCATCGAGTCTGGTGCTGCTGCCGCTTGTCGCCGAGAGCGTCGAGGTGCCGATCGTTGCCGCTGGCGGAATCTGTGACTCGCGGTCGATGGCCGCGGCATTCGTGCTGGGAGCCGAAGCGGTACAGATGGGGACCAGGCTGCTGGCCTCGGAGGAGGCGGGCGTGCACGAGAACTTCAAGCGTGCCGTCGTCGACGCCGAAGAGACCTCAACGGTGCTGCTGCCTCTTGGTGGAGTCCGTATGATGCGCGTGATCCGCACCGCCACAGCAGAATTGATGGACGCGGGCAAGGCGGGCGAACCCGAAGGATCCGCGTTGGAACGCGTGCGGACACTGTATTTCGGCGGCGACATGGCGGCCAGCGTGGCGAACACCGGCCAGGTTGCGGGCCGTATCGCAGACGTACGACCCGCCGCCGAGATCATCGCCGAAATGTGGAGCGGCTGCGGCGAAGTGCTCAGTGCCGCAGCCGCCCACGTCGGCCCAACGAAACGAACTAGCTGACGTACCCGTCGGCCACGGTCAGCGCGGCGTCGAGGATGCGCAGGCCTTCGGCCACCTCGTCGTCGCTGACGTTGCACGGCGGCACCGCGTGGATGCGGTTGAAGTTCGCGAACGGCAGCAGGCCGCCGGACTTGCACTCCGCCAGCGTCGCAGCCATCGCGGGGCTGGTTCCGCCATAGGGCGCCAGCGGCTCCCGGGTCTGCTGGTTGGCCACCAGCTCGATGGCCCAGAACACACCGAGGCCACGGACTTCACCCACCGACGGGTGCTTGGCGGCCAGTTCCCGCAGCCCCGGGCCCAGCACATCGGAGCCGATCCGGGCCGCGTTGCCGACCATGTTCTCGTCCTCCATCGCGTTGATGGTCGCGACCGCGCACGCGGTGGCCAGCGGGTGGCCCGAGTAGGTCAGACCGCCCGGGTAGGCGCGGTCGGCGAACGTCGCGGCGATGGCCTCGCTGATCGCCACGCCGCCGAGCGGGACGTAGCCGGATGTGACGCCCTTGGCGAAGGTCATCAGGTCGGGAACGACGTCGAAATTCTGGATGGCGAACCACTTTCCGGTCCGTCCGAACCCGGCCATGACCTCGTCGGCGATCATCACGATGCCGTACTTGTCACAGATCTCCCGCACGCCGGCCATGTACCCGGGCGGGGGCACCATGATGCCCGCGGTGCCCGGAACCGACTCGAGGATGATCGCCGCGAACGAGCTCGGGTTCTCCATCTGGATCAACCGGTCGAGGTACTCCAGGGCGCGCTGGGTCTCCTGCTCCTCGGTCTCGGCGTTGAACGACGAGCGGTACAGGAACGGGCCGTTGAAATGGACGACGCCGCTGTTGCCGTAGTCGTTCGGCCAACGCCGAGGGTCACCGGTCAGGTTGACCGCGGTGTCGGTGCCGCCGTGGTACGAGCGGTAGCGGGCCAGCACCTTGTAACGACCGGTGTGCAGACGCGCCATCCGGACGGCGTGCTCGACGGCGTCGGCGCCGGCGTTGGTGAAGAACACCCGGTTCAGGTCGCCGGGCGTGCGCTCGGCGATCAGGCGCGCGGCCTCTGATCGCGCGGCGTTGACATGCTGCGGCGCGATGGTGCACAGCTTGGCCGCCTGTTCGGCGATGGCCGCGACGACCTTCGGGTGCTGGTGCCCGATGTTGGTGTTGACCAACTGCGAGCTGAAGTCCAGCAGCTTGTTGCCCTCGCCGTCCCACACGTAGGAGCCTTCGGCCGCCAGCACCGTCATGGGCTTGATCTGGGCCTGCGCGGACCACGAGTGGAACACGTGCGCACGGTCGAGCTCGTAGGCGCGCTTGCCCTCGGCGATGGCGCTGTCAAGATCCTGACCGGTGGGCAGGATGTTGGTGTCCAGGGAAGTCATCTCAGTCCTATGCGCTCAGTTGTTCTGGGGGAAGCCGAGGTTGATGCCACCGTGGCTGGGGTCGAGCCAGCGGGTGGTGACCACCTTGCCGCGGGTGAAGAAGTGCACGCCTTCGGTGCCGTGCGCGTGGGTGTCGCCGAAGAGCGAGGCCTTCCACCCTCCGAAACTGTAGTACGCCGTCGGCACGGGGATCGGCACGTTGATGCCGACCATGCCGACCTCGACCTCATTCTGGAACCGGCGTGCCGCGCCACCGTCGTTGGTGAAGATCGCCGTGCCGTTGCCGTAGGGGTTGGCGTTGATCAGCGCGAGGGCCTCGTCGTAGGTCTCGACCCGCACGACCGACAGCACGGGGCCGAAGATCTCGTCGGTGTAGACGCTCATCTCGGGGGTGACGTGGTCGAGCAGAGTCGGGCCCAGCCAGAACCCGTCCGCCCCGCCGTCGGCCTCAACGGTGCGCCCGTCGACGACGACCTTGGCACCGGCGGCCTCGCCGGCGTCGATGTAGGAGGCAACCTTGTCGCGGTGCGCCTTGGTGACCAGCGGGCCCATGTCGGAGTCGCGGGTGCCGTCGCCGGTCTTCAGCGTCGCGGCGCGCTCGGCGATCTTGGCGACCAACTCGTCGGCGATCGGACCGACGGCCACGCAGGCGCTGATGGCCATGCAGCGCTCACCGGCGCTGCCGAAACCGGCGTTGATCATGGCGTCGGCGGCCAGATCGAGGTCGGCGTCGGGCAGGATCAGCGCGTGGTTCTTGGCGCCGCCGAGTGCCTGGACGCGCTTGCCGTGGCTGGTGCCGGTGGCGTAGACGTACTGCGCAATCGGGGTGGATCCGACGAAGGACACGGCCTTGACGGTCGGGTTGGTCAGCAGTTCGTCGACGGCGACCTTGTCGCCCTGCAGCACGTTGAAGACACCGGCGGGCAGGCCGGCCTCGGCCCAGAGTTCGGCGATCCACAGAGCGGCGCTGGGGTCCTTCTCCGAGGGCTTGAGCACCACGGTGTTGCCGGCGGCGATCGCGATGGGGAAGAACCACATGGGCACCATGGCGGGGAAGTTGAAGGGGGAGATGACGCCCACCACGCCGAGCGGCTGGCGGATCGAGGCGACGTCGACGTTGGTGGACGCGTTCTCGGTCATGCCGCCCTTGAGCAGATGCGGGATGCCGCAGGCGAATTCGACGACCTCCTGGCCGCGGGTGACCTCGCCGAGGGCGTCGGAGAGCACCTTGCCGTGCTCACTGGTGATGATCGCGGCCAACTCGTCCTTGCGGGCGTTGAGCAGTTCGCGGAACGCGAAGAGAACCTGGCTGCGCTTGGCCAGGGAGGTGTCCCGCCATTCGGGGAAGGCTGCCGCGGCTGCGTCGATCACCGCGCGCGCGTCCTCGACCGAGGCCAACGCGACCTCGCCGGTGGTCGCTCCGGTGGCGGGGTTGGTGACCGGCGCGGTCCTGTCGCTGGCGCCGGAGAACTTCTTGCCGTCTGCCCAGTGGCCGATGATGGGGGTGCTCGTCATGGGAATGATTCTTGCGCGGATATCGCACGCGATGGCCCGACGAAGTGTAAGAGGGCTGAACCAGTGATTTACGCTGTGTCAAATGGAGCCCACGCTGAAGGAGATTCTCGGCCTGCCGGTGCTGCAGGCCGGGCAGCCTGAGGTCGTCCTCGGTGACGATGAGGCGCTGAGCCGCCGCGTGCGTTGGGTGCATGTCAGCGAGCTGAGTGACCTGTCGAATCTGCTCGAAGGCGGCGAACTGGTCTTGACCACCGGGTTGGCGCTGACCGATCACAGGCTCCGCGACAACTACCTGCCCGGTCTGGCCGCCGCTGGTGCGATCGGGGTCGTCGTCGAGTTGGGGCTGCACATCGATGAGCTGCCCCAGTCGGTGCTCGTCGCCGGGGCCGGTCTGGGCATGGCGGTCGTCGTGCTGCACCGCTCGGTTCGCTTCGTGGAGGTCACCGAAGAGGTGCACCGGCGCATCGTGGCCGATCAGTACGCGGAGGTGGACTACGCCCGACGCGTCCATGAGACGTTCACCGCGTTGAGCATGCGTCGCGCCTCGCTGGACGAGATCGTCCGAGTCGCGGCTGACATGCTCAGTGCTCCGTTGGTTCTCGAGGACCTGAACCGAAAGGTGCTGGCGTACGCCGGCCATGGGATGGCCGCGCCGGAACTGTTGGGGGACTGGGAGCGCCGGTCACGTCTCAACCCGGACACCGGTCCGCAGGCCTGGTTGAGCCGACGCGTCGGCCCGTACCGCCAGGAGTGGGGGCGTCTGATCGCGCCGACGCTCACCGAGACGTCGCGGGTTGTGATGACCATCGAACGCGCGGCGCAGGCGCTGGCGTTGCACCGGATGGTCGAACAGGACCGCATGTCGCTGGAACTGCGAGCGCAGAGCGGACTGGTCGACGACCTGCGCAACGGCCGCGTCCGGGACGAGGCGGAGGCGACGTCGCGGGCCTACGCCCTGGGGTTGCGGCCGTCGCTGACCTACGTGCCCATGACGGTGCGGCTGGCCGACTCGAAGGGGCCCGATCAGGTCGTGGTCCAGCAGCGACGCGTCCGCACACTCGACGCCGTCGTGCACGCGGTGCGGTCTCGGCGACACACGGTCCTGGCCGCTGCCCGAGAAGACGGCGTCATCGACCTGCTGCTGGCACCTCGCCACGCCGTCGGCGTTGCCGATTCCGACGCCGTCCTCGACGAACTGTGTCTGCAGATCCGCGACGTCGTGAGGAACATCGACGGCGTCAACGACTGCGTGATCGGTGTGGGGCCGGAGTCCAGTCGGCTGACCGAAGCCGCCGGCGGCCTGGCGGAAGCCGACCATGTCGCCGAAGTTGCTGTGGCGCTTCTTGATTCCGGACGGTCGTTCTATCGTGCCGCCGACGTGCGGCTGCGCGGGCTGCTGGCGCTGGTGCGCTCGGATCCCCGGGTGCAGGCCTTCGCCGAGACGGAACTGCGATCGGTGCTGGCCGATCGGGCCAAGCATGGCGACGACATGTTCGAGCTGCTTCAGACCTATCTCGACGTCGGGGGGAACAAGACCGAACTCGCCAAACGGCTGCACCTGTCCCGGCCGACGCTGTACTCCCGGCTCGCGGCATTGCAGCGGATGCTGGGCGTCGACCTCGAGGACGCGGAATCGAGGACTTCACTGCACGTGGCCATGCTGATCCTGAGGTGATGGGATGGTGTGGTGAGCGAGTCGAGCAGACCGGATGCCACACCTGCGGTCACCGCGCGGCGGATCACCATGAGGGGTCCGTGGGGACCCGTGTACGGCCCCATTGACCTCGACGTCGACGCCGGTGGTGTGACGGTCCTGGTGTGTCCCGCGGGGAGTGGACGCACCGCGCTGCTGATGACGGTGGCGGGTCGGATGAGTCCGGTCTCGGGGCAGATCTCGGTGTTCGGCCGGACCCGGGTGAGGGACATCTTCGCCTCGGCCGCGCTGGCGGGCATCGACGAGATCGACGCGGTCACCGAGTCGGTGACCGTACGAGACCTGATCACTGAACAGCTGCGCTGGGACGCCCGGTGGTACCGGCTTGTCCGCCGCGCTGGTCAAGGAGACCTCGAGACGGTGTGCGCCCCGGTGTTCGGTGAGTTGCCGCTGCCGCCGCTGACCGAGTACGTCGACGCACTCTCCGAGCTTGACCGGATGCTGCTGCGGATCGCGCTGGCGAACACCCAGAAGCCGCCACTGCTGGTGGTCGGCAACCTTGACCACGTCACCAGCGACGCCAACCGTGCGCTGCTCATCGAGCGGCTCATCGTCTTGGGCGAGCACCAGACCGTGATCACGACCACCGTCAACGGAGCCGACGGACACGCGGTCCGCGCGCAGATCGAGGTGGCCAACACAACCCACGCCGAACTGGCCGACGGTACGAAAGGTGGTGACTGATCATGCTCGCTGGAATGTCGTTGGGCACTGACCTCAAGCGCTACTCGCGCGGAGCCCTGCCGCGCATCGCGCTGGCGACTGTCATCGTGTTGCCCCTGCTCTACGGTGCGATGTACCTGTGGGCGTTCTGGAACCCGTTCAACGAGGTCGGCAAGGTGCCCGTGGCGCTGGTCAACGAAGACGTCGGGGCCGAGTCACAGGGGCAGCCACTGCATGCCGGCGACGAGGTCGCGCAGGCGCTGCTTGACGCCAAAAAGCTTGACCTGCACCCGGTATCGGCGCAAGAGGCCAAGGAGGGCGTGGCGTCGGGCCGGTACTATTTTTCGGTCAGCCTGCCACGCGACTTCAGCGCCGCGATCGCCTCGTCCGCTGGTGACGACCCGCACCAGGCCAAGCTCGTCTTCACGTTCAACAACGCGAACAACTACCTGGCCTCGATCATCGGGCAGGACGCCTCGCGCGAGGTGATCGACCTGGTGAATGCGCAGGTCGGCGAACGCACCGTGGGCACCGTGCTCACCGGACTCGCCGACGCCGGGGAAGGTCTGGTGCAGGCCGCCGACGGCGCGGATCAGGTGGCCACCGGGCTGGACACCGCCGACGACGGCGCGGATCGCCTGGCCGGCGGCGCCGGCACGCTCGCGGCCGGCCTGGTCACGGCACGGGACGGGTCCGCTCAGCTTTCGGCGGGGACGCGCCAGCTCTCCACCGCCGTCGACACCTCCGTGGACCCGCTGGTGCGGGTGCTGGACCGGGTGGAGCGGCTGCATCTCGACCCCAACGAGGTGGGTTTGGCGGCCCAGCATCTCAGCAGCGCGGTGCGGTCCACCACCGATCGAATCGCGGCCCTGAACATCAACAGCGCACAGGCTGCTGCGATCGTCGACCAGGTGATCGGCGTCCTGCGCACCAGTCCGGACCCCACGGTCCGTGATTCGGGGGAGTTCCTGGGTGGCGCCCAACGACTGTTGAAAGCACAGGGCGTCGACCCCACCACCGACGACGGACTGCTCAAACTGCGCGACAGCGCCGCCAAACTCGAGACCGAACTCGGCGACCCCAACAGCGAACTGCGAACCTTCCTGACCAGGGCGCTCGACGGCGGACTGCGCGACGACATCGTGAAACTGCGCGACGGCGTCGACCGACTCGACACGGGCGCGCACAGCCTCAACCAGGGACTGGTGCAGCTTGCCGGTGGCGGTGCCCAATTGGCCGGCGGCGCTCGCGAACTCGCCGCCGGCACCGAGAAGCTCAAATCCGGCAGCGCCGAACTCGCCGACAAACTGCGGCAGGGCTCGACCCAGGTCCCGTCCTGGACGCCCGAGCAGCGCACTGAGGTCGCGCGCACGCTGGCGCAACCCGTGGCGCTGGATATCGTCACCGACAACCCGGCCGCGACCTTCGGCACCGGGTTCGCCCCGTTCTTCCTCCCGTTGGCCCTGTTCATCGGCGCGTTGATCACCTGGATGTTGTTGACGCCGTTACAGTCCCGACCCATCGTGAACGGATTGGGTGCGCTGCGGGTTGTGCTCGCCTCCTATTGGCCTGCCTCCCTGATCGCACTGTGTCAGGTGCTGGTGATGTACGTCGTGGTTCATTTCGGAGTTGGGTTGCGGCCCAAGTACGCGCTGGCCACGGTCGCGTTCCTGCTGTTGGTCGTCGCGGCGTTCCTCGCCCTCATCCAGGCGTTCAACGCGCTGTTCGGAGTCGCGGTGGGGCGGGTTGTGACGCTGGCCTTCCTGATGTTCCAGTTGGTGTCCGCCGGTGGCATCTATCCGGTTGAGACCACCGCGAAACCATTCCAGATCATCCACCCGTTTGACCCGATGACCTACGCCGTCAACGGTTTACGCCAGCTCACCGTGGGAGGGGTGGACTCGCGGCTGTGGGTGGCGATCGTCGTGCTCGTCGGCGTGCTGGCGGTGTCACTGGCAGCCAGTTCATGGGCGGCCCGGCGAAACCGGCAGTACACCATGGAGCGCCTGTATCCGCCGATAGAAGTGTGATCGGAGGACAAAGTGGCGGCGGGCCGCGCCCGGCAGGGACTGCCCGGCGACGAAGTCTGGCGGTACGACACCCGGGTCGCGCAGCGTGACCTCGATTGGCCCGCTGCCAGTTTCGACAGCGTTGTCGACGGGTAGTAGGTGTTGGAATTGACGGATGAGAAAGTTGATCACCGATGGCCGATCCGGCGACCGCGAGTGAGAACAACGAGGTTCGTCGTGTCCAAATGCTGCGTGCCGCGGCCGAACTGATCGCCGAACGGGGCTTCGCCGAAACCCGAATCGCCGACGTCGCGCATCGCGCCGGTGTCAGCGCCCCACTGGTGATCTACTACTTCGGCACTCGGAACCGGTTGCTCGTCGACGCGCTGCGTCATTCCGAGGAGTCGTTCTACGCCGCGGCCGCGAAGTCGCTGGCGGACGCACAGTCCCTGCGCGCCAGGCTGGCGCTGCTGATCCGTTGGATGTGCACTCCCGACAGCGACATCGAGGAGATCCCCGGCGCCTCGGGTCTGTGGCTTGAACTGTGGCCCCAGGCATACCGGAACAACGAGGTGTGGGCCGGCCGTGTCGAACTCGACGCGCGGTGGCGCGGGATGATCGTCGACGCAGTCGAATCCGCCAGGCCGGGCGAGGTTCACGAATCGGTCGACGCACGGCATTTCGCGCTTGCGTTCAGTGCCCTGTTGGACGGGCTGTTCGTCCAGGTGGCCCTGGAGGACCCGGAGGTCTGCCCCGAGGTCGCCTACCGCATCGCCATGCGCTTCGCGGAACGGGAACTCGGTCTGCCGCCGGCGGGTCCCGGCGCCTGACCTTCAGAGGCGGAAACTCTCCCGGCCGATGAGCCCGGTCTCGTAATAGCTCGGGCTGCGGTGCGGACGTGGCCGACGTGCGGGCCGCTCGGGCGCCGCGACCGTTCGACGGATCGAGGCGCTCAGGAGCCAGCCCCGCACACGGGCGGTGGTGTGGCCGATGCTCGTGATTGCGGTCATGATGTCCCCCCTCGTCGACGCCGGATGTTGCGGCGGTCTGCGATGAGCGTGGGCGACGGCGACCACGGAGTCGCGGGTAGCGGGCTACCCGTGTGCGCGAGCCCGTTACGCGGGGGTCTGGACTCAGCGCGCCAGCTGGTGCTCGTCGAAGAACTCGAGCAGGTACTTGCTCTCGTCGTTCTGGCCGATGGTCCGACGGGCCTTGCGTCGGGTGATCAGGATCGCGACCGCGGTGATCGCCCAGATGACGTACTGCACCGACCACGCGTAGCGGAAGGCGTCGAACGAGTACCCGCCGGCGGCGCCGATGATCATGCCCATCGCCTGCATCACGAGCAGGGAGGCGATGAATCCGCCCATGTTGACGATCCCGGTCGCGGTGCCCAGCGTGCGACTCGGGTTGAACGTCCTCGCGAAGTCGAACCCCACCATCGAGCCGGGACCGCCGGCCGAGATCACCACGACCAGGACCACAAGCAACCACAGCGGGGCGGGACCGGGAAGGGACAGCACCACGGTCCAGATCGCGGCATTGCTGGCGACGATGCCCAGCACGACCCGTGACCGGCGGTGTGGATGCCGGCCCGTGACGATGCCGATGATGATGCCGGAGGAGATGGCCGCAGCCACCGAGACCGTCAGCAGGGTGCCCGCCGCCCCCCGAGACAGCCCCTGCGCCTCGGTCAGATAGGGCACCCCCCAGATGAGCGTGAACGCCGTGACCGAGAACTGCGTGCCCATGTGGGTGAAGAAACCCAGGCGAGTGCCTGGTCGCAGCCAGACGGTCTTGACGTTGGCCAGGGTGTCGCTGACACCGATCGAGCGCACGGGTTCCGCCCGGCCGTGTGGCGTGTCCCGGATCAGCGCCATCGCCATGAGGACGATGAGGGCGCCGAGCGCCGTCACCGACACGTAGGCCGTGCTCCACCCCGCACCGCCCAGCAGCGCCAGGAAGGGCAGGGCCGAGAGCACCTGGCCTAGCTGGCCGCAGATTCCGGTCAGCTGCGTGACGAGCGGGATCTCACGTTCGCTGAACCAGTACGGCACCAGGCGCAGCACTGAGATGAACGTGAAGGCGTCGCCGAGTCCCAACACGGCCCGGGCGCCGATGGCGATGGGCAGAGACTCGGTGAAGGCGAGGGTGAGCTGGCCCGCCGCCATCAGGGTGCCGCCCGCGACGATCATCACGCGGGACCCGAAGCGGTCCAGCAGCAGACCTGCGGGAATCTGGGCGCCTGCGTAGACGATGATCTGCAGCACGACGAAGGTCGAGAGGACACCGGGGCTGG
This sequence comes from Mycobacterium sp. ACS4331, assembly GCF_001667265.1. GTDB lineage: Bacteria > Actinomycetota > Actinomycetes > Mycobacteriales > Mycobacteriaceae > Mycobacterium. The sequence goes on along the minus strand of NZ_LZHW01000096.1, from coordinate 65,407 downwards.
CGTCGAACCGTACGGCGGCATCGAGACCGGACACCCCGAGTGTCGTGCGGTCGAGGACCGCGATGATGTACGCCAACAGGCCGACGGACCACACGATCCAGCGCCGCACGTGCTTGCCCCTCCGTTGCTGCCGACCTGACGACGATTCTGCCAGGCGCCGTGTACCCGCTCGAATTCTTTTTGTCGTGCCCTGGCAGAACTCCGACGGCCGCTGCGCTCGGCGTGACCGCTGCGCTCAGCCCCACCGCCAGGGCCGCCCGGATGGCGGTTCTGCTCGGGCGTGTCATCAAGGCCAGCGACATCCGGGCGTCAGGGGCCACCGGTGCCATGCGCTGCGCCGCGGACCGGCGGCCAGGCGGCCAGCGGATGCTGGGCAGGCAGAGTCACACGTCTATCGACGACGAACCGAGCTGTGAGCGGCACAAACAGCAGGTCGCGACCTTTTTGCGCGGTTTGCGAAGCTGGGCCGGGCATCAGCGCACGGGTGTCTGTGCCGACTCCAGGACAATCGACTGGGCGATCCAGGACGGCGTGGGCGGCGACTTCCCGGCAGCACAACTCCGGGGTCGCCGGGCCGCATCGCCCACGTGGCGGCCCACCTGCACCGGGTGCAGATCGGCAGCCCGCAGCGTCGGGGGAGGCGGGGTGGACATCAACCACGGTCTCAAGCCGTGGTTCGGTCAGAGGGACCGACCCGAAAGCACCCTCACATTACTGATCAGTAAGATTTGCCAGCAAACTTCATTTCGAATCCTGCCCGGCGCGGTGGCCTCGGGCGAACCGAGCAGATGCTTGGGCGCGCGCCACGCGGGACTTTGGAAACCGGTGAATTCACAGGTTACGATTCGATAACAATCGTGCTGTGATCTGCGGAGTTATACCTACTCGGCCGTAACCACCTGCCAACAGGACGTTTGTCCTCCAGCCCGCGAGGCCTGCTTGAGCGCCGCGTTACCCACGCCACGGTTACTGCTGCGTAGAACTCGCTAGTAACCAAATGGCGGCGGAAAATGGCCATAGCTCTTATGACACTCTTAGTGCAGCCGGTTCGCACACGAGAAGAGGTCTTCAGAGCCGACCTCGAGGACGAGCCGGTTGGTCCCATGCCGGACCAGACGGCAGGCGCCGTGCGCACGGCGGGCTCACAGAGGAGCCGCCGACCAACACCACCCGCAGAGCCGCGGGAGGTCGCGGGCCGACAAGGTGCGCAGTACGAGCAGTGAAGACGATGACGCCGCAGAGAGCTACAGGGAGATATACAAGGTGACGATTTTCGAGCACGACAACGTTTCTGCCGACTACGACGGTTCCACCAACCACGATGGCAGCGCTGCCGGGCCCGCACAGTCGACTCACGCCCTGGTCGATCGTCTCTCTGCCGGTGAGCCGTTCGCGGTCGCCTTCGGGGGACAGGGCAGCGCCTGGCTGGAGACGCTCGAGGAGCTGGTGTCCTCGGCGGGTATCGAGTCTGAGCTCGCCACCCTCGCCGGCGAAGCCGAGCTGCTGCTCGAGCCCATCGCCCGCGAGCTGGTCGTGGTCCGTCCGATCGGCTTCGAGCCTCTGCGCTGGGTGCGGGCGCTGGCCGCCGAAGAGCCCGTGCCGACCGCCAAGCAACTGACCTCCGCCGCGGTCTCGGTGCCGGGCGTGCTGCTGACCCAGATCGGTGCGGTGCGCGCGTTGGCCCGTCAGGGCCTGGATCTGGCCGCCACGCCCCCGGTCGCGGTCGCGGGTCACTCGCAGGGCGTCCTGGCCGTTGAGGCCCTCAAGCGCCAGGGAACCAACGGCGACGTGGAACTGTTGGCGCTCGCGCAGCTGATCGGCGCCGCGGGCACCCTGGTGGCCCGTCGCCGCGGCATCGCGGTCCTCGGCGATCGCCCGCCGATGGTGTCGGTCACCAACGCCGACCCCGAGCGAATCTACGAACTGCTCGAAGAGTTCAGCAAGGACGTCCGGACGGTCCTGCCGCCCGTGCTCTCGATCCGCAATGGCCGTCGGTCGGTGGTCATCACCGGCACCCCCGAGCAGCTGTCCCGCTTTGAGCTGTACTGCCAGCAGATCGCGCAGAAGGAGGAGGCCGAGCGGAAGAACAAGATCCGCGGCGGTGCCGTCTTCGCGCCGGTGTTCGACCCCGTGCAGGTCGAGGTCGGCTTCCACACCCCGCGCCTGTCCGACGGCGTCGACATCGTCGGCGGTTGGGCGGAGCAGGTCGGCATCGACGTCGAACTCGCGAAGGCCATGACCAAGGCCATCCTGATCGATCAGGTCGACTGGGTTGACGAGATCACCGCGCTGCATGACGCCGGCGCCCGCTGGATCCTGGATCTGGGCCCCGGTGACATCCTGACTCGTCTGACTGCGCCGGTGATCCGGGGCCTCGGCATCGGCATCGTGCCGGCAGCCACGCGCGGTGGCCAGCGCAACCTGTTCACCGTCGGCGCCGTGCCCGAGGTCGCCAAGCCGTGGTCGAGCTACGCGCCTGAGGTCATCACGCTGCCGGACGGATCGGTCAAGCTGTCGACCAAGTTCACCCGCCTGACCGGGCGCTCGCCGATCCTGCTGGCCGGCATGACCCCGACGACGGTCGACGCCAAGATCGTGGCGGCCGCGGCCAACGCCGGGCACTGGGCCGAACTCGCCGGCGGCGGACAGGTCACCGAGGAGATCTTCGCCGGCCGCGTCGAGGAGCTCACGACGCTGCTCGAGCCGGGTCGCTCCATCCAGTTCAACTCGCTGTTCCTCGATCCGTATCTGTGGAAGCTTCAGGTCGGCGGCAAGCGCCTGGTGCAGAAGGCGCGTCAGTCCGGAGCCCCGATCGACGGCCTGATCGTCACCGCGGGCATCCCCGAACTCGAAGAGGCCGTCGAACTGATCGGCGAGCTCAACGACGTCGGCATCAGTCATGTGGTGTTCAAGCCCGGCACGGTCGAGCAGATCCGCTCCGTCATCCGGATCGCGGCCGAGGTGCCCACCAAGCCTGTCATCGCCCACATCGAGGGTGGTCGCGCCGGTGGCCACCACTCCTGGGAGGATCTCGACGACCTGCTGCTGGCCACCTACTCGGAACTGCGGGGCCGCTCCAACATCACGGTCTGCGTCGGCGGCGGCATCGGCACGCCCGAACGGGCCGCCGAGTACCTCTCCGGCCGCTGGGCACAGGCCTACGGCTTCCCCCTGATGCCCGTCGACGGCATCCTGGTCGGCACGGCCGCGATGGCGACGCTGGAGGCCACCACCTCACCCGCGGTCAAGCAGATGCTGGTCGAGACCAAGGGCACGGACAGCTGGGTCGGCGCCGGAAAGGCGCAGGGCGGCATGGCTTCCGGGCGCAGCCAGCTGGGTGCCGACATCCACGAGATCGACAACACGGCCTCGCGCTGCGGTCGACTGCTCGACGAGGTGGCCGGTGACGCCGACGCCGTCGCCCAGCGCCGCGACGAGATCATCGCCGCGATGGCCAACACCGCCAAGCCGTACTTCGGCGACGTCGCGGAGATGACCTACGAGCAGTGGCTGAACCGCTACATCGAACTGGCGATCGGCGACGGGGATTCGACCGCCGACACCAAGCGCGAGGACTCCCCGTGGCTCGACGTCACGTGGCGGGACCGCTTCGCCGAGATGCTGCAGCGCGCCGAGGCCCGGCTCAACGCCGTCGACTCCGGCCCCATCGAAACCCTCTACGGCGCAACCGAAGAGGGTGAGCGGCTGCTGGAGGACCCGCAGGCCGCGATCTCCGCTCTGCTGGCCGCCTACCCGGACGCCGCGACGGTCAAGCTGCACCCGGTCGACGTGCCGTTCTTCGTCCAGCTGTGCAAGACGCCGGGCAAGCCGGTGAACTTCGTCCCGGTCATCGATAAGGATGTCCGCCGGTGGTGGCGCAGTGACTCGCTGTGGCAGGCCCACGACGCGCGCTACTCAGCGGACCAGGTCTGCATCATCCCCGGCACCCAGGCCGTCGCCGGCATCACGCGGGTCGACGAACCGGTCGGTGAACTGCTCGACCGCTTCGAACAGGCCGCGATCGACGACGCCGTGGCCGCCGGAGCGCAGCCCAAGCCGGTGATCTCGCGCCTGCAGAACGTCACCAGCCCGCTGGCACTGGTGCTCGACGCCCCCGACGTGCTGTGGGCCGGTCGCACCGCCACGAACCCGGTGCACCGCATCGCCGCGCCCTCTGAATGGCTTGTGCACGAGAACAAGTCGGCGACCAACCATGCCACGGGTGCTCGCCTGGAGATCGTCGGCGAGAAGGTCGTGTTGAGCCTTCCGCTGTCGGGCACCTGGATCGAGATTCCGTTCACGTTGCCGGCCACCACGGTCGACGGCGGGGCCCCCATCGTCACCACCGAGGACGCCTCGACCGCGATGCGGTCGGTGCTGGCGATCGCGGCCGGCGTCGACGGACCCGACGCGCTGCCCGAGGTGGCCGACGGGTCCACCACCGCCACCGTCGAGTGGGATCCGGAGCGGGTCGCCGACCACACCGGTGTCACCGCGACCTTCGGTGCACCGCTGGCTCCGACGCTCACCGTCGTACCCGACGCCCTCGTCGGCCGCTGCTGGCCGGCGGTGTTCGCCGCGATCGGCGCGGCCGTCACCGACGACGGATTCCCGGTCGTGGAGGGCCTGCTGAGCCTGGTCCACCTCGACCATGCGGCCCAGCTGGTCACCAAGCTCCCGACCGAGTCCGCGCAGTTGACCGTCACCGCAACGGCTTCGGCCGCCTACGACACCGAGGTCGGCCGCGTCGTGCCGGTGTCGGTCTCGGTGTGCGACGCCGATGGAACGCTGCTCGCCACGCTCGAGGAGCGTTTTGCGATCCGTGGCCGCACCGGCACCGCCGAACTGGCTGATCCGGTCCGCGCCGGGGGAGCGGTGTCGGACAACGCGACCGACACACCCCGCCGCCGTCGCCGCGACGTCACCGTCACCGCGCCGGTCGACATGCGGCCGTTCGCCGTGGTCTCCGGTGACCACAACCCGATCCACACCGACCGGTCCGCCGCGCTGCTGGCCGGCCTGGAATCGTGCATCGTGCACGGCATGTGGCTGTCGGCGGCGGCGCAGCACGTCGTCACCGCCACCGACGGCAAGCCCGTCCCGCCGGCCCGTCTGCTCGGCTGGACCGCCCGCTTCCTCGGGATGGTGCTGCCCGGCGACGAGGTCGACTTCCGCGTGGACCGCGTCGGCGTCGACCTCGGCGGTGAGGTGCTCGAGATCTCCGCGCGCGTCGGAGCCGACCTGAAGATGTCGGCCACCGCACGCCTGGCCGCGCCCAAGACCGTCTACGCCTTCCCGGGCCAGGGCATCCAGTCCAAGGGCATGGGCATGGAGGTGCGTGCCCGCAGCAAGGCCGCCCGCAAGATCTGGGACCGGGCCGACAAGTTCACCCGGGAGACCCTGGGCTTCTCGGTGCTGCACGTGGTGCGGGACAACCCGACCAGCCTGATCGCCTCCGGGGTGCACTACGAGCACCCCGAAGGCGTGCTGTACCTGACGCAGTTCACCCAGGTCGCGATGGCCACCACGGCCGCAGCGCAGGTGGCCGAGATGCGCGAGCAGGGTGCGTTCGTCGAGGGCGCCATCGCCTGCGGTCACTCCGTGGGTGAGTACACCGCGCTGGCGTGCGTGTCGGGCGTGATCGAGCTCGAAGGTCTGCTGGAGGCCGTGTTCCACCGCGGTTCCAAGATGCACGACATCGTGCCGCGTGATGAGCGGGGCCGGTCCAACTACCGCCTGGCCGCCATCCGGCCCTCGCAGATCGATCTCGACGATGACGACGTCAAGGACTTCGTCGCCGAGATCTCCGAGCGCACAGGTGAATTCCTGCAGATCGTGAACTACAACCTGCGCGGTTCGCAGTACGCGATCGCCGGTACCGTCCGCGGGCTGGAGGCGCTTGAGGAGGAGGTCGAGCGTCGTCGCGAGATCTCCGGCGGCAAGCGCTCGTTCATCCTGGTGCCCGGCATCGACGTGCCGTTCCACTCCAGCGTGCTGCGGGTCGGCGTCGACGACTTCCGGCGCAGCCTGGAGCGGGTGCTGCCGCGTGACCGCGATCCGGAACTCGTTGTCGGCCGCTACATCCCGAACCTGGTGCCCCGGCCGTTCACGCTGGATCGCGACTTCATCCAGGAGATCCGCGATCTGGTGCCGGCCGAACCGCTCGACGAGGTGCTCGCCGACTACGACACGTGGCGCAACGAGCGCCCGGTCGAACTGTGCCGCAAGATCGTCATCGAGCTGCTGGCCTGGCAGTTCGCCAGCCCGGTGCGCTGGATCGAGACGCAGGACCTGCTGTTCATCGAGGAGGCCGCGGGCGGCCTCGGTGTCGAGCGGTTCGTTGAGATCGGCGTGAAGAACGCGCCGACCGTGGCGGGCCTGGCGACCAACACGCTCAAGCTGCCCGAGTTCGCGCACAGCACCGTCGAGGTGCTCAACGCCGAACGGGACGCCGCGGTGCTGTTCGCCACCGACACCGATCCCGAGCCTGAAGAGGTCGAATTCGACAGTGCCCCAGCGGCTCCCGCCGCCGAGGCGCCTGCCGTCGAGGCCGCACCCGCGCCAGCCGCCGCGCCGGCGGCGCCGTCGGGCGGCCCCCGCCCCGACGACATCACCTTGGACGCCGCCGATGCGACCGTCGCTCTCATCGCACTGAGCGCGAAGATGCGGCTGGATCAGATCGAGGCGCTCGACTCCATCGAATCGATCACCGACGGTGCGTCTTCACGACGCAACCAGCTGCTGGTCGACCTGGGCTCCGAACTGAACCTGGGCGCCATCGACGGTGCCGCCGAGGCGGACCTGGGTGCGCTCAAGGGACAGGTCAGCAAGCTGGCCCGCACCTACAAGCCGTTCGGCCCGGTGCTCTCGGACGCCATCAACGATCAGCTCCGCACGGTCTTCGGACCGTCGGGCAAGCGTCCGGCCTACATCGCCGAGCGCGTGTCGAAGGCATGGGAGCTGGGGCCGGGCTGGGCCAAGCATGTGACGGTCGAGGTGGCGCTGGGGACCCGTGAGGGTTCGAGCGTGCGCGGCGGCTCGCTGGGCGGCCTGCACGAGGGTGCGCTCGCCAGTGCTGCCGACGTCGACAAGGCGATCGACGCCGCGGTCTCCGCGGTCGGTGCCCGCAAGGGCATCCCGGTCAGCCTGCCCTCGGCGGGCGGCGCCGCCGGCGGTGTCGTGGACTCCGCCGCACTCGGTGAGTTCGCCGAGAAGGTCACCGGTCCCGACGGCGTGCTCGCCTCCGCGGCGCGCCTGGTGCTGGGGCAGCTGGGCCTCGATGCTCCGGTGAGTGCTCCGGAGACGGCGTCGGACGCCGAACTGATCGACCTGGTGACCGCCGAACTCGGTTCGGACTGGCCGCGTCTGGTCGCTCCCGCCTTCGACGCCAAGAAGGCCGTGGTGTTCGACGACCGCTGGGCCAGCGCCCGCGAGGACCTGGTCAAGCTGTGGCTGGCCGATGAGGGCGACATCGACGCCGACTGGCCGCACCTGTCGGAGCGGTTCGAAGGCGCCGGCCACGTGGTGGCAACGCAGGCCAACTGGTGGCAGGGCAAGGCGCTGGCCGCGGGCCGCAACGTGCATGCGTCGCTGTTCGGTCGCATCGCCGCGGGTGCCGAGAACCCGGGCAAGGGCCGCTACAGCGATGAGGTCGCCGTCGTGACGGGTGCCTCGAAGGGCTCGATCGCCGCGTCGGTCGTGGGTCAGCTGCTCGACGGTGGCGCCACCGTCATCGCCACGACCTCAAAGCTGGACGACGACCGGTTGGCGTTCTACAAGGAGCTCTACCGCGACAACGCGCGCTTCGGCGCGACGCTGTGGGTGGTTCCGGCGAACATGGCCTCGTACTCAGACATCGACAAGCTCGTCGAGTGGGTCGGTACCGAGCAGATCGAAAGCCTTGGGCCGCAGTCGATTCACCTCAAGGATGCGCAGACCCCGACGCTGCTGTTCCCGTTCGCCGCACCGCGTGTGGCAGGGGACCTCTCGGAGGCGGGTTCGCGTTCGGAGATGGAGATGAAGGTGCTGCTGTGGGCCGTGCAGCGGCTCATCGGCGGGCTGTCCACGATCGGCGCCGAGCGCGACATCGCCTCACGGCTGCACGTCGTGCTGCCGGGCTCGCCCAACCGCGGGATGTTCGGCGGTGACGGTGCCTACGGCGAGTCGAAGTCCGCACTCGATGCCCTGGTGAACCGCTGGCACGCGGAGTCGTCGTGGGCCGAGCGGGTCACGCTGGCTCACGCGCTGATCGGCTGGACCAAGGGCACGGGCCTGATGGGTCACAACGACGCCATCGTCGGTGCGGTCGAGGAGGCCGGTGTCACCACGTACACCACCGCCGAGATGGCAGCCATGCTGCTGGATCTGTGCACGGTGGATTCGAAGGTGACTGCCGCGGTCGCACCGATCAAGGTCGACCTCACCGGCGGCCTCGGCGACATCCAGCTCGACATGGCCGAGCTGGCTGCCAAGGCGCGCGAGGAGATGCTGAGCGAATCCGCCTCCGACGACGAGGAGCAGGACGCGGGCACGATCGCGGCTCTGCCGTCGCCGCCGCGGGGTTACACCCCGGCGCCGCCGCCGGTCTGGGACGAGATCGACGTCGACCCCGCCGACATGGTGGTCATCGTCGGCGGTGCCGAACTCGGACCGTACGGGTCGTCGCGCACGCGCTTCGAGATGGAGGTCGACAACGAGCTGTCGGCCGCCGGTGTCCTCGAATTGGCATGGACCACGGGCCTGATCAAGTGGGAGGACGACCCGAAGCCGGGTTGGTACGACGCCGCGACAGGTGAGCTGGTGCCCGAGGCCGAACTGGTCGAGCGCTACCACGACGCCGTCGTGGAGCGGTGTGGCATTCGCGAATTCGTCGACGACGGCGCGATCGACCCCGATCACGCGTCGCCGCTGCTGGTCAGTGTGTTCCTGGACAAGGACTTCTCGTTCGTCGTGTCCAGCGAGGCCGACGCGCGTGCCTTCGTGCAGTTCGATCCCGAGCACACCGTCGCCCGTCCGGTCCCGGACTCCGGCGACTGGGAGGTGATCCGCAAGGCGGGCACTGAGATTCGCGTGCCGCGCAAGACCAAGCTGTCGCGGACGGTGGGTGCGCAGATCCCGACCGGCTTCGATCCGACCGTGTGGGGCATCAGCCCGGACATGGCGAGCTCGATCGACCGCGTCGCACTGTGGAACATCGTGGCGACCGTCGATGCGTTCCTGTCCTCGGGCTTCACGCCGACCGAACTGATGCGGTGGGTGCACCCGAGCATGGTGGCCTCCACGCAGGGGACCGGCATGGGCGGCATGACCTCGATGCAGACCATGTACCACGGCAACCTGTTGGGCCGATCCAAGCCCAACGACATCCTGCAGGAGGTCCTGCCGAATGTGGTTGCCGCACATGTGATGCAGTCCTTCGTGGGCGGCTACGGCGCGATGATCCACCCGGTCGGCGCGTGCGCCACCGCCGCGGTGTCGGTCGAAGAGGGTGCCGACAAGATTCGGCTCGGCAAGGCCGATCTGGTGGTTGCCGGCGGCTTCGACGATCTGACACTCGAGGCGATCATCGGCTTCGGTGACATGGCCGCCACGGCCGACACCGAGATGATGCGCGCCAAGGGCATCAGCGACTCGAAGTTCTCGCGCGCCAACGACCGTCGCCGACTGGGCTTCCTGGAGGCCCAGGGCGGTGGCACCATCCTGCTGGCCCGCGGTGACCTCGCGCTGAAGATGGGCCTGCCCGTGCTCGCGGTGGTCGGCTACGCGCAGAGCTTCGCCGACGGTGTGCACACCTCGATCCCGGCTCCGGGACTCGGTGCCCTGGGTGCCGGTCGCGGTGGCAAGGACTCGGTGCTCGCACGGTCGCTGGCCAAGCTGGGCGTCGGCGCCGACGACATCGCGGTGATCTCCAAGCACGACACCTCGACGCTGGCCAACGACCCGAACGAGACCGAACTGCATGAGCGCCTGGCCGACTCGATGGGCCGGGCACCGGGCAACCCGCTGTTCGTGGTGAGCCAGAAGACCCTGACGGGTCACGCCAAGGGTGGCGCCGCGGTGTTCCAGATCATGGGTCTGTGCCAGATCCTGCGCGACGGCGTCATCCCGCCGAACCGCAGCCTGGACTGCGTCGACGACGAGTTGGCCACCTCCGGTCACTTCGTGTGGGTGCGCGACACCCTGCGACTGGGCGACAAGCTGCCGCTCAAGGCCGGTCTGGTGACCAGCCTCGGGTTCGGGCACGTGTCGGGTCTGGTGGCGCTGGTGCATCCGGAGGCGTTCCTGGCCTCGCTGGATCCTGCCGAGCGCGAGTCCTACCTGGAGCGTTCGCAGGAGCGCATCCTGGCCGGACAGCGTCGACTGGCCTCGGCGATCGCCGGTGGCAAGCCGATGTACGAGAAACCCGCCGACCGTCGCTTCGACCACGATTCGCCGGAGAAGAAGCAGGAGGCCGCCATGCTGCTGGACGCGGGCTCGCGCCTCGGCGATGGCGATGTCTACATCCGTTAGGGTCTGCGTGTGGCGATAGTCGGAGTCGGGATCGACGTAGTTTCCATTCCAGATTTCGCCGAGCAGGTCGACCAGCCCGGGACGGTGTTCGCTGAGACGTTCACGCCCGGGGAGCGCCGCGACGCCGCCGACAAGAGTTCGGTGGCGGCGCGGCACCTGGCGGCCCGCTGGGCGGCGAAGGAAGCGGTGATCAAGGCATGGTCGGGGTCTCGGTTCGCGCAGCGTCCCGTGCTCCCGGAGGCCATCCATCGCGACATCGAGGTGGTCACCGACATGTGGGGCAGGCCGAAGGTTCGCCTCACCGGTGACATCGCCAAGCACCTCGCCGAGGTCACCATCCACGTATCGCTGACCCATGAGGGGGACACCGCCGCGGCGGTGGCGATCCTGGAGAACTGACCTGCGGCGAGGGGCCGTGTTTGTACGCGGACACGCCGTGATCTGCGTACAAGGTGGGGCGCTCACGGCCCCTTGAACGCCCGCTCGTGCAGGACTGGACCCGTTGCTCGTGCGGGGCTGACCCGGTGTGGTGATCTGCCCGCCGACTAACCTCTCCCCATGAGTGATCTGCAGGCGCGCGTCCGTGAGATCCTGCCGTCGGTCCGGGCGGACCTCGAGGCTCTGGTGCGCATCGAATCGGTGTGGGCCGACCCCGAACGCCGCGACGAGGTGCACCGCAGCGCACAGGCCGTGGCCGACCTGTTCTCCGGTGTGGGGTTCGAGGACGTCCGGATCGTCAGCGAGGGCGGCGCCCCCGCGGTGATCGCCAAGCATCCCGCCCCGCCCGGTGCGCCGACCGTGCTGCTCTACGCCCACCACGACGTGCAGCCCGAAGGTGACCGCTCCCAATGGCATTCCGAGCCGTTCGAGCCGACTGAACGCGACGGCCGGCTCTACGGTCGCGGCACCGCGGACGACAAGGCCGGTATCGCAACGCATCTGGCGGCCATGCGCGCCTTCGACGGCAAGCCGCCGGTGGGTGTGACGGTGTTCGTCGAGGGTGAGGAGGAGTCCGGCTCTCCGTCGCTCGGGCGTCTGCTGGCCGCCCACAGGGACGACCTGGCCGCCGACGTCATCATCATCGCCGACTCCGACAACTGGAGCGTCGACATCCCCGCGCTGACGGTGTCGCTGCGGGGTCTCGCCGACTGTGTGGTCGAGGTGGCGACCCTGGACCACGGGCTGCACTCGGGCCTGTGGGGCGGCGTGGTGCCCGATGCGCTGAGCGTGCTGGTTCGCCTGTTGGCCAGCCTGCACGACGACGAGGGCAACGTCGCGGTGGCGGGCCTGCACGAGGGGACCGCGGCCGACGTCGACCGTGGCCCGGACTGGGTGCGCGAGGAGTCCGGCCTGCTGGACGGTGTCGAGCAGATCGGCACCGGCTCAGTGGTGCAACGGCTTTGGGCCAAACCCGCGATCACGGTGATCGGCATCGACACCACCCCCATCGCGAAGTCGTCGAACACCCTGATCCCCAGCGCCAGGGCCAAGGTGTCCATGCGGGTGGCCCCCGGCGGTGACGCCGCGGCGCACCTGGCGGCACTGAGCGCCCATCTGGAGAGCCACGCCCCGTGGGGCGCCAGGGTCACCGTCACCCCGGGTGACGTCGGCCAGCCCTACGCGATCGACGCCAGCGGGACGGTCTACGACGCCGCCCGCGCCGCGTTCAAAAAGGCCTGGGGAACCGCGCCGGTGGACATGGGGATGGGCGGGTCCATCCCGTTCATCGCGGAGTTCGCCGCCGCGTTCCCGGATGCCACGATTCTGGTGACCGGCGTGGAGGATCCGGGCACACAGGCGCACAGCATCAACGAAAGCCTGCACCTGGGGGTGCTGGCGAAGGCCGCGACGGCCGAGACGCTGCTGCTGGCCGCGTTGGGCGAGGCGCCCTAGACCGAGATGTCGCGGCGCAGCTTGGCGACGTGACCGGTGGCCTTGACGTTGTACTGCGCCACCTCGATGGTGCCCTTCTCGTCGACGACGAACGTCGAACGGATGACGCCCTGCACGGTCTTGCCGTACATCTTCTTCTCGCCGAACGCGCCCCACTCGGTGAGCACCTTCTTCTCGGGATCGGACAGCAGCGGGAAGTTCAGTCCTTCGGCGTCTCGGAACTTGGCGAGCTTCTCGGGCTTGTCGGGGGAGATGCCGACGACGTCGATACCGGCCTCGTTCAACTCGGCCAGGCTGTCGCGGAAATCGCAGGCCTGCTTGGTGCATCCGGGCGTGGACGCGGCGGGGTAGAAGTACACGACGACCTTGCGGCCGGAGAAGTCGGACAACGTCACGGTGTTGCCGTCGGCGTCGGGCAGGCTGAACGACGGTGCTTTGTCGCCGGCTTCGAGTCGTGTGGTCGCGGTCAAGGTCGGTTCCCTCCTGTCCACCGGTGCGTGGATTTCGCTCGGTGCTGATCTAGGGTAGTGCGGCAGGGGCACACACCAGCGTGGCCGGTACGACTTGGAGGATGAGCGTGGCGGATCGAGATCCCGAAGAGATCAAGAAGGAGATCGATCAGGCGCGCACGCAGCTCGCGTCCACGGTGGACCTGCTGGCTGAGCGGGCGAACCCCCAGCGAATCGCCGACGATGCCAAGGCGAAGGCGTTGGCCTTCGTGCAGAAGCCGGCCGTGACGATCTCACTCGCGGGCCTGGGTGTGCTCACGGTCGTGTTGGTGATCCGCCGGATCCGCAACCGCTGATCGCCCCGTCGTTACCGGCGCCGAAACCACCCGAAGGACCACTGGAAGCCCGGCGGATTGGCCGACATCCCGATACGGCTGCAGCTTCGAATCTGCACCGGACCAGCCGCGGGTGGCTGTGAAGTTAGCGTGTGGCGGCCGCCAGGGGTTCCCAGATCGTCACCGAGAGGGCGGTGTGCCGTCGACATAGCTAAACCTCGTGGGGTTGCGGCGTGGACTGGGAACGACATCTGCAGTGTGCTGCAGCTAACTCGATGGTAGCAGTGTTCTCGGCGATATGCGCAGTAGAACGCATAGAAAATCGGACCGGCGGCATGTTCCCGTTACCGGCGGTTCTGTTTTCCGGACCCCAGCCGGGGAGGGCGACAGCCGCACACAGCACATTTTGACGTACGTGACGACGTGTTGTCCGGTCCGCATCGTCCGGTGGGTGACGGGGTATTGCTGACTGGGCGTGGCGTCCGGTCCGCCGCTCACCCGGCTCCTATATTGACACCGGTGAAAGAAAGCCCAGCGCGCGCACCGTGGATTCTCGGCGTTCTCCTGGTCGCGGCGGGAGTGGCGAACATCAACATGTCGATCGCGAACGTGGCGCTCGCCGACATCGCTCACGCCCTCGACGCCACGCAGAGCCAGCAGAACCTCATCGCAGACGCCTTCACGATGTCGTTGGCCGCGACGGTGCTCTACCTCGGCGCGGTGGGCGACCGGTATGGCCGCAAGGCGCTGCTGCTGTGGGGCGCGGCGGTCTCGGTGCCCGCCTCGCTGGTCGCGGCGTGGGCCCCCTCGGTGGACGTCCTGGTCGGCGCCCGCATCGTCGGGGGCATCGGAGCGGCGCTGCTCTTCCCGACGACCCTGTCGCTCATCTCGGTGCTGTGGCGCGGCAAGGCCCGCGCCGGGGCCATTGCGTTGTGGTCCGGGGTCGGCGGAAGTACGGCGTTCCTGGGCAGTGTCGTGGCCGGCGCGCTGCTCCTCTGGTTCTGGTGGGGATCGGTGTTCCTGCTCACCGCACCGTTTGCGGCCGCCCTGCTGGTGGTCGCGGCCTGGGCGATTCCCCCCGACGAAGACCTCGACACCGAGCCGGTCGACCATCTCGGTGGTCTGTTGTCGATCATCGCGGTTGCGGCGTTGGTGCTGGCGGTTCAGGAGATCACCGAGGGCAACTCCGCCCAACTGGTGATCCTGCTGGTGGTCGCAGTGCTCGTGACGGCGCTGTTCCTTCTGCGTCAACGTACGGCGCAGCGTCCCCTCGTCGACCTGCGACTGGCCAGACAGCCCACCTTCCTGATCGCATCGCTGGCCGGCAGCATCACCTTCGGCGCGCTGATCGGCGGCCTCTACATCGGCCAACAGTTCACCGCGAATGTGTTGCAGTACAACACCTTCCAGTCGGCTGCAACGACCATACCGGCTGCCCTCACGTTCCTCCTCGGATCTCCGGTCGCGAGCCGGTGGATGACCAACAGGGGCGGGCGATTCACCTTGAGCGTGGGCATCGTCTGCATCGGGATCGGGTTCGTCATCATCGCGCTGCTGTGGAATCCGGGCTCCTCGGTGTGGGTCGTACTGCTGCCGTACGCGATCCTGGGCGCCGGAACGTCCTTCGCGGGAGCGGCCGCGTCGACCGCGATCATGGGCAGCCTGCCGACCCACCGAGCCGGTATGGGCTCGTCGTTCACGGACCTCACGCGAGACTTCGGCGGTGCGCTGATTCAGGCGTTGATGGCCGGTGCCCTGACCATCACCTACTCGAGTGCGATGATGACCTCGTACGCCTCACTGCCCGCCGAGGAGGCCGAACGCACCAGCCAGGCCGCAGCCGAGGGGATCGCCGGGTCGTACCAGAAGGCCGAATCCGTGGCGGGCAGCTACCCGCCGGCATCGGCGGAGGGACTGCTGCGCGACGCGGCCACGGCGTTCTCGACCGGTAAGACCTACGCGTTCGTCATCGCCATCGTCCTTGTGGCGCTGGCCCTGATCGCGGTGTGGCGCTGGTATCCGGGACGCGAGCGAGAGGCCGCGGTGTTCGCGTCATACGCCGCGGACTGATCCGTCAAACACTTCAGGCCAGGCGGGGATCCGCCTGGCCTGAAATGACTGTGGTGCGCCGTCAGGGTTTCGAACCCCGGACCCGCTGATTAAGAGTCAGCTGCTCTACCAACTGAGCTAACGGCGCGTTTGCTGCGTGTGAGAC
Organism: Mycobacterium sp. ACS4331; assembly: GCF_001667265.1. Classification (GTDB taxonomy): domain Bacteria; phylum Actinomycetota; class Actinomycetes; order Mycobacteriales; family Mycobacteriaceae; genus Mycobacterium. The sequence goes on along the minus strand of NZ_LZHW01000096.1, from coordinate 50,006 downwards.
ACTATCAGGCATCGCGGCGTGGAATGAAATCGTTGTTCTCACCTGCGCGAATGTCGTGCGCGACGCTGGAGTCGCGCTTGTTGTCCAGGGTGCCCTTAGACTATTGCCAAGAAATCCAGGGGTGGCTCCGGCTGTGGAGGTGGGACGTAGGTATGTGGCAGGTCCGATCGGTGACCCGTCCGCGTGGTGGTCGACGTTGGCTGGCGGCGCTGCTGCTGGTTCCGTGTGTGGTGCTGGGGGTGAGCGCGTGCGGCGCGGGATCGGAATCGGCTGAACCCCAGCGGATCGCCGACAAAGGCACCCCGTTCGCCGATCTGCTCGTGCCGAAGCTCTCGGCGTCGGTCACCGATGGGGCCGTGGGTGTGGCCGTTGACAAGCCGGTCACCGTGACCGCCGAGGACGGTGTCCTGGGCGCGGTGTCGATGGTCAACGAAGAGGGCACCGCGGTGGCCGGCAAGCTCAGCGCCGACGGCCTGACGTGGTCGACGGATGAACCTCTCGGTTACAACAAGCGCTACACCCTCGAGGCGCGGTCACTGGGCCTCGGCGGTGAGACGACGCAGACGATGTCCTTCGAGACGCACTCACCGGACAACCTGACGATGCCGTATGTGCTGCCCAACGACGGTGAGACCGTCGGGGTCGGGCAGCCCATCGCAGTGCGGTTCGACGAGAACATCCCCAATCGGGTGGCCGCCGAGCGCGCCATCAAGGTGACCACGAATCCGCCCGTGGAGGGTGCGTTCTACTGGCTGAACAATCGCGAAGTGCGTTGGCGGCCGCAGCATTACTGGAAGCCCGGAACCACCGTCGACGTCTCGGTGAACACCTACGGCGTCGATCTCGGTGATGGCCTCTTCGGGCAGGACAACGTGAGCACGCACTTCACCATCGGTGACGAGGTGATCGCGACCGCGGACGACAACACCAAGACGATCACCGTCCGGGTGAACGGCGAGGTGGTCAAGACCATGCCGACCTCGATGGGCAAGAACAGCACGCCCACCAACAACGGCACCTACATCATCGGCGACCGGTTCGCCGAACTGGTCATGGACTCCTCGACCTATGGCGTCCCGGTGAACTCGCCCAACGGTTATCGCACCGAGGTCGAATACGCGACACAGATGTCCTACAGCGGCATCTATGTGCATGCCGCGCCGTGGTCCGTCGGGAGCCAGGGGTACTCGAACGTCAGCCACGGATGCCTGAACGTGAGCACCAGCAACGCGCAGTGGTTCTACAACAACACCAAGCGTGGCGACATCGTCGAGGTGAAGAACACCGTGGGCTCGACACTTCCGGGCACAGACGGGCTCGGGGACTGGAACATTCCGTGGTCGCAGTGGAAGGCCGGCAACTCCAGCACCTAGGGCCAATCTGCTGGGTTGGCCCGTGAATCGGCGGTCTTGGCGATACCGTGCGGACATCGAACGTCTGCGCCAGACGTATCGGAGACCGCTGGTGGACCGTCCTTCCCTCCGGCGTCGTGTCGTGTGACGCACCCTCGCCGCGGCGCCGCAGCCGCCCGATGCCCTGTGACCTGGGGCTCGGATCGCAGATGTTTCAAGATTCTCCTGTGTGGAACCTCGTCAGAGAGGCCTCGACAGCGACTCCGCCCTCAGCATGGGCGGCGAGGAGAGGAGATTCGACATGGCCGAGGACGGTACCGCAGACCACGCCCGCAAGGGTTTCGTCGCATCGATCAAGGGCAGGGCCAAAGAGTTGGTGGGTGCCATCACCCGCAATGACTCGTTGACCGCGGAGGGTCAGCTGGAACGGCACGAAGCCCAGCAGCGACGAGCGGCCAGCGCTCTGGAGAACGTGGCACAAGCACAGGACGAGCGCGCGGAGCACTTGGCAAGCGCAGCCGAGATTGCCGGCGCCCAACAGCGTGGCGCGGCTCATGTCCGCGCTGCCGCGGCGCAGCAGCAGATCCGCGAGGACCAGATCGCGCAGCGCAGGACCGCCGAGCAGGCCGCACGCAACGACGCCGCGCGGGAGAAGGCGAACGCTGAGCAGGCCGCGCAGGTCCAGGTCGCCCAGGCCGCCAACCGCGAGGAGCAGGAGCGCAAGGCCGCGACCGAACACTACGGCGAGGCGATCAACGACTACCAGCAGTCCTTGTCCGGCGCGGAACGGGCTGAGGTTGAGGCCAAACGGATCCGTGCCGAGGCCGACGAGCTGACGAAGGACGCTGACCTGCCGTGATAGGCGGCAGCGAGAACAGGAGTGTGCAATGAATCTGGCTCAGATTCCCTTCGCGCTGTTACGGACGCAGTACCGGATCGCGCGATTCCCGTTTCAGCTGATCGAGCAGCGCATCGTGTCGAGAATCGACGAGGAGGCACCGGCGAGGCTGCTCTATGAGCGTTCGTTTGGAGCAGTCGACGCCGCTGTCGGGAGCATGCTGGGCGATTCCGAGCTTGAGATGCGTGGCGTGGCGATCGCTCAACGCAGCGCGGCGCGGTTCGAGGCTGGGCTTCTCGACAAGGAGGCCGAACTGGAACGCAAGCGGGCACGCAGACAGCTTGATGAGGAGAGCGAGCGCACCGCGCACGCCCACGACGAGGCGCACCGTGCCAAGCTCGACAAACAGCGCAACGCCCGAGCGGCCGCCGCGCAGCGTAAACAGGTCGCCGAGGAGGCCGCCGCGAAGCGGACCGTCGAGACCAAGGAGCGCGCAGACGAGGTCGCCGCGCAGCGCCGGAAATCGGCGGAGTCGACGAAGCGGGCCGAGGAGGCGCGCATCGACGCCGCGGAGAGGGCCGCGGTGAAAGCGGCCGAGGCCAAGCAGGACGACGCTCGGACACGACGCAGTGAGGCGGCGCGCAAGCGCGACGAGGCGGCCACGGCCGAGGAGTTGGCCGACACCGAGAAGGCCAAGCGGAAGGCCAGCTCCGACAACGCGTAGCCGACAACGGCTGACGGACGTGGCCGACGGAGGCCAACCCCGAACGGGGGACGCCGCCCCCTCCTGTGGGCGGCGCTTCCCCGTTCGGGGGGCAACGGGAGTCAGCGGTGTCGGGGTCCGTCAGCCGAGGTAGTCGCTGGCACGCGGCTTGGGCTTGGGCTTCGGTTCATTCTTCTTGGGATCGGGGGCTGGCGCCGGTGCGCCGCACGACCCGTTCTTCAGGCCGACGGTGCCTCCGGACTCGACGCAGCAGAGGTCAGCGACTCGGCCGGGCGTCCTCATGCACTTGTCGTAGGCGCCGACATCCCAGACGCCGCTGCCGGCGCCGAGTCGGCCCACGGGCCCGAGGTTGTTCCCTCCGATCCGATTCCACTCCTCTTCGGCGGTGGTGCCGGGTTCGGTCTGGTCGCCGTTGTTGGGCCTGAGCGGGAGCGGCGCGTCGACGGTGCTGGCGAGATCGACCGCGCGGTGGGCAGCATCGGGCCCAGCGGTCGGTCCGCTCAACAGCATGACGGCGGCGAGTGCCGGTGCGGCAATGAGCAGTCGTGTCCCCAGCACACGCCGTACGGAGGCGAACATCGGAGTCACGTCGTTTTTGTGAGTGTTGACCATTTCCAAGACCCTGGTCGAGCCGGGCCCCACCCACATCGGGCGCAATGCCCTATCTTGCGGGCGCCGATCCGTCCCGCACTGGGGGAGACACGCAATCTCCTGGTAGGCGGCTGTGAGCACCGGTACGATCCGCGAGCGTGAAGCTCACTGAGAGGGAGGATGAGCTCGCCGAGCTGGCTGACCGCGCGGATATCGCGCGAGCAGAGCGTGGCTGTGTCGTCGTTGTGCGGGGCGAATCCGGGGCCGGCAAGACCTCCTTGGTCGAGGCGTTTCTGGACACGTTGGCCGGTGGCGAGGTCGTCTTGCGTGCCGCCTGTGACCCGTTGCCCACCCCTCGTCCGTTGGGACCCATCCACGACATCGCCGGGTCACTCGGTTCGGACACCCGGCAGATGCTTCGAGGTGGCGGTCAGGCGTACGACATCTTCAGCGCCGTCTTCGAGGACCTGGTGGCCCGGCCTTCGGTCGTGGTGCTCGATGATCTGCACTGGGCCGATCAGGGCACGATCGACCTGCTCAGATTTGTGCTCCGGCGGATTCGGCGCACCCGGTCACTGGTCATCGCCATCGTGCGTGACGACGAGCTGTCGGCCAGCCACCCGGTGCGCTCCCTGCTGGGTGATGTCGCCAGGAGTGATGACGCCTCCATGTTGTCCCTGCCGCCCCTGAGTCTCGATGCCGTCACCGGGTTGGTCGGTGACCGCGACATCGACGCGGCGTGGTTGCATCGAATCACCGCGGGGAACGCCTTCTTCATCACCGAGATGCTCGATCACAGCGGTCTGGAGTTGCCGACCACGGTTCGTGACGTGATACTCGCGCGCACAGTCGGTCTCGACGATCTGGCGCTTGACGCGCTGCATCTGCTCGCCTGCGCACCGGGGCCGGTGCCCTATCCGCTGTTCGATCATCTCGGCGTGGGGCCGGCCGCGCTTCAGGCTCTCGACGCGGCCAACCTGACCCAGGCTGGGCCGCGGGGGGCGGCCCTGCGTCACGACCTGTGCCGACTCGCAGTCGCCAGCGTGATCCCTCCCGGGCTCACCGCCCGCCTGCATCAAAGGATGATCGAAGCGTATGACGCGGTGGGGCAGCAGGATCCGGCTGTGCTCACCCATCATGCGGTCGGTGCCGGGGATTTCGCGCGGGTGCGCGACTGCGCCCGCGAAGCGGGTCGGGCTGCGGCCCGCGCGGGTGCACATGTCCAGGCGATGGCCTTCTATGAGATCGCGCTGCGTCACGGTGGGGTGCTGCCGCCTGACATCGAGGCTGAACTCCTCGAATTGGTCGCCGGGGAGTACTACTTCGCCGACCGACTGGAAGACGCCATCGCCGCGTGCAGAAGTGCGTTGGGGTTGCGCGAGCAGCTGGGTTGCCCGCGGGGATTGAGCGCAAGCCATCAGGCACTTGCGCTCTATGAGTGGAAGAACTCGAATCGTGCAGTTGCCGAACACCATGCCGAGCAGGCCGCGACCGTCTTCGGCGCCACCGGTGAACCGGCCGATGTGACCGACCTTGTGACACTGGGGCATGCATTCGCGATGCAGGCCTATCTTGCGGTGCACGCGACCGACGTCCAGCGTGCGTCGTCGCGGGCGGCTGCGGCACGGTTGATCGCCGACCGGACAGGCGATTCCGCGCTGCTGGTGAGAATCGGTCTCATTGAGGGATTCTGTGCTGTTCTCGCCGGCGACGACGCCGGCCGGGACGGGATTCTGTCGGTCATCAGATCGGCGCCCAAGCATCTCGACGAGATCTACTCCGGCGGGTACAGCAACCTCGCCTATCTCGACGTGGAGCACCGGCGCCTGGACGAGGCCGCGCAGGTGCTCGAAGTCGGGCTACCGCTGACAGTCGACCGTGATCTGTCGATCTGCCGGGTATGGCAACTCGGCGTGCGCGCCAGGCTCGAACTGCTGCGGGGCGAATGGGACGAGGCCGTCATCGATGCGGACACGGTGCTCGCCAGCCCGACCATGCCGTTGGCGCGAACGTGGCCGCTGCTGATCGGCTCCATTGTGGCGATGCGACGGGGGAGCGCCGACTTGGATGCGCTCGACGCGGCATGGGGTCTGGCCCGTCGGTTCGGCGAACCGTTCCGGCTGCTTGCCGCCGCGTCGGTGATCGTCGAAAGGGCGTGGTTGACGGATGAACCCGACGATCGGCTCGACGAGTGCCGCGCGCTTCTCGAGGATCCACCGATGAAGGGTTTGGAGTGGAGCCGGGGGGAGCTCGCGATGTGGCTGCGTCGCCTCGATGGCACCTGTGACGCGATCGGCGTCGCGAAGCCGTACCGGCTGCTTCTGGACGGACAGTTCGATGCGGCCGCTGATGAGTTCATCTGCTTGTCAACGCCATATGACGCTGCCCTGGCGCTGATCGATTCGGGCGACACGGTTCGTGCCAGAGAGGCGCTCGACGTCCTGGACCGTCTCGGTGCCGATGCCACCGCCGCGAAGGTCCGTCGGGACCTGCGGTCGGCGGGCGCCAACGCGGTCCCAGCGCGCCGTCGTCCCACCACGCTGGCCAACGCGGCTGGACTCACCGTCCGCCAAGTGGACGTGCTGCGCCTCATCGATGATGGCTTGACGAATCCCGAGATCGCGAAGCGGTTGTATCTGTCGGTGAAGACCGTGGGCCACCATGTCTCGGCGATTCTGGCGAAGCTTGACGCCGAGAACCGGAGCGAGGCGGCTGCGCGAGCGCGCGCCACGGGACTCCTCGGCTAGATCGGACATGGGCCCAAGAGAAGGTGCCCCCACCTGCTTGCGCATGTGGGGGCACCGTCATCAGTTGGGGTGGCTGACGGGACTCGAACCCGCGACAGCCAGGATCACAACCTGGTGCTCTACCAACTGAACTACAGCCACCATTGCTGCTTTCCGGCGAACCGGACTGGGCAGCGTGGTCGATCTTAACCGGTCGGAGGCTCTGGAACCGAATCGGTGTCCGTCGGCGGGCCGAGCTCGGCCGCAACCGCCGCGATATCGCTGGTGGCGGGCCCGGGCTGGGGTACGAAGGCGGTCGCACGGTAGTACTTCAGTTCGCGGATCGACTCGTGGATGTCGGCCAGGGCGCGGTGCGCGAGACCCTTCTCCGGCTGGCCGAAGTAGATCCGCGGATACCAGCGGCGGCACAGTTCCTTGATCGAACTGACGTCGATCATCCGGTAGTGCAGGTAGTCGTCGAGCGTGGGCATGTCGCGCGCGAGGAAACCGCGGTCGGTGGCGATCGAGTTCCCGCACAGCGGCGCCGTCTTGGGCTGCTTGACGTGCTGTTTGATGTAGTCGAGCACCATCTTCTCGGCGGTGGGGACGTCCACCGTGGAGGCCCTGACCTCGTCGGTCAGACCGGATCGGGCGTGCATCTTCTTGACCACGTCGATCATCCCGGCCAATGCGGCGTCCTCGGCGTGGATCACCACGTCGATGCCGTCGCCCAGAACGTTGAGTTCGGCATCGGTGACCAGCACAGCAATCTCGATCAACCGGTCAGACCCCAGGTCGAGGCCCGTCATCTCGCAGTCGATCCACACCAATTCATCGCGCACAGCGTTCCACAGTAGGCGCACTTCAACCTGTTCTCGCAGCACCCCACCGCTGCGGGCGACCCAAGCGGGAGTCGGGCAAGTAAGGTCGTGCATTGCTGCACCGCGCACACTGGCAATGACACTGGGCGAGAGGACCTCGGCTGTGAGCTCTGAAACCACCGGCACCGGATCGGCGATGACCCCCGCACAGCACATCGCCGGCGGCTATGCGGTGGACGGTCCGGCCCTCGAGTTGGGCTCCGTCGTCGTCGACGGGGTGGTGGACCCCAAGGCCCGGGTGCGCATCCCGCTCAAGACGGTCAACCGCCACGGCCTGGTGGCGGGCGCGACGGGCACAGGTAAGACCAAGTCCCTGCAGGTGCTTGCCGAGCAGTTGTCGGCCGCGGGCGTTCCGGTGCTGATGGCCGACGTCAAGGGTGACCTGTCGGGGCTGTCGAAGCCCGGTGTGTCCAACGACAACACCACGCAGCGTGCCGCCGACACCGCCGACGAGTGGACACCCACGGGCTTCCCGGTGGAGTTCCTGTCGTTGGGCACCGATGGCATCGGCGTTCCGGTGCGCGCGACGATCACCAGCTTTGGGCCCATCCTGCTGTCGAAGGTGTTGGGCCTCAACCAGACTCAGGAGTCCACGCTCGGCCTGATCTTCCACTGGGCCGACCAGAAGGGGCTGCCGCTGCTGGACCTCAAGGATCTGCGATCGGTGATCCAGTATCTGACCAGCGACGAGGGCAAGCCGGAGTTGAAGGCGCTGGGTGCGGTGTCGACCACCACAGCCGGCGTGATTCTGCGGGCGCTGATCAACCTCGAGGCTGAGGGCGCCGACACCTTTTTCGGTGAGCCGGAGCTCAACCCCGACGACCTGATGCGTGTCGACGCGCAGGGCCGGGGCGTCATCACGCTGCTGGAACTGGGGGCTCAGGCCGCCCGTCCGGTGATGTTCTCGACCTTCCTGATGTGGGTGCTGGCCGACCTGTTCACCTACCTGCCCGAAGTCGGCGACCTCGACAAGCCCAAACTGGTGTTCTTCTTCGACGAGGCGCACCTGCTGTTCAACGACGCGTCCAAGGCGTTCCTGGAGCAGGTGGAGCAGACCGTCAAGCTGATCCGGTCCAAGGGCGTCGGGGTGTTCTTCTGCACGCAGCTTCCCACCGACATCCCGAACGACGTGCTGTCCCAGCTCGGCGCCCGGATCCAGCATGCGCTGCGCGCCTTCACCCCCGACGACCAGAAGGCGTTGTCGAAGACCGTGCGGACCTACCCCAAGACCAAGGTGTACGACCTGGAGTCGGCGCTGACCTCGTTGGGCATCGGCGAGGCCGTCGTCACGGTGCTCTCGGAACGGGGGGCTCCGACGCCCGTGGCCTGGACACGGATGCGTGCACCGCGGTCACTGATGGACACGATCGGCCCGGAGGCCATCGCGGCCGCCGCCAAGGCCAGCCCACTGCAGGCCGAGTACGGCCAGACCATCGACCGGGATTCGGCCTACGAGCGGCTGTCGGCCGCGTTGGCCCCGCCGCCGGAGAAGGACGAACTGCCGCCCGTGCCGACCGGGATCGACATCCCCCCGATGCCCGCGCCCGCGGCTCCGCCGGAGCCGGGCTTCTTCGACAAGATGATGGAGAGCCCGGCGTTCAAGAGCGCGATGCGTTCGGCGGGCACGGTGATCGGCCGCGAGATCACCCGCAGCATCTTCGGGACGGGTCGCCGCCGGCGGCGGTGAAGGCCGGGCCGAAGTCGCTCAGTCGCCGCCGAGCTTCTTGTAGACCGCACCGACGATCGGGGCGACGATGGCCCGCGGGGCGTACCCGCTGGCCACCGACATGGCCTTGGACGTCAGACCCGGGACGACGCGCATCCGGTTGTGCTCGAGCGCGTCGAGCGACACCCGGGCGGTGTATTCGGTGTTGATCCAGAGGAAGTCCGGAATCAGCTTCTCCACCAGGGAGCGTTCGGACTCGTCGGGCAATTCGGTGCGCACCGGCCCGGGCGCCAGCAGCGTGACATGCACGCCATGCTGCTTGACCTCGCCGCGCAGTGACTCGCTGAAGGTGTTGGCGAACGCCTTGCTGGCGGCATACGTCGCGTTGTTCGGAATCGGCGAATTGCCTGCCGCGGACCCCGAGATCAGGATGCCGCCCGCGCCCCGCTCGATCATGCCCGGCAGCACCGCGAGCGTAAGATCATGCACCGCAATCGCATTCAGTTGGACCTGCGCCTTCTCGACGGCGGGATCCAGCTTGGCGACGGGCCCGAAGGTGGCCGTGCCCGCGTTGTTGCACAGGATCGAGATGGGTCGGCTCGCCAATTCTTCGGCCAGCGCGTCGCGTCCGGCGGCGTCGGTCAGGTCGACGGCGCGAACCTCGACGGTGACGCCGTAACGCTCGGTGAGGCGCTCGGCCAGTCCAGTCAGCACGTCGCCGCGGCGGGCCGTCACGATCAGGCTGTGGCCGCGTGCGGCGAGTTCGGTGGCCAGGGCCTCGCCGATGCCCTGCGATGCGCCCGTGACGACGGCGCGAGCATCCGGACTTGGTGGGGGTACAGGCATGCGGCAATCGTAGACAAGGCCGGACTGGATAGAGTGCCGGGCATGACTGAGGCGCCGACCGGCGTGCGCAGATCCCGGATCGCCGCGTGGGCGCTGTGGGACTGCGGTTTCGTGGGCCTCAACGCGATCGTCGTGACGTTCGTGTTCTCCGTCTACCTCACCGAATCGGTCGGCGAGGGCACGCCGGGCGGGGCTTCGCCGACGAGTTGGCTCGGCCGCGCCCTCACCGTCGCGGGGCTGACCGTTGCCGCCTTGGCGCCGGTGATCGGGGTGTGGGTGCAGGCCCCGCAGCGCCGACGGCGGGCGCTGACCATCCTGACGGGTCTGGCGGTGGTGCTCACCGCGGCCATGAGCCTGATCCGCGACGACCCCCGCTACCTGTTCGCGGGTCTGGTGCTGCTGGCGGCCACGGCCGCGTGCGGAGATCTCGCCGGCGTGCCGTACAACGCGATGCTGCGGCAGCTGGCGACACCGGCGACATCGGGTCGGATCTCCGGATTGGGCTCGGGCGCAGGCTTTCTCGGCAGTGTGCTGTTGCTGCTGCTGGTGTACGTCGGCTTCATCATGGGCGACGGACCGACACGTGGCCTGCTGGGGATTCCGGCCGACGACGGTGCCAACACCCGGTTGGTGATGGTGGTCGCGGCGGTCTGGTTCGCATTGTTCGCACTGCCGCTGCTGTTCACCGCGCATCACCTCACCCCCTCCGACGCGGCACCGCATGTCCCGGTGAGCGTGCTCGGGGCCTACCGGCGGGTGTGGGCTGACCTGGTCGCCGAGTGGCGCCGCGACCGCAACCTGGTCTACTACCTGGCGGCCAGCGCGATCTTCCGGGACGGACTGACCGGAGTGTTCACGTTCGGCGCGGTGCTCGGGGTGTCGGTGTACGGCATCTCGCAGGCCGACGTTCTGATGTTCGGAGTGGTGGCCTGCATCGTGGCCGGGCTCGGTGCGGTGCTCGGCGGGCTGGTCGATGACCGGATCGGGTCCAAGCCCGTCATCGTGGGGTCGCTGACGGCCATGATCGTCGTCGGTCTGGCGCTGTTGTCGTTGTCGGGGCCCACCGCGTTCTGGATCTGCGGACTGATGCTGTGCCTGTTCCTGGGGCCCACCCAGGCGTCGGCGCGGACGCTGCTGCTGCGCCTGACGACCGACGGACGCGAGGGCGTGGCATTCGGCCTCTACACGATGACCGGCAGGGCGGTCTCATTCCTGGCGCCCTGGCTGTTCTTCCTGTTCGTCGACGTGTTCAGCGCCGACCGTGCGGGCTTGGGTGGAATCCTGGTGGTGCTGGTCGCGGGCCTGGGCGCAATGCTGGTGGTGCGGGCCCCGCACCAGCGGCACGGGGTGGGGAACTAACCCGCGGCAGCACAGATCGTCAGGCCCGAACCTGTCCGCTCCCGGACCGCCTCGCCGTCCACCGTCACGGTGCACGTGACATCGCGGCCGACATTGAGAATCGTGACACTGGCCGCGGTCGACGCGGGCGGCGACAACGTCACCTCTTTGGTCCACGGCAGGACGACGTTGAACTCCATCTGCAGAATCCCGCCGGAGTCGACGTAGGTGATGCTGATCGCGCGTCCCTCGCCGGTCACGGTGTAGACCACAGTCTGCGTCGGCCCGGTCGCGGTGGTGGTCGGCGACTCCGTCGGCGCGGTGGGGACGGGGGGAACCGATGTCGCCGTCCGGGGCGGGGTCCGCGTCGTGGTGGTCGGCGCGGTGGCGGTCGGAACAGGCATGGTCGGCAGGGGAGTCACCGCGGAGTCCTCTTTGGAGGCTCCGTTCGCGATCACCAGCGCCACCACGAGACCGATGACCAACAGCACCGCGGCGCCCGCGAGCAACCACAGCCAACGCGGTGACCGCGGCGGTTCGGGCGGCAACTGGGCCTGGTCCTGGCCGGGGGCCTGGTACTGGGTCTGGGTCCAGTGGGGCGGCAGTTGACGGGTTGCGTCCTGGCCGGGGGGCGGCGTGTAGCTCGGGTAGCTGAACTGCCCGGCGTACGCCGGATCGGGATACCCGGCGTTCCGGTCGCCCAGGGGTTCGGTTGGCGGCGACCAACCCGACCGGTTCGGATCGGGACCCTGGGGCCACTGGGGATCGCTCATGACCACCTCATGTCTTGCAGGCTACCTGCGGACCGGAGACTGCCGGTCGGCAAGGCGGAATTAGCCTATGTGACAAAGCACGAAGGGCACGAGCGGTTGCCGGCGACCACCACATCGTGGGTAGCCTGCGAAGGGCCGTGGCGAGGAGGATTGACTGTGGGACCGCAGGTGCGCCATGTGCGCGCGATCTACGGTCCGTCGTTGTCCCCCGACGCCACGGCGTTCGCCCACATCGTCGACGACGGGGGTTACCCGCGGGCCGTACAACGGTTCCTGCGCGGCTGGCGCGCGTCGTCGTCCCGCGACGTCGAGCTTCCGGTCGAGGGCCCGGTCACCCGCGTCATGCACTCCGCCGACGGTCACTGGCTGGCATGCGAGGTGGCCCCCGAAGGTGGTTCGCGCACGCAGATCTGGGTGGTGACCACCGACCCCGACGATCGTGCCGCGCGGCGGATCGACGCGTTGGGCTCGCAGGACCCGCACAGCACCGATGGCACCGCGGAACTCGTCGGCTGGGACGGCACCTCGGTGGCGGCGATCCTGACCGGTGATGACGGCGTCGGGCAGTCCTGTCTGATCGACCCGGCCAGCGGCGACCGGGTGATTCTGGACCGCCGATCGGCGGGGCGGCTGGTGGACGCATGGGCCGGAGCGTCCCTGATCCGCGTCGGTCCGCGGGGTTATCGGGAACTCCTGATGCTGCACGGGTTCACCGAGATCGCGCTGCTGCCCTACGATCCCGGCTCCACGACGGATGCGGGCGTGATCCTCGACGACCATCATCCGCGCCGTCTGAGGTACGGGCCGGAGGGTGAGTCCACCAAGCTCTACCACCCGGCCAAGGAGTATGGACCGGGCAGCACAGCGGGTTTCGTGCGTGCGCTGATCCGCAGTGACAACGGTGCCGACCACGCCAGGCTGCTCGAGGTCACGGTGACCGAGGACGGGGTCACCTATCAGGTGGTGGCCGAACGCGAGGGCGTCGAGTTGGACGAGTTCGTCATCAGCGACGACCTGTCCACCGTGGCCATACTGTGGAACATCCACGGCTGCAGCGAGTTGCAGATCATGCAGTACACCGATCGGACGATGAGTCGGATGATTCCGCTGCCGGGACTGGTGGCCAGCGAGTTGTCGATCAGCGCCGGCGGTTCGATGGTGGCGATGACGGTCGAAAGCCCTTCGCAGCCACGCACTGTCGAACTCGTCGACACCCGGTCCTGGGAGTGGGAGCCCGTCGACCGGGTTCCGATGTCGGGCCCGCTGGCCGAGGCGCCGACGCTGGAGACCGTGACCGCCCGCGACGGCTTGACGCTGACGGGTTGGCTGTACTCGCCGCCGGCGGGGGCGCCGGACGCCGGGACGCTGATCTATCTGCACGGCGGTCCGGAGGGCCAGTCGCGCCCCGGGTACAGCGAGGTGTTCCCCCTGCTGTTGGACGCGGGGATCACGGTGTTCGCCCCCAATGTGCGCGGATCGGGTGGGTTCGGGCGGACCTTCATGCACGCCGACGATCGCGAGAAGCGGTTCGCGGCCATCGACGACGTCGCCGACTGCGTGGGGCATCTGATCGCGCGGGGACACGCTCGCCCCGGCCGCGTGGCGTGTGCCGGGTGGTCCTACGGCGGCTACCTGACGCTGGCCGCGTTGACCTTCCACCCCGATCTGTTCGCGGCCGGGATCAGCGTGTGCGGCATGAGCGATCTCAACAGCTTCTATCGCAACACCGAAGCGTGGATCGCGGCGGCGGCCCAGCCCAAGTACGGGCATCCGGTCAGCGACCGTGATCTGCTCGAGGCGTTGTCGCCGCTGCAACGGGTCGACGCGCTGACCGCGCCACTGCTGCTCGTGCACGGTGCACATGACACCAACGTCCCCGTCACCGAGTCCGAGCAGATGTATGCCGCGTGCAAGGACCGCGGGCACCCCGTCCGCTATCTCGTGTTCGACGACGACGGACACGAGATCGCGAAACGAGAGAACCGCGTCCGGCTCGCCGAGGCCATCCGGGACTGGCTGGGAACAGCGTTTTCGGGTCCAGACGGGGCCTGACCGCGTCCGCCAGCAAACCATGACGAAATTGTGATGTTTGGGAGACTTTCGGTCGGGTAAACCTCTGTCCGCCAGACGGTGCGGAGCGAATGGAGGGCACACATGCGACTTATCACCGTGATCGCCGTTGTTTGGCTGTTGATTGGGGTTTTCGCCACGTTCCAGCGGGGTTATTTCGACAGCTCCGAAACCAACTGCGCCACTGCGGGAACGATCGCGCTCACGGTTGTCGCCGGCCCGCTCAACTATGCCGGAGCCAACCCGAAAGTCGAGGACTGCAGACTGCCACAACCCAGCCAATAGTCAAGAGTTTCAAGCATGTTCGGTCATTGAAGGCATATGAAAGGGAGTTGTCATGATTGTCCTCGGAGCGATTCTGCTCATCCTTGGGTTGCTGTTGAAGATTAATATCCTGTGGACCATCGGCGTCATCCTGCTGGTCATCGGTGCGGTGCTGTGGATTCTGGGAGCCGTGGGCCGTCCGGTCGGCGGTCGAAAGTACTGGTACTAACTCTCGGCTGAGCGCAGCGCGGCGATGGTCATCGCCCGCAGCACAGATCGCGAGCGCAGGCCGGCCGGTGTTCCACCGGCCGGCTTTGTGCTGTACGGGGTGGAGTTCATCAGGCCGAACGCGGCGTGGGCCATCAGCCGCGTGTCGGATTCGTCGCGGTTGGGATCCAGGCGCCGCAGCACCCGCACCCAGATCTCGACGTACTGGCGCTGGCTGCGTCGCACCTGCCGGAGCGCGGGTGCGGGCAGGTGGCTCAGATCGCGATCCTGGATGCGGATCAGGTCCGGTTCGCCGAGGGTGAAGTCGAGATGGAAGTCGATGAGCGCATACAGCGCGGCGACGGGGTCGTCTCCAGCCTGATCGACCACAGTCCGACCGCCCGTGAGAAGCCTGGTGCTGATCTCATCGAGCAGTTCGACCAGCAGGGCCTCTTTGTTGGGGAAGTGGCGGTAGATGGCGGGGCCGCTCACATCGGCCGCCGCGCCGATGTCCTCAAGGCGCACGGCGAGGAATCCGCGTTCGGCGAACTGGCGTTCGGCCGCGGCCAGAAGCTGGGAACGGCGGTCCGACTTCTGCCGGGAACGGCGGCTGAGCGTCGGTTGGTTCTCGTCGGTGGCGGCAGGCATCAGGCCTCGCTATCCAAAAGGCTGGACACGTCGGTTAATGGTGACTAACATACCACGAGTTAGTCACCATTAACTGAATTGGTGGGAAGCCGATGGCAGGCGGGACATCGAACCGCGAAGAACACGTGGCCCTGGTGGCGCAACTGCGCGCGAAGCTCGCCAGCGCCGCATTGGGAGGGCCTGAGCGCGCCCGGGAACGCCACGTGTCACGTGGCAAGCTGCTCCCACGCGATCGCGTGGACGGCCTGCTCGACCCGGGCAGTCCTCTGCTGGAGATCGCGCCGCTGGCGGCCGACGGCATGTACGACGACGAATGCCCCGGCGCCGGAATGATCGCCGGCATCGGCCGCGTCTCTGGTCGCGAGTGCATGATCGTGGCCAACGACGCCACCGTCAAAGGCGGTACCTACTACCCGGTCACGGTCAAGAAGCACCTGCGCGCACAGGAGATCGCGCTCGAGAATCGACTGCCGTGCATCTATCTGGTGGACTCCGGTGGCGCGTTCCTGCCCCGCCAGGACGAGGTGTTCCCGGACCGCGAGCACTTCGGGCGCATCTTCTACAACCAGTCCACGATGAGCGCCGCGGGCATCGCGCAGATCGCCGCGGTGCTCGGATCCTGCACCGCGGGCGGCGCCTACGTGCCGGCGATGAGCGACGAGGCCGTCATCGTCCGCAACCAGGGCACCATCTTCCTCGGCGGTCCACCGCTGGTGAAGGCCGCCACCGGTGAGGTCGTCACGGCCGAGGAACTCGGCGGTGGCGATCTGCACTCCAAGGTCTCCGGCGTCACCGACCACCTGGCACACGACGACCGCGACGCACTGCGCATCGTGCGGAACATCGTCTCGACGCTCGGGCCCCGATCGCCGCGGCCCTGGGACGTGCGCCCGACGCTGCCCGCCGTCGCCGACCAGACCGAGTTGTACGACGTGGTCCCGGTCGACGCACGCGTGCCCTACGACGTCCGCGAGGTCATCACCCGAATCGTCGACGGCGGCGAGTTCAGCGAATTCAAAGCCGAATACGGCACCACCCTGGTCACCGGCTTCGCCCACATCCACGGACATCCCATCGGCATCGTCGCCAACAACGGCGTCCTCTTCGGTGAATCGGCGCTCAAGGGAGCGCATTTCATCGAACTGTGCGACAAGCGCACGGTGCCGCTGCTGTTCCTGCAGAACATCACAGGCTTCATGGTGGGCCGGGACTACGAGGCCGGCGGCATCGCCAAACACGGCGCCAAGATGGTCACCGCGGTGGCCTGCGCGCGAGTGCCCAAACTGACGGTTGTCATCGGCGGGTCCTACGGCGCGGGCAACTACTCGATGTGCGGTCGGGCGTACTCACCGCGCTTCCTGTGGATGTGGCCCAACGCCCGTATCTCGGTGATGGGCGGCGAGCAGGCCGCCTCGGTGCTGGCCACGGTTCGCGGTGACATGTCGGCCGAGGAGGAGGAGGCGTTCAAGGCGCCCATTCGTGCCCAGTACGAACACCAGGGCAACCCCTACTACTCGACGGCCCGGTTGTGGGACGACGGTGTGATCGATCCCGCGGACACCAGAACCGTTGTGGGATTGGCGCTCTCGGCAGTTGGCAACGCACCGGTGCAGCCGGTGTCCTACGGCGTCTTCCGGATGTGAGGAACTGATGTTCGATACGGTCCTGGTTGCCAACCGCGGTGAGATCGCGGTCCGCGTCATCCGCTCCCTGCGCCGGCTGGGCATCAGGTCGGTGGCGGTCTACAGCGAAGCCGACGCCGCGGCGCTGCATGTCCTCGAAGCCGACGCCGCCGTGCTGATCGGTCCGGCGGCCGCACGGCAGAGCTATCTGAACATCGACGCGGTCGTCGACGCCGCCGTGCGCACCGGCGCTCAGGCTGTGCACCCCGGCTACGGATTCCTTTCGGAGAACAGCCAATTCGCCGAAGCGCTGGCTCAGGCGGGAATCGTGTTCATCGGCCCACCCGCAGCGGCCATCGCGACCATGGGCGACAAGATCACAGCCAAGGCCACAGTCACGAAGTTCGGCGTCCCCGTGGTTCCCGGCATCGCCCGCCCGGGCCTGACCGACGCGGAGCTGATCGCCGCGGCGGACGACATCGGCTATCCCGTACTCGTCAAGCCCTCGGCGGGCGGCGGTGGGAAGGGCATGCGGCTGGTGCACGACGCGGCCGACCTGCCCGGCGCACTGGCCGGCGCACGGCGCGAATCGGCCGCCGCGTTCGGCGACGACACCCTGTTCCTCGAGCGATTCGTGCTGCGGCCCAGGCACATCGAGGTGCAGGTGCTCGCCGACCAGCACGGCAATGTGATCCACCTCGGGGAGCGTGAGTGCAGTCTGCAGCGTCGCCATCAGAAGGTCATCGAGGAGGCGCCGTCGGCGCTGCTGGACGCCGCGACCCGAGAGCGGATCGGTGCCGCCGCGTGTGACACCGCACGCAGTGTGGACTACGTGGGCGCGGGCACGGTCGAATTCATCGTCTCGGCTGACCGGCCCGACGAGTTCTTCTTCATGGAGATGAATACCCGCCTTCAGGTCGAGCACCCCGTCACCGAACTGGTCACCGGCTGGGACCTGGTGGAGTGGCAGGTCCGGATCGCGGCCGGCGAACCGCTGCGGGCCCGCCAGCAGGACATCGAACTGCGCGGCCACGCCGTCGAGGCGCGCGTGTACGCCGAGGACCCGGCCAACAGCTTCCTGCCGACCGGCGGCACGGTGCTCGATCTCGTGGAACCCGGCGGACCCGGGGTCCGGGTGGACTCCGGTCTGCGGGTCGGCACGGTCGTCGGAAGCGATTACGACCCGATGCTGGCCAAGGTGATCACGCACGGCGCGACGCGACAGGACGCGTTGCGCGGACTCGACCGCGCCCTGGCCCACACGGCCGTGCTCGGGGTGGTCACCAACATCGACTTCCTGCGCCACCTGCTGACCGACGCCGACGTGGTCGCCGGTCGGTTGGACACCGGTCTGCTGGACCGCCGCGTGGGGCACTACCTGGACACGCTCGCACCGGCGGCCGACGACTCGGCGTTCATCGCCGCGGCTGCCTACCGCTGGCTCCAGTTGTGGGCGGCCGCAGGCGACGACCTGTGGACGCAGCCCTCGGGATGGCGGGGCGGCCAGCACGCGCCCACGGTGCTGCGCCTGCGTTCGGGGCAGCGCACCGACCACGTGGGAATCGTCGGGACGCCCGGGGCGGCCACGGTCACCATCGAGAACGCTGGGCGGCACACACTGACCGCGGCGCTCGACGGTGACCAGATCAGCCTCGTCATCGACGGCGTCTCGCAGCGCTACCGTGTCGCCGACGCCGACCACCGCATCTGGCTGGCCGCACCGGGTGTGGTGTGGTGGGTGGACGAGGTCCGTGAGGCCCCCGTCCGGCCCGATGACGAGCACAGCGGCGACGCCGAACTGGTCAGTCCGATGCCCGGTGCCGTCGTGGCCGTCAACGTCGACGACGGCGCAGAGGTGGCCGCGGGCACGGTCGTGGTGGCCGTGGAGGCCATGAAGATGGAGCATTCGCTGACCGCGCCGGTCGATGGTGTGGTGAAAATTCTTGTCGCCGTGGGCGATCAGGTCAAAGTGGGCCAACCGCTGGCAACGGTGACGGCCGCCGAATCGGAACAGAAGGACCAGAGCTGATGACCGACTACCTGTCGACGGGCAGCCTGCCCGACGAATACGCACAGCTGGCCAGGACCGTCCGTGACTTCGCGCAGAGCGTCGTCGCTCCCGTCGCGGCCAAACACGACGAGGAGCACTCGTTCCCGTATGAGGTCGTCGCCGGCATGGCCGACATGGGCCTGTTCGGGCTGCCCTTCCCCGAGGAGTACGGGGGCATGGGCGGCGACTACTTCGCGCTGTGCCTGGCGCTCGAGGAACTCGGCAAGGTCGACCAGAGCGTGGCCATCACGCTCGAGGCCGGGGTGTCGCTGGGTGCCATGCCGGTGTACCGGTTCGGCAGCGAGGCGCAGAAACAGGAGTGGCTGCCGCTGCTGTCCAGCGGCACGGCGCTGGGTGCGTTCGGTCTGACCGAGGCCGGCGGCGGCAGCGACGCCGGTGCCACCAAGACCACCGCGCGCCTCGACGACGGGCATTGGGTGATCAACGGTTCCAAGCAGTTCATCACCAACTCCGGCACCGACATCACCAAGCTGGTGACGGTGACCGCCGTGACGGGTGAGAAGGCCGACGGCAAGAAGGAGATCTCGTCGATCCTGGTGCCCGTGCCGACCGACGGGTTCACCGCCGAACCCGCGTACAACAAGGTGGGCTGGAACGCCTCCGACACCCACCCGTTGAGCTTCGACGACGTGCGTGTGCCCGAGGAGAACCTGCTCGGCGAACGCGGCCGCGGGTACGCCAACTTCCTGCGCATCCTCGATGAGGGCCGGATCGCGATCGCGGCCCTGTCGGTCGGCGCAGCGCAGGGTTGTGTCGACGAGTCGGTGAAGTATGCCAAGGAACGTCAGGCGTTCGGCGCGGCGATCGGCACCTATCAGGCCATCGCCTTCAAGATCGCCCGAATGGAGGCCCGCGCGCATGCCGCGCGCACGGCGTACTACGACGCCGCGGCGCTGATGCTGGCCGGAAAGCCGTTCAAGAAGGCCGCGTCGGTGGCCAAGATGGTGGCCAGCGAGGCCGCGATGGACAACTCGCGCGACGCCACGCAGATCTTCGGCGGCTACGGGTTCATGAACGAGTATTCCGTGGCACGGCACTACCGCGACAGCAAGATCCTCGAAATCGGTGAAGGGACAACCGAAGTGCAACTGATGCTGATCGGTCGGGAGTTGGGCCTGTGACCGAGACCCCGAAGCGTGTCATCGAACAGCGTGGCCTGTGGTTCGAGGAGTTCGAGCCCGGTGTGCTGTACCTGCACCGCCCCGGCCGCACCATCACCGAGGCCGACAACGTCCTGTTCACCACGCTGACCATGAACACGCAGGCCCTGCACCTGGACGCGGCGTTCTCCGACGCCCTTCCGCCGTTCAATCAGCGCCTGGTGAACTCGATGTTCACGCTGTCGACCCTGGTGGGTCTGTCCGTTGCGCAGCTGACCCAGGGCACGATCGTCGGCAACCTCGGATTCTCCGAAATCGCCTTCCCGAAACCGCTTTTCCACGGTGACACGCTGTATGCCGAGTCGGAGGTGACCGACAAGCGGGAGTCCAAGAGTCGCCCCGGTGAGGGCATCGTGACGTTCGCGCACATCGGACGCAACCAGCACGGCGACGTCGTCGCGACCGCCACCCGCAAGACGATGGTGCGCAAGAAGCCGGTGGAGGAGTAGATGACACTGACGAATGCGGGTCCGGCCTGGCTGTTCTGCCCTGCCGATCGCCCCGAGCGTTTCGAGAAGGCCGCCGCGGCAGCCGATGTCGTGATCCTCGACCTCGAGGACGGTGCCGGCGACAAACCGGCCGCACGCGAGGCGCTGCTGAGCACTCCGCTGGATCCGGCCCGCACGGTGATCCGCATCAACGCGGGCGACTCGCCCGAGCAGAAGCTCGACCTCGAGGTGCTCGCCAAGACCGACTACACATCCGTGATGCTGCCCAAGTGCGAGTCCGCGGAGCAGGTGAGCGCGCTCGCGCCGCTGGACGTGGTCCTCATTGTCGAGACCCCATTGGGTGCGCTCAAGGTCGAGGAGACCGCCGCGGCCGCCAACACCTGGGGCGTCATGTGGGGCGCCGAGGACCTGTTCGGATTCCTGGGCGGCACCTCCAACCGCTTCCCCGACGACTCCTACCGCGATGTCGCCAAGTATGTGCGGTCCCGATCGCTGCTGGCGGCCAAGGCGTATGGCCGACAGGCGCTTGATTCGGTGTACATCGACATCAAGAACCTCGATGGCCTGCGCGTCGAGGTCGACGACGCCGTGGCGGTCGGATTCGACATCAAGGTGGCGATCCATCCCAGCCAGATCGCTGTCATCCGGGACGGCTATGCGCCGTCGGCCGAGCAGGTGGAGTGGGCGCGACACGTGCTCGCGGCCGCGGAGAATCAGCCGGGAGCATTCGCCCATGAGGGCATAATGGTGGATGCACCAGTGTTGAGGCGGGCTGAGCGAATCGTCCAGCTTGCGCCCTGACATCGGACGCCAGCGGGCAGCCGCCACAAGCGGGTGACTCGGACCGGCCCCGCGCTGGAGCTGACCCACAGGGTCTGACGACCAAACATGTCGTCGGCGACCTGAAGGAGGCGGCTATGGCTGGGGCGGATCATCTCTGGACGCTGCACGACGTCCCGGATCTGGAGCCCGTCCAACTGCTCGCCCCCGATGGGGCGGTCACCTCCGAACAGCGATTCCGCCGTGACCTTCCCCCCGAGACCCTGGCCTGGCTCTACGAGACCATGGTCGTCACCCGGGAATTGGACGCCGAACTGACCAACCTGCAGCGACAGGGTGAGCTCGCGTTGTACGCCTCCTGCCGAGGCCAGGAGGCCGCCCAGGTCGGTGCGGTGGCGCCCCTGCGCAAGACCGACTGGCTGTTCCCGCAGTACCGCGAGCTCGGGGCCTTTCTGCTGCGCGGCATCACGCCGGCGCAACTGGGCGCGATGTGGCGCGGAAGCTGGCACGGGGGACTGGGCTTCACCGCCAAGCGATGCGCTCCCATCGCCATTCCGATCGGTACGCAGCTTCTGCACGCCGTGGGTGCCGCGATGGCCGCCCAGCGCCTGGGTGAGGACGCGGTGACGGTGGGGTTTGCCGGTGATGGTGCCACCAGCGAGGGCGACGTGCATGAGGCGCTCAATCTCGCCTCGGTGTTCGCCGCGCCATGCGTCTTCTACGTGCAGAACAACCAGTGGGCCATCTCAGTTCCTGTCGGACAGCAGCTTGCCGGGCCGTCGATCGCGCACCGCGCCGCCGGATACGGGATGCCGGGCATCCGGGTGGACGGCAACGACGTGCTGGCCTGTTACGCGGTCATGGAGCAGGCCGCGCGCCGCGCCCGCGGCGGCGGTGGGCCGACTCTGATCGAGGCCGTCACCTATCGGATGGGCCCCCACACCACGTCCGACGACCCGACCCGGTACCGCGATGCTCGTGAGGTCGAGGCGTGGCAGGCGCGTGACCCCATCGCCCGGTTTCGCACCCATCTGCGCAACATCGGACTGCTGACCAAACGTCTCGAGCGGCGCGTCGACGCGCATGTCGCCAGGGTGCGCGCTGAGCTCCGGGACGTGATCGTCGATGCGCCAGACGCCGACGTCGGCGAAATGTTCGACACCGTCTACGCCGAGATCACCCCGGATCTGGTTGCACAGCGTGACCAGTTGCGGGCCGAACTGGCGAAGGAGGCCTGAGATGACGCAGCTTTTCGACCGGCCGCCCCTGCAGGGCGACGACGCTCCAGATCCGCTGCCTCCGTTACTGACTCCCATGCCGGCCGCGACGGAACTGACCATGGTCGCCGCGATCAACCGTGCGCTGCATGACGCGATGGCCGGCGATGACCGCGTCCTGGTATTCGGCGAGGACGTCGCAACACTCGGCGGGGTGTTCCGGGTGACGGAGGGGCTGGCCGAGACCTTCGGGGCAACACGGTGTTTCGACACCCCGTTGGCCGAGTCGGCGATCATCGGCATCTCCATCGGGATGGCGATCCGCGGACTGGTCCCCGTGCCCGAGATCCAGTTCGACGGCTTCAGCTATCCGGCGTTCGACCAGATCGCCAGCCATCTGGCGAAATACCACATGCGCACCCACGGCGACGTCGACATGGCGGTCACGGTGCGCATCCCGTCGTTCGGCGGCATCGGCGCCGTCGAACACCACTCCGAGTCCACCGAGACGTACTGGGCACACACCGCGGGCCTCAAGGTCGTGGTGCCGTCGAACCCGGCCGACGCCTACTGGCTGCTGCGGTATGCGATCGCCAGTCCCGATCCGGTGATGTTCCTGGAACCCAAGCGGCGGTATTGGACTCGCGGAATCGTCGACACCGCCGTGCCGGGACCTCCGATCGGGACGGCCGCCGTCGCCCGCAGTGGCACCGACGTCACGGTCGTCACCTATGGCGGCCTGGTGGCCACGGCGATCTCGGCGGCCGAGGTGGCGGCCGAAGAGCAGGGGTGGAGCCTGGAGGTGGTCGACCTGAGGTCGCTGAACCCCCTGGACTTCGACACCGTCGCGGAGTCGGTGCGCCGCACCGGTCGGTGTGTGGTGATGCATGAAGGCCCGCGCACGTTGGGTTTCGGCGCCGAACTCGCGGCCCGCCTGTCCGAGGAGTTGTTCTACGACCTCGAGGCTCCGGTGCTGCGGGCCACCGGGTTCGACACGCCGAATCCACCCGCCAGGTTGGAGAAGCTCTGGCTGCCGGGCCCCGACCGGCTGCTGGACTGCGTGGAACGGGTGCTGGAGTTGCCATGAGCGACTTCCTGGTTCCCGACCTCGGTGAGGGTCTCGAAGACGCCACCGTGACGAGTTGGAGTGTCGCGGTCGGCGACACCGTCGAACTGAACCAGACGCTGTGCACGCTGGAGACCGCCAAGGCACAGGTCGAGATTCCCAGTCCGTACGCGGGACGGGTGACTGCGCTCGGCGGCGCCGAGGGCGACGTGCTGGCGGTGGGCGCGGTGCTGGTGCAGATCGACACCGGGATCGATGCGGCTGCCGGGCCACCCCCGGAGCTGTCGGCCTCGACGCCCTCGGAGCCGGATTCGCCGAAAACGAATGGCGCGCAGGAGACCAACGGCGCCCGCACGCGGAATCCGGTGCTGGTCGGCTACGGCACCGACGCAGAATTCGACACCAGCAGGCGACGGGCCAGAGCCAAGCCGTCGGTGCGCAGGCTGGCCGCCCAGCTGCGGGTCGACCTCGAGGACCTGCCCGCCGGGCCCGGTGGTGTGGTGTCCCGGGAGTCCGTGCTGGCGGCGGCCCACACCGGTTCCGGACGCGACGAGGTCAGCGAGGTTCGCGGGGTGCGCGCCGAGATGGCCAGGCGGATGACGCTGTCACGCCGCCAGATTCCCGACGCGCACGCCAGCGTCGACGTCGACTGCACCAGGCTTCTCGAGGTGCACGAGCGCCTCTCGGTGAGCGCGTTCGCACTGACCCTGAGGCTGGCGGTGCTCGCACTGACACATCATCGGGTGCTCAATTCGATGTGGGTGGACGGACCGGATGGCCCCCAGGTGCACTCGCATCCCGGCGTACACCTGGGCGTTGCGGTCGCCGCGCCGCGCGGACTGCTGGTGCCTGTGGTGCGCGACGCCGATGGACTCACCACGCGGCAGTTGGCCGACGAAGTGTCCCGACTTGTCGACAACGGGCGCGCGGGCACTCTGAAACCCGTTGAGCTGCAGGGCTCGACGTTCACCGTGTCCAACTTCGGTGCGCTCGGCCTGGACCGCGGAGTGCCGGTGATCAATCCCCCGGAGGTGGCGATTCTGGGCATGGGGGCGATCAAGCCGCGGGCAGTCGTGATTGACGGGGCGGTGGCGGCTCGGTCGACCATGACCTTGACCTGTGCCTTCGACCACCGGGTGGCCGACGGTGCGCAGGCCGGCGCGTTCCTGTCCGAACTTCGGTCCCTGGTCGAGTCGCCCGAGACCGCGCTGCTGGACCTGTGACTACCTGCGCTGTGCGGCCTTCAATCGGTCCTGGAACTCCGGCGACTGAATCGACTGGGCCTGTGGCCCGAGTTCGGTGCGCATCGCGGTGTGATGCAGGTCGGTGTCCACCTGGCCGGGTGTCGCTGTGGCCCGCATCGTGGCCTTGGTGGCCAGGACCACCTCGCGGGGCGCGGATGCGGGGCCCGACGCCAGTTCCAGGGCCGCGGCCACCGGGTCGTCGGCGACCTGCAGTGCCAGACCGTGAGCGACCGACGCCTGCGCGTCGAACCGCATGCCGAACAGCAGGGCTGCGCGCGCGACCTGAGGTCCGACACCGCGTTGCAGCATCCAGGTTGCGCCGCCGCCGGGATGGATGCCCAGTTTCTGGAAGCGGGGGTCGAACAGTGCGTGCGGTCCGGCGATCCGGACGTCGGCGGCCAGGGCGAGGTTGAGGCCCGCGCCCACGGCGGCGCCGTTGACGGCGGCGATCGTCGGCAGGGTGCAGTTGCCGATGGCCATGAAACCGTCGTAGATCCGCAGCAGGCCCTCTTCGGCCGCGGCACCCAGCGCGCTCAGGTCCGCCCCCGCACAGAACGCCTTACCCGCGCCGGTGATGACGAGTGCGTGCACGTCGGGGTCTGCCTCGGCGCGCTCGACCGCGGCGCGCAACTGCGCCGACATCGCGTCGGTGACGGCGTTGCGCCGGTCGGGGTCGTTGACCGTGAGCAGGGCGACCTTGTCCGTGACGGCGTAGAGCACGAGATCTGAACTCATGAGCGGCACGCTACCCCGCCTCCCTTTCCGCCCAAACGGACACATGGGCGCAGAAGTGCGAGTGGATCGCTCCATTTCGTCGATCTCGGCATCCGGGTGACGCGCTCGGGCAGCAGTGGCACCGTGGAGGTCATGACTACCGCAGACTCCCTGCACGGCGACCCGCACGTCGACCGCTACCTCGAGACCGACGGTGCCGACGGCTACCACTGGAACGGCACCGAGATCCTGATCCTGTTCACCAAGGGCCACAAGTCCGGGAAGCCGCGCAGGCACGCACTGATCTTCCGGACATGGGGCGATGACGCGTATCTCGTCGTCGCGTCCAAGGGCGGCAACGACACGCCGCCGGCCTGGTTCCGCAACCTCGAGGCCGACCCGAACGCCGAGGTGCAGATCAAAGCCGACCGTTTCCCCGTTCGTGCCCGCATCGCCGCCGACGACGAGAAGCCGGCGATGTGGGACAGGATGCTCGAGGTCTGGCCCGACTACGCCGAGTACCAGAAGAAGACGGACCGGGTCATTCCGGTCGTGGTGCTCGAACGGGTGTGACGCGGCGGCGCGGCACGGTGATCAGCAGTGACGCCACCACCACGGCCGCACCGGCCAGCGCGGCCACCAGGATCGAGGTGGTCTCGCTGAGGCGCACCGCGACCGCGACCAGCGCCCAGGCGATCACCGCGACGTAGGCGGCGTCGGCGTAGCGGAAGCTCATCACCAGGCCCAGCGCGGCCGCGACCACGATCATGATCACGCCCCAGGTCGGCTCGGAGATGCCGAACCCGTCCCATCCGGCGTCCTTGAGCGTGATGGTCGCATTGGCGATGGTCGCCACCGAGATCCAGCCCAGGTAGACGCGGAACGGGATGTGCACGGCCCACAGTTCCCACGCCGAGGAGGGGGTACGGGCGGCCTGAAGCAGGTAGATGACGATCAGCGCCGCCAGCAGAACCACCATCAGCAGCATGGTCAGCGGGAACTGGGTGTGGTGCCAGGCGAACAGCCACGAGCAGTTCGCGACGGCGGTCAGCAGGTACCAGGGCGCGATGGCGCGCGCGGTGTCGGCGCGCACCCCAGCCCCGCCCTTGATGACGGCCACCCACAGGTATGCGGTGTAGGCGATCAGCCCCGTGTAGATGACGCTCCAGATGCTGAACGCGTAACCGGCGGGGGAGAAGTACACGTCGAAGTCACGGGTGACGTCGCCGGTGGTCTTGCCGTTGATGGGCAGACCGTTGGCCAGGGCGTTCACCAGAAGGGTGACCGCGGTGGCCAGGGTCACCAGGGTGGCCAGTGCGACGTCGGTCGACGTCCTCTTTCGAACCTCGGGACCGGCAGCGGGCGACGACATGTGAGCTCCTTTGCATGACAGATGTGCCGGGGAACTATGCCCATTTGTACCTGCGTTCAATCCTGCGGCCCAGTGCACCGAAGAATTCGTTTTCTCCCCACGAGGTGTCCCGCCTACCCTGAGTAGCCGCCGAAGACAGCGCAACCAAGGAGTGTGGGTATGGGCACCGGACTGCGGGCCGGAACCGCCGCGTCGACGCGACGGGCCCAACCCAGCGCCAACGTGATCATCGCGCTGCTGGTCTTCTCGGCCTTCGTCATGATCCTCAACGAGACGATCATGAGCGTCGCGCTGCCCGCCCTGATCGTCGACCTGGACATCTCGGCGAGCACCGCGCAGTGGCTCACCAGCGGCTTTCTGCTGACCATGGCTGTGGTCATTCCGATGTCCGGGTCGCTGCTGCAACGCTTTTCGGCCCGGGCCGTCTTCCTGGGGGCGATGTCGGCCTTCTGCGCCGGGACCCTGATCGCGGCGCTGGCACCGGGTTTCGCGGTGCTGCTGGCGGGACGGATCGTGCAGGCGTGCGGCACCGCCGTGATGATGCCGCTGCTGATGACGACGGTGATGATGCTGATCCCCGCCGAACGGCGAGGGCAGATGATGGGAACCATCTCGATCGTCATCGCGGTCGCGCCCGCGGTGGGACCGACGCTGTCCGGGTTCATCCTGGGTTCGCTGGACTGGCGATGGACGTTCTGGACCGTGCTGCCCATCGCCGTGGCCGCGCTGGTCGCCGGTGCGGTGTGGCTGTGGGTCGACGATGAGCGCGAGGAGCCGACGCCGATCGACGCGTTCTCGGTGCCGCTGTCGGCGACGGCGTTCGCCGGTCTGGTGCTCGGACTCTCGCTGCTCGGCGAGTCCGGCCACGGCGGGCAGCGAGTGCCCGCGTGGGTGCCGATGGTGGTCGGTGCGGTCGCCATGGTGGTCTTCGGGGTGCGGCAGGTGCGCCTGCAGCGGCAGGACCGGGCATTCCTCGATCTGCGGCCGTTCTCCCACCGGCGGTTCTCGGTGTCGCTGGGCCTGGTGGTGCTCGGCTTCATGGGGCTGTTCGGCGCGATCATCATGGTGCCGCTGTACGTCCAGGACGTTCTGGACAGGAGCGCGCTGGTGGCCGGGTTGGCGACGCTGCCCGGCGGCGTGCTGATGGGTGTCGCGGGTCCGCTGGTCGGCCGCGTCTACGACCGGCGCGGCGCCCGAGTGCTCGTCGTGCCCGGGTCGATGCTGCTGTGCGCGTCGCTGTGGGGGCTGACCCTGCTGACCGCGTCGTCACCGATCTGGCAGCTCGTGGTCCTGCAGTCCGTGATGATGGTCGGCCTGGCGCTGATGTTCACGCCGCTGATGACCGACGCGCTCGGCGTCCTTCCGGACCGGTTGTACTCCCACGGCAGCGCCATCCTGACGACGCTGCAGCAGGTCGGGGGCGCGGCGGGCACCGCGCTGTTCGTGACGGTGATGACAAACGCATCGCAGTCGGGCGGTGCGCCGGACATGCCCGGCATCCATGCGGCGTTCCTGGCCGCGGCGGTGATCAGTGTGGTCGCCGTGGTCGCGGCGTTCTTCACGGCGACGCAGCCGAGTCCTGCGGGTGGTACGCCGACGCACTGAGGGTGGAAGGTGCTTTCGGCAGGAATCGAACCTGGGCTCACTGCGTGCGGTAGGCGTCGGCGCGGCCGAAGACTCCCACAACCGTGACGCGCCGATGCTCGTCGTCAATCCGGTAGATCACGCGATAGGTTCCCCGGCGGGCACTGTGACGGTCCTCCAGCGGCGGCCGCAATCGTTTGCCGACCCGGTACGGGTTGTCGAGCAGTGGTCCGGTGATGAACTCGTACGCCGCAAACGCCACCGCCTCGGGCAGGGTTTCGGTCAACTGTCTTCGCACGGTCGGGGCGACGACCAAGTCGTAGCGTTGGCCGGTCACTTCCCGGCTCGACGGTTCCGCATCGCTGCGGCGAGATCGCCCATACTCACGTCCTCGCCTCGGGCCAGTTCAGCATCGGCTTCGCTCAACGCGCGCAGTGCAGCGGAGTCGGACAGGATCGCAATGGTCTCCTCCAATGACTCCAGATCATCGACAGCGATGAGGACCGCGGCAGGTCGCCCGTGGACCGTGACGGTGACCCGCTCGTGTTGCTCGCCGACCCGGGCCACCAACTCGGACAGGTGGGCTTTCGTCTCAGCGAGCGAACTGGTTTCCGTCATAGTCATAAGTATGACCATAAATCCCACGTTCGCGCTATCTTCACCTGACCCTGCACCTGAAGCAGCCGTGCGCTGAAGCTCGCCACCGGCGACCAAACGCACGTCGCGGGGTGATTACGGATGGCGGATCGCCGTTCTCAGGGAATGCGGGCGCGATGTCGTTGGTCTGGTGACGCTGGCACGCCGAGACGCGACGCGAAATTTCATCCAGCGGGCATCAAGAGTCAACCGAAGCAACTGTGAGGCATCAGCCGAAACACTGTCGCCCATCAACCGACGACGAAATGCCATGCATCAACCGAAGTGATACCGGTCACGATGCGCCCCCGGCAGGAATCGAACCTGCGACCTAGGGATTAGAAGGCCCTTGCTCTATCCAACTGAGCTACGGAGGCAACGCGCAGGTCAGTGTATCCAACGGCGATCGGAGCCGCGGTAGGCGCGTGGCACGCCGGGGGGAATGTGTTTACGCCACCACAACGATGGTTATGGTGTGAGCCACGGCACAACCTTCACGTCGGTTGTCCGTAGTCGGGACCCACGCCCGAACCTGGATTGCGAGGATGCATCTGCCATGACCGCGACGCCGATGTCGATGTCTCTGCCCGAACGCGCCACCCGCGTTGGAGCAGGGGTGTTCCAAATGGCGCGCGGGCTGGCCGGCGATCCGGTCGGAACCGCGCAGGCGGCCTCGGTGCTGGTGCGCGGTGCGCCCAGGCTGGCTCTCTGGATGGCCGGCTGGGCGCTGACGGAGTTCCCGCTGCGCGTCGTCACGGGCCACGCGCTGTCCGCGGTGGACGTCTCGCACGTGCACCGCTACACCAACCACCTGGCCGGGCAGCGCGCCGATCATGTGCTGCGGGAGGCGCTCGCCGAGGCGCACGGTGGCGAGTACGCCGACCGGGTGTCGCACCCCGTCACCGATCCCGAGGTTCGGCGTCACAGCGTGGCCGGCGTGCTGTACGCCGCGCAGCGCAGCAGGTACGCCGCCGTCACCCGCGACGTGTCCTACGGCCCCGGGGGCCGCGACCATCTGCTCGACATCTGGCGTCGGCCCGATGTGACGCCCGGCCACCGCGCGCCCGTGCTGCTGCAGGTTCCCGGCGGCGCGTGGGCGATCAGCGAGAAGCGCGGCCAGGCGGTGCCGCTGCTGAGCCGGATGGTGGAACTGGGCTGGATCTGCGTCACCATCAACTACAGCCGCAGCCCGCGGGCGGCCTGGCCGGCGCACATCGTCGACGTCAAACGGGCCATCGCCTGGCTGCGGGAGAACATCGCCGACTACGGGGGCGACCCGAACTTCATCGCGATCACCGGCGGTTCGGCGGGGGCGCACATCGGCTCGCTGGCGGCGCTGACGGCCAACGACCCCCAGCTGCAGCCCGGATTCGAGGACGTCGACACCAGCGTGCAGGCCGCGGTCCCGTACTACGGGGCCTATGACCTGACCGATCAGGACAACATGTGCGAGCTGATGCTGCCGTTCCTGGAGCGGTTCGTCATGCGGGCCCGGCTGGCCGACGCGCCCGCGCTGTACCGGGCCGCGTCGCCGATCGCCCACGTCCACCGCGACGCGCCGCCGTTCTTCGTGCTGCACGGCCGCAACGACGCCGTCATCCCGCACACCCAGGCGCGCGCGTTCGTCGACGCGCTGCGGGGCGCGGGAGCCTCGACCGTGGGGCACGCCGAGCTGCCCAACGCGCATCACGCCTTCGACACGGTGGCCACGGTCCGGTCCCAACTGGTGTGCGACGCTGTCTCGGATTTCCTCGGGGTCGCCTACGGCCAGCACCGGGCCTCGCTGCCGGAACTGATGCACAGCGCCGGGTGAGCCGCTGCTGACGCCAATTCATCGATACGCCACCGCTTTTGGTGGAGTGTAAGGGCGGGATTCCGGCCCCGGAGTCGAGCGCGGGCGACAGGCCCGGGTGATCCGTACAATCAGCTCCCGCGGCACCGCGGCTGCGACTAGCGTGGTGTGCGGTCAGCGTGAGACGGCTGGGAGGAGTGAGGGACCGGTGGATGATTCCTTCGATGCCACGCAGCTGTCCGACGAACTGAGCGCGGTCGACCAGTTGCTGCACCGCGGCGAGGCCAATCCGCGCACCAGGTCGGGGATCATGGCCCTCGAGGTGCTCGACAGAGCCCCGGAGTGGGAGCGCTACCGCGCGACGTTCGACAACGCCTCGCGCCGTCTTCCTCGGCTGCGGCAGAAGGTGGTCGTGCCGACCCTGCCCACCGCTTCGGCCCGCTGGGTGATCGACCCCGACTTCAATCTCGACTTCCACGTCCGCCGAGTGCGGGTGCCGGAGCCCGGCACCCTGCGGCAGGTGTTCGACATGGCCGAGATCATCCAGCAGTCGCCCATGGACATCACCAGGCCGTTGTGGAGTGCCACGCTGATCGAGGGCCTGGAGGACGGGCGGGCCGCCCAGATTCTGCACCTGAGTCACGCCGTGGCCGACGGGGTCGGCACGGTGGCGATGTTCGGGGAACTCTACGACCTCGAACGCGATGCCGCCCCCCGCCCCAGGGCGCCGCTGCCGATCCCGCAGGACCTGTCGGCCAACGACTTGATGCGTCAGGGAATCAACGACCTTCCGGGCACGATCGTCGGCGGCATCCTCGGTGCCGTCAGTGGCGCGATCGGCATGGCGGGCAAGGCCATCGCCCGCCCCGGTTCAGTGGTCACCGGTGCGTTGAACTACGCCAGCTCCAGTCGCCGCGTCACCCGGCAGGCGGCCCCGCCGTCGCCGCTGCTGCGTCGCCGCAGTCTGTCGACCCGCACCGAGGCGATCGACATCAGGCTCTCCGACCTGCATCGGGCCGCCAAGGCCGCCGGCGGGTCGATCAACGACGCCTACCTCGCCGGACTGTGCGGCGCGCTGCGCCGCTACCACGAGGCGCTCGGGGTACCGATCGCGACACTGCCGATGGCGGTGCCGGTGAACCTGCGCTCGGACTCCGACCCCGCCGGCGGAAACCGTTTCGCCGGTGTGAATCTCGCCGCGCCGATCGGTGTCGCAGACCCGGCCGAACGCATCCGCAGGATCCGCACCCAGATGACGCAGCGGCGCGAGGAGGTCGCCCTTGACGTCGTCGGGGCGGTGGCGCCGCTGTTCTCACTGCTGCCCGACGCGATCCTCGAGTCCATGACCGGAAGCGTGATCGTCTCCGACGTGCAGGCCAGCAATATCCCGGTGTTCTCCGGCGACACCTTCATCGCCGGCGCACAGGTGTTGCGGCAGTACGGAATCGGTCCGCTTCCTGGTGTCGCGATGATGGTGGTGCTGGTGTCGCGAAGCGGTTGGTGCACGATCAGCACCCGGTACGACCAGGCCTCGATCACCAACGGGGACCTGTTCGCGCGCAGCCTGCTCGCGGGCTTCGACGAGGTGCTGGCACTGGCCGGTGACCCCGCACCGGTGTCGGCACCCGCATCCTTCTTCCCGGCGGCGGAGAGCGCGTCGCCGCAGAGCGCTCAGCAGAACCCATCGGACAATGGAACGGCGGCTTCATGACCTCACCGCGTGACCTTCGACTGCCTGGATCGGTGGCCGAGGTCAAAGCCAGCCCGCCCGGCCCGAAGATCGGCGCCTTCTTCGATCTCGACGGCACCCTGGTCGCGGGATTCACCGGCGTCATCCTGACCCAGGAACAGTTCCGCAGGCGCGAGATGGGCATCGGCGATCTGATCGGCATGATCCAGGCCGGGCTCAACCACCAACTGGGCAGGGCCGAGTTCGAAGACCTCATCACCTCAGCGTCGAAGGTCATGCGGGGCCGGTCGATCACTGACATGGATGAGGTGGGGGAGCGCCTGTTCCGCACGAAGATCGAATCCCGGATCTACCCGGAGATGCGGGAACTCGTGCGCGCACACCTCGATCGTGGGCACACCGTATGCCTGAGTTCGTCGGCACTGACCATCCAGGCCGAACCGGTCGCGCGCTTCCTCGGCATCCCCAACACCCTGACCAACCAATTCGAACTCGACGACGACGGCATGCTCACCGGTGACATCGTCCGTCCCATCCTGTGGGGTCCGGGCAAGGCCAACGCGGTGCAGAAGTTCGCCGCCGAGCGCGGAATCGACCTGAAGGACAGCTACTTCTACGCCGACGGCAATGAGGACGTCGCGTTGATGTATCTGGTCGGCAACCCCCGGCCCACCAACCCCGAGGGCAAGATGGCCGCCGTCGCGCGGCAACGCGGTTGGCCCATACTGAGATTCACCAGCCGCGGTGGTCCCGGTGTCACCGGAACCATCAAGACCCTGGCCGGGGTGGGCGCCGCCGTGCCGATCGCCGCGGGCGCGGTCGGCTGGGGCCTGTTGACCCGCAGCAGACGCCGCGCCATCAACTTCTTCACCGGCAACTGGGGGCAGATACTGTTGGCCTCCAGTGGAGTTGCGCTCAATGTGCTCGGTCGGGAGAACCTGACCGCCCAGCGGCCCGCGGTCTTCATCTTCAACCACCGCAACAACTTCGATCCCGTCATCACCAGCGCACTGGTCAAGGACAACTTCACCGGCGTCGGGAAGAAGGAACTCGAAAGCGACCCCATCGCAGGGACTCTCGGCAAGCTCATGGACGCGGTGTTCATCGACCGCGACGACACCGAGTCGGCCGTGGCGGCGCTCAAGCAGGTCGAAGACCTCGCTCGCAAGGGCCTGTCGATCGTCATCGCCCCGGAGGGCACCCGCCTCGACACCACGACCGTCGGACCGTTCAAGAAGGGGCCGTTCCGGCTCGCGATGGCCGCGGGCATCCCGATCGTCCCCGTGGTGATCAGGAACGCCGAGGCGATCGGATCGCGTGATTCGACACTGATGAACCCGGGCACCGTCGACGTCGCGGTGTTTCCGCCGATCTCGGTGCAGGACTGGACGGTCGAGGATCTGGGTGACCGGATCGCCGGTGTGCGTCAGCTCTATCTGGACACCCTCGCGGACTGGCCGGTCGACGAGTTACCCAGCCTGGAGCCCTATCTGCTGCCCGCGCGGGACAAGCCCAGAAAGGCGGCGAAGAAGGCACCCGCCAAGAAGGCCGCGAAGAAGGCGCCGGTAAAGAAGGCCGCGAAGAAAGCGGCAGCAAAGAAGGCGCCGGCGAAGAAAGCCGCGAAGAAGGCCGCGCCCGCGGCCGACGACACCGGTCGGGACCAGTCGTGACGGGAGTCAGGAACTCCGGTGAACTGCCGGAGGTGACGATCAGCGGGGACGCGCTGGTGCTCGCCTCGGTCTCCTCCCCGGCGGAGGCCGCGCTGCTCAACGACTGGGTGCGCACGCAGCGCGCGAACCATCCCGACGCCCAGATCGACGTGCTGCAGATGCCGGGTGAGGACCCGCCGCCGGCCGTGGTGGCCAGCCTGGTGGAGGAACTGCAGACCGGCGACGATCGGTCGGTGGTCCCGGTGCGGGTGTTCTGGGTCCCTGGTGGCCTTCCCACGCGGGTCAAGATCGTCGGCCTGTTGTCGGGCCGGGAAACCTACCGCCCACCGGAGTTCCTGCAGCGCGGAATTCTGCGGCGGGACAAGAGCCGTGCCCGAGTGGTCGCCGGTGAGCCCGCCAAGGTCTCCGAGCTGCGCCAGCAGTGGCAGGACACCACGGTCGCGGACTCACCCCGTGACTTCGCGCGTTTCGTGCTGCGCCGCGCCAGTCTGGCCATTGAGCGGATCGAGCTCCGGTTGCTGGGGCCGGAGTACAAGTCGCCGCGGCTGATCAAGCCGGAGATGTTGGCGTCGAGCCGATTCCGTGACGGTCTGGAGGAGATTCCGGGCGCCACCGTCGAGAAGGCCGGGGAGATGCTCGACGAGCTGGCCACCGGGTGGAGTCGCTTCTCCGTCGACCTGATGCCCAACCTCGGCCGCGCGATCTTCAGTCGCGGGTTCGATCCCGACATCGACTATGACGGCACCGAGATCGAGTCGCTGCGGCGGGCTCTCGAAACGCACCCCGCCGTGCTGCTGTTCTCGCACAGGTCGTACCTCGACGGCGCGATCGTCCCGGTGGCCATGCAGGAGAACAGGCTTCCCCCGGTGCACACCTTCGCCGGCATCAACCTGTCCTTCGGCTTCATGGGGCCGCTGATGCGGCGCTCGGGTGTCATCTTCATCCGTCGCAAGCTCGACGATCCGCTGTACAAGTACGTGCTGCGGCAGTTCGTCGGGTACATCGTGGAGAAGCGCTTCAACCTGAGCTGGTCTATCGAGGGCACCCGGTCCCGCACCGGAAAGATGTTGCCGCCCAAGCTCGGTCTGCTGGCCTATGTCGCCGATGCGTACCTCGACGGCCGCAGCGACGACATCCTGCTGCAGCCGGTGTCCATCAGCTTCGACCAACTGCACGAGACCCGCGAGTACGCCGCATATGCCAGAGGCGGCGAGAAGACGCCCGAGGGTGTCAGCTGGCTGTACAACTTCATCAAGGCCCAGGGCGAACGCAACTTCGGAAAGATCTACGTGCGCTTCCCGGCCGCGGTGTCGATGCGCCACCATCTGGGACCCCCGCACGGGCAGTTCGAGAAGGATCCCGATGCCAAACGTCTTGCGCTGCAGAAGATGGCGTTCGACGTCGCGTGGCGGATTCTCGAGGCCACCCCGATCAACGCGACCGGTCTGGTGTCGGCGCTGCTGCTCACCACGCGCGGCGTCGCGCTGACGCTCGACCAGGTCCACCACACGCTGGCACCGTCGCTGGACTACCTGGAACGCAAGGGCACGCCGATGACAGAATCGGCGCTGCGCCTGCGCACGCCCGAGGGCGTGCGGGCCGCCCTTGACGCGCTGTCGGGCGGCAACCCCGTGACCCGTGTCGACAGTGGCCGAGAACCGGTGTGGCGCATCGCTCCCGAGGACGAGCACGAGGCCGCGTTCTACCGGAACTCGATCATCCACGCCTTCCAGGAGACCTCGATCGTCGAGTTGGCGCTGGCGTATGCCGGTCGCGCCGAAGGCGACCGGCTCGAGGCGTTCTGGGACCAGGCGATGCGTCTGCGTGATCTGCTCAAGTTCGAGTTCTACTTCGCCGATTCGGCGACGTTCCGCGAGAACATCGCGCAGGAGATGACCTGGCATGCCAACTGGGAGGCGCAGGTCGCCGCCGGCAGCGAGGGCATCGATCGACTGCTGTACGACAAGCAGCCGCTGATGTCGCACGCGATGCTGCGGCCGTTCATCGAGGCCTACGAGATCGTCGCGGACGTGCTGCGAGACTCGCCTGCCGACGTGTCGGAGAAGGACCTGACCAACCGCGCGCTCGGCGTCGGCAGGCAACTGGCGGCGCAGCGCCGCGTGCGGAGCAACGAGTCGGTGTCGGCGCTGCTGTTCGCGACGGCCCGGCAGGTGGTGGCCGACCAGGGTCTGCTGACGCCTGCGGCCGATCTGGCCGAGCGCCGCGAGGCGTTCCTGCAGGAGTTGCGCGGCATCATGGCCGACATGAACAAGGTGCACATGCTCTCGCGGCGCCACTTCCTCGAGCGCGACGCCGCCCGCAGCGAGCCGGCGAACCCGGCCTGACACCGCCCGAGTCTGCGTCCGAACGTGTCGGCCCAGGAGTGGGCGTGCACAACCCGACTCCGGCGCGTGGGGGCGGGCGACGTGGACCACCTTGGCGGGGTCATACGCTGGAACGATGACCACACCCGTCCGCACCCGCTCGATCTCGGTGTGGCCGCTGCTGCTCGGCGTGGGCCTGCTGGCCGGGTTGACCGCCGCGGCACTGGCGGCGTTGGCGTTGGCCGAGGCGCTGACCGCGAGCGGACTGCCTGACCCCGGACCTGTGACGACGGTCGGTCTGCCGTTCGTTCGGGCCGCGGGGGAGATCGCCGCGGCGTGTGCGATCGGAAGCTTCCTGTTCGCGGCCTTCTTCGTGCCGCCCCAGCGCAACGGTGTCCTCGACGCAGCGGGCTACCGGGCGCTGCGCACCGGGACCGTGGCGATGGGGTTGTGGGCGGTCTGCGCGGCACTGTTGGTACCGCTGACGGTGTCCGACGTGTCGGGGCAGCCGCTGCGGGAGCACCTCAGTGTCGTGGAGCTGTGGTCGGCCGCGGGCTACGTCGACACCGCGAGCGCGTGGCGCTGGACCGCGGTCCTCGCGGCCTTGTTGACGCTGTGCAGCATCCCCGTCCTGCGCTGGACGTGGACGCCGGTGCTGTTCGCCGGCGCACTGGTGACCCTGTTGCCGTTGGGCCTGACCGGCCATTCGTCGGCCGGCGGCGCCCATGACATGGGCACCAACAGCCTGCTCATCCACCTCGTGGCCACGACGGTGTGGGCCGGCGGTCTGCTAGCGCTGCTCGCGCACGCCCTGCGGGGCGGCGAACACGGGCCCCTGGCGGCGCGCCGGTTCTCCTCGGTGGCGTTGTGGTGCTTCGTCGCGGTCGCGGCCTCGGGGCTGATCAACGCACTGCTGAGGTTGCGTCCGGCGGACCTGCTCAGCACGGGGTATGGCGCGCTGATCCTGGCCAAGATCGTGGCCCTGGGGGCATTGGGCGTGCTGGGCTGGCGACAGCGACGCTCCGGCGTCGCGGCACTGCAGGCGCAACCCACGTCCCGCGGTCCGCTGATCCGGCTGGCCGTGACCGAGGCCGTCCTCTTCGGTATGACGTTCGGGATCGCGGTGGCGCTCGGGCGCACCCCGCCACCGCCGCCGATCAACCTGAACCCCACCGTGCCCGAAGTCGAGATCGGCTACGACTTCTCCGGCCCGCCGACCGTCGCGCGCCTGCTGTTCGACTGGCGCTTCGACCTCGTGTTCGGCACGGCCGCACTGGTCTTCGCGGTGGTGTATCTGGCCGGAGTGCGCCGCCTGCGCAAGCGTGGGGACACCTGGCCCGTGGGCCGGGTGGTGGCTTGGCTGCTGGGCTGCGCGACGCTGCTGGTGGCCACCTCGTCGGGGCTGGGCCGCTACATGCCTGCGATGTTCAGCATGCACATGGCCGCGCACATGCTGCTGTCGATGCTCGTGCCGATTCTCCTGGTGCTCGGGGCGCCGGTGACGCTGGCCCTGCGGGCGTTGCCCGCCGCCGGTCGGGACGGTCCACCGGGCCTGCGGGAATGGCTGCTGGCCGCCCTGCACAGCCGGTTGTCGAAGTTCTTCACCCACCCGATCGTGGCGACGGTGATGTTCGTCGCCGGTTTCTACGGCCTGTACTTCGGTGGCATCTTCGACGCGGCGGCCGGAAGTCACGCCGGTCACGTCGCGATGAACATCCACTTCCTGTTGTCGGGCTACCTCTTCTACTGGGTGGTGATCGGAATCGATCCGACCCCGCGGCCCATCCCACCGCTGGGCAAACTGGGCATGGTGTTTGCGTCCCTGCCGCTGCACGCCTTCTTCGGGGTGGTTCTGATGGGCATGAACACCGTTCTGGCGGAAGGGTTCTACCGTTCGCTGCTGCTGCCGTGGCACACCGACCTGTTGGGGGATCAGAAGCTCGGTGGCGGCATCGCCTGGTCGGCGGGTGAGGTGCCGTTGGTCGTCGTGATGATCGCGCTGCTGATCCAGTGGACGCGCAGCGACCGCAGGACCGCAAAGCGCCTCGACCGGGCCGCCGACCGCGACGACGACGCGGACCTCGCGGCGTACAACGCGATGCTCGCCAAGCTGGCCCAACGCAACGACTAGCTCGCGCAAGGGAGGAGGCGCCGGCCTCAGACCTGCCCGGCCGCAATCGCCGCGGGCCAACTGCCGTACCCGCTGATGTCCCGGCCGGCCGCGGCGCCGTCGCATCCGAATCCCGTGACCCAGGTGCCGTCGGCCAACTCCACGCTGCCCAGCTGCATGGGCGCGGGAAGCTGGGCCAGGAACCGGCCCAGGGCCGCGGGGGAGAGCAGCCAGTGCTGGCCCGTCAGCGCCGTGCCGGCGGCGCCGTCGGGCACCCGGCCGATTGCCGGTTTGGGTGGCACGGTGTCCAACACCGTCATGCGGTAACGGGCCGCGGTGACCACCTCGCCGCCCCACCGGGCACCGAGGTCGGTCAGTTGGTGCGCGAGCGGGCCGCCCAGCAGGTGCGCACCGAACACCACGAGGTCGGTGGTCGGGGCCGCGGCCAGTGGCCAGACCCGCGGATGGGCCGCGTCGCCGGTGAGAAGCGCGGCGATGTCGAGTGCCACCGCGTCCTCGAAGGCGCGAGCCAGAACGGTGACGCCGAACTGCGCTTCGCCGGCCATCCCGGCCGGCACCGCGACGCCGCACAGGTCGAACAGATTGCAGAAGTTGGTGTAGGTGCCCATGCGCGAATTGACCCCGACCGGGTCGGCGGCGACCTCGGTGAGGCGCGGATGCGTGGGCGCCGTGGGGACCAGCAGCGCATCGGCCCCGGCGAGGTGGGCCATGGCCTCGTCGCGCAGGCGGGCCACCTGGCGACGGTCGCTGACCAGGCGGTGCGCGGGATGCTCCCGGGCGGCGGTGATGATGCGCTTGACCACCGGGTCGACCGCGGCGTCGGGGTGGCTGTCGATGAATTCGCCTGTCGCGGCGTAGCGTTCGCTGACCAGCGCGCCGTCGTACAGAAGCTTGGCGGCGGCCAGGAATGGCGCGATGGGCACGGTGACGATCCGCGCTCCCGCACTCGCCAGGCGGGCGACCGCGGTGTCGAACGCCGCGTGCCAGGTCGCGTCGAGTTCGGGAAGTTCGTCTGGGATCGCGACGACGGGGTGCGGGGGCGCGGCCAACCTCGCATCGCTCGGCCATGCACGCGCCGGGGCACCGCTGGCCATGGCCGCCATCGCGCGGTCGGCCAGGTGCAGGTTCGACGCGAAGATGGTGACGCAGTCATAGGATTCGCACGCCGGAACGACGCCGACGGTGCTGATCACACCGACCGTCGGTTTGATTCCGACGATGCCCTGGAGTGCCGCGGGCACCCGGCCCGACCCGGCGGTGTCGGTGCCGATCGCGATGTCGACCTCGCCGGTGGCCACGGCGACGGCCGAACCCGAACTCGAACCACCGCTGATGAACTCGGGCCGACGGCTGTCGGGCACCGCGCCGTGCGGTGAACGGGTGCCCACCAGCCCGGTCGCGAACTGGTCGAGATTGGTCTTGCCGACCACGACCGCACCTGCGGTGCGCAGTGCGGCGACGGCCGGGGCGTCTCGTTCGGGAGAGTACGCGAACTCCCGGCATGCGGCGGTCGTCGGCAGGCCCACCGCGTCGACGTTGTCCTTGACCGCCAGTCGCAGGCCGGCCAACGGGCCGCCCGCGGCGCGGCTGGCGGCGAGATCCGCGTCGATGTCGGCTTGGGCTCTGCGACTTATCCATACGGACATGCCGCAAAACTAGCGCTTGACAGGTATTCGCGCGACTCCACAGTTGCGACTTCATCCACAGCCCTTTGCCAGCGCCGCACCGGTGTGGCCTCGGATGTCGGACCCGTCGGGCGGACTGGGGACGAGCATCCGCACGACGAAAGGACCCTGCAATGTTCGAAACACCCATCACCGTGGTCGGCCGCATCGTCACCGATCCGGCGCTCCGCCACGTCGGCGATCAGGACGTGGTCAAGTTCCGAGTGGCCAGCAATGCGCGTCGGCGCACCGCCGACGGCA
Source organism: Mycobacterium sp. ACS4331 (assembly GCF_001667265.1). Taxonomy (GTDB): domain Bacteria; phylum Actinomycetota; class Actinomycetes; order Mycobacteriales; family Mycobacteriaceae; genus Mycobacterium. Next base: position 9,635 of record NZ_LZHW01000096.1, on the reverse strand, counting down.
CGTGGGAGCCGGGAAACTCGCTGTATCTGGCGGTGAACTGCTGGGGAAAGCTGGCCACCGGTGTCGCAGCCAGCCTGGCCAAGGGCGACGCGGTCATCTGCGTCGGATCGGTCCACACCGCCGAATACGCCGACAAGGAGGGCAACCGCCGGTCGTCGCTGGAGATGCGCGCCACCAGCGTCGGACCGGACCTGTCCAAGTACGTCGTGGAACTCAAGCGGGTCGAGGAGCGGCCCGCCCCAAGCCCGATCCCGGAGGTCGTACCGGACACCGGAGATGCGCCGGACGAGCAGGAGCGCGACTCCGCCGCGTGACCGCAGACCGAGCGTGACGGGTCCGCGGCACCCGTCACGTTCGGCGGCACCGGCGGACCCGCCTAGGATGGTCGCGAGTATTCCTGCCGACCAGAAAGGCGACACTGCGGCATGGCTGAGTTCATCTACACGATGAAAAAGGTCCGCAAGGCGCACGGCGACAAAGTCATCCTCGACGACGTCACGCTGAACTTCCTTCCCGGAGCCAAGATCGGCGTGGTCGGCCCCAACGGGGCGGGCAAGTCGAGCGTCCTGCGAATCATGGCGGGCCTGGACAAGCCCAACAACGGTGACGCGTTCCTCGCCACCGGCGCCACCGTCGGCATCCTCCAGCAGGAGCCGCCGCTGGATGAGACCAAGACGGTCCGCGAGAACGTCGAGGACGGCGTGCCGATCAAGGCCAAGCTCAACCGGTACAACGAGGTGGCCGAGCTGATGGCCACCGACTACACCGATGAGCTGATGGAGGAGATGGGCAAGCTCCAGGAGGAGCTCGACGCGGCCGACGCCTGGGACATCGACTCCCAGCTCGAGCAGGCCATGGACGCGCTGCGCTGCCCGCCGCCGGACGAACCGGTGACCCACCTCTCCGGTGGTGAGCGTCGTCGCGTCGCGCTGTGCAAGCTGCTGCTGTCCAAGCCCGACCTGCTGCTTCTCGACGAGCCCACCAACCACCTCGACGCCGAGAGCGTGCTGTGGCTCGAGCAGCACCTGGCGAGCTATCCGGGTGCGATCCTGGCGGTCACCCACGACCGGTACTTCCTGGACAACGTCGCCGAGTGGATCCTCGAACTCGACCGCGGCCGTGCCTACCCCTACGAGGGCAACTACTCGACCTATCTCGAGAAGAAGGCCGAGCGCCTCGAGGTGCAGGGCAAGAAGGACCAGAAGCTGCAGAAGAGGCTCAAGGACGAGCTGGCCTGGGTCCGTTCGGGTGCCAAGGCCCGCCAGGCCAAGAACAAGGCCCGCCTCCAGCGCTACGAGGAGATGGCAGCCGAGGCGGAGAAGACGCGCAAGCTCGACTTCGAGGAGATCCAGATCCCGGTCGGTCCCCGGCTGGGCAACCTGGTGGTCGAGGTCGAACACCTCGACAAGGGTTTCGGCGGCCGACAGCTGATCAAGGACCTGTCGTTCACGCTGCCGCGCAACGGCATCGTCGGCGTGATCGGCCCCAACGGCGTCGGCAAGACGACGCTGTTCAAGACCATCGTCGGCCTCGAGCAGCCCGACAGCGGCGTGGTCCGGGTCGGAGAGACGGTCAAGCTGAGCTACGTCGACCAGAACCGTGCCGGCATCGACCCGAAGAAGAACGTGTGGGAGGTCGTCTCCGACGGCCTGGACTACATCGAGGTCGGGCAGAACGAGATCCCATCGCGCGCCTACGTCTCGGCGTTCGGCTTCAAGGGACCCGATCAGCAGAAGCCCGCCGGCGTGCTCTCCGGCGGTGAGCGCAACCGGCTGAACCTCGCGCTCACGCTCAAGCAGGGCGGCAACCTGATCCTGCTCGACGAGCCCACCAACGACCTCGACGTCGAAACGCTGGGCTCACTCGAGAACGCGCTGGAGCAGTTCCCCGGCTGCGCCGTGGTGATCAGCCACGACCGCTGGTTCCTCGATCGCACCTGCACGCACATCCTGGCGTGGGAGGGCGATGACGACAACGAGGCCAAGTGGTTCTGGTTCGAGGGCAACTTCGGCGCCTACGAGGAGAACAAGATCGAGCGTCTCGGTGCGGAAGCGGCGCGTCCGCACAGGGTGACCCACCGGAAGCTCACACGCGACTAGTGTGACGCCTGCGCGTCGGACCGCAGCAGGCGACTCCGACGCGGCACCTACAGCGCTGTAGTCAGGAGTGACCGCATGACGGTGAATCCGCCCGAGGCCGAGACGTCCGACTCTCGTCCACCGGCCCTGGACAGACTCTCCGCGGCGGCGGTCGACCGACTCCGGCAGGCGTTCCTGGGCACCCACCGGGGCCCGCAGGGCGATGCACCCGACACCGGCATCGACGCCGGTACCGACGTCGGCACCGACGGGGCGGATCGCGCCGCTGCGGTCCCGGATTCGCTGCTGGCCGCGCACCTCAGTCTGGGCGGGCGCCGTCAGGTCGGCCAGACCGCGGTGGAGGTCGTAGGCGACCCGGCGCACGGGTGGACGCTGCTGGTGGTGACCGACCAGTCCGAGATGCTGCTGGACTCGGTGACGGTGCTGCTGCACCGACTCGCGGTGGCCTATGTGGCCATCCGGAATCCGTCGTTCACGGTGCGGCGCGACGGCGCCGGTGAGCTGCTCGACATCGAACCGGCCGGCGCGGACCAGGCGGACGGGATGGTCGAGACGTGGATCCAGGTGGTGCTGTCACCGGCGGTCGACCGGCGTGCGCTGGAAGAGGCCCAACGACTCATCCCGGACGTGTTGGCCGACGCCCGGCAGGTCGCCGAGGACTCCGCGGCGATGGCCCAGCGACTCCAGGACCTGGCCGACGCACTCGACGGCGACACCGACGGACGTTTCCCCGGCGCCGACCGCCGAGACGTGGCTGGGTGGTTGCGGTGGCTGGCCGATGGCCATTTCGTGCTGCTGGGCCACCAGCGCTGCGTCGTCAGTGACGGGCACGTCGCCGTGGACGAGGACAGCAGGCTGGGCGTGCTGAAGTTGCGGGACGACGACCTGCCGCGCCTGGCCGGTGACGATGACCTGTTGGTGCTCGCCCAGGCGACCGTCCCGAGCTATCTGAGGTACGGCGCGTACCCATACATCGTCGTCGTGCGGGAACACGGTGCTGCGGGCACCGCCGTCGAACACCGCTTCGTCGGGTTGTTCACGGTGACCGCGATCAATGCCAATGTCATGGAGATCCCACTGATCTCGCGTCGGGTGCAGGACGCACTGGCGATGGCGGCCGAGGACCCCAGCCAGCCGGGACAGATGCTGCTGGACGTCATTCAGACCGTCCCGCGCTCGGAGTTGTTCGCGTTGTCGGCCCAGGAACTGCACGACATGGCGATGATGGTGATCGATTTGGGCTCGCGACGCCGCACGCTGTTGTTCGCACGCGCCGACCGACTGGGCCACTTCGTGTCCTGCCTGGTGTACCTGCCGCGGGACCGCTACACCACGGATGTACGCCTCGAGATGCAGGACATCCTGGTCCGAGAGTTCGGCGGCGTGGGTATCGAATACGCCGCGCGAGTCAGTGAATCACCTTGGGCGCTGGTTCATTTCACGGTCAGACTGCCGGACCGCGCCAAGCCGCAGGACATCGACGTCTCCCCGGAGAACGAGACGCGGATCCAGGCCCTGCTCACCGAGGCCGCCCGCACCTGGGGTGACCGCCTGCTCAGCTCTGTGCCCACGGACTCGATCGAGAGGGCCACCGCCGAGCACTACGCCGCGGCGCTGCCCGTGTCCTACCGGCAGGTGGTGGCTCCCGAGGACGCCCTCGCCGACATCGCGGTCATCGAAAGCCTGAGCGCCGACGCCGTCAAGCTGGTCCTCACCGCTGACGTCGACACCAGACATCACCAACTCAACTGGTACCTGGGTGGCAGGTCGGCGTCCCTGTCGGAACTGCTGCCGATGCTGCAGTGCATGGGCGTGGTGGTGCTGGAGGAGCGGCCTTTCACCGTCAGGCGGCCCGACGGCCTCCAGGTGTGGCTCTACCAGTTCCGCATCTCACCGCGCCCCGAGATCCCGGCATCGGGACCCGAGGAGATCGGCGGTGTGGCCGAACGGTTCGCCGACGCGGTCACCGCCATCTGGCAGGGCCGTGTCGAGATCGACCGGTTCAACGAACTGGTGTTGCGGGCCGGCCTGACCTGGCAGCAGGTCGTGATCGTGCGGGCCTACGCAAAGTATCTGCGGCAGGCCGGTTTTCCGTACAGCCAGTCGCACATCGAGACGGTGGTCAACGACAACGCGAAGACCGCGCGGTCGTTGGTCGAACTCTATGAGGCGCTGTTCGACCCCGAGCAGACCGAGGCGTCCAAGGCCGCGGCGCAGGCGGCTGCCGCGGCCGTGGCCGCTGACATCGACGCCCTGGTGAGTCTGGACACCGACCGGGTGCTGCGCGCGTTCGCCTCCCTTATCCAGGCCACGCTGCGGACAAACTACTTCGTGACACGGCCGGAGTCGGCGCGGAGCCAGGGTGTGCTCGCGACCAAACTGAACCCCGGTCTGATCGACGAACTGCCGTTGCCCAGGCCACGATTCGAGATCTTCGTCTATTCACCCCGGGTGGAGGGTGTGCATCTGCGCTTCGGGGCGGTGGCGCGCGGCGGGCTGCGCTGGTCGGATCGGCGTGAGGACTTCCGCACCGAGATCCTCGGCCTGGTCAAAGCGCAGGCGGTCAAGAACGCCGTCATCGTGCCGGTCGGGGCCAAGGGCGGCTTCGTCGTGAAGCGTCCGCCTGCGCCGACCGGTGACCCGGCGGCCGATCGCGAGGCCACGCGCAACGAGGGGGTGGCCTGCTACCGCCTGTTCATCGCGGGTCTGCTGGACGTGACCGACAACGTCGAGAAGGCGACCCGGGCGGTCGTGCCGCCGCCCCAGGTCGTGCGTCGCGACGGCGAGGACGCCTACCTGGTGGTCGCCGCGGACAAGGGCACCGCGACGTTCTCCGACATCGCCAACGACGTCGCCAAGTCCTATGGATTCTGGCTGGGCGATGCGTTCGCGTCCGGAGGGTCCGTCGGCTACGACCACAAGGCCATGGGAATCACCGCCCGGGGTGCGTGGGAGAGCGTCAAGCGGCACTTCCGGGAGATGGGCAGGGACACCCAGTCGCAGGACTTCACCGTGGTCGGCGTGGGGGACATGAGCGGTGACGTCTTCGGCAACGGAATGCTGCTGTCCGAGCACATTCGGCTGATCGCGGCGTTCAACCACCTGCACATCTTCGTCGATCCCAGCCCGGATGCCGCGGCTTCGTGGCGCGAGCGCCGGCGTCTGTTCGATCTGCCGCGGTCCACCTGGGACGACTACGACAAGTCGTTGATCTCCTCTGGCGGTGGCGTTTTCAGCCGTGAGCAGAAGTCGATTCCGATCAGCGCCGAGATGCGCAGGGTGCTGGGCATCAGCGCCGACGTCACCGAGCTGACCCCGCCCGCACTGGTCAAGGCGATCCTGATGGCCCCGGTGGACCTGCTCTGGAACGGTGGCATCGGCACCTATGTCAAGGCCGAGACCGAATCCGATTCCGATGTGGGTGACCGTGCCAACGACATGGTGCGGGTCAACGGAAATCAAGTGCGCGCCAAGGTGATCGGGGAGGGCGGGAACCTCGGCGTCACGTCCCGGGGCCGTGTCGAGTTCGACCTCGCCGGTGGCCGGATCAACACCGACGCCCTGGACAACTCAGCCGGCGTGGACTGCTCCGACCACGAGGTCAACATCAAGATCCTGGTGGATTCGCTCGTCACCCTGGGCAGGGTCGACGCCGACGAACGATCGGCACTGCTGGAGTCCATGACCGACGAGGTCGGTGCGCTGGTGCTCGAGAACAACGCGGAGCAGAACGACCTGATGGGCACCAGCCGGGCCAACGCCGCGGCGCTGCTCAACGTGCACGCCCGTCAGATCAAGGAGCTCGAGGACACTCGCGGTCTCAACCGGGAACTTGAGGCGTTGCCCACCGACAAGGAGATCCGTCGTCGCATCGACGCCGGAATCGGGCTGACCTCACCGGAATTGGCCACGCTGATGGCACACGTCAAACTCGCGCTCAAAGAGGAGCTGCTGGCCAGCGAACTGCCCGACCAGGACGTGTTCGCATCCCGGCTGCCGAACTACTTCCCGCGGCAGTTGCGGGAGCGCTTCACCGCCGAGATCCGCAACCACCAGCTGAGCAGCGAGATCGTCACGACCATGCTCGTCAACGACATGGTCGACACAGCCGGAATCACCTACGCCTACCGCATCACCGAAGACGTCGGCGTCGGCTACGTCGACGCCGTGCGGACCTACGCGGCCACCGATGCGATCTTCGGCATCGGAGACGTCTGGCGCCAGATTCGGGCCGCGTCGCTGGAAAACGACATCCCCGTTCACATCTCGGACCGGATGACACTGGACCTGCGCAGGCTCATCGATCGTGCCGGCCGTTGGCTGCTGAACTACCGACCCCAGCCACTGGCCGTCGGCGCCGAGATCAACCGGTTCGCGGCGAAGGTCGCGGCGCTGACGCCGCGGATGCTCGAGTGGCTGCGTGGAGACGATCTGGCGATCGTCACCAAGGAGGCCGAGGAGTTCGCCGCGCACGGCGCCCCGAAGGACCTCGCCTTCATGGTGAGCACGGGCCTGTACCAGTACAGCCTGCTTGACGTGATCGACGTCGCCGACATCGTGGACCGCGACGTCGTCGAGGTGGCCGACACCTACTTCGCCCTCATGGACCATCTCGGCACCGATGGTCTGCTGACCGCGGTCTCCGGGCTGCCCCGTGATGACCGTTGGCACGCCCTGGCGCGTCTGGCCATCCGAGACGACCTCTACAGTTCGTTGCGCATGCTCACTCTCGATGTGCTCGCGGTCGGCGAGCCCGAGGAGAGCGGCGAGGAGAAGATCGAGGAGTGGCAGCAGACCAACTCCTCGAGGTTGGGGCGGGCGCGGCGCACGCTCGGTGAGATCAACGCCGACGGGGCCCACGACCTGGCGACGCTGTCGGTGGCGGCGCGCCAGATCCGCAACATGACGAGATCGAGTTGAACAGGAGCAGCAGGTAAATGCCTGGGGAGCGCTACGTCACACCGGTCCCGGTGCGCTGGTCGGACATCGACATGTACCAGCACATCAACCACGCCACGATGGTGACCATCCTCGAAGAGGCACGAGTCCCGTTCCTGTCGGAGGCCTTCGGGCCCACCATCACGACCACCGGGCTGTTGATCGCCGAGGTGAAGGTGTCCTACAAGGGGCAGCTGCGGCTGGTGGACACGCCCCTGCAGGTCACCATCTGGGTGAAGAGACTGCGGGCCGTGGACTTCACGCTGGGCTACGAGGTGCGTTCGGTGAGCGCCGATCCGGACTCTCGACCCGCGGTGATCGCCGAGACGCAGTTGGCGGCATTCGACATCGAGGAGCAGAAACTGGTGCGGCTGTCGCCTGAGCATCGCGCATACCTGGAGCGGTGGTTGCAGTGACATCCCCCCACCGGGGGAACGGTCGAAGCGACAGCGGGGAGAGCGAATTCGGCCTCTGGCCGGCGACCTCGGCCGATCGCACCGATCTGGCGACGTTCACCGACCGGGCGCTGCGTCTGGACGAGGCCGCGGTGGTGCGGCTGCGGTCCCGCGGTTCGGACCGGGTTGTCGCTTGGGTGGCAACGGGTTTCGATGTGTTGGCCAGCAGGGTGGTGCACGGCCGGGTGAACCCCGCGGACCTGTCGGCCGGCGCTGACGCGCTGGCGCGTGGGCTGGCCGCCGACACCGTGCGCGTTGAACCCGGCTTCCCGATGGATTCGGCATGGCGGGGCGTGCTGCCCCCGGACACCGGGTTCGTCCACCTCGACGACGTTCCCGCGCGCGTCATGCTCGATCTCGCTGCGCGCGGCGCCGAACTCGCTCGCGAGCACGGCAGCGCGCACGGTCCGCCGACCTCACTGCTCGACCAGGAGGTGCTCGCGGTCAGCGCACCGGGTGGCGATCTGAGCGTGGGGGTGCCGATGCGCTGTGTCTTCGCGTTGACGGCGATGGGTTTCCTGCCGCAGCGCGCCGAGACGGTGCCTGCGGACGAGATCGTGCGCGTCCGGATCCTGCCCGCGTGGCTGCGTATCGACGCGCGGTTCGGGTCGGTGTACCGGCGCAGGGGAGATCCCGCGGTGGTGCTGCGGTAGTCAGGCGCGCTGCCCCGGGTGGGGCTGTGGCGCGCGCTATACCTTCACCCTCGCGCGCGGCTTCCGTCCCCTTGTGCCCGCGAACCTTAAATGGTTGCGAGGACACGCCGTGGGGGCTCGCCGAGATCGATGAAAGGTGCGGGTTCCTCGCAAACGCAGGCTGGGGCGGTCAGAAGGGGGTGTTCACCATCGACTGCGCGGCCATTTCCAGGTAGTCGAGCAGTGCCCGCCGGTGGGCGTCGTCGAGAGTCTGCGTGTCGATCTCGGCGATCGCGGTGTGCATACAGCGCAGCCACGCGTCCCGCTCAAGGAATCCGATGCGGAACGGGTTGTGGCGCATGCGCAGTCGGGGGTGTCCACGCAGATCGGAGTAGGTCCTCGGGCCGCCCCAGTACTGCTCGAGGAACATGCGCAGGCGTTCCTCGGCCCCGTCGAGGTCATCCTCGGGGTACAGCGGCCGCAGGATCTCGTCGTCGCGCACCAACTCGTAGAACCGCGCGACGATCTTGGTGAACGTCTCGTGGCCTCCGACGGCGTCGTAGAAGCTCTGCTGTGGCTGATCCATCTGCACCATTGTGGCTCAGGACGGAATCCGCGCCAGGATCCGGTCGGTGATCACGTCGGGTTCGGTGGTCGCGGTCGGTGAGACCACGGCGATGTCGACCACGACGCTGCCCTTGACCGCCAGCACCCGGAACTGCGGAACCCCCGGTCCGGCGGTGATGGTGCTTCGCACCGCGACCCGTTCCGGCCCACCCGTGGGGGTGCCGATATCCCACGTGATGGTGCCGCTCGGCGACGTCAGCGAGAACGTCCGGCCCGCGCACTGCTGCCACTGAGTGCGGCTCTCGGCGACGAACTTGTGCGCCGCGGCGGCGTCCTGGAAGCCGACCGCGACCTGATCCACGATGGTGAGGACGCTGTTGTCGCTGAAGCTGGCCCTCTTGTAGTCCCGGCCGCCCTTGCCCTCGTACACCGTGTCAATGCCCGCGGCGACGGCACTCAGGCATTCCTCGGGTTCGGCGGTGACGTCCTTGTCGGAATCAGCACCCGATCCGGAGCCGCTCGAGGACGACGGCGAGAGACCAGGGGTCTTCATGATCGTTCTGACCTCGTCGAGGCTCAGCAGTACGTTGGAGATGTCGACGCGGGACTGCCTCGGTGCGGTGGTCGCCGGCGGCGCGGCGGGGGCGGGCACCGTCAGCGAGGGTTCGTCGCTGGCGACCGTGGGGGTGTCACCCGATCGATCCACGACCGTGAGCATCGCCACGAGAGCGATCACCGCGAAGACGATCACCGCATACGACAGTGTCATCCCGATGAGCGCACGCTCGCGACCGCGTTCATGTGTCTGCTTGATCTGCCCCAGCGCCAGGTGTCCCAACAGCGCACCGACGGGTGCGAACACGAATGCGAACACGACCGAGAGTGTGGCCAGCGTGTTCGTCTGCTCCGGCGGGTAGGGCAGCGGGGCGCCGGGCTGGGGTTGT
>NZ_LZHW01000095.1 GCF_001667265.1 Mycobacterium sp. ACS4331 | reverse complement strand
CATCTACCACGGGCTCGGCTGGGGGCCACCAGGGGCACATCGGCCTCGGCGACCCCGAAGTTGGTCCAGCGAAAACCCAGTGGGTCGAGAATGTCCTCGGCCAGGATGTCGCGAATGCCGCGTCCTGTTGCCGCGGAGACGATCTCGCGGATCAGCGGCCCCCAGGTGAGCCCGTGGTAGATGTGCACCAGTCCGGGGCGGTAGATCGGCCGCAGGTGGCCCAGCATCTCCCGCGCGTAGTCGCTGTCGTTCATCCGACTCAGGTCCGGTCGCGGTCCCGTCGCCAGCGGCACCCCGGCGCTGTGGGTCACCACGTGCCGAATCGTCGTGCGGTCCTTGCCGTGACTGGTGTAGGTCGGCAGGTAGTCGCACACGCGGTCATCCAGGGAGAACGCGCCGCGCTCCACCAGCATGTGGACCACAGTCGTGGCAATGGCCTTGGCGGCCGAGTACACGCAGAACGGTGTCGCGGTGGTCACCGGAACCTTCTCGGCGTCCGGCGGATCCTCGGGCGCGTTGCCCCACCCGTGGCCTATCGCGCGGTTGAGGATCACTTTTCCGTTGTGTCGCAGGCAGACCTGGATCGCCGGATGCATTCCGGCGCTGTACCACAATCGCGCGGCCTGCCAGATCCGCTCCACCGCGGCCGGGTCGATTCCCGAATGATCCTCTGCCCCAACATCAGTGACGGCGTCGAGGTCGTCGGGCAGCCGGATCCTGCCGTCGGTGGTCATGCGTCCTTCCGGTGCAGCGTTGCCGACAGGTGATGCCGCAGCGGTTGGCCGACCGCGGCCATACCGACCCGATAGGTCAGTTCGTCACCGGTGACCCGGATCGAACGACTCAGGGCGGTCACGTCTTTGGCGGTGGACGTCAGGCCGATGCAGGTCGACCACAGCTCGAGCAGCAGCGAGCTGCCGTCGTCGGCGAGCGTGCCCTCGTCGATCTCGGTGATGCCGGTGGGGTGGGCCAGCATCAGTTCGACGTGGCCGGCGGCCGGGACCCGCAGGTAGCCGGTCTCGGCGTGCATCGGAGCGCCGGCCTCGGACCGCGTGCGCTGGGAGTAACTCAGAAACGGCTTGCCGACGTGGCCGAACGTCACCTCTTCGAGGTAGGTGAAGGCCTCGATGGTCGGGTACTCGCCCGACCCGGACCCCGTCCAGGTGCCCAGCAGCGGCGCGAGCACCGTGATCTGGGGATGCAGTTCGGCCACAGCAGCCAGACTACGTGGCGGCCGTGTGCGCATGGCCTCCGCAGAGGACATACACCTGGGCCTCGGTGACGGCGTGGCGCGTGCCGAATCCGGCTGTCACTCGCCCTTGAACTGCGGCGGCCGTTTCTCGAACATCGCGGTGATGCCCTCGGTCAGATCCTTCGACGGCAGGAAGGCAGAGTTCCATGCGGCGACATAGCGCAGGCTGGCCGACACCGCGTCGGTGCGCTGCTCGTCGAGCACGTCCTTGATGCCCTGGACCGTCAGGGGCGGGTTGGCGGCGATCTCGGCGGCCGTCGCATGCGCGGCGGCCAGGCAGGCCTCCGCGTCGTCGAACACGTCGTTGACCAGACCGATCTTCTCGGCGCGTGCGGCGTCGATGTCCTTACCGGTCAGAGCCAGCTCCCGAAGGTGGCCGTCGGTGAGGATGTACGGCAGGCGCGCCAGGCTTCCGACGTCGGCCACGATCGCGAGCTTGACCTCACGCACGGAGAACTTCGCGTCGGCGCTCGCGTAGCGGATGTCCACCGCGCTGATCAGGTCGACTCCGCCGCCGATGCACCAACCGTGCACGGCCGCGATCACCGGGGTCCGGCAGTCGGCGACGGCGGTGATCGACTGCTGCATGCCCTTGAGGTGCCGGTGGAAGTCGGCGCGGGGGCGGGCCATGGCGCCCTCGGCCATCATCGGTGCCAGCGTGCTCCCGGAGGCGGCCAGGTCCAGGCCGTAGCTGAAGTTTTTGCCGGAGCCCGTGAGCACGATCGCGCGCACGTCCGGGTCGGCGTCCAGGGCCTCGAAGGCCACCGGCAGTTCGGCCCAGAATGCGGGCCCCATGGCGTTGCCCTTGCCTGGACCGAGCAGGGTCACCTGCGCGATGTGGTCCTTGATCTCCACCGAGAGCGCTTCAAAGCTGTCAGCCATAACACTCGAGGCTAATCCGTGGTCAGGGACGCAGCTTAATCAGGAGGTCCTTGACGGGGGTGTCCGGCGCGCGCTGACACAGCACAGCCACCAGCGCGGACAGGATCACCGGCTGGCCGCCCGACGAACTGTTGGCGCCCAGCACCTCTTTGGTGAACTTGAGCCGGTCCCGATCCGACAGTGCGGTGAAGTCCTGGCAGGTCATGTCCGGCGACATCGGCTCGGTGGTCATCGCGACCTGGCCGGGTGTGGTCTGGGCACAGCCCGACAGCACGGCTGCGGCACTGAGGGCGAGGGCGGCGAGCCGAATGCGGGTCACGTGTTCTTGATCCAATCTGTCGCGAATGCCAGGAAGGCATCGTTCTCGTGCGGTGCCCCCACTGTCACCCGGACGCCGTCGGTGCCGTACGGACGCACCAGTATGCGTGCGTTGGCCGCCTGCTCGACGAAGTCGTCGGTGTGCTCCGGTCCCAGCGGCAGCCATACGAAATTGGACTGCGACTCGGGCAGTTCGTACCCCAGCTCACGCAGCGCGGCGCTGACGCGGGCACGCTCGAGCACCAGGGCGTCCGTGCGGGCCATCAGTTCCTCGGAGGCCTCCAGTGACGCGATGGCCGCGGCCTGGGCCAGGCTGCTGGCCGTGAACGGCACGTAGACCTTGCCCAGGGCCGTGATGATCTCCGGGTCGCCGACGGCATACCCCACTCGGGCGCCGGCCAGACCGTAGGCCTTCGAGAACGTGCGCAGCACAACCACGTTCGGGTGACTGCGGACCAGGCCCAGGCTGTCGGGAAGCATGCCGTCGCGGATGTACTCGACGTAGGCCTCGTCGATGACCACCAGCACGTCGTCGGGCACAGCGTCGACGAAGCGGGTCAGGTCGGCCGGAGGCACCACCGTCGAGGTCGGGTTGTTCGGATTGCAGATGAAGATCAGCCTCGTGCGGTCGGTGACCGCGGCCAGCATCGCGTCCAGATCGTGCGTGTGATCCTTCAGCGGCACCGGCACCGGTGTGGCGCCGGCCACGCGCACCTGCAGCGGGTAGACCTCGAAGGCCCGCCAGCCGAACATCACTTCGTCACCCACGCCGGCCGTGATCTGAATGAGCTGCTGGCACAGGCTCACCGACCCGCAGCCTGCGGCGATGTTCTCCGGCGCGAACCCGACATGCTTGGCCAGGTGTTCCCTGAGCTCGACGTATCCGTTGTCCGGATAGCGGTTGAGCAGTTCGGTCGCGTCCTCGATGGCCTTCCGGACGCTCGGAAGGGGACCATCGACGGTCTCGTTGCTGGCCAGCTTGATGGCACCGGGGACCGTTTTGCCTGGTGTGTACGCCGGAAGGTCCTGCATCAGTGGGCGTAGGCGGGCGGTCATTTGGTCAGCATATGTGAGTGCATGTACGCTTTGCCCTCGGCGGTTCCGGTACCGGCTCAGCTGGCAGAGCGGGGTCCGGTAACCTCTACGAAGTTCAAGGAGGCGTGCCAGAGCGGCCGAATGGGACTCACTGCTAATGAGTTGTCCCCCTTACCGGGGACCGGAGGTTCAAATCCTCTCGCCTCCGCCATATAACTGAATAACCAAGCGCCCGTAGCTCAACGGATAGAGCATCTGACTACGGATCAGAAGGTTAGGGGTTCGAATCCCTTCGGGCGCACTTCTTGACTCACGTGATGCTGACCACCGCGCGATCCGCGACGGGTGTGTCCAGATTCACCGTCAACTCTCCGAACACGGCGATCTCGATGCACGCCCGCCCGACGGCCTCGGCCCGGGTTCCCGACCGCAACTTCACCGCCACGAGGTCGGCGGTCTCGGCCACCTCGGCGTGGACGCCGTGGCACTGAGGGGTGCCGGAAGTGAAGTGCACGCTGATCGCCGCGCCGTCGGGCTGCCGACTCCACGACTCGATGGCCAGAGGCCGCGCGTCGACGATCGCCGGGTCGTCGGTGAACGTCTCCAGGTCACTGGGCGCGGGCCGCTCCGGGATCTGGGTGACGGTCGGCGTCGGATCCGCCGAGGCGACTGGGACGGTCAGGAGCAGCGCGCAGACCGCCAGTGCGGCGCCCGCCAGGGACCGAAGGCTCATGGGGGCCAGGGTAAGCAGTTCCGGCACCGCGCCGGGGCGAGCTACGCCGACTTGACGCCCACGGTGATCCGGTCGGAGACCATCCGGGTCCACAGCGGACGGCGGATGCGGTGCTGGTCGGCCACCTCGAATCCCGCGTCGGTGAACAGCGCACGCATCTCGTCGGGCGCGGGGCTGTGCGCCGGAGACCTGCTGGGGTCGAGGAACCGTGACAGCAGCGGCGGCGGGTGTGGTGCGACGGTGCCGACCGCGGCGATGCCCCCGGGTTGGAGCACGCGGTGGAACTCTCGCAGGGCCGCGGGCTGGTCGAAGAAGTGGAATGCCGCCGTCGTGACGACCGCGTCCAGCGCACCGTCGTCGAACGGCAGGTCCTCGGCGGGTGCGCGCAGCCACTGCACGTCGCCGGACCGCGCCCTGGCCTGCCTCAGCATGCCCTCGGACATGTCCACGCCATACACCCGCTCAGGCTTCAGCTCACGTTGAATCCGGTCGGCGAGAATGCCTGTGCCGCACGCGACGTCGAGGATGCGGCGGCACCTGTGATCGCGCAGCAGCGTCACCACCTCGTCCTGTGCCGGACGGTAGGCCCACCGCTGAAGCGCGGCGAAGTCATAGGCCGGCGCGGCCAGGCTCCAGAATCGGGTGACGGCCTCGTTGAGTGTGCGTCGGGGCACGGACGTCATGCGATCGACGGTACGCGCAGACACCCCGACCGCACTGGTGGCGGGAAATGCGACAGGCAGCCGCCCTCAGTGCGATCCCAACAGCGCTGTCAGCTGCTCACGTTCAGGGGCAGAGAGACGAACCCGTGATCGCTGCTCGCCGAGATCGAGTAGCGGCCATCGAGGGGCAGGGGGATCTGCATGGGAAAGAAGACGAAGCCGACCTCGCCGCCCAGGCTGAAGGAAGGGACGTCGAGCTGGGCCTCGTTGGAGTTCCCGGCGGGATCGACGATCTTGACCGTGATCTTCGGGTCCTGGTCGTTCGCTTCGGGTTGGAGCAACACGACGAGCGTGGCGAGCGCCGTGCGCTCCGGTCCGACCTTGCAGGCGCTGACCACGCCGCCCTCGATGTTGAGCTTGTTGTCGACGACGGACGCGGACTCGGCAAGCAGTGCACCAGTGACTATCACCGGCTCAAGGTACACACCGGGCGCGGATGCGAGGCGACAGTCTTCGACAATGCGCGTGATTCCGGGCATACGGGATTCGAAGGAATTCGGCGTGCGGACCTACTGTCCCGGCCGTACCCACCCCGGTGAGATCGATTGTTCTGGGTGCCACCAACACCACGAATCTGCGGCCGAGGGCCGTCTCCTGACAGATTGTGAGCCGCCGAGTGGCAGCCGAGAACGCGTCACCCGCAACCGTTCTGAAGGGTTTGCTCCATAAATGAATCTAAAAATTTTCAGCCGGAATGCCGGTGTGGAGCCGTTCCTGCTGGTTTGCCCTCGCCTCCTGTGAATGGGCTGTCATGTGAACAAAGCCAGGTTTGCTGGAATTGCCTGATGCGATACACGAGACCTCACGGTCGGGTTGGATCTCGGGCGGAAGATCTGCGGGCTGACGGGCAAGTGGAACCCGACTACCAGCATGTTTGGGTATCGGTTCGACGAGTGTAAGTGTGAAAGAGGTCCACGTTGCTGCCCTGTTGTGGCGGGCGATTTCTTGACGGGTGTCATTCCTGTAGCCGGACCGGCGGTAGCGAAATTCGGAATTATTATCGCTTTGGAAAATATCCGAGACCGGTCCCGAAGTTGCGTGATACAAACTCGAACGAACTTAGCTGGACACCTGACCAGGTCGCGGGATGTGCCGAGGGCTGGCTGGAAAACGAAGGGATCGGGGATCTTTCATATGGGTCATGCCAGATACGTTGGTCGCATTGGTGTGCTCGCTGTTGCGCTCGGCATAGGGACCGCACTTGGGAGCCCGGCCGGGAATGCCTGGGCGGAGTCGGAGACCGGCGCCGAGAGCACCTCGCAGAGCTCAGGGGCGTCGGACAGCGCCGCGAGCACCGGGCCGTCGGGCGGCTCCGCCGGCGACGACGCCGGCACACCGACGCGAAGCGTCATCAGAGACACCCTCAGGAAGCGGTCCAACTCGATCACCAGGGACGTCGAGCAGCGCAGCGCGGCACGCGAGAAGCGTGCCAAGACGCTGGAGCAGCGATCCAAGGAGATCGCGGCGCGGCTGCAGTCCGGTCCGCGGGCTGCAGGTTCGGAGGCCAGCGCTGATCTCAGCGCGACCGCGAAGTCGTCGGTCATCACCGCAACCCAGGCAGCGACTGCCTCCCTGGGCACCGCGTCGGCCACGGGCGGCGACGCACCAGAAACTCCGAATCCACTGCTCGAGGCGATCTGGGGGGCCTACCGCCGCATCGAGACGGTCCAGGCGACCGTTCCGGCGGTGGCCAAGACCGCCAGTGTCGGGACCTTCGCGGCCAGCCAACCGGCCGAGGTCCGGTTCCCCGTCGGGCCGCTCAAGCTTTTCGGCAACGGGACTCCCGAGAATCCCAACGGCGGCATCCTGATCGGTAACGGCTACAGCTGGACCGCGGACACGTGCCCGTCCGGCGTGGTCTGCCACGGTGGCAACGGCGGCCTGCTGGGCAGCGGCGGTGCCGGCTACAACGGCGGCAACGGCGGTTCGTCCGGCTGGTTCGGCCACGGTGGCCGCGGTGGCGACGGAATGGACGGCTACAACAACGGCACTGGTGGCAATGGCGGCCACGGCGGCGTGTTCATCGGGCACGGCGGCGCGGGCGGAACCGGCGCCGTCGGATCGAACGGCGGCAACGGCGGCAACGCTGGAACCCTGTCGATCTTCGGCAACGGCGGCGCAGGCGGACAGGGCGGCGCCGGTCTCGCCGGAACCGATGCCACCGCGTTCTCGCAGGCCACTGAGGGTGGTAAGGGCGGCTCAGGCGGCAACGGCGGTACCGGCAGCCGAGTCTTCGGCCGCGGCGGTGCGGGTGGTGCCGGAGGTGCAGGCGGCGTCGGTGGTGCGGGATACGCCGGTATCGGAGGTGGCGTCGCCTTCGCGGCATCCGCCGGTGTCGACGGCGCTGCCGGGGCGCTCAACGGCGCCCGCGGCGGCGCGGGTGGCGACGGTGGTGAGGCCGGCCAGGGCTGGCTCCTGTTGTTCGCCGAGCAGAACGGGCTCTACGGAGCGGGCGGATCCGGCGGCGAAGGCGGCACAGGTGGCGTCGACGGTCCGGGTGCGGTCGCAGGTGCGGGCGGTGCCGGCGGGGCTGGTGCCGACGGCACGGCCACCGCGGCTGGTTACGGCGGCGGCGGCGGTGGCGGTGGCGGCGGCGCCCTCGCCAACGTGGCGGGCGCCGAGAACAGCACCGTCCAGGGCGGCGCGGGTGGCGCCGGCGGTGCCGGGTCGCTCACCGGCGCTGGCGGGTACGGCGGCAACGGCGGAAGCGCGGTGGTCGACGCCCCCGACACATTCCTTGTCGACACCGTGGTGCTGGGCGGTGACGGCACCAGCGGCGGACCCGACGGCGCCAGCGGCGATACCGGCGCCGACAACGCGGTGACCGTCGAGGGCGAGGGCACCGTCGAGAACGTCACGGTGACCAGTGGTCAGAGCACGGAGAACTACGCCGGTGGCGGGGCTCGCGTGGTCGTCAAGGACGGCGGCACCGTCACCAACAGCACCGTGACGGGAGGCAACGCCAGCGAGACCGCGAAGGGCGGTGACGCGCTGCTGTACGCCGAAGGCGAGGGCAGCATCATCACCAACAGTTCGGTCACCGGTGGGCATGCCGGAGTCGGTGACGCCAACGGTGGTGTGGGCGGCGAAGGCGGCGCAGCCATCATCGAGGCGAGCAACGGCAGCTCCGTCGACGATGTCCACGTCACCGGCGGTGCCGGCGGCAACGGCACCAACGAAGGCGTCGGTGGCGCCGGCGGTGTCGGCCACGTCATCGCCGACCAGGGCACCGTCACCAACGTGGGGGCCACCGGGAACACCGGCGGCGACGCCGACGGCGCGGGCAGCAAGGGCGGACGCGGTGGTGGCGCTGACGTCGAGGTGGTCAGCGGCGGCACGGTCAAGGATTCCGCGATCCTCGGTGGCCTCGGCGGGAACGGATCCGACGGCGGCACCGGGGGCAACGGCTCCAGAGGCTACCTGTGGGCCCTGAATGAGGGCACGGTGACCGATGGTTACTCGTACGGCGGCAACGGTGGTGATGCCGAGGGTGAGGGCGCTGTCGGCGGCAACGGCAACATCGGCTACATCAGCGTGGGTCGCGACGACTTCGGTGGCTACACCCAGGGCACGGCAAGCGGCACCGTGATCGGTGGCGACGGTGGTGACGCCACCGGAACCAACGCCAAGGGCGGCAACGGAAACCGGGCGGCGATCCAGGCCACCGGCGCCGGCGCTGAGGCCAGTGGCACGGTCACCGCCGGTAACGGCGGAAACGCCATCGGGGACAACAGCGTCGGCGGTAACGGCAGCACGCTGGTCACCCAGATCACCGCGCTGGCGGATGGAGCCAAGGCCACCGGCAACACCGTGGTCGGCGGCAACGGTGGCGACGGCGTCGACGGCGGTACGGGCGGCAAGGGCGGCTACGTCAACGTCGGTGTCAACACCGGATCCGACGAAGGGCAGTGGTTGAACGGGACGGCCACCGCAGGCAACGGCGGCACTGGCACCGGTGCGGGCTACACCGGCAAGGACGGCCAGTCCTACGAGAACTTCGGCACCGCCGCCAAACCGCAGGATGGCGTCGTGTGGACCGGAAAGGACGGTGCCGACAACCCGGCCCTTCCCTAACTGCCGGTACGGCAACGCAATACAGGACTGCGGCCCGGGCGAAAGACCGGGCCGCAGTTCTGTGTGCTGTGGACGCGTGCGCTCAGGTGATCGTGATGCCGCCGTCGACGGCGACGGTCTGGCCCACCACATAGCCCCCGGCGGGCGAGGCCAGCCACACCGCGGTGGCCGCCAGCTCGACCGGATCACCGGTGCGGCCCAGCACCACCCGGGGCATCTGCGAGTCCAGGTAGCCGGGTTTGTATTCGTCGGTCATCTCCGACATGAAGAACCCCGGTGCCAGGGCGTTGACCCGAATCCCCTTGCGCCCGCCCCACTGCTGGGCGAGGTCGCGGGTCAGACCGATGACACCGGCCTTCGAGGCGGCGTAGGCGGCCTGCGGCAGCTGGGCCGTGGTGATGCCCAGAATGCTGGCGATGTTGATGATCGAGCTGCCGGGCTCCATCACCCGCCCGCAGGCCTGTGCCATCCAGTACGAGCCGTTGAGGTTGACGTCGATGACCCTGCGGAACTCGTCCGGGGTCTCACGGGTGGCCGGCACCGCGGTCCCCACCCCGGCGTTGTTGATCAGCACGTCGACCCGGCCGAACGTCTCCATCGCGGCATCGACCAACCCCTGGCACTGCGCCGGGTCGGCGACGTCGGTCTGCACCGTCAGTGCCCGCCGACCGGCGTCCTCCACGAGAGCCGCCGTGCTGGCCATCTTCTCGACGCGACGCGCCCCAAGCGCGACGTCGGCGCCGGCCTCGGCGAAGGCCTGGGCGAAGGACACACCGAGACCGGAGGAGGCCCCGGTGACGATGACCACCTTGCCGTCGAGCTTGAACAGATCCAGGATGCTCATCGGTTTCCTCGCTCCTCCTCGGGGCTCGTTCCGCCCCTGTTGGCAGGGGACCCCAGCCCCGCATCGTCGACTCGGCTCACTTCGGATTCCTCAACACTTGGCGGGAGATGGCGTACTTGTGCACTTCGGTCGGGCCGTCGTAAAGCCGGAAGGCCCGCATGTCTGAGAAGATCATGGCAACCGGCGTCTCGTCGGAGATGCCCATTCCGCCGAGGATCTGCACGCAGCGGTCGGCGACCTTGAACAGTTCCTCGGAGACCATGGCCTTGACCATCGAACTCTCATGACGGCCCTTGGCGCCGGAATCCAGTGTCCAGCAGGCCCACCAGATCGCCAGACGGCACTGCTGGAGCGCGATCTCGTTGTCGGCGATCATGAACCCGACACCCTGGTGTTCGGCCAGCGGCTTGCCGAAACCCGTTCGGGTGCGGGCATGTTCGATCGCGATGGACTGCGCGCGTGATGCCGCACCCAGCCAGCGCATGCAGTGCGTCAGGCGCGCGGGAGCCAACCGAAGCTGGGCGTAGCGCAGCGCTTGGCCCACCTCGCCCAGCACCGCCGACGCCGGCAGGCGCAGGTCGTTGAACACCACAACACCGTGGCCCTCGACGTAATTGCGGTCCATGGTGTCCATGACCCGCTCGATCTCGATGCCCGGGGTGTCCCCGTCGCACAGGAACAGTGTCGGGCCGTCCGCGCCGTGCTCATTGGGGGCGACGCGGGCCATGACGATCCAGGTGCGCGCACCGTTGGCGCCGGTGATGAGCCACTTGCGGCCGTTGATGACGTAGTCGCTGCCGTCGAACACCGCCTCGGTCTTCAACTGGTTCGGGTCGGAGCCCGCACCGTCGGGTTCGGTCATCGCGAACACCGAACGCTGCCGTCCCTCGATCACGGGCACCAGGAACTTCTCCACCTGCTGCTCATTGGCGATCTTGGAGAGCAGGAACATGTTTCCCTCGTCCGGGGCCGCACAGTTGAGCGCGACGGGGCCCAGCGTGGACCAGCCCGCGGCCTCGAACAGCACGGCCTGCTCGACGTGCGAGGGTTCGCGGCCCCCGAAGCGCGCGGGCGCCTGGAAGGTCAACAGACCGGCCTCGCGGGCCAGTTCGACCATCTCGGCGCGCATCTCCTCGTTCGGGCCGTGCCGCGTCAGGCGCGGATCGGACTCGTACGGGACGATCTTGTCGGTGACGAACGCGCGGATCTGGTCGCGCAGCGCGGCCGTCTCGGCCGGAATCTCGAAATCGATCACTGTTCACCGTCCATCAGTCGTTGGGCTCGTTCGAACAACAGCAGGGTGGCCGCATGCAGGAGGTCGCCGACGTCCTTGGGGGCCAGACCGGCGCCCGCGCGCGCGTACGTGCCCTCGAGGATGATGCCGAGCTTGAAGCAGGCCATGACGGCATACCAGTTGATTCCGCTGAGGTCCCGCGTGGTGTTCTGCGCGTAGCGGTCGATCAGGTCGGCCGGGGTGCACAGGCCGCCGGCCTGGCTCAGCGCGTGGTTGAGCACGTCGCCCGAGCCGTCATGCCAGGTCGCCACCATCCAGCCGAGGTCCAGAAGCGGGTCGCCGATGGTCGACATCTCCCAGTCGACGATGGCCACGACATCGGGTCCGGTCTTGGAGAACATGACGTTGGCGGCGTGGTAATCGCCGTGCATGATGCCGGGTTTCCAGTCGGTGGGCAGGCGTTCCTGCAGCCACTTCGCCACCCCGTCGACGTCGCCGATCTGCGGTCCGGCGTAGCTCTCCAGCGCCGAGTAGGACTCGAGTTCGGACAGCCACCGCGGCACCTGGCGTTCCAGAAAACCGTCGGGTTTCCCGTAGTCGGCCAGGCCGACGGCGACATGGTCAACCGCGCCCAGGCGGGCCAGCGCGTCGGCCATCGACAGGCCCATCTGGAACCGCATGCCTGCGTCGGAGGCGTGCGGCTCCGGCAGCTCAGCGCCGGCGTTGAAACCCTCGATGGGCTCCATCAGGTAGAACACGGCGTCACCGAGCACCGAGGTGTCCTCGCATGCGGCGATCAGGTGCGGATGCGGGACGTCGGTGGCGCCCAGGGCCGTGAGCACCTTGGTCTCCCGCAGGATGACCTTGTTGCTGATGGGCCGCAGGTGCTGCGGGCCGCGGCGGAAGACGTAGGGCCGACCCGCCCGCTCGAACCGCAGCATGATGTTCTGGGTGCCGCCGGTGATCTCGGTGATGTTCTCCAGAGGCCCGTCACCGAGGCCTCGGTCCGACATCCAGTCGGCGATCTTCGCGAGGTCGTCCACGCCGGGTAAACCTACCGGATGGTTGGTTGGCCCCTGTTCGAGGTGGGTGGTTCAGGAGCGGGACCCCCGGCCCCGGCGACTGTCGGCCCCGTCAGCGCTGCGCGGAGATCGCCGTCGCGGTGGGAGTGCCGTCCCTGTCGACGGCGCGAATGGTCGCGGTCTGTCCTGTGCGCACGCCGTCGCGCGACTGCCGTGTCTCGGTGCTGATGACGTAGGTGCGGGTGAAGCCGTCCGCGCTGCGCGCGGTGATCGCGGTGTCGGAGATGTCGGTGACGGTGCCGGTCTGGGTCAGCTGCGTCGTGAAGGTGCCCTTGCCGTCGGACACCACGAACTCGCCGTGCAGAGCCGTGGGCAGGTCGGCGTCGCGGCTCCCGGCGCCGCCCGGCCCGCCGAAACCCGGACCAGCGCCGGGCGGACCGCCGGGCGGGCCGAAGCCGGGACCGGCGGAGGCGCCACCGGAATCGGCCGCGTAGATGACCGCCGCACCGGCCGCGGCGAGCACCACGGCGATGCCGACGGCACCCAGTGTCCTGTTGGTCGACCAGGGCGCCGACGGCTCACCCCAGACCTGTCCTGCGTCGCTCATGCCCACCACGGTCGACGACGAAGCTGTGTCCCGGCTGTGCGGGTGATCAGCGACACGTGAGTCGCCGGGTCTCACAGCGCGCTCATAGGTTCGACACAGAACCGGCCCATCGGCACGTGAATACTGGAACATATGACATCACCAGCGCCCGAACGCGTCGTGATGCGGCGACCCGACGGCAGTCCGATCAGTGTGCTCGTCGTCGACGACGAGACCGTCCTCGCCGAGATGGTCTCCATGGCGCTGCGCTACGAGGGCTGGGAGATCACCACCGCGAACGACGGGGCCAGCGCCATCAGCGCGGCGCGCACCGCGCGGCCCGACGTCGTGGTGCTCGACGTCATGCTGCCGGACATGAGCGGTCTCGACGTGCTGCGTCGCCTGCGGGAACAGAACCCCAGCCTGCCGGTGCTGCTGCTGACCGCCAAGGACGCGGTCGAGGACCGGATCGCGGGCCTGACCGCGGGCGGCGACGACTACGTCACCAAGCCGTTCAGCATCGAGGAGGTGGTTCTGCGTCTGCGGGCCCTGCTGCGCCGCACCGGTGTGACGACCGAGGACAGTGGCGCGCAGATCGTCGTCGGCGACCTCGTGCTCGATGAGGACAGCCACGAGGTGACCCGCGGCGGCGACCCCATCACACTGACCTCGACGGAGTTCGAACTGCTGCGTTTCATGATGCGCAACTCCAAGCGGGTGCTGTCCAAGGCGCAGATTCTGGACCGGGTGTGGAGCTATGACTTCGGCGGCCGATCCAACATCGTCGAGCTGTACATCTCCTACCTGCGCAAGAAGATCGACAACGGCAGGCCGCCGATGATCCACACGCTGCGCGGGGCGGGGTATGTCCTCAAGCCCGCCCCCTGACGCGCGGCGCCCCCGCTGGCGGACACCGAGCGCGTGGTCGCTGCAGTCCCGGCTCGTCATCGGCCAGGTGCTGCTGCTGGCGTTGGTCTGCATCGGCATCGGCGGCGCGACGGAACTGGCCCTGCGGCAGTACCTGATCACCCAACTCGACCAGAACCTGACCGACGCCTCGCATCGCTCGGCGTTGATGGCCGGCCTGCCGCCACCCCGTCCGCGCCCCGGTGACCTGCGTCCGATCAGGATGCCCGGCCCCGGACCGGATTTCCTCGACGCGCCGGGCCAGCCGGTCGGGCTGATCGCACTCGTGGAGAACTCCCGCGGCGTGGAGGCCGGCGTGCTCACGAGGGACGGTGAACGCGGAGCCCTCTCGGACACCGCGATCGGACAGGTGCTCGACGTGCCGCCGCGTCGGCCGCCGGTCACGGTCGACCTGGACGGGTTGGGCGGCTATCGACTGGTCGCGACCCACAGTCGCACCGGCGACATCGTCGTCACGGGTCTGCCGATGGACGACGTCAACGAGACCATGCTGCGGGTCCTGCTGATCATGGTGGTGGTGGCGGGCACGGCACTCGTCACGGCGACCATCCTGGGCGTCGTCATCACGCGACGCTCGCTGGCGCCCCTGAACCGCGTCGCGGCCACAGCGCGCCAGGTGGCCAACCTGCCGCTGGATCGCGGCGAGGTCGAACTGCCCGTGCGAGTGCCCGAACCCGACGCCAATCCCCACACCGAAGTGGGACAGATGGGGTCGGCGCTCAACCGGATGCTCGACCACATCTCCACCGCGCTGTCGACCCGCCAGGCCAGTGAGACCCGGGTGCGGCAGTTCGTCGCCGACGCCAGTCATGAACTGCGTACGCCGCTGACCGCGATCCGCGGCTACACCGAACTGGCGCAGCGCCTCCGGGATCAGGTGCCCGACGAGGTCGCCCACGCCATGGGGCGGGTCGCTTCCGAGGCCGAGCGGATGACCAATCTGGTCGAGGACCTGCTGCTGCTGGCCCGGCTGGACTCCGGCCGGCCACTGGACCGCGAAGAGGTCGACCTGTCGCAGTTGGCGGTCGACACCGTGGCCGATGCCCACATCGCCGGACCCGACCACGAGTGGAACCTGGATCTGCCCGACGAGCCGGTGGTGGTGATCGGTGACCACGCCCGACTGCATCAGGTGCTGGCGAATCTGCTGGCCAACGCCCGAGTCCACACGCCGGCCGGCACCACCGTCGTCGTGTCGTTGAGCGCCTCGCCCGACGGTCACGCCGAGATCCGGGTGAGCGACGACGGGCCCGGCATTCCGGTGGAACTGCAGTCCGAGGTCTTCGAACGCTTCGCCCGCGGTGACTCGTCGCGGTCCCGCAACGGGGGCAGCACCGGGCTGGGCCTGGCGATCGTGTGGGCCGTCGTGAAGGCCCACGACGGGCAGATCACGGTGGACAGCAGGCCGGGGAACACGGTGTTCACCCTGCGCCTGCCGCTCACAGCGGGCACATAGCCGGCGCCAAGCCTTCGGCGAACTTGGTGCGTCAACCTGCAGAGGTGACGATCACCGCGCCCCGGCCGACCGCGCCCCGGGCACTGACTCCGGCGCGCGGATCTCGCCGCGAGGCCGTCTCGGTGATCGCGCTGCTGCTGACCGCAGCCGCTGTGTACCTGTGGAATCTTGGCGCCAGCGGATGGGCCAACGGCTTCTACGCCGCCGCCGTGCAGGCCGGGTCCCAGAGTTGGACCGCATGGCTGTTCGGGTCGAGCGATGCGGCCAACGCCATCACGGTCGACAAGACGCCGGGGGCGCTCTGGGTGATGGGCATCTCGGTGCGGGTCTTCGGATTCAATCCGTGGAGCATGCTGGTGCCCCAGGCGCTCATGGGCGTCGCCGCGGTCGCCGCGCTGTACGCCGCGGTGCGCCGCGCCGCGGGACCTGGCGCGGCCCTGCTGGCCGGGATCGTGCTGGCGTGGACGCCGGTGGCCGCGTTGATCTTCCGATTCAACAACCCCGATGCCCTGCTGGTGCTGATGCTGGTGGTCGCGACCCTGTGCGTGCAGCGTGCGCTCGAACGCGACAGTTCGCGGTGGTGGATGGTGTTGGCGGGCACGGCGATCGGCGTCGCATTCCTGGCCAAGATGCTGCAGGCCATCCTGGTGGTGCCGGTGCTCGCGGTGGTGTTCCTGGTGTGCGCGGACCTGACGTGGCGGTCGCGGTTGCGGCGCCTGTGCGGCGCCGCCCTGGCCATGGTGCTCAGCGCGGGCTGGTATCTGCTGCTGGTGGAACTGTGGCCATCCGACGCCAGACCGTACATCGGCGGCTCACAGAACAATTCGATCATCGAACTGGCGCTGGGTTACAACGGTGTGGGCCGCCTGACCGGCGAGGAGGTGGGCGGCCTCGGCAACCTCAACCACGACGTCGGGTGGGGCAGGCTGCTCGGCGGGGAGATGGGCCCTCCGATCGGCTGGCTTCTTCCGGCGGCGCTGATCGCGCTGGTCGCGGGGCTGGTCATCGTCAGGGGCGGAGGGCGCACCGACCCCACCCGGTCCGGGCTGCTGCTGTGGGGCGGTTGGCTGCTGACCACCGCGGTGGTGTTCAGCTGGATGAACGGCATCGTGCACCCCTACTACACCGTGGCGCTTGCGCCCGCGGTTGCCGGCTGTATCGGCATCGGCTTGCCGTTGTTGTGGGCCCGGCGCACCGATCCACGCTGTGCCACCACGCTCGCTGGTCTGACGGCGATCACTGCGATGCTGAGTTTTCTTCTGCTGCAGCGTCATTCATCGTGGATGCCGTGGCTGCGATGGAGCGTACTTTTGGTCGGGCTGACGACCGCGCTGCTGTTGGTGATCGCTGCCAGGTTGGCCCCGGGCGCCGCAGCCGCGGTCGGGGTCGCCGCCCTGGCGGCCTGCCTGGCTGGACCGGTCGCCTACACAGTCGCGACCGCCGCCACCGCGCACACCGGCGCCGTCCCGTCCACCGGCCCCGCGGGCGGATTCGGCGGACCGCCCGGATTCCTGGACATCTCCCGGCCCAGTGCCCGGCTCGCCGAGACCATCGCGGCCGATGCCGACGACTACACCTGGGCGGCCGCGGTGGTGGGGTCCAACAACGCCGCGGGCCATCAGTTGGCCACCGGCGCACCGGTGATGGCCATCGGCGGATTCAACGGCACAGACCCCGCGCCCACCCTCGAACAGTTCCAGGACTACGTCGCACAGGGCCGCATCCATTACTTCATCGCGGCGTCGATGCCGGGTCCCGGACGCGTGGACCACGGTGGCAGCGACGCCGCCGAGCGCATCACCGAGTGGGTTGAGGCGACGTTCCCCTGGCAGGTCATCGACGGCACAACCCTCTACGACCTCGGCGCATGATTCACAGGAAGCACATAGCCACCGCCCACCGTGGCCCCACGACCGGGTCCGACGATGGATTCATGACCGTCGCAGTCGAACACGCACCCGCGTTCGCGCCATCTCAGGCCAGGCCCAACGCGGCCCGGCTAGCCGCGGAGCGGGGCGTGCCGGTGCTCGACGTCGTGGTTCCGGTCTACAACGAGCAGGCCGCGCTGGCCGACTCGGTGCACCGCCTGCACCGCTACCTGACCGAGCAGTTCCCGTTCACCTTCCGCATCACGGTCGCCGACAACGCGAGCGTCGACGCCACGCCGCAGATCGCGGCGCGGTTGGCCGAGGAACTCAGCGATGTGCGGGTGTGCCGACTCGAGCAGAAGGGCCGAGGCCGGGCCCTGCACGCGGTCTGGTCGGAGTCCGACGCACCCGTGCTGGCCTACATGGACGTCGACCTCTCGACGGACCTGGCGGCGCTGCTGCCGTTGGTCGCACCCCTGATCACCGGACACTCCGACCTCGCGATCGGATCCCGGCTGTCACGCGGTTCACGTGTGGTCCGCGGTCCCAAACGCGAAATCATCTCGCGCTGCTACAACCTCATCCTGCGGTCCACGCTGGCCGCGCGTTTCTCGGACGCGCAGTGCGGCTTCAAGGCCCTGCGCGCCGATGCGGCCGCCGCACTCCTGCCCCACGTCGAGGACACCGGATGGTTCTTCGACACCGAACTGCTGGTGCTCGCCCAGCGCTGCGGCCTGCGGATTCACGAGGTCCCCGTGGATTGGGTCGACGACCCGGACAGTCGCGTGGACATCGTCGCGACCGCTGTCGCCGACCTCAAGGGCGTGGCCCGGCTGCTGAGGGGTTTCGCCTCCGGCGAGATTCCCGTCGCGGCCATCGCAGCCCAGTTCACCGGCTCGGCCGAGGCGGCCGCACCGAGATCGCTGCTGCGCCAGGGGGTCTTCTTCGCGACCGTCGGCATCTGCAGCACCATCGCCTACCTCGTGCTGTTCCTGGCCCTGCGATCGGGGCTGGGGCCCCAGGGCGCCAACCTGGTGGCCCTGTTGGCCACCGCGATCGCCAACACCGCCGCCAACCGGCGATTCACGTTCGGGGTTCGGGGCCGAGCAGGGGTGGCGCGCCATCAGATCGAAGGTCTGGTGGTGTTCGGCATCGGCCTGGCGCTGACCAGCGGGTCGCTGGCCCTGCTGCACACCATGAGCGAACCCGCCCGCCCGGTGGAACTCGGGGTGCTCGTGGGTGCGAACCTGTTGGCCACCGTCGTCCGTTTCGTCCTGCTGCGCGGCTGGGTGTTCCACCCCCGGCGCACCGGCAGGGGCCTGACACGATGACCGTCGTGCAGGAGCCGGTCACCGAATCCACCGCGGTGTCTGTGCGCACAACGGTCAGCCCGAGGTGGGAACGGCCGGCGCTGGCCGCTCTGCTCTCGGGAACCGCGGTGCTCTACCTGTGGGCGCTCGGCGCGATGGGCTGGGCCAACGAGTTCTACGCCGCCGCGGTGCAGGCCGGCACCCAGAGTTGGAAGGCGTGGCTGTTCGGTTCGCTGGACGCGGGCAACGCGATCACCGTCGACAAGCCGCCCGCCGCGATGTGGGTCATGGGGTTGTCGGGTCGAGTGTTCGGCTTCAACTCGTGGAGCATGCTGGTGCCGCAGGCGCTCATGGGGGTCGCCGCGGTCGCACTGCTGTACGCGGCGGTGCGACGGACCAACGGCGCCGGGGCGGGCCTGCTCGCCGGGACCGCCCTCGCGCTGACGCCGGTCGCGGCATTGATGTTCCGATTCAACAACCCCGACGCGCTGCTGGTGCTGCTGCTGGTGGCCGCGGGCTACTGCATCGTGCGCGCACTCGACGGGCACTCGACCCGGTGGGTCGCATTGGCCGGTGTCGCATTGGGTTTCGCGTTCCTGGCCAAACTCCTTCAGGCCTTCCTGGTGGTGCCCGCGCTGGCGTTGGTGGTCCTGGTGGCCGTGCCGGGCAGCGTATGGGTGCGCCTTCGTGATCTGCTGGTCGGCCTCGTGGCCATGATCGTCTCCGGCGGTTGGTTCGTCGCGCTGGTCAGCCTGTGGCCCGCCGACTCCCGGCCCTACATCGGCGGATCGACCGACAACAGCCTGCTGCAGCTCACGCTGGGCTACAACGGACTCGGGCGCGTGCTCGGCGGTGACGGAAACCCGACCCGCGGAAGCGGCGGCGGCCCTGGAAGCGGTGGCGGTGGCGGCCCGGGCGGTGCGATGTTCGGCGGAGACCCGGGTGTGCTGCGCATGTTCGGCGAGTCGATGGGCACCGAGATCTCATGGCTGCTGCCGGCTGCGTTGATCGGACTGATCGCGGGACTGTGGTTCACCCGCCGTGCGCCCCGCACGGACCCGACCCGCGCCGCCCTGCTGCTGTGGGGCGGATGGCTGGTCAGCACGGCCGTGGTGTTCAGCTGGATGAAGGGGATCATGCATCCCTATTACACCGTCGCCCTGGCGCCCGGAATCGCCGCGGTGGTGGCGATTGCGACCCGAGAGTTGTGGCGTGGCAGGCAGTTCCGGTCGAGTCGGATCGTTCTCGGCGTCATGCTGGCGGTCACCGGGGTATGGAGCTTCGTGCTGTTGGACCGCACGCCGGAGTGGCAGCCGTGGCTGCGGTGGACCGTGCTTGTGGGGACCATCGCGGTCGCCGCGCTCCTGATCGCCGGCGCGCACGCACTGGGCCGGTACACCGCCGCCGTCGCGGCCGCCGGCCTGCTGTTCGGGCTGGCGGGAACCGCGGCCTACACCGTCGAGACGGTGCTGGACAGCCACGGCGGTGCCATCCCGACCTCGGGCCCCGGTCGCGGAGGTCCCGGCTTCCCCGGAGGTCCCGGCTTTCCCGGCGGTGCCGGTCGATCCGAGTCGGAAACCGTGCAGGCCATGCTCAAAGACACCGACAACCGCTGGGCCGCTGCGACCGTCGGGTCACACCTGGCCGGCGACCTGATGCTCAGGACGCAGACCTCGATCATGGCGATCGGCGGATTCAACGGCGGTGACAACTCACCGACGCTGGAGCAGTTCAAGGCCTACGTCGCCGACGGGCAGGTGCGGTACTTCATCGCCGACGCCGGCCGGCCCGGCCCCCCGCCTGGCGGGATGGGCGGCGACGGAGCGGGCGCCGAGATCAGCGAGTGGGTGCAGGCCGCGTTCCCGTTCGAGAAGGTCGACGGAATGACGGTCTACGACCTGCAGAACTGAGGACGGAACCTCGCCGCTCGGGAGACACTGGGTGGATGGACACCCATGCGCCCGCCCCGTCCATCGAAGCGGCCCACGCCCAGCATCTGGAGACGCTGCCGTTCGAGGACACCCAGGATTTCGCGGATGCCGACCGGGGGTTCCTCGGGCGTCTCGAACCGTGCATCGTCAAGGCCGCCGACGGGCGGGTGGTGTGGGACAACGACGCCTACGCGTTCCTGGAGGGCGACGCTCCCACCTCGGTTCATCCCAGCTTGTGGCGGCAGAGCCGACTGTGCGCCAAGCAGGGCCTCTACGAGGTGGTCGAGGGCATCTATCAGGTGCGCGGCCTGGACCTGTCGAACATCACGTTCGTCGAGGGGGACACCGGCATCATCGTCATCGACCCCCTTGTCAGCACCGAGACCGCCGCGGCCGCACTGGCGCTGTACCGGCAGCACCGCGGTGAACGCACGGTGGTCGCGGTCATCTACACCCACAGCCATGTCGATCACTTCGGCGGCGTGCTGGGAGTGACGACGCAGGCCGACGTCGACGCGGGCCGGGTCGCGGTCCTGGCGCCCGAGGGATTCACCGAACACGCGGTGCAGGAGAACGTGTACGCCGGTACCGCGATGGCGCGGCGCGCGGGATACATGTACGGGGCCAGCCTGGAGCGTGGGCCGCGCGGGCAGGTCGGCTGCGGACTGGGACAGACACCGTCGACCGGTGAGGTCGCGATCATCGTGCCCACGATCGACATCACCGAGACGGGGCAGACGCACACCATCGACGGCGTCGAGATCGAGTTCCAGATGGCGCCGGGCACCGAGGCGCCGGCCGAGATGCACTTCTACTTCCCGCGGTTCCGGGCGTTGTGCATGGCCGAGAACGCCACCCACAACCTGCACAACCTGCTGACGCTGCGCGGCGCGCTGGTCCGTGATCCGCACGGTTGGGCGGGCTATCTCACCGAGGCCATCGACACCTGGTCGGAGCGCACCGATGTGGTGTTCGCCTCGCATCACTGGCCGACGTGGGGCCGGGACCGCATCGTCGAATACCTTTCGCTGCAACGGGATCTGTATGCCTACCTGCATGACCAGACCCTGCGCCTGCTCAACCAGGGGTACACCGGCATCGAGATCGCCGAGGACTTCCCGATGCCGCCCGCGCTTGAACGGGCCTGGCATGCGCACGGCTACTACGGTTCGGTCAGCCACAACGTCAAGGCCGTCTACCAGCGGTACATGGGCTGGTTCGACGGCAACCCGGCACGGTTGTGGGCGCACCCGCCGGAGGCCATCGGACCGCGCTACGTGGCCGCGATCGGCGGCGTCGACCGGGTGGTCGAGATCGCGTCGCAGGCCTACGATGGCGGCGACTACCGCTGGGCCGCAACACTCTTGGACCACGTCATCTTCACCGAACCGGATCACAGGCAGGCGCGTGCGCTCTACATCGCGACCCTGCAGCAGTTGGCCTACGGATCCGAGAGCGGCCCGTGGCGCAACTTCTTCCTCTCCGGTGCCACCGAGTTGTCCGACGGCAACTTCGGCACCCCGACCCAGGCCTCGGCACCGACCCTGCTGGCGCAGCTGACCCCCGAGCAGATCTTCGACGCACTGGCGATCAGCGTCAACGGCCCGCGAGCCTGGGATCTGGACCTGGCCTTCGACATCACCTTCGAGGACACCGGCGACAACCACCGGCTGACCCTGCGCAACGGGGTGCTGGTGCACCGCGGGCTTCCCGCCGACCCGGCGACAGCCACCGCCACGCTCACCCTGGCCTCCTCGGTGCGCCTGCTCGCCCTCGCCGGCGGCGACCTGACTTCGCCCGGTCTGCGGATCGGCGGCGACGCCACCGCGTTGCAGCGGTTCACCGAGGTGCTCGACACACCCGATCCCGACTTCAACATCGTGACGCCCTAGCGGCGAACCCCGATCCCGCGCAGGCAGAACCGCACCACATGCGCGATGTCGTCGGCGCTGGGTCGCTGGCCCGCACCGAAGAAGCGGCGCATTGTGCCGGTGGTGCACAGGAACACCGCGTCGGCATCCAGCGGTGAGAGTCCAAGGGCCGCAGTGGGTTCGGTGAGCAGGTCGCGCATCGGGGACATGATGTCGCTGTTGGCGACGCTGCGGTTCGCCGACGCCGACATCTGAGCGGTGGTGGCCCGACTGGTGCTCAGCTGTTCGGGATCGGCGACCTGCTCGAGCACGCCCTCGATCCAGCGCGCGATCTTCTCGGCCGGGTCGGTCTCCTTGGCCATCAGCCGTTCCAGGTAGGTCGTCGTCAGGGCCACACCGCGCCGCATCACCGCCAGGAACAGCTCGTCCTTGCCCGCGAAGTAGCGGTAGAACGCCTTGTTCGACGAATTCGCCTCGGCGACAATGTCACTGACCCGCGGCGTGCCCGGAGCCACGCGCTGCATCACCGCGACGGCTGCGGACAGAATGCGCTCCACCTCGTCGCCGCCGTCCGGCTCCGACGTCGGCAACTGCGTGCTCACAGCGGAACCCCGGCCTTCTGCTCGCGGGCGGTGTCGCGCACCACCCGGTGGACGAACCCCAGTTTGGCCGCCACCGGGGGTGTCAGTGTGAACGGATACAGCGGTGGCTTGCCCATCGCGGTGTTGACCCGGTTGAAGAACAGCGAGATCCAGCGCCAGTCGAACAGCAGCTGCTCGATGGGCGCGTCGTCGTAGGACTCCAACGGCGCGACATCCCGGGGCGCCGAGAACCGGACCCGGTCGGCGCGCAGCACCATCCCGGCCTCACGAGTGGTGTCGATGGTGTCGGTGATGTGCAGGTAGTGCGCGAAACACTCGGCGAAATCCTCCCAGGGGTGCATCGTCGCGTACTCCGAGATGAAGGACTCCTCCCAACCCTTCGGTGCCCCCAACGCGTAGTGCCGTTCGATCGCGTCCGAGTAGCTGCTCTGCTCGTCGCCGAACAGTGCGCGGCACGCATCGAGGTGCCGCGCCGCGCCGTCGCCGGTCTCCACCAGGATGCTCTGGTAGTAGTGGCCGAGCTCGTGGCGGAAGTGCCCGAGCACCGTGCGGTACGGCTCGCCGAGGGCGATGCGCAGCCTCTCGCGGTAGTCGTCGAGGGTCTCCACCACGTCGATGGTGATCACGCCGTCGGCATGCCCGATCAGCACCTTCTGCCCGTTGCTGTAACTGGAGAGCAGATCGAACGCCAGTCCGCCGTCCCGGCGCCACCACGGCTCCAGCGGCAGGTGGAGGTCGTCGAGCTGGTACACCACGCGGTGCAGAGCGCGGGCCGCGGGCACCAGCTTCTCGCGGGCCAGGGTGTCGTCGGAGTCCGGTTCCCGGCGGATCAGCGAGCAGGCCAGGCAGCGGCCCCGCTGCTCGGCCGCCTGATCGACCGGGGTGAGCCAGTTGCACTCCAGGGTTCGTCGCTGCGTGCAGTGCGTCCACGCCCGGCCGTCGACGACGACGGTCGCACCCGGCTCGGTTCCGATCGCGGCCATCTCCCTCGTCGGCAGCACCAACCCCACCCGCGCACCGCACGACGTGCAGCGATCGCTTTCGAATGCGATGTAGCCGTGGCACACCGGGCAGGCGAATGCGCGCATGGCCTTATCGTTGCACGGGCGAACACGCGAATTCGGAGGAGCGGAGGTGGTGGGATGCAGCTGCTGCTGATTCGTCATGCACTGCCCAATCGCAGTGAGCACGGTCAGGGCGCGGATCCTGAACTCGCCGAGCAGGGGTGGGAGCAGGCGCGCCGCCTGCCCGACGCCCTCGCCAGATTCCCGCTGACCCGTCTGGTCAGCAGCCCGCAGTTGCGGGCCAGGCAGACCGCCGAACCGGTGGCGGCCGCCCGCGGCCTGGACATCGAGATCGAGCCGCGCCTGGCGGAGTACGACCGCGACATGGCCGGCTACGTCCCGATCGAGCAGCTGCGTTCCGAGCGGCCTGAGGATTGGGCGCGGATGGCGGACGGGCACCTGCCGGCCGGCGTCGACGAGGACGAGTTCAAGGCGCGGATCAGCGCGGCCGTCGAGGACATCGTCGCGTCGGCCGACCACGACGAGACGGTGGCGGTGTTCAGCCACGGTGGCGTGATCAACGTGCTGCTGCACCAGATCCTGGGCACCCGCCGAATGCTGTCGTTCCCAGTCGACTACACCTCGATCACGCGTCTGCTGTATTCGCGCAGGGGCCTGGCCACCGTGGTGTCGACCAACACCACCGAGCACGTGTGGGATCTGCTCCCGCGCAACCGGCGGGCGTAGCTGCGGAGAAGGTGAGTGGCGCATCACAGTTTGCGCCACGGCGGGCCCGGGTAGAGCAGACTGGCCGCCTGACTTCGACAGAGAGCCCGCAGCCATGAAACGTGATGTCGGTGCCGAACTCGACGTGGACATCACCGCGCCGACGACGCTCGAGTTCCAGATCGCCGTCGCACCCCACCCGGGTGCCGAGGTCAGCGAGTCGCTGTCGTTCGAACTGAACGGCAGACCGATTGCGGCCAAGGAGATCACCGGTGCGCACGGCAACCGGATCCACATCTTCGACGCCGACGAGGGCAGTCTCAAGGTGCGCTATGGCGCGACGGTCAGCGGGCGTGCCGCGCCGCCGCCGGTCGCCGACATCGACCTCTCGACGTACCTGCGACCCAGCCGCTACGCCGAGGCTGACAAGTTCTTCGGTTTCGCCGCAACCGAATTCGGGCAGTACGCGGACTCGGCGACGCTGCTTGAGAAGGTGTCGTCGTGGGTCGGCACCCGATTGAAGTACGTGCCGGGCTCCAGTGACCCGATCGACGGTGCCGCCGACACCCTGCTGGCCGGGGCCGGGGTGTGCCGGGACTACGCGCACCTGGTGGTGGCCCTGCTGCGCGCGGTCAACGTGCCGGCACGGTTGGTGTCGGTGTACGCACCCGGTTGCGCGCCCATGGATTTCCACGCCGTCGCCGAGGCCTTCGTCGACGGGCACTGGCGGGTCGTCGACGCGACATGCCTTGCGCCCCGGCAGGCGATGGTGCGGATCGCGACCGGGCGCGATGCCGCCGACACGGCGTTCCTGGACAACCACAAGGGCGCGATCACGCTGCACCGCACCGAGGTGAGCGCCGTCGTTGACGGCGATCTGCCCACCGACCGAGTCCCCGAACTGGTGACGCTGGGCTAACGCGCGGTGAGTTTGAGGTTGCGTTTCGCGGCGCGCCGCAACTGGAACATCCGCACCGCACCGACGGCGACGGTGATCAGCCCGCCGGCCACCGCAGCGAACAGAATCGCCACACCCAGCGGCAGCGTCCAATGCCAGCCGAGGAAGGCGAACGCCACCGATGTGGTGTTCTGCGCGATGAAGATCAGCAGGACGATGAGGATGAGAAAGCCCAGGATGAGCGCCGCCCACAGCGCGGCAGCCTTGGTCAACTTGGACTCCGCGCCCGGCTCCAGTGACAGGGGCGGGGGCGGCACATCGGCGGGCGGTGGCACAGTCGGATCACTGCTCATAGGGCCATACTCGTCCTTTCTGGCAAAGATGCAAAGTCCTTCGCGGTGTGTTCACGGTGAGTCAAATCAGGACATGCGGGCGTGCGGGCCGTTACTGTCAGACAGATGACCACGCGCATGCGCAGCTTGGTGGCCGCCGTGGTGATGCTCGTCCTGGCCGTCTTCGCCAGCGCCTGCGGCAGTTCCAACCCCCTCGGCGGTGGCAGCGCCTCCGGTGACCTCAAGACCGTCGTCGTCGGGTCCGCGGATTTCCCGGAGTCGAAGATCCTCGCCGAGATCTATGCGCAGGCACTGGAGGCCAACGGGTTCACGGTGGGCCGCCAGTTCGGGATCGGCAGCCGCGAGACCTACATCCCAGCGCTGCAGGACTATTCGATAGACCTGGTCCCGGAGTACACCGGAAGTCTGCTGAAGTACTTCGACCCGGACAACACCGTGACGGCCCCGGACGCGGTCGAACTCGCGCTGCATCGGGCGCTGCCGGGCGGATTGGCGATGCTGACGCCGTCGGAGGCCTCCGACGTCGACACCGTGGCCGTCACGGCCGAGACGGCGCGCAGGTGGAACCTGAAGACCATCGCAGATCTGGCGAAGCATTCCCCCGAGGTCAAGTTCGGTGGGCCATCGGAGTTCCTGAACCGCACCGAAGGGCTGCCGGGTCTGAAGAAGAACTACGGGTTGGACATCGCACCCAGGGATTTCATCGCGATCAGTGACGGTGGCGGGCCCGCGACGGTGCGGGCACTGGTGGACGGCACCGTCACGGCCGCCAACATCTTCTCCACCTCACCGGCGATCCCACAGAACGACCTCGTGGTGCTCGAGGACCCGAAGAACAACTTCCCAGCCGCCAACGTGGTGCCGGTGGTGGGCGCGCAGAAGATGTCGGACGACCTCAAGCGGATCCTCGATGCGGTGTCGGCTGAACTGACCACCGAGGCACTCATCGAGCTGAACACCGCGGTGTCCGGCAACGCCGGCGTCGACCCCGACGAGGCGGCGAGGCAATGGGTACAGGAGCACGGATTCGACAAACCGCTCTCGGACAGGTGAGCCGCCGCTGTGATCACATTCGATGACGTCACCAAGCAGTACCCCGATGGCACCGTCGCGGTGGACCATCTGACCCTGGACGTGCCGGAGGGCACCCTGGCGGCGTTCGTGGGACCGTCCGGGTGCGGCAAGACCACCTCGATGCGCATGATCAACCGGATGATCGAGCCCACCTCCGGGACCCTGACCGTCGACGGCAGGGACGTCACAGGAGTCGATCCCGTGAAGCTGCGGTTGGGTATCGGCTACGTCATCCAGAGCGCGGGCCTGATGCCGCATCAGAGGGTGATCGACAACGTCGCCACGGTGCCGGTGCTGCGTGGCGAGTCGCGGCGCAGGGCGCGTCAGGCCGCCTACGGCGTGCTCGAACGGGTCGGCCTGGATCCGAAGCTGGCCAACCGGTATCCCGCACAGTTGTCCGGCGGACAGCAACAGCGCGTCGGCGTGGCCCGGGCACTGGCCGCCGACCCCCCGATCCTGCTGATGGATGAGCCGTTCAGCGCCGTCGATCCTGTGGTCCGCGACGAGTTGCAGGCCGAGATCATCAGGCTGCAGGCCGAACTGCGCAAGACAGTCGTGTTCGTCACCCACGACATCGACGAAGCGCTCAAGCTCGGCGACAGAGTCGCGGTCTTCGGTCCCGGTGGGGTGCTGCAGCAGTACGACCCGCCCGAGCGGCTGCTGTCGAATCCGGCCAATGAGTTCGTGGCCGGTTTCGTCGGTGCCGACCGCGGCTATCGCGGGCTGCAGTTCTTCGGCGCCACCGGCCTTGCGGTGCATGAGCTCCGGCACGTCGATGAGGACGGCATCGATGCGCTGGAGTTGACGGCGGGCCAGTGGGCGTTGGTGACCCGCCCCGACGGCACCCCCTACGCGTGGATCGACGGTCAGGGGGTCGAGCTGCACCGCAGTGGGAAATCGTTGTACGACAGCACGATCGCGGGGGGCTCCCTGTTCCCGCCGAACGGCACCCTGCGTCAGGCGCTCGACGCCGCGCTGTCCTCCCCGTCGGGGTTCGGGGTGGCCGTTGATGAGGCGGGCCGGGTCTGCGGCGGGGTCCGGGCCGACGAGGTGCTCGCCGCCCTCGACCAACAGCGCGCCCACCGGGATCCCTGGCAGAGGTGAACGATGCGGTATCTGCTGACCCACCTCGACGCCGCCTGGGCCCTGACCCTGGTGCATCTGCGGTTGTCGCTGGTCCCTCTGGTGCTCGGCCTGCTGATCGCCGTCCCGCTGGGGGCCGCGGTGCAGCGCACCACAGTGCCGCGGCGCCTGACGACGGTGGCGGCCAGCATCATCTTCACCATCCCGTCGCTCGCGCTGTTCGTGGTGCTGCCACTGATCATCCCGACCCGCATCCTCGACGAGGCCAACGTCATCGTCGCCCTCACGCTCTACACCACCGCGCTGCTGGTGCGGGCCGTTCCGGAGGCGCTCGACGCCGTGCCGGCCCAGGTGCGTGACGCCGCCACCGCGGTGGGTTACCGACCACTCACTCAGTTGGTGAAAGTCGAACTGCCGCTGGCTATTCCGGTTCTCGTGGCGAGCCTGCGCGTGGTCGCGGTCACCAACATCTCGATGGTGTCGGTGGGCTCGGTGATCGGCATCGGCGGCCTGGGCACGTGGTTCACCGAGGGCTATCAGGCCGACAAGAGCGATCAGATCATCGCGGGCATCATCGCGATCTTCGTGCTCGCCGTCGTCATCGACACCCTGATCCTGCTGCTGGGCCGGTCGATCACGCCGTGGGTGCGGGCCACCCGTGCTCCCCGTCTCAAACTCCGGGCGGCGCAATGAACTTCCTGCAGCAGGCGCTGTCGTTCATCTTCACCGCAGCCAATTGGGCCGGTCCCGCGGGACTGGCCGCGCGCATCCTGGAGCATCTGCAGTACACGGCCATCGCGGTGCTGTTCTCGGCCCTGATCGCGATCCCGGTCGGCATGCTGATCGGGCACACCGGGCGCGGCACGTTCCTGGTGGTGACGGGCGTCAACGCGCTGCGGGCCCTGCCCACGCTGGGTGTGCTGCTGCTCGGAGTGCTGCTCTGGGGGCTGGGCCTGGTGCCGCCGACCGTGGCGCTGATGCTGCTGGGCATCCCGCCCCTGCTGGCCGGCACCTACGCCGGCATCGCCAATGTCGATGCCTCGGTGGTGGATGCGGCGCGCGCGATGGGCATGACGGAGTCCCGCGTGCTGCTGCGGGTGGAGACCCCGAATGCCCTGCCGCTGATCCTGGGTGGTCTGCGCACCGCGACACTGCAGATCGTGGCGACCGCGACGGTGGCGGCCTACGCCAGTCTGGGCGGCCTGGGGCGGTACCTGATCGACGGCATCAAGGTGCGCCAGTTCCACATCGCACTGGTTGGGGCGCTGATGGTCACCGCGCTGGCGTTGCTTCTCGACGCCGCGTGCGCGTTCGCGGTGTGGCTGTCGGTGCCGGGGGCCGGGCGGTTGTCGCGGTTCGGCGGACGGATGCCACAGCCACTGCTCGACGACGAGGTCATGCTGGGCGCGTCCCAGCGCGGGTCCGCACCCGTGGCGCGCAGGCGCGAGTAGGCGCGCAGCCATGAATGCGGACGCTGTGAGGGGATCAGTTGTCCTCCCCTCTACGAACGAGTCACCGCGTCCCTTACGGTAGATGGGTGAGTACAGCCAATGCTCCGGCCCAGAACGCCTGGCCTGCCATCCTGACCTGGCGGGCGCACGACCTCCCGCGGATGGAATCGGTGCGGGTGCAGTTGTCCGGCAACCGCGTCAAGGCGTACGGGCGAATCGTGTCGGCCGCGACCGAGTCGACTCCGGCGTTCAGCGCCTCCTATGACCTCGTCACCGACGAGTCGGGGGCCACCAAGCGACTGTCGATGACGGTGACTCAGGCCGAGCGCGAGCGGCAGCTGTCGATCGCCCGTGACGAGGAGAACATGTGGCTGGTCCAGGACCACACCGGTCAGACCTCGCGGGCCGGCTATGACGGTGCACTCGACGTCGACGTCGTGTTCAGCCCCTTCTTCAACGCACTGCCGATCCGCCGCACCGGGCTGCATCATCGGATGGATTCGGTGTCGCTGCCGATCGTGTATGTGTGGCTGCCGGATCTGGTGGTCAAGCCCGTGACCATCGGCTACACCGGGGCCGCCGACGGCATCAAGGTGCAGTCGCCCGTGGCGAGCGCCACGATGACCGTCGACTCCGACGGATTCATCATCGATTACCCGGGCCTGGCAGAGCGGATCTGATCACCCCGCCCGCACGACCCGCGGCGGCCAGTTCCTCGCGCCAGTCGGGTTCGCCCAGGACGATCGTCAGGATGTCGGGCCGCGAGAAGCTGTCGTAGCGGATGCGCGCGGCGTGCCCGGCCTCGACCAGTTCGCTGACCGACTGTGACGTCGCCAGCGAGTGCCGGGCCGAGGTCAACTGGTCGATGGCCTGATCGAGCAGCGGCACCAGGTCCGCGCTGTTGGCCTCGCACATCGCCCGCACCAGATCGGGTGCCGTCGCCGCGACCCGCGTCCCGTCGCGGAACGATCCCGCGGCCAGCGCGAACGCCAACGGCACCTCGGCGGCCGTCACCGCGAGGGCCTCGGCCAGCAGATGCGGCAGATGCGAGATGGCGGCAGCGGCCGCATCGTGTTCGTCGGAGTGCGCCGGCACCACGAACGACCCGCAGTCCAACGCCAGATTCATCACCTGCGTCCAGACCTGGACGTCGACGTGGTCATCGACCGACAGCACCCACGGGGCGGCCTGGAACAGGTCTGCCCGTCCGGCTGACCACCCCGAATACGCGGTCCCTGTCATCGGATGTCCGCCCACGTAGTTGGCCAGCAGGCCGGACTGTCGCACGGCGTCGAGCACCGCGCCCTTGACGCTGATGACGTCGGTGAGTGGGTTCAGCGGAGCGGTGTCGGCGATGTGGGTCAGCATCGTCGGGACGGCCGGCATCGGTACGGCGACGACGATCAGGGCCTCGGTCTCGGCGGCCTGCTGCAGCGTCGCGGTCAGGTCGGTGGAGGCCTCGAAACCGTCGAACTGGGCCGCCTTCGCGCCGTCCACCGAACGGTTGTAGCCGAACACCGGATGGCCCGCAGCCGACGCCGCGCGCATCAACGAGCCGCCGATCAGGCCGAGGCCCAGCACGCACACGGGGGTTCTGCTCACCGTTCAAGGTTGGCACACAACCGAGCGGCGGGCGATTGCCTGGTCAACCCGGACACCGGGGGACTAGCGTAGGCGCCCATGGGAACCCAGCGGGCTTCGAAGCAGGAAGCTTCAGCGGACCAAGACCTCCCCGACGGGTTCGGGGTCGCCGTCGTGCGCGAGGACGGAAAGTGGCGGTGCACCGCGATGCGCCCGGCGGCTCTGACGAGCCTGTCCACCGCGGAGACCGAGCTGCGGGAACTGCGCAGCTCGGGCGCGGTGTTCGGGCTGCTCGACATCGACGACGAGTTCTTCGTGATCGTTCGGCCCGCCCCCGCGGGGACGCGCCTGCTGCTGTCCGACGCGACCGCGGCGCTGGACTACGACTTCGCGGCCGAGGTGCTCGACAAGCTCGACGCCGACATCGACGACGACGAACTCGAGGACAGCGATCCTTTCGAGGAGGGCGACCTGTCGGTGCTGTCGGACATCGGCCTGCACGAGGATGTGCTCGGGGTGATCGTGGCTGACACCGAGTTGTACGCCGATGAGCAGATCAGCCGCATCGCGCGCGAGATGGGCTTCGCCGACGAACTCTCGGCGGTGCTGGACAAACTCGATCGGTGAGCGGTCTGCTCCCCGACGAGGCCCTGATCCGGGCCGCCCTGGA
Organism: Mycobacterium sp. ACS4331; assembly: GCF_001667265.1. Taxonomy (GTDB): domain Bacteria; phylum Actinomycetota; class Actinomycetes; order Mycobacteriales; family Mycobacteriaceae; genus Mycobacterium. Next base: position 8,237 of record NZ_LZHW01000095.1, on the reverse strand, counting down.
GGTGGCCCGCACCGCGGGTCCGCGCGACGTCCCGATCGGCGCGGTGGTCATCGACGCGTCCGGTGTCGAACTGGCCCGCGCCGCCAACGCCCGCGAAGAGCTCGGGGACCCCACCGCGCACGCCGAGATCCTGGCACTTCGCGCCGCCGCGGCAGCGCACGGCGACGGCTGGCGCCTGGAGGGTGCGACCCTGGCCGTGACGGTCGAACCGTGCACGATGTGCGCGGGCGCGCTGGTGATGGCGCGGGTGGCGCGCGTGGTGTTCGGGGCGTGGGAGCCCAAGACCGGCGCGGTGGGATCGCTGTGGGATGTGGTGCGCGATCGTCGGCTCACTCATCGGCCGCAGGTGCGCGGCGGCGTGTTGGAGCAGGAGTGCGCCGCGCCGCTTGAGCAGTTCTTCGCGGCCCAGCGCTGACGGGGCGGCCCGTCTCCGCGAATTCGACACCAGGGTCGTTGTGGGCACGACTTCACAGCCCTCACGTCGAACTCGAATGGGGCATGACTGCCGGAGTGTGACGCAGCCAGCGCGATTAGGGCCAGACGCGGGTCGCCGGTAAGCTGCCACACGGTGGCGTGTCCGAGCGGCCTAAGGAGCACGCCTCGAAAGCGTGTGACGGGTAACCCCCGTCCGAGGGTTCAAATCCCTCCGCCACCGCCAGAGCCCCTCACCTGTGAATGCAGGTGAGGGGCTTTTTCAATAGGAGTTCACAGACGCCACGTGCCTCGCTGGCCACGCGCGTGAACCAACGCGACGCCGGGTAAGCCGTCGCGGACCTACAGTGGCCACGAGCGCAGGGGAGGCAGATGACATCGGCGAGTTCGACCTCCACATGGGCACCGTTGCAGTCGCCGATCTTCCGGGCGCTGTGGATCGCGCAGTTCGTGTCGAACCTCGGCACGTGGATGCAGACCGTCGGCGCGCAGTGGATGCTCGTCGACGACCCGCGGGCCGCCGTGCTCGTGCCGCTGGTGCAGACCGCGACCACGCTGCCGGTCATGCTGCTCGCGCTGCCGTCGGGGGTGCTGGCTGATCTGATCGACCGCCGCCGCCTGCTGATCGCCACCCAGGGCGCGATGGCGGCCGGTGTCGGACTGCTCGCGGCGCTGACTGGGGCCGGGCTGACCACTCCGACCGTTCTGTTGACGCTGCTGTTCGTGATCGGTTGCGGGCAGGCGCTGACCGCGCCCGCATGGCAGGCCATCCAGCCCGATCTGGTTCCGTCGCATCAGATTCCGGCCGCCGCCGCATTGGGCAGCATGAGCATGAACGGCGCCAGGGCAATCGGGCCCGCGATCGCCGGCGCGCTGGTGTCGCTGGCTGGGCCGACGATCGTGTTCGCACTCAACGCGGTGTCGTTCGTCGGCATCGTGCTGGTGCTCATCATGTGGAAGCGCCCGCCCATCCAGAACGACTACCCGCCCGAGCGGGCGATGGCCGCGCTCAGCGCGGGCGGACGCTACATCCGGAAATCGCCGATCGTCCGGCGCATTCTGCTGCGCACCGTGCTGTTCATCGGGCCCGGAAGCGCGGTGTGGGGGCTGTTGCCGGTGATCGCACGCGACCAGCTCAACCTGGGTTCAGCCGGCTACGGCGCACTGTTGGGCGCCCTCGGTGTCGGCGCCGTGTTGGGCGCGTTCGCGTTGTCGCGGCTGCGGACCCGCTACGGGCAGAACATGCTGCTGATCGCGGGGGCCGCCGGGTTCGCGCTGGCCACCGCGGTGCTGGCGCTGGTGCACAACGTCGTGGCGGTCGCCGCGGGCCTGGTGATCGGCGGCACCGCATGGCTGATGACCCTGGCGACGCTGAACGCATCCATGCAGTTGAGCCTGCCGGGCTGGGTGCGTGCCCGCGGGCTGTCGGTCTACCAGCTGATCTTCATGGGCGGCCAGGCCGTCGGCTCGCTGTTGTGGGGCGTGCTGGCAGGAGCCACCAACAGCGTCACCAGCCTGCTGGTCAGCGCTGCGTTGCTGGTGTTCTGCGGGGTGTCGCTGGCGTGGTGGCCGCTGCACGCCCGCACCGGCGACCTCGACCTCACCCCGTCGACGCACTGGCCGGAACCGACGCTGGTGTTCGAGCCCGAACCGTTGGACGGGCCGGTGCTGGTGATCACCTCCTACCGCGTGGCCCCCGAGAACGAGGAACCGTTCCTGGCCGCGATGGGCGCGCTGGGCCGGTCCCGGCAACGCACCGGCGCGGCGATGTGGCGGCTGTTCCGCAGCGTCGAACAGGAGTCGACGTTCGTGGAGACGTTCGTGGTGCGCTCCTGGGGTGAGCACATGCACCAGCACTACACCCGGCTCACCGGCCAGGACCAGCTCATCGAGCAGAACGTCGAGCGCTACACCGAGGTCCCCGCGGTCTCCGAGCACTACCTCGCGGTGCGTGACCCCGGCTGATCTCCCGCGCCGAAGGTATGCGCGCCTACCAGATGACCGCGATCCCCGCGGCGGCCAGCGACAGTGCGCCGACGGCGTAGAACAGTCCACGCGGCACGGCCTCGCCGGTGCGCTTCTGCCGGGCGCTGCCCATGCCCAGCAGGCCGCCGAGGATCACCAGGATCACCAGCTTGGTGCCGATCTTCGGGTAGTTCAGCTCGATGCCGGCCGGCCACGGCGCGGCCAGCGCCAGGCCGGTGACCAGCGACACCACCAGGCCGTAATCCATCACGCGGCTCACCCGGAATCGCCGCGCGGCGGCTTCGGTCACCCAGGCCCCGAAGGTGACGGCGAAGCCGACGAGGTGAACCAGTACAACTACGTCGCGTAGTAGCTCCATGTCGACGAGATTACGACATGGTCGACGATCTGAACCGCAGGTTGTGCCGGCTGACTCACCAAACCGCCCACCTAATTACGTTACGTACTGTAAATCTATTGCCATGTCGGAAGCCCGGGGCCGGCCCCGCGACCCCCAGACCGATCGCGACATCCTCGCGGCCACCAGGCGGCTGCTCACCGATGTCGGGTATGAGCAGGTCAGCATCGAAGCCATCGCCCGAGCCGCCGGGGTGAGCCGTCCAACCGTGTACCGCCGCTGGCCGTCCAAGGCGCACGTGATGTTCGACGCGGTCTTCGAGGACCCGCCAGACGATGAGATGCCCAGCACATCAGGTGATTTCGAAGCAGACCTGCTCACCTTCGTGCGCGGCGCCCTGATCTTCTGGCGGCAGCCGGCCGTGGAGGCCGCGGCGCTGGGCATCCTGGCCGAGCGGCACCGCGACCCGCAACTGCACATCCGCACACAGCAGCTGCTCGACGAACGCACTCGTGCAGCGTTCAGCGAGGTGGTGCGCGCCGGGGTCGAACAGGGTGAGGTCGATCCCGGAGTCGACGCCGACATGCTCTACCAGGTGGTCATCGGCACGGCCTTCTACACCGCCCAGATGGGCGGCGACACCACCGACATCGACGGGTTTGCGAAACGACTGTGCGCCTTGGTGACTCACGGCGCACGACCGAACACCACAGGAAGGGCGCAGAAGCGATGACACAGGAACTCTCGGCGGCGTTCGGCGAACTGCTCGACGAACTGCGGGCCATCGAGACCAAGGTGCTCGACGCTCAACTGGAGGGGCAGGACCTGCTCGACGGCTATCGGCTGACCTTCAGCCTGCTGCGCGTCGCGGTCGACGCCTACGTCTGGGGCGACCGCGACAGGCCCATCCTCGTCGACGTGATCGGTCCCTACCTGAAGTGGGGAGGGGACAATTCGGATGCGTATTACCAACTGGCACCGCTGGATCCGAACCGCACCTACCGGGTCACCGGTAATCGGGGCGACGCGGTCTACCTGTCGATGACGGTGTACGGCGGGCCTGGCGGCGGCCAGTACAGCAATCGGATCGTCGGCACCATCAACGATCGCACCCTGACATTCGACGCCGACGGCAACTTCGAGTTCTTCCTCAGCCCGCACCCCCAGCAGGGCCTGACTCTGCAGCTGGACCCCGACGCGGAGTTCGCGCTGACTCGCGACTACCTCACCGACCCACAGGCCGGTCGCCGTCCGACGTGGCACATCGAATCGCTCGACCCGCCCGCGCGTCGCCCGGACAGCGCCGAGGACCTCACGAAAAGGCTCAAGGCCGCCAAGGTCTGGCTGCACGAGCAGGTGTCCTTCCTGCCCACCAGGATCGACCCACCCAACGAGATCCTCGAACCCTTCCCGGTGCCGCAGCACGCCTACGGGTGGTCGGCGGCCGACGCGGCGTATGCCATGGGCGCCTACGAGCTGCAAACCGGGCAGGCGCTCGTGGTGACCGGAACCTCACCCGAGTGCGTGTTCTGGAATCTGTGCCTGTGGAATCCGTTCCTGCACACCTACGACTACACCTACGAGCGCGTCACCATCAACGGCGCCCAGGTCACGTATGAACCCGACGGGTCATGGCAGATCGTGATCAGCGACGAGGACCCCGGACACCCGAACTGGGTGTCGACCGCCGGCCGGGCCAAAGGCCTGATCTGGCTGCGCTGGTTCCTGCCCGAGGAGACGCCGCAGCGTCCGACGTGCCGCGTCGTCGACGTCGCCGACCTCGGGAGGACCCAGGCATGAGCACCAGACCCGCACCCGTCAGGTTCGCCGACCTCGCCGACCCGACCTACCCCGAGGCCGCCGCACCCATCCGGGACGGACTGGCGGCCTACGCCGCCACACTCGAACTGCGGCCGGAGACGCTGCTGGCCGCCGCCGTCGACCGCACGGGGCTGCACGATTGGGGTGCACCGGATTTCGGGGAGCGCCTCGAGGTGCTGTGCACGTCGTTGCGTGACGAGGCCGGACTCTCCGATACCGGCAAGGCCATCGTCTTCGAGCAGTTGGTCGGCAACCTGGTCAACCGCCTTCGCCTGCAGGCACTGGTGACGGCCCACCCCGAGATCGACGACGTCGTGATCGACCGCCCGATCATCATCTGCGGACTGCCCCGGACCGGCACCACGCATCTGCACAACCTGCTGGCGGCTGACCCCGCGCTGCGGCACATGCCGTACTGGGAGAGCCTCGAACCCTTCCCCGGGCCCGGCGAGGACGGACCCGGGCCCCGTCAGGAGCGGTGCGCCGCCGGCCTGGACCTGATCCACACGACGATGCCCGAGTTTCGGCGCATGCATGACATGACGGTCGAGCATGCGCACGAGGAGATCCAGCTCCTGGCCAACGACATCTCCGGGATGCTGTTCGAAACCACCTACTACGTACCCACTTTCGCTGCGCACTACAAGACGCACGATCAGGCGTCGTCGTACGCATACCTCAAACGAAGCCTTCAGGCCATGCAGTGGCTGCGGGGCGGCACCCGCTGGGTGCTGAAGTCGCCGCAGCACCTCGAACAGTTCCCGACCCTGCGGGCGACGTTCCCCGACGCCACTTTCGTTGTCACCCACCGCGATCCGGTGGAGGTCACGCAGTCGATGCTGACGATGATCTGCTACGCGGCCCGGATGTCGACCCGGCCGGACCTGTCCGTGCTGGTGCCGTACTGGCTGGGCCGCATCGCCGACCTGCTCGACGGCTGTGTCCGGGACCGTGACGTGCTGCCCGCCGAGCAGTCCATCGACGTGCGCTTCGAGGACTTCATGGCCGACGAGCAGGGCACCCTGCGGGCCATCTACGAACGGGCCGGACAACCATTCGGCGCCGAGGTGCAGACGGCGATGGCACGGTTCCTGGCCGAGCACCCCAGAGGGCAGTATGGCGGCGTGGTCTACGACCCAGCCGACCTCGGCCTCGACTCGGCGGCCATCTCGGACCGCTTCCAGCGCTACCGGGAGAGGTTCGTCGACTGACATCCGACATGATGATCGGATGACGGTGAAACTGGATCTGCTGACGCCGGGCGTCGAGGTGGCCGTGGTCACCACCCGGCTCGACGAGATGGTGGAGTTCTACGAGAACTTCCTCGGCCTGGAGTGCGCGGGCGAACTCGATTTCCCGGGCGGGAGGCAGCGCCGCTACGCCGTCGGCAACTGCGTGATCAAGCTGGTGACCCACGATCCGGCGCCACTGGCCCCGCCGGTGCCCGGTGGCGGACCCGCACAGGCCGGCATCCGCTTCTTCACCCTCGGGGTGAAGAACCTGCGCGAGATCGGCGAACGGTTTGCCGACAGCCCGTATGAGGTAGTCGAACCGGTGACCGAGTTCGCGCCTGTGCCGGGTATCGGATTCATGTTCGTCGCCGACCCGGACGGGAACTGGATCGAGTTCTACGGAACGTTGTGATTCCCGGCGCGACACCCGCCGGCCACGAGTAGGAATGGGCACATGGAGCTGATATCGCCGACCGACCTCATCTTCCTGGTCGGTGAGAGTCGTGAACACGCGATGCACGTGGGTGGGTTGTCGCTGTACGAGATGCCCGACGGTGCCGGGCCGGACTTCGTGCGGGATCTGTACCAGGAGATCGCGGCGATCAAGGACTTCCAACCCACGTTCCGCAAGCATCCCGCGACCGTGCTGGGCGGGATCATCAATATCGCGTGGACCTACGACGACGAGGTGGATCTGGACTACCACCTGCGTCGTTCCGCCCTGCCGTCCCCCGGACGCATCCGCGACCTGCTGGAACTGACCTCACGCCTGCACGGCACCCTGATGGACCGGCACCGGCCGCTGTGGGAGGCGCACATCATCGAGGGGCTTCCCGACCGGAAGTTCGCGGTGTACACCAAGGCCCACCACGCGCTGCTCGACGGAATCTCGGCGCTCAAGCTCACGGAGCGGACGCTGTCGACCGACCCCGACGACACCACGATCCGTGCACCGTGGGCCCTGCCGCCCCAGAAACGCCGGCGCGCATCGGGCGGCGACGGTTCGGCGATGGGCAGGCTGCTGCGCACGGTCGGCGACACCGCGGGGTCGGTCGTCGGACTCGCGCCCTCGACGGTGAAGCTCGCCCGGGCCGCGCTGCTCGAGCAGCAGTTGACCCTGCCCTTCGGCGCGCCCAAGACGATGTTGAACGGCAAGATCGGCGGCGCCCGCCGGGTCGCGGCGCAGACGTGGCCGCTGGAACGGGTCAGGCGGGTCAAACGGGCTGCGAAGGTCACCGTGAACGACGTCGTGCTGGCGATGTGCGCCGGCGCGCTGCGGGCGTATCTGATTGAGCAGAACGGGCTTCCGGACGCACCGTTGATCGCCATGGTGCCGGTGAGCCTGCGCTCGGAGAGCGACGCCAACGCCGGCGGCAATCAGGTCGGTGCCATTCTGTGCAACCTGGCCACCGACGTCGAGGATCCCGCGCTGCGCCTGGCGACCATCAGCGACTCGATGGCCGGCAACAAGAAGGTCTTCTCCGAACTGCCCAAGTTGCAGGCGCTGGCGCTGTCGGCGGCGCTGCTGTCCCCGCTGGGGCTGGTTGTGCTGCCGGGAGTGGTGGGCAACGCGCCACCGCCGTTCAACGTCGTGATCTCCAATGTGCCCGGTGCGCAGAAGCAGTTGTACTGGAAGGGCGCCCGGCTGACCGGCAACTACCCGCTGTCGATCGCGATGGACGGGCAGGCCGTCAACATCACGCTGGTGACCAATGGCGATCAGCTGGACTTCGGGATCGTCGGCTGCCGAAGCAGCGTCCCGCACCTGCAGCGGCTGCTGGGCCATCTCGAGGACTCCCTCAAGGACCTCGAGCGCGCCGTCGGGGCGTGACGACAGCACCGTGGCCGCGAGACTCAGTGCTGGGTTGTTGCTGTATCGCATCGGCGACGACGGTGTGGAGGTGTTGATCGCCCACCCGGGTGGCCCGTTCTGGGCGCGAAAAGACCAGGGCGCCTGGTCGATTCCGAAGGGTGAGTACGCCGAGGGCGAAGATCCGCTGGCGGCCGCGCGGCGTGAGTTCACCGAAGAACTCAGTCTCGGTGTGCCGGACGGCGAACCGGTGGCCCTCGGTGAGGTCAAGCAGTCTGGTGGGAAGGTCGTCACGGCCTACGCGGTGGAGGCCGATCTCGACATCACCGATGCTCGCAGCAACACCTTCGAGATCGAGTGGCCCCGGGGATCGGGGCGGCTGCGGGAGTTCCCGGAGATCGATCGGGTCGCCTGGCTGCCCGTCGACGCCGCGCGCGACAAGCTGCTGAAAAGTCAGGTGCTGTTCCTGGACAGGCTGCTCGAGCACCTGAACGTCCCCTGACGTGAAACGGCGGCGCCCCCGGGGGGGGGGCCGCCGTCATGGGGTGCTCAGGGGCAGGTGACCGTGAGCTCGAACGGTTTGGTCAGCGGCTGCATGGGATTGGCCATGTCCACACCC
>NZ_LZHW01000094.1 GCF_001667265.1 Mycobacterium sp. ACS4331 | reverse complement strand
GCACACCCCCCTTCTCGAGCTTCTGTCCTTCGGTGAGCGTGTCTCCCACGATCAACCTCTTTCTTAGAAGGTGTCCCTGACCCCGCGGGCGGGGCCAGTCCTGCGCCGATCGGTCACGGTCTGTCGACCGGCCCTTCGGCAACGCCGAGCCTACTCATGTGTTGTTTGCTGCGGAAGGGTTGGGGTCACCGTGATCGATGCCGCTCAGGAATCGAACCCGAGCCCGAGTCGGTCGAGGGTTCGAAGAAGGACATTGCGCCGCCCGCCCTGGTGGTCAGCGCGATCGAGGGACCACCGTGTCGCCTGGATACCCACGCTCGCGAACGGCTCGGGCGGGAACGGAAGAGGCTTGCTGCGCACCATGTCCAGTTCGGTTCGGGCCGTCCTTTTGTGCTCGACGAGATCAAGGCAGACGTCGGCCGCGAATCGGGCCGCCGCGACACCGAGTCCGGTGAAGCCGTTGACGTAGGCGACCGCGCCCTTGTATGCCGTGCCCCAGTGCGCGCAGAACCGCGTGTTGGTGTCGATGGCCCCGGCCCACTTGTGCGTGAAGCGGACGTCCGTCAGCTGAGGGAACGTCAGGAAGAAATGTGCCGCGAGGCGCCGATACGTCTCCGGCCGATGCTCATAGGACGGATCGACCCGCCGGCCGAAGTGGTAGATCGCGTCGTACCCACCCCACACGATGCGGTTGTCCGCCGAGAGCCGGTAGTAATGGAACTGGTTGGCGCTGTCGCCCACACCCTGCCGGCCGGCCCAGCCGATCGACGCCATCTGAGCCGGCGACAGGGGTTCGGTGGCCAGCACATAGTCGTAGACGGGCACCGTGTGGAACCGGTTGCGGCGAAGCAGGCTCGGAAACACGTTGGTGGCCAGCACCACGCGCCTGGCGATCACCGCGCCCCCACCGGTCTGGGCCCGCACCTCCGATCCCGCCCGGGCCAGACCCGTCACCGGTGAATGCTCGTGGATGCGTACGCCGGCCTCGGCGCAGGCGCGCGCCAATTCGACCGCCAACTTCGCCGGGTTGACGATCGCGCAGGTCTTGGCATCGAACAGCCCCGCCAGATAGGTGGGCGAATTCACCTGAGCCCGAACCGCGTCCCGGTCCAGGAACTCCCCTCCTCCGTCGGCCGCGGCCTCGGCGAGCCACTCCACCTGATGCGGCTCGGTGGCCACGGTCAACATCCCGCTTCGCTCCCACTCGACGTCCAGGCCGAGTCGCGCGATCTCCTCCTGCATACCGTCGAGGTTCTCCAGGCCGAGTTCATCGAGGCGGTCCAGTTCCTCGGGCCAGCGGGACCGTCCGTTCTCCGCCCCGTGGGTCAGGCTGGCGTCGACGAATCCGCCGTTGCGGCCCGACGCGGCCCAACCCACCCGCTCGGCCTCGAGCAGAACCACACGGGCCGACGGGTTGCGCTGCGCCGCGTGCAGTGCGGTCCACAGCCCGGTGTACCCACCCCCCACCACGAGCAGATCGCAGCTCACCGGGCCGGCCAGTGCCGGGAAGTCGGGCCGGGCATCGCCCAACCCGTCCAGCCACATCGAACCGAAGGCGGAGTCGGCGAGGGCACGGTCGATCAACTGCGGGTCGACGGGACGGTCGAAGACGGTTTCCACGTCAGGCAGCGTACGGCCCCGGCTCGCGGCGAGTCGGGAATCGGGCCGAGGCGGCGGTCACGCCTCCGGCGAGCTTGGTCAGCAGCGGACCGGCGACCGCGAGCACGAAGACATAGGCCGTCGCGACCGACTCCACCACCTCGATGGCCTCGCCGACCAACCCGATGATCACCAGTGAGAACTCACCCCGCACGATCAGAACCGTGCCCGCCCGCCACTGGCCGTGTCTGCCGACACCGTCGCGCCGTGCGGCAGACATCCCGGTCATCACCTTCGTCGCGCCCGTCACCACAGCGAGCACGATCGCGACCGGCAGCATCGGCAGCAGGTGGGCCGCGTCCACCGACAGTCCGATCGCCAGGAAGAACACCGCGGCGAAGAGGTCCCGCAGCGGCGACAGCAGGTCGCGGGCCCGCTTGGCGGTCTCGCCCGTCAGGGTCAGGCCCACCAGGAAGGCGCCGACCGCGGCCGAGGCGTGCACCCACTCCGCGAGCGCGGCCACGATCAGCGTCAGTCCCAGGATCCGCAACAGCAGCAGTTCCGAATCCGGGTGGGACACCATGCGCCCCACGTGATGCCCCCAGCGGTAGGACACCGTGAACGCGGCGATCAAGGCCGTCATCGCGATCGCCATCCCGAGCACCGCCTGCAGCCAGGTGCCTCCAGCGGCCAGGACGGTCAACAGCGGCAGGTAGGCCGCCATCGCGAAGTCCTCGAGCACCAACACCGACAGCACCGAGGGGGTCTCTCGGTTACCGAGCCGTCGCAGGTCGCTCAGCAGCCTCGACACCACCCCCGAGGACGAGATGTAGGTGATGCCCGCCATCGCCAGTATGCCGACCACGTTCAGTCCCAGCAGCCACCCCGCGACGGCACCCGGGATCGCGTTGAGCAGCAGATCCACCCATGCCGACGGCAGGTGCCGGCGCAGGCTGGCGGCGAATTCCGCGATCGAGAACTCCAGACCCAGGGTCAGCAGCAGGAGAACGACGCCGATGCTCGCGCCGGTGGAGATGAAGTCGGCCGCCGCGGGAACGGCGAAGCCCCCCTCGCCGAGCGCGAGGCCGGCGATGAGGTAGAGCGGAATCGGTGACAGCCCGAAACGCCGGGCCAGCGTGCCCAACAGCGTGAGCACGACGAGGATCAGCCCGAGTTGGAGCAGCAGGGCCACCGAGACGTGCACGGCCTCAACCTTTGTCGAGGATCTCTTCGACGCTGGCGATGCCGTCGTCGGTGCCGATCACGATGAGGACATCGCCGCTGCGCAGCACCTCCTGGGGTCCCGGCGAGGGCAACACCTCGTCGTCGCGCACGATCGCGACGATCGACGCGCCGGTCCGCGTCCTGGCCCCGGTGTCGCCGAGGGGGCGATCGACGAACGGACTGCCGGGGCGCACCACGGCCTGCCCCGCGCGCAGACCGGGCACCTCACGGGTCAGGTCGGCGAACCGTTCGGCGATCCGGGGTGCGCCCAGGATCTGTGCCAGCGCCTCGGCCTCGTCGTTGGTCAGCCGGAACAGCGGGTGCGCGACATCGAGATCCTCGGCGGTGTAGAGGACCACCTCGAAGTCGCCGGTGCGTTTCGCCACCACACCGATTCGATCGCCGTCGGCGTTGTCGAACTCGTAGCGCAGGCCCACCCCGGGCAGCAGCACCTCTTTGACGTCCATGGGGTCAGTGTTCCCCGCTGGGGCGTCGCCGCGGCCCGCTTTGACTATCCGAAGACCCCCGCGGGCACGTCGCTGCCGCGCGGCGCCCATCCGGGTGGGCCGAAGATGTAGCCCAATCTGTTCCGCAGTCCGCGCGCCGCGCGCACGTCACGGCCGATCGCCACATACTCGTGGGTCTGCAGTCGCCAGATGTTGAACGTCCCCACCGGTTTCGTCAGCCCGTAGTGCGGGCGGAAGATCTCGGGCTGGAAGGTGCCGAACATCCGGTCCCAGATGATCAGGATGCCGCCGTAGTTCTTGTCCAGGTACTCCGGGTCCATGCCGTGGTGCACGCGGTGATGCGACGGCGTGTTGAACACGAACTCGAAGGGCCGCCAGAGCTTGTCGATCCGCTCGGTGTGCACCCAGAACTGATAGATCAGGTTGAGCGAGAACGCGAAGAACACCATCCACGGCGGAACGCCCAAGAGCGGCAACGGTGCCCACATCAGGATCTCGCCGCTGTTGTTCCACTTCTGCCGCAGCGCCGTGGCGAAGTTGAAGTACTGGCTCGAGTGATGCGCCTGGTGGGTCGCCCAGACCAGCCGAACCCGGTGCGCGATCCGGTGGTAGAGGTACCACAGCAGATCGATGCCCACGATCGCGATGACCCACGTGTACCACTTCGACGGCGAGAGATGCCACGGTGCGACATAGGCGTAGAGCGCGGCGTACCCGAGCAGCGCAAGGAACTTCCAGCCCGCGGTGGTGACCACGGACACCAACCCCATCGACAGGCTCGTCCACGCGTCCCGCGTGTGGTACCCACCGGCGGGATGCTGACCGTCCTCGCCAGCTTGATCCTCGAGGGTCTCGAGTTTGCGGGCTGCCGTCCACTCGATGGTCAGCAGCAGAAGGAAGAACGGCACCGCGAAGAACACGGGGTCGCGCATCTGGGGTGGCAGCGCCGCCAGGAGGTCCTGCATGGGCGTTCAGTCTAGCCGCGCACGAATCCGCGCCCCGGCGAGCAGAGACAGCAATCGCACCCCGGCGGGCGGCGTCACGCCGGTCGGGGTCTGCTCACGCCCGCGGTCATCGGAAACTCAGCACCTCGTCGCCCCACGCGGCGCGGATGGCGCGATCCGGGTCATCAACCGCATGATCGTGCCGGTCGATGACCAGACCCCAGTGTTCGTTCGTGGTGTACCGCGGCCACGGCTCCCCCGCCGGTCCGACGGGCTCGCCCCCTCGAGCGAAGTTCGCCCAGCGGGCCCGCATCCGCGCCGAGATCGCCGCACCGATCCCCCGGCCGCCGAGTTTGAAGGTGATGTCCTTGGGCCCCATCACGAGATTGCCCCACACGTAGGGCAGTTCCGTGGCGTGCGCGGCGCCGAGCCGCAGCAGTTTGAGCATCGGCGTCGACCAGTCGAACCGATACACGTAGACCGGCGCGACCGCACTGTGGCCGTCGGCGAACCACAACGTCGGCATCCGGAAGCCCACGTCTCGTGCGACGTGCATGCCGCGCACCCGGGTCCGAATACCCGAGTAGGCCGATCCGATCTGCGCCTCCGAGGGAATCGCCAGTTCGGGCTGCTCGGCCGCGATCTCCTCGAACATCGCACGGATGGTCTTCGGCGCGATCGGCATCAACGGCGACTTCATCCAGCGGAACAGCGAGGCCTCGTCCCGATTGGTTCCGATGATCAGGGGCACGGGCAGCGATCGACCGTCCCGGGCCAGTTTCACCGGGTAATCCGGCACCAGGTCACCGTCGACGATCGGCGCGAACGCCAATATGCCCGGTTTGGTGGACGGCACCTCGTCGAACACCTGCATCGACGCCTCCACCAGCGCCTCGACGGGCAGCGCCCGCGCCTCGTCGACCGAGACGCCCACCCGATCCAGCAGCAGGAGCGCGGTGCTGCGGGCGCGCTCGCTGTCGTAGGCCGAGGTGGCGGGCGAACTCTGCGCGATCGCGCGGTGGAACAGGCCGGCCGCGGCCGGACAGGTCAGCAGCGTGGTCACGATCCCGGCGCCGGCCGACTCGCCGAACAGTGTCACCTGCCCTGGGTCGCCGCCGAACCGCGCGATGTTGTCGCGGACCCACTCCAGGGCCAGCAGCACATCGCGGATGCCGACGTTGGTGTCGAACTCGCCGTCACCGCCGAGACCGCCGAGTTCCAGGAATCCCAGCGCACCCATCCGGTAGTTGAGGGTGACGACGACGACGTCCTCGCCCGCCAGGGCCCGGCCGTCGTAGAGGGGTTGGCTGGCCGCGCCGAAGATGTAGGCGCCGCCGTGCACCCACACCATGACCGGCCGGCCCTGCTGATCGCCCAGCGCCTGCGACGGGCTCCAGACGTTGAGGAACAGGCAGTCCTCGGAGGCGCGTGTGCCGGGACCGAGCGGGATCGGGCTGTCGGGTTGCGGGCAGACCGATCCGTAGGCCGTCGCCTCCACAATCTCTGGCCACGGTTCGGGCCGCACGGGCGCCCGCCAACGCAGGTCCCCCACCGGCGGTGCGGCATATCGGATGCCCTTCCAGGATGCGACCACGCCGTCGTCGACCCCGCGGACTGGACCAGACGCCGTCTCGACGACGGGCCGTCTGGGTGTGGGAGGAGCCGCCCCGGTCATCTGGGTTCTCCGTTCCTGTCTGCGGCACAGTGCTCCGGCCAGGTTACTCGCGGCACCCCGGCCGGAAATTGGTCATCTGGCCACTTATCCTGGCGCGGTGCGCACGTGGGCGCTGCTGGCCGCAGCCATCCTGACCGAGGTGACCGGCACGCTGTCGTTGCGCGCATTCCAGGACAACTCGCTGTTCCTGGCCGCGGTCGTCCCGGGGTATGTCCTGTCGTTCGTCTTCCTGGCCCTGGTCCTGCGCGCGGGCATGCCCGTCGGGGTGGCCTATGGAATCTGGGGAGCCTGCGGCACCGCGCTGACCGCGGTGCTGGCGTCGCTGATCTTCCGCGATCCGTTCACCACACCGATCATCGTCGGGATCGTCCTGATCATCGCGGGGGTGCTGATGGTCGAGTTCGGCTCCCACAGAGCCGTCGAACCGCCAGCGGCGGGAGAGACGTGATGATGTGGCTTGCGCTTGCCGCGGCGATCGCCATCGAGGTCGCGGCGACGCTGTCGCTGCGGGCCTCCGAGGGCCTGCGGCGCCGAGCCTGGATCGCCCCGGTGATCCTGGGCTACATCGCCTCCTTTGTGATGTTGTCGTGGTCGTTGTCCCTGGGCATGCCGGTCGGCATCGCCTACGGGGTGTGGTCAGCCTGCGGTGTCGCGCTGGTCGCGATGATCGCGCGGTTCCTGTTCGCCGAACGGCTCACGCCGATGATGGTCGCGGGCATCGGGCTGATCATCGCCGGCGTGCTGATCATTCAGCTGTTCGGCTCCGTGCACGCCTGAGTGCAGCGCCGTGGCCAGCACGGCGATCGCCGCGCCGGCCACCACCACCGACAGCAGGCTGATCCGCAGGCTCGCAGCGTCAGCGAGCGCACCCACCAGCACCGGCGAGAGCAGGAACCCGCCACGCATCAGCCAACTGACGATCGTCAGGCCTGTGCCGGGACGAAGCCCAGCGACCCGATCGGCACCGTGAAACGCCGCGGGCACCGCGCTGGCGACGCCGAGTCCGGCCAGCGCGAACCCGACGACCGTCATCGGGACCGTCGGGCAGGCGAGGGCGGTCCCCATTCCCACGGCGATCAGGATCCCGCCGCCCCGCACCACGGTCCGCTCGGAGAATCGGTCCACCAGACGGTCGCCGATCAACCTGCCGATGAACTGGAAGGAGACCAGGGCGATGAAACCGCTCGCCGCCAGCGCGGGCGGCGCACCCAGCTCCCCCAGGTACAGCGTCGCCCAGGAACTGCCCGCATCTTCGACGAACGCTCCCGCGATGGCCAGGGCCGCGAGGGCGGCCAGCGCCAGCGCAGGCGCGGCGCCCGGCGTGGCGCGAGCCTGGGACCTCGCGGGCGGATCGGTGACGACGGACACCTCACTCAGCGCGCGGAGACCCAGCAGGCAGACCAGGGCACACAGCACCGCCACCGTGGACAACTGCCAGACCCGCGGCACGTCGAGCGCGATCGCCGCGGCCGCCGCCGCGCCGCCGGCGATCGCACCGACCGACCACGTGGCGTGCAGCGAGTTGATGATCGACCGTCCGTACTCCCGTTGCACCGACAGGCCCGTGGCGTTCTGCCCCACATCGGTGACGGCGTCGGCCGATCCGGCGACGAACATCGCGGCCGCGAACAGCACGGGCGTCGGCGCCGCACCCGCGGCCACCGCCAGCGCACCCAGAAGGAGGCTGGCGCACACGGCGACGTTCGCCGGCCCGAACCGGCGGATCAGCGCGGCCGCGGTCAGCCCGGACAGCAGGGCGCCCGCCGAGAACGCCGCGACCGACAACCCGAATGCCGTATTCGACAGCTCCAGGTCAGCCTTGATCTCCGGGAATCGGGGCGCGAGATTCGCAAACAGCGCGCCGTTGGTGAAGAAGAGCGCAGCGACCGCCGTCCGCTCCCGGCGAATCCGCTGCTTCCCCACCCCACGATCGTGCCGGATCTCCGTCTCGCGCGACGTGGTCGCGCCGACCCAGCAAGATTGAGGCATGACCGCACCCGAGAGTGCCCTGCTCGACCTCGCATCACGTCACGGGGTCGCCACCGAGTACGACGATTGGACCGGCCGCCGGGTCCCCGTTGCCGCCGAGACGCTGATCGCGGTGCTGTCCGCGCTCGGCGTTCCCGCGTCGACGGCGGCCGACTGCGACGAGGCCCTCACGGCCGCCGACCGCACGCGTTGGTCCAGGTCGCTGCCACCGACCATCGTGGGCACCGCTGGTGCGGAGACCGCGTTCTGGGTGCACGTCACGCACGGCGATCCGGCGCACCTGTGGATCAGACTCGAGGACGGCACCGTTCGGTCCGGCCTGCGTCAGCTCGAGAATCTCACTCCCCCTTATGATCTCGATGGCCGACTGGTCGGCGAAGCGACGTTCGCGGTGCCCGGCGACCTTCCGCCCGGATACCACCGTGTCCACCTGAGCAGCGGCGACACCGAGGCGAGCGCGGGGTTGATCATCACGCCGGCGTGGCTGGGCCTGCCGGCCCGAATGGGTCATGGCCGCGCCTGGGGGCTGGCCACCCAGCTGTACAGCGTGCGTTCGGAGCGGTCCTGGGGCGTGGGTGACCTGACCGACCTGACCGATCTGGCGGTGTGGTCGGCGTCCCGGCACGGCGCCGGCTACGTCCTGGTCAATCCCCTGCACGCGGCCGCCCCGACACGACCCATGGAGCCCTCGCCGTACCTGCCCACCTCGCGCCGTTTCGTCAACCCGATCTACCTGCGCGTGGAGGCGATCGCAGAGTACGGCGACCTTCCCAAGCGCCGCCGCGTACGCCGGCTGCGCGCCGACCTGCGCGCCCGCACACGTGACCTCGACGCCATCGACCGCGACGCCGCCTGGGCCGCCAAACGCAAGGCGCTCAAGCTGGTGTTTCGCGTGCCGCGATCGGCTGGGCGCGAGTTGGCCTACGCGGCGTTCCGGGACCGCCGAGGCGCAGCCCTCGATGACTTCGCGACCTGGTGCACGCTGGCGGAGACCTACGGTGCCGACTGGCATGACTGGCCGAAGGCACTGCAGCACCCGGCGTCGCCCGCGGTGCGCGAGTTCGCCGAAAGGCACAGTACCGCAGTTGATTTCCATCGCTGGATGCAGTGGCAGCTGGACGAACAGCTGATGACGACACAGGCCGCCGCGGCGCAGGCCGGCATGGTGCTGGGAGTGATGCACGACCTCGCGGTCGGCGTGCACCCCAACGGCGCCGACGCATGGGCCATGCAGGACGTGCTGGCGCTGGGGGTCACCGCCGGAGCGCCGCCGGACGAGTTCAACCAATTGGGGCAGAACTGGTCCCAACCTCCGTGGCGGCCCGATCAACTCGAGGAGCAGGAGTACCGCCCGTTCCGCGAACTCATCGCGCACGTGCTGCGCCATGCCGGCGGAGTCCGGATCGACCACATCATCGGCCTGTTCCGGTTGTGGTGGATTCCCCAGGGCGCTCGACCCGATGCCGGCACCTACGTGCGCTACAACCACGAGGCGATGATCGGCATCGTCGCCCTGGAGGCACAGCGTGCGGACGCCGTGGTGGTCGGTGAGGACCTCGGGGTCGTCGAACCCTGGGTGCGCGACTATCTGCGTGGCCGCGGCATTCTCGGCACGTCGATCCTGTGGTTCGAGCAGGACGAGCACCACGGCGGCCCACTGGCCGCCGAGCATTGGCGCGAATACTGCCTGTCCTCGGTCACCACCCACGACCTGCCGCCCACGGCGGGTTATCTGGCCGGTGAGCACGTCCGCCTGCGGGATTCCCTGAATCTGTTGACCCGCTCGGCCGACGAGGAGATGGCCGACGACCGGCGCGCACAGCAGGCCTGGCTGGCCGAACTGCGACGGGTGGGACTGCTCGGCGACGCCACGTCCAATACTGTCGCGAGCGACAATTCGGACGATGTCGGACAACGGAATTCGGACAGCGAGGCGGTCATCGCCGCCCTCTACCGATACCTCGGCCGGACACCGTCGCGACTGTTGGCGCTGGCACTGCCGGATGCACTGGGCGATCCCCGCACCCAGAATCAACCGGGGACCACCGACGAGTATCCGAACTGGCGTGTGCCCTTGTCCGATTCGGCTGGCCGACCGGTCCTGTTGGAGGACGTCTTCACCGACGCGCGTGTCGCGGCGTTGTGCGAGGGTCTGCGCGAGATCACCGGGGCGTGAGCGGGCACTGCGCCCGTTCACCGGGCGGATGTCGCTGGCGCTTGTAATATGCGCCTCATGCCGTTGGCCGACGGTGCCACGTTCGCGGGCTACACCATCATTCGTCTCCTGGGCGCCGGAGGCATGGGTGAGGTGTATCTGGCGCGCCATCCCCGGCTGAACCGCCAGGACGCCCTCAAGGTGCTGACCGAGACGTGCACCGAGGACGCCGAGTACCGCGGCAGGTTCGACCGCGAGGCCGATGTGGTCGCCGGTCTGTGGCATCCGCACATCGTGGGGGTGCATGACCGCGGCGAGTACGAGGGCAAGCTGTGGATCTCCATGGACTACGTCGACGGCATCGACGCCGCCGAACTCCTCGCCCGCAACCCGTCGGGCCTGCCGTTGGCCGCCGTGGTGCCGATCGTCACCGCGGTCGCCGAGGCGCTCGACTATGCCCACGCCCGGCATCTGCTGCACCGCGACGTCAAGCCCGCCAACATCCTGATCGCCGACCCGGGGACACCGGATGAGCGAATCCTTTTGGCGGACTTCGGCATCGCGCGCCGCGACGATGACACCAACAGCCTGACCGCCACCAACATGACGGTCGGCACGGTGTCCTACGCGGCGCCCGAGCAGCTCATGGGCACCGACCTCGACGGCCGTGCGGACCAGTACGCCCTGGCCGCGACGGCATTCCACCTGCTGACCGGGTCACCGCCGTTCGCGCACTCGAATCCCGCGGTGGTGATCAGCCAGCACCTGACCGCGGCCCCACCCCGGCTGGGCGGACACCGTCCCGAGCTGGCAGCGCTGGATCCCGCACTGACCAAGGCGATGTCGAAGAATCCGGCGGACCGCTACGCCCGGTGCATCGACTTCGCCCGGGCCCTGGGCCATCCCCAGGCCGGTGGGCACATCGCGGAGTCGGCCGGATACGTCGAACCGACGCAGCTGGCCCCGGCGATGCACAGTGCGCATTCGCATCGGGCCGCGGCGGCCCCCAAACCGCCCTGGCTGCGTCCGGTGGTGTTGCTTCCCGCTGTGCTGGCGGTGCTGCTGGTGGCCGCCGTGGCGTTCGCTGTGGGCGAGTTCGAGGGTGACCGGGCGACCACGTCCGGGTCCACCACCACCGCTCGGACCACCCCGCCCACCGCGGCGACCGCAGCCCCCGCCCCGGCCACCGAGACCGTGACCGACACCACCGACGTGGTCGTCGAAACCGAGACTGAGATCGCCACGACCGCGGTCCCGGCCGAGGCGACCGTCGTCGTCGGCGGCACGTGTGATCAGCCCGGTGCGACGGGCAGCACGGCCGCGGGCGCCACGGCCTACTGTTCGAACCTGCAGTACACCGACCGGTACCTGTGGTCGCTGTCGCCAGGTGTCATCCCCAATCCGGTGGTCACCACCTCCCCGACCACCGCCCCGCCGTACGAGACCGAGTCGCCGGTGCGCATCTGCATGGACCAGACGGGCCACAGCAGACTGCGCTGCGCCGAGGAGATCCTGCGCGGAAACACCCAGTGACGGCAGGTGCGGCGACGGCCCGCGAACCGCGGATGAAACGTTCGGGGCCGCTGCGCCGATCAACCATAAGTTTCACAGGTGTCCCAACTGCGATATCTTCACTCCGCAGAACCATTGGAGGTCGTGCGTGAAGAAGCTTGCTCTGTTCCTGTCAGGCGCGGGAGCTGCCGTATCCATGGCGGTGATCGGCGCTTCGCAGGCCACCGCGGCCCCGCCGGATGTGACCGGGGAGATGTACGGCCGCGCCGTGGCGATTCTGAAGAGCCAGGGTTACAAGGCCGTCTTCGGCGGTTCGATCGGCAATGACCTTCCGCAGTCGCAGTGCCTGGTTCTCGAGCAGCAGCCCGCGGGCCGCAACGTCCGCCTGCGTCTGGACTGCAACCTGCAGCCCGGCCAGGACCAGCCGCAGGCCCCCAACACGCACTCGCTGGTTCCGCCCGGCGGTTCGGTGCCGGGCAGCACCGCGGGTCAGCAGGCCCCGGCCGATCCGGGTCGGCCGACGCCGGGTGCCGGCACCGTGACGGTGACGCCGCGTCCGGTCGGCTGACTATCCGCTGACCATCGTGTGCAGTTCGGGCAGCGACCACGGCGCGGACGTGTGGTGGTCGCGGTACCCGAGCAGCGCCGGGGTCGGCTTGGCGAACCGCCCGACGAACCCGCCGGCGCCGATCAGGATCTGGCCGGTCACCTCGGAGGCGAGATCGCTGGCCAGATACGCGTACAGCGGTGCGACGTACTCCGGCGGCGCCGCATCGAGTGCACCGTGCGCCGATGCGTCGTCCAGCAGGCCTCGCCGATTCAGGTCGGCGATCTGCTCCTCGTAGTCGGCGCCGGTGGACAGCCGCGTCTTGGCGCCCGGGCACACGACGTTCGCCCGGACTCCGTGCTCGGCGAGTTCGGCGGCGATCGACACGGTCAGGCCGTTGACCGCACCCTTGCCCGCTGGGTAGCCGGTGCCGCCATAGTCGCCGAGGAACGCGAACGAGCTGGTGTTGACGATCGCCCCCGATCCCTGCGCCACCATCAGCGGCGCGGCGGCTCGGCAGGTGTGGAACGCCGTGCCGAGGTGCACATCGATCAGTTCGCGGAATTCTGCGCTGCTGATCGTCAGGATCGACGATCGCGGCGGTTCCGGGATGCCGGCGCAGTTGATCAGGATGTCGATGCCGCCGAACGTCTCGGTGCACGTGGCGATCAGGGCGGCCGCTGTCGTGTCGTCGGTGGGTGATCCGGTGAAGCCGACTCCGGTGCGACCCGCCTCGTTGATCGCCGACACGGTCTGCGACACCGCGTCGGAGCTTCGTCCGTTGACGACGACGTTGGCGCCCAGTTCCGCCAGAAGTTCGCTGACGGCCCGACCGATTCCCCGGGTGCCGCCCACGACGACGGCTGACTTTCCGGCCAGATTGGGTTCGCGCACTGCCACTTCCCGTCCTTCCGAGCGCGCTGCCCGACGCTGGACAGCTGCCTAGAGTGGGAATCCTGCCATGAGTGCCAACCGGGGATCCGAACCGAGTACGCGTCGCAATGTGGTCAACACCCTGTGGGCGTCGGCCGCGGCTGTGCCCCCGCTGTCCGCTGGAACCGGCGCGGCATACCGATCGCTGTTCTTGACCGCGCGCCGGTTCATGCTGGGCCGGCGGATCAGGGCCCGACTCGACCACGGCGACCTCGCCATGACGGTGACGGCGTTCGAGTCCCGACTCGACGTCCTGGCGATGGCCCGCGGGCGGCTCGATGACGTCCGGTTGCACGCCGCCGACATCACCTGGGACTCTTACCGTTTCACGCGCGGTACCGCGCGCCTGCACAATGTGCGGATTCTGCCCGGGACACCGCCGACGCTGGTCGCGGCGCCGGTGCACCTGACCCTCGACATCCCGGCCTCGACGCTGGATGTGTGGTTCCGTCAGGTCTCGCGATGGTTCGTCGGTGACGTCGGCGACGACGGCGTGGCCCGCGTACACCTGGCGCGCTGGCCGGGCTGGGGCTTTGTGGTCGTGGACGCCGACCTGCCGGGGTCCGGACCGCCCGCGGTGGTGGTCAGGCCGCACACCCTGGTCGTCGGCCGACACCACAGACGGATACCGCTGCGCCTGCGGACCCGCCGGTTCCACCTGCCCGACCTCCCGCACGGCCTGCAGTTGACACACGTGCACTTCGAGCCGAACCTGCTGCGCCTGAGCGGCACGGTGCCGGAGTGGCGCCTGGAGTTCTCCCGCCGCCGGGTCGAGGTGCTGTTGCACCAGCTGCGCACGGCGCGGGTGCTGACCCTGACCCGTTGGATCTAGTCGGGGATCCAGTCGAAGGTCTCGGGGTCCGGACCGAGCCGGCCGGCCACCCCGCGGTCCAGGCCGCTGATGTCGGCCATGGTCTGACCGTCGAGAGTGAAGTCGAACAGTGCGGCGTTCTCCTTCATCCGTTCCGGGGACGTGGATTTCGGGAACACGATGTCGCCGCGCTGGAGGTGCCAGCGCAGCACCACCTGTGCCGGTGTCCGGCCGAGCGCCTCGGCGATGTCGGTGATCACCGGGTCACCGAGGACTCGGCCCTGCGCGATCGGCGACCACGCCTCGGTGGCGATGCCGTGTTCGAGTCCGTACGCCCGCACGTCGTTGTTGGCGAAGTACGGGTGCACTTCGATCTGGTTCACGGCGGGCACGGTGTTCGACCCCGCGGCCAGTCTGTCGAGGTGGCCAGGGGTGAAGTTGGAGACGCCGATGCTTCGGGCGCGGCCGCTTTCGGCGAACTCCTCCAGCACATTCCAGGTGGAGATGAAATCGCCGTCGTAACGAGTCGGCAGCGGCCAGTGGATGAGGAACAGGTCGACGTACTCGGACCCCAGCGCCGCGAGGGTGGCGTCGAACGAGCGGCGGGCATCGTCGGGACGGTGAGCGCCATTGTGCAGCTTGCTCGTGATGTAGACGTCCTTGCGGTCCAGGCCGGCATCCCGCACGCCCTGCCCGACGCCCTCCTCGTTGCCGTACATCTCGGCGGTGTCGATGTGGCGGTAGCCGATCTCGAGCGCCTGCCGGACCGCGGCGGCGGTGTCCTCCGGCGGAATCTGGTAGACGCCGAATCCCAGTGCCGGGATGGTGCTGCCGTCGTTGAGGGTGATGTCGGGAATCGTGCTCATCTGGTCTCCAGTTCGTCGGGATCGGCTACGACGCTACGCCTGGAATACAGGGGGCCGCGCGGTGCGTTGAAAGGCGCGACGGTGTCGGTCTGCCCCGGCCCCCAACACAGAATCGTCGCTTCGAGCGACCACTCGCGCCAGAGGCGCAACCGGCCCCGTCACCGGCCCGGCCGCTCTATGATCATAGAGCGGCCGGTGTTCTGTCTGCCGCGTGAACCGCCATGTATCCCAGGATGGAGCCACGTGAGCACTGCGATCACACTGCACGGTCGACGCGTTCTGATCACCGGAAGCGGCCAGGGTGTGGGCCGGGGTCTGGCCCACGCGTTCGGCGCCGCGGGCGCCGACGTCCTGGTCAACGACCTGCGGACCGAACGCGCCGAGGAGGTCGTCGAGGAGATCCGCGACGCGGGCGGCACCGCGCTGGCAGTGCCCTTCGACGTCACCGACTACGAGTCCGTGACCTCCGCTGTCGACCAGGCCGGTTCCGTCGACATCCTGGTCAACAATGCGGGCAACGCCGGCACCGACGGGTTCGGGACGCGAAATCGGTTCGCCGACACCGAGCCTGCTGACTGGGAGGCGTTCCTGCGGGTCAACCTCTACGGCGTGCTGCACTGCACCAGGGCCG
The DNA here is from genome assembly GCF_001667265.1 of Mycobacterium sp. ACS4331. Classification (GTDB taxonomy): domain Bacteria; phylum Actinomycetota; class Actinomycetes; order Mycobacteriales; family Mycobacteriaceae; genus Mycobacterium. The sequence goes on along the minus strand of NZ_LZHW01000094.1, from coordinate 12,536 downwards.
TCCTGCCGGCGATGGTGGCCGGCGGATGGGGCCGCATCCTGACGATCGTGTCGGACGCCGGGCGCACGGGCGATCCCGGCGGGGCCGTCTACGGTGCGGCGAAGGCCGGTGCCGCGGGCCTGACCCGATCACTGGCCCTGGAGAACGGCCGCTTCGGCGTCACGGCGAACAACATCTCCCTGGGCACCATGCGGACGCCGATGACCGAACCGCTGTGGGCCGACGGCGGCGCCTCTCCGCAGGCCAAGGCGATCCTGGCCGGCTATGCGATCCGACGGCCCGGCTCGCCCGACGACCTGACCCACCTGGCGCTGGTGTTGGCCAGTGACCACGGCTCGTGGATCACCGGCCAGACCATCTGCGTCAACGGTGGCTACTCCATGACACTGTGACCGCTCACGGCACCTGCGGTTTGATCTCCTCGATCACCCACTGCGCGTAGTCGAGGTACTCCTCGGTGTCGCGGACCGCGGGGATCGGCACCGAACTGACCGTCACCCCCTGTTCGGAGAGCCAGCAGAGGCGGTCGACGATCTCGGCCGCGCTCATCCCGGGGCGGCCGTTCGGGTCGTCCTGGGCGACATGCCCCTCGCCGACACGGTTGGTGCCCATCCCGTGCACCACCTCGAACGGGCGACCGTCGTACTCCGGCTGCGATTTGATGAAGTCGATGCGCTCGGCGATCCTCTCGGGCGGGGTCAAAAACGACCACCATCCGGAGGCGAACTTCGCGGCCCGCCGCATCGCGGCGTCGGCATCTCCCCCGATCCAGATGGGCAGGTGCGGACGCTGCACGGGCTTGGGCTCGAACGCGACGTCCTTGAACGACACGTAGCGCCCTTCGAACGTGGGCTGTTCACTGGTCCAGAGTTCGACGATGGCGGCCAGGTATTCGTCGGCGATGCGGCCGCGTTCCTTGAACGGCACTCCGAGGAGCTCGAATTCGCGCTCGAGCCATCCCACCCCGAAGGTGACCATCATCCGCCCACTGCTCATCCAATCCGCGGTGGCCAGCGCCTTGGCCAACACGATCGGGTTCTGCAGCGGCAGCACCGTGATGCAGGAGTTGAGCCGGATCCGCTCGGTGGCACCGGCCAGGTAGGCCTGTGCGACCGTCGAGGACAGGTAGTGCGGGCCGGACAGTTCGACGTGCTCGCTGGGGATCACGAAATGCTCCGGTACGGCGATCATGTCGTAGCCCAGCTCGTCCGCGCGGCGTGCCATCCGGGTCTGGTCCGCCCCGGTCACCTCGCCCTCCCACGGCTGCATCATGGCCGGCAGGCGCAGCATATGGGGCAGCGCGAAGACGAATTTCATTGCAGAACCTTTCGGGCGCAGATCAGGGCGCGGACTCTACGACAATAGAGTCAATTCACTTCGATGTACCCACAATCGGCGATGTTGGTCGCTAGAGTTCATCCTCACGATGCGACGAAGTCCCAACCCCGAACAGCGCCGCCGAACCCTGTGCGATGCCGCGATCCAGCTGCTCGCCGATGACGGCGTCAAGAGTGCGACACACCTGAAGGTGGACCGCAAGGCGGGCCTGCCCGACGGCACCACCTCGTTCTACTTCCGCACCAGCTCGGCGCTGTTGCGCGCGGTCGCTGAGCGCATCGCCGAGCTGGACCTCAAGGACCTGACGGCGGCGACCCGGCGCACCGATCCGTCGGCGCAGCCGTCCGGCCTGGCCACCCTGGTGTTCCGCTCGGTCAACGGGGCGCGCCTGGCCAGAACCAAGGCACGCAACGAACTGGCCCTGCAGAGCACGCGGGATCCCGAACTGGCCAAGGCGCTGCGCCGCTACACCGACGACTTCACGGCGTTGATCCGGGATGCGGTCGTGGGACTGCAGCCCGCGGGCGCCGAGACCGACGCGGCGCTGATCGACGCGCAGACCTACACGGTCCAGATGTTCATCGGCGGCGTGATGCTGGCCTACACCTCAGGGGACCGCAGGATCCGCACCGCCGAGCAGCTCGACGCACTCATCTCCGGGATTGTCCGAGGGGTCGGCGGGGAAAGTTCGGCAAATTTTCACGAATCTCTATAACTGTAGAGAGCCTTTCAGTACTGTCGACACAGAAAACCTGTGGCGCAACCATTTTCGCACTGCCGTGCGGACTGAAGGGACAAAAGTGACTGCTGTGCAGGCCGAGCAGGGAGTGCTCGCCGGGGATCCGCGCATGCTCATCGACGGCGAACTGGTCCAGACCGCCGGCGGCGCGACGTTCGACGTCGTCCATCCGGCGAGCGAGCAGGTGGCCGGCCAGGCCGCCGACGGCACGGTCGACGACATGGCCCGCGCCGTCGGCGCCGCGCGCCGCGCGTTCGACGAGACCGAGTGGTCGCGCGACCTCGACTTCCGGGTGCACTGCCTGACTCAGTTGCACGAGGCCCTCGAACGCAACAAGGAACACCTGCGCCGCGTCCTGATCACCGAGGTGGGTTGCCCCGTCACCGTCACCGGCAGCCAGATCGAGAGCCCGATCGAAGAGGTCAGGCACTGGACCGACCACGGCCGGAACTTCGAGTACCTCGTGGACAACGGCGTCCACGACACGCCACTGGGCCCCGCGCGGCGCAAGCTGCATTACGAGGCCGTGGGCGTCGTCGGGGCCATCACGCCGTGGAATGTGCCGTTCTACCTCAACATCGCCGAGACCGTACCCGCGCTGATCGCCGGCAACACCGTGGTGCTCAAGCCCGCGCAGCTGACCCCGTGGTCGGGCAGCGAGTACGGACGCATCGTGGCCGAGGAGACCGACATCCCCGCGGGCGTCTTCAATGTCGTCACGTCCAACGCCAACGAGGTCGGCGCCGCCCTGTCGGCCGACCCGCGAGTCGACATGATCACCTTCACCGGATCCACCGCGACCGGGCGCGCGATCCTCGCCGCAGGGGCCTCGACCGTCAAGAAGACCCTGCTGGAACTGGGCGGCAAATCGGCGCACATCGTGCTCGACGATGCCGACTTCTCGGCTTCCCTGCCGCTGGCCGCGATGATGGCCTGCGTGATGTCCGGACAGAGCTGCATTCTGCCCAGCCGGATCCTGTTGCCCCGCAGCCGCTATGAGGAGGGCATCGAGATTCTCAAGGCCAGCATGGAGAACTTCCCGGTCGGCGATCCCTGGACGCCGGGGATCATGCAGGGCCCGCAGATCAGCGAGACACAGCGGCAGAAGGTGCTCGGCCTGATCCGCAGCGGTGTCGACTCCGGCGCGCGTCTGGTCACCGGCGGCGGGATCCCGGAGAACCTGCCGGTCGGCTACTTCACCCAGCCCACGCTGCTGGCCGACGTCGACCCGGACTCGCAGATCGCCCAGGAGGAGATCTTCGGCCCGGTCCTGACCGTCACCCCCTACGACGACGACGACCACGCCGTGGCCATCGCCAACAACTCGATCTACGGCCTGTCCGGCGAAGTCAGCGGCGCCGACGTCGATCGGGCGTTCAGCGTGGCCACCAGGATGCGCACCGGCAACGTGACGATCAACGGCAAGAGCCACTTCGGCATCGACAGCCCGTTCGGCGGCACCAAGCAGAGCGGCCTGGGCTACCGCAACGGCATCGAGGGGTACAAGGAGTACCTGGCCATCAAGACGATCGGTATGCCGGAATGACCCTGGCGGACAACGAAATGTCGGTCGAGGACCAGCTGGCGATCGCGGCGCTTCTGCACCGTTACGCCCGCGCCGTCGACACCAAGGACTGGGAGCTGTACCGCTCGGTGTTCACCGAGGACGCCCGCATCGACTACAGCTCCGCAGGCGCGGCGGCGGGTCCGCGCGACGAGGTCACGGCCTGGATGGAGCAGAACTTCGGGGCGCTGATCCCGATGTCGATGCACTACATCACCAATGTCGAGATCCTCGAGCACCGCGGTGACTCCGCGACGGTGCGGGCGATGTTCTACAACCCCATGCAACTGCCCGGTGCGACCGACCTGTCCTACTGCGGCGGGTACTACCACCACGACGTGGTCAGGACACCGGACGGGTGGCGCAGTCGCAGCCTGCGCGAGGAGAACGTCTGGTTCGTCAACGGCCCGAGCTGAAATGTGCGGCGATGCGCTCCAGCATCGTCGTGTGCGCGGCGACGGCCTGGCGGACCGTCACCGCGAGCAGCGGGCGCGGTGCGGTGATCCGCATGTGCTCGGTCAGCACCGTCTGATCTCCTCGTGCGGCGAACGACACCGTGGTGTTCAGGCGGACCCGCGGGAACTGCCTCGAGTCCGCGACCACCTCGCCGGCCCCGTCGGGCACGGTCATCGTCACCGCGTACCGGGTGCGCAGTGTCACCGGCCCCAACGGAATGCGGTCCACCACGCGATACTCGCGACGCTCCCCCTCTCGGGCCACCGTCGTCACTGCCACCACCAGCGGGTGGACCCGAACGAGGCGCTCCAGGTCGACGTAGAAGGCGCGAACGTCGGCGGGCGGGGCGGGCACGACGGCGTCGACCGTGCACTCCGCCTGTCCGATCCACCGGCTCACAAATCCGAACGTAGCGCGTTCTGTACTCACCCGAAGCCACCTAGTAGGCTGCTGAGCGACTGCTTAGCAGCACGGCCCTCCGCCCGGAGAGATGAGGACATCGCCCATGGCTGACACCGCGCTCGACACTGCGACCGCACCGCCGCCCAGCAGGTACGCGGGCACCCGCGTGGCACGGGTGGAGGACACCCGACTGCTGACCGGCAACGGCACTTTCGTCGACGACGTGGTCCGTCCGGGCATGCTGCACGCGTGCTTCGTGCGCAGTCCGTACGCGAGGGCGAAGGTGAACTCCATCGACACCTCGGCGGCACTCGCGGTCCCGGGTGTCCTCGCGGTCTTCACCGCCGCAGACCTCAACCCCGACGTCCGCGAGGCCTGGCACGCGGTGGCGGGCAAGGACGTTCCCGACACCCCGCGTCCCCCATTGGCCGAGGGCGAGGTCAAGTTCGTCGGCGACCCAGTCGCGCTGGTGATCGCGGAGAACCGCTACCTGGCTGAGGACGCCATCGAACTGGTCGACGTCGACTACGAACCCCTGCCCGCGATCGCCGACTTCACCAAGGCACAGACCTCCGATGTGCTGGTGCACGCCGAATACGCGAACAACCGGGCCGGCGGAATGGGCGGCGCACCGCCCGACGAGGAGACGTTCTCCGGAGCCGCTCATGTCGCCAAGGCCCACATCCACCAGCAGAGCTATGTGCCCGTGCCGATCGAGACGCGCGGCATCGTCGTCGAATGGCAGGCCGCACCAGGCGAACTCACGGTGTGGGCGTCCACCCAGACCCCCCACGAGCTGCGGGCGTTCGCGGCGCGCCTGCTGGGCCTGTCGGCACAGAAGGTGCGCGTCATCATGCGCGACACCGGCGGCGGCTTCGGCCAGAAGGTCGTCCCGATGCGTGAGGACATGTGCATCCTGCTCGCGGCGCGCAAGGTCCCCGGTGCGTTGAAGTGGATCGAGGACCGCCGCGAGAACCTCATGACGGCCGGGCAGGCCCGGCACGTCGACGGCGACGTCCGGATGGCGTTCGACGACGAGGGCAACATCCTGGCGGCCGACATCGACTTCGTGCAGGACATCGGCGCCTACCCGACGCCGTACCCGGTGCTGACGACCGCGGCGATCGGGATGTTCTTCCCGGGCCCATACCGAGTTCCGAAGTGCAGCTTCAACTATCAGACGGTGTTCTCCAACACCGCGGGTCTCGTCGCCTACCGCGGCCCCTGGCAGTACGAGACGCTGTCGCGCGAGATCCTGCTGGACATCGGTGCCCGGCAGATGGGCCTGGATCCCGTCGAACTGCGCCGGCGCAACATCCTGCGCGGCGACGAGATGCCGTACTTCAACCCCAACGGCATGCCGTATGACCATGTGGCGCCCGCGGACACGTTCGAACAGGCCGTGAAGATCCTTGACCACGAGGGTTTCCGCAAGGAGCAGCGCGAGGCCTTGGAACAGGGCCGTTACATCGGGCTCGGCTTCTCGGCGTACATCGAACCGACCGGCGCCGCCACGGGCAACCTGGGGTCGGAGGGATGCACCATCCGGATGGAGCCCACCGGGAAGATCAACGTCTACGTCAACGGCGGGTCCACCGGAAACAGCATCGAGACCACCGTCGTGCAGTTGACCGCCGACGCACTCGGTGCCGACATCGAGGATGTCTCGACGATCCAGGGCGACACCGCGGTGACGCCGTATGGCGCTGGCACCCAGGGCAGCCGAAGCGGGCCGATGACGGCCGGCGCCGTCAACGAGGCGGGCACCATCCTGCGTGACCGCCTGGTCGCCCTCGCCGCGTCCATGCTGTCTGTCGAGCCCTCGGAGATCGAGCTGGCCAACTCGAAGGCCGTCGTCCGCGGTGACGACGGCAAGAGCGTCACCTTCGCCGATCTGGCGTATCGCGCACACTACGAGCCTGGGATGGTACCGCCCGGCACCTCGGTGACTCTCGAGGCGACCGCCCGGTTCGTCTCCCCGCCGACGGCAATGATCCACTGGGCCAACGCCACTCACGCCTGCACGTGTGAGGTCGACGTCGTCACCGGCCAGGTGACGCTGACCCGCTACATCGTCAGCGAGGACGTCGGCCCGATGATCAACCCGAACATCGTCGAGGGGCAGATCGCCGGCGGCACCGTGCAGGGCATCGGCGGTGCGCTGCTGGAGCATCAGGCCTACGACGACGCCGGCAACCCGCTGTCGTCGACGTTCGTCGACTATCTGCTGCCGACCGCCACCGAGGTGCCGACGATCGAGCACGGCCACGTCGAGATCCCCGGCCCCGGCGTCGGCGGCTATAAGGGCTGCGGTGAGGGTGGTGCGATCGGGTCGCCACCTGCGGTCATCAACGCCATCAACGATGCGCTGGCACCGCTGGGTGTCACGATCACCTCCCTGCCCGCCACCCCGGCCTCGATCGTCGCGGCGATCGAAGCCGCCCAGAACAATCAGAACAGAGGACAGTAAGAGTGGAGCTGGTCAACGAGTTTCGCGTTCCGGTGCCGGTCGACCGGGCCTGGGAGGTGCTGACCGACGTCGAACGCGTCGCCCCGTGCATCCCGGGGGCGCGGCTGCTGTCCGTCGATGGCGACGACTTCACCGGCGCCGTGAAGGTCAAGGTCGGCCCCATCACCGTCGAGTACCAGGGCAAGGGTGCGTTCAAGGACAAGGACGCTGCGGCCCACCGCGCCGTGATCAAGGGCAGCGCCAAGGAGACTCGCGGCCAGGGCAACGCCTCGGCGTTGGTGACACTCGAACTCAAGGACGAGGGCGATGCGTCCACCTGCGTGATCACCACCGACCTGACCATCTCCGGTAAGGCGGCGCAGTTCGGTCGCGGTGTCCTCGCCGATGTCGCGGGCAAGCTGATCGATCAGTTCGCCGCGCGACTGGAGGCCGACCTGTTGGCCGGCGATGCGCCCCGCCCGGTCCAGACACCCACCGCGGCAGGCCCTTCCGCGGCGGCGACGGCGCCCGCAACCAATGCGGACGCCGCTGTCTCCCTCGATGCGTTCTCGTTGATCGCCGGCCCGCTGGCCAAGCGGGCCCTGCCGGTGGCCGCCGGCCTTGCGGCGGGCCTGGTGCTGGGCCTGCTTCTCGGCGGACGCCGCCGGCAGCCCTACGTGATCCTGCTGCCGTCGCAGCCGGACTGAACTCGATGATGAAGTCAGGGCCCGCAGACACCTGTGGGCCCTGACTCTTTCTCACGACGTGAGGTTCTCCGACATGCTCTCGGCAGCGCGGTGCACAGCGTTGACGATCCCCTGGTAACCGGTGCACCGGCAGAAGTTCCCGGAGAGACCTTCGCGGATCTCCTCGTCGGTGGGATTCGGATTGTCCTGCAGCAGTGCGGTGATCGACATGACGAACCCGGGCGTGCAGAAACCGCACTGCAGTCCGTGACACTCCCGCATCGCGGCCTGCACCGGCGACAGTTCACCGTCCGGGGAGGCGACACCCTCGACCGTGGACACTTCGGCGCCGTCGGCCTGCACGGCGAAGACCAGACACCCGCGGACGGCCTTGCCGTCGAGCAGGACCGTGCACGCACCACACGACCCGTGCTCGCAGCCGAGGTGCGTGCCGGTCAGACCGCAGCGCTCACGGACGAAGTCGGCCAACGTCATACGGGGCTCGACCACCGCTTCGACCGGACGACCGTTGACGGTCATCTCGACGATGTGTTCATGCATTGACGCTCTCCCTCACGGCTTCGGTGCTGGCATCGGTCCAGGCGCGCGAGACCATCGCGGCACCCACTCGGGTTCGGTAGCCCGCCGATCCCTGAAGATCGGACGGGACGTCGTCGAGGCCGCGCATGGCCAACTGGCCCAGTTCCTCGGCCGAGATGTCGGAGAGCTTCTGCCCGATGACAGCCTGCTCGGCGTCGAACGCGCGCCGCGGCGTGGAGCTGAGCCCCATCAGTCCGATGGCGCACCGGCGCACGCGCTCGTCGTCATCGACCTCGGTGGCCACCGTGGCCCCCGCGATCGCGAAATCACCGTGCCGGCGCGCGAATTCGTGGACGCCGAAACCGCTTCGAGCACCCCACACCGGGAAGCCGACCGCCGAGAGGACTTCGCCGGGCGCCAGCGACGTCTCCCACAGGCCCGTGAAGAACTCCGTGGCCGGAATCGTCCGGCGTCCCGACGAGGACGTCGCCTCGATGGTGGCGTCCAGCGTCAGCGCGACGGTCGGGAACTCCCCCGCCGGATCCGCGTGCGCGACCGCGCCGCCGAGCGTGCCGCGGTTGCGGATCTGGAAGTGCCCGATCAGCGGCGCGACCCTGGTCAGCAGCGGCACGTCCGTGCACACCAGGTCGTGGGCGCCGACCTCGGCGTGCGTCGTGCCCGCACCGATCCACACGGTGTCGCCGCGACGCTCGATGTACTGCAGCTCGGCCAACCTCGAGATGTCGATGAGATTGTCGAAATGAGTCAACCGGAGTGCGAGCAGGGCGGTGAGACTCTGGCCTCCGGCCAGGATCTTGCCGTCGTCGCCGAACTCGTCGAGCAGGTCGACGACGTCGTCGAGATCACGGGGACGGTGGTATGCGAATGGCGCCGGTTTCACGAGAAATCCCAGATGCTGTGCACTCGCTCAGTTTAGAGTATCGCCCGTCACACTGGGAGCAGTGGGGCGAAGTCGGCAAAATGTAGCGGTGCAACACTTACACTGCGGTATGCTGCTTCCGAACTGCGAATATGGAGCAATGACGTAGCAGGAGGACACCCTGACGATGGATTCCGCGGCCACCGGAGGTCTCGACCCCTCGGCTCCCGTCACCGCCCCAGACCTGACGATCCGCTGCGGAGGGCGGGTGCGCCGCGCCGATCCGTCGCACGGCGAACTGACGATCGGACGGGATCCGACGGCATCCATCCATTTCGACTTCAACTGGATGTCGCGCACCCATATGCGCCTGCGTCCCGAGGGCGCGAACTGGGTGGCCATCGACAACAGCCGCAACGGCATGTTCGTCGACGGCCAACGCCACGAGTCGGTGGTGGTCACCGACGGGATGACGATCAAGCTGGGTGATGCCGAGGGGTTCGCCGTCGACCTGTCGTTCGGCTGGGACGAGGACGCGGAGGACGGACTCGATGACGAGTCGACCGTCGCGGTCGACCCGGACATCGCGCGCGCCGGCGCCGCCGTCGCGGCACGCCGCCGGGAACTGGAGCTGACTCAGCGCGGACTGGCCCGCGACAAGATCATCAACGCCGGCGCGCTGATCTCCTTCGAGAAGGGCCGCAGTTGGCCGCACGAGAGCACCCGGACCAAGCTCGAAGAGGTGCTGCAGTGGCCGCGGGGGGCGATCGCGGGCATTCGGCAGGGGGCACCCTCGCCGGATGAGGAGAAGACGCAGGTGATCTCGACGTCGGTGGCGTCCCCACTGATCGCACAGACCATCAACTTGGCCCTCAAGAGCGTCGACACCGCGCTGGCCGCTCTGCCCAGTTCGTCGAGCCCAGAGTTCCATACGGCGGCCACCTCGATTCTGGGGGATCTGCGCAACCTGCTTGCGGTGGCCACCGATGCGGCCCGCAATGCCCCCCGCGCACCGGCACTGGTGATCGCCATGGGTGGAGTGCGGCGCCGCTACGACGACCTGATGCTGAAGATCGCCGCGACACCGAATGCGACTGTTGGGCAACGCCTTTTCGCTGCCAGGCACCGCACCAGCCTCACCGTCGACGACGCCGCACTGGCCTCCGGCCTGCCCGCGACCATGATCGAGGCCGCCGAGGCTGATCAACCGCTGCCCCCGCAGGCGGAGTCGGCGGTTCTCGCACTGCTGGCCGAACTCGAGGCGAGTTGACCGTGGGCGGTGTCGCTGAACTCGTTCCGGTGCTTCCCGCACATCGCCTCGACGAGGCCGCGTTGTCGGCGTACCTGCGCGAGCGCCTGCCCGGTTTCGACGGGCCCCTGGTGGTTCGCCAATTCCAGGGCGGGCAGAGCAATCCGACCTATCACCTTCAGGTGCCCGGTCACGAGTATGTGCTGCGCAAGAAGCCTCCCGGAAAGCTGCTTCCCCGCGCGCACGCGGTGGAGCGCGAGTACCGCGCGATCGCAGCGCTGGCCGACAGCGACGTGCCCGTGCCGCCGGCCCGGCTGCTGTGCACCGACGAATCCGTGGTCGGCACAGCGTTTTTCGTGATGGATCATGTTCCTGGTCGGGTGTACCCCGAGCGTGTGCTGCGGGAGGGGACGCCCGACGAGCGGGCAGCGGTCTACGCCGATCTGGCCCGGGTGCTCGCGGCATTGCACCGGGTGGACTGGCGCGCCGCCGGTCTCGAGGACTTCGGCCGACCCGAGGGGTACATGGAACGCCAGGTCGCCCTGTGGACCAGGCAGTGGCAGGCCGCGCGCTGTGAGGACATGCCCGCCATGGACCTGCTGGCCGAGTGGCTGCCTCGCCATCTGCCGCCCGACACCGAGCCCGCGTGCATCGCGCACGGCGACTTCCGGTTGGGCAATGTGTTGCTTCATCCCACCGAACCGAAGCTGGTCGCAGTCCTCGACTGGGAACTCGCGACGATCGGCCATCCCCTCGCCGACCTCGCCTACACCTGCTTGACCTATCACTTCGACGCGGGCCCAACGGGTTTGGAGGGTGTCGCGGGTGAGGACCTGACCGGCACCGGGATACCGAGCCAGAGCGAGTTCGTCGCCCAGTACTGCGCGCACGCCGGCCGGGACATCCCCGAGTCGTTGGATGTGTTCGTGGTGTTCTCGATGTTCCGCCTCGCGTCCATCGTGGCCGGGGTCTGGCGGCGCGGCCTGGACGGAAACGCCGCGGACGCCCGGGCGGGCACTGATCTCATCCGCAACAGGTATCGTGACATCGCCGATCGCGGTTGGGCTCTGGCACAACAGTTGTAAGGTTCTCGTTTGCTCGAACCCCGACACGCCGCCTATGGCGGTGATTTAATGCTCAGCAGCCCTCCGTACCAGAAATAGAGGAGTGACCCATGGCTTCCATCGCCCGCCGCGTCGTTGCGGGAATCGTCGGTGCAGGCGCCGCTGCGGTGATGCTCGCCGCAGCGCCCACCGCCAGCGCCGACCGTCCGCCGAACTGCTCCGCGGCTGACCTCGCGGGCGTCGCCTCCGGTGTCGCCGCGTCGACCTCGGCCTACCTGTTCACCCATCCCGATGTGAACGAATTCTTCACCAGCCTCGAGGGGCTGGACCGCGAGGAGATCGTCGCGAAGCAGAAGGAGTACTTCGCGGCCAACCCGCAGGTTCATGCCGAACTCGCCGGCATCCGCAAGCCGATGGTCGACACCAAGGCGCGTTGCGGCAACCCGGCCGATGAGTTCCCGCTTGCACCCTGAGGTCACGCCGTTGATCTGACGTGCGGTCTCACCTGACGTGAACTCGCGCGCTGAGGTCACACCATTGACCTGACTGGCACGCAGACCCTGTGTCTGCGTGCCAGTTTTTGATTGTGGTCGCAGCCTTCTCTGCGGCGTTCAACCCTCGCCGGCTGCGCGTCCGGTGATCTCGGCTGAGCGTCGTGCTGCCGGACTGCGCGCGCCTCCCGGACTGCATCGCCTGGCCGACTGCATCGCCTCCCGGACCGCGTCGAACGATCCCCCCTGTTTCTCAGCCGCCGGACTGTTCCGCCGGGCGGGTGCGCACGCACCAACCTCGCCTCAGTCGGGGTCGGGGCCGCCTTCGTCGTCCTCCTGGTGTGGGTTCAGGAGGTTTTCGGGGTGGTGGTGGTTGTTCACCCGTGGTCCGCCGTTGTCGAGGTGCGGTGGTGGGATCCATTCACACCGCCCGCGGCGCATGCGGGTTTTCCATTTGTTGGGGCCGACTTTGCGGTTGTCGGGCCCGCACGCCAGGGCGAGTTCGTTGATGTTGGTTTCTCCGCCGTCGCCCCAATCGAGGGTGGCGTGGTGAACCTGGGACTGATACGCCGAGGCGGTGCAGCCGGGTGCGGTGCACCCGCGGTCGCGGGCGTGCAGCACGATGCGTTGGGCGGGGGTGGCGATCCGCTTGGCCCGCCCCAGATACAGGGCTTGGCC
>NZ_LZHW01000093.1 GCF_001667265.1 Mycobacterium sp. ACS4331 | reverse complement strand
GCGGCATCAACACCGACGAACCCCCCTTCTAGGAGAGCTCCGGAGCATGAAAATCCTTGTGGCAACCGGATTCACGCAGGGCACCAGCCCGCGTGACTACCACTACTGCGTGGAGCGCGAGTTGGTCTGGATCCAGGAACCCTGCGATCGCGACCTCAACGACCCGCGGGGGCCGTGCGGATGCGGTCGCGGCTTCGCGGGCGCGGCCTCACACCGTGCGACCACCACTGCGATGGTCGCCGAATCCACGATGACGCGGGACGACGTGGTGCTGGCATTCGAAACCAGCCTCGGCGACGGCGGATGGCCGGTCGACTGGGCCGAGAGCGTTGCCGACGACAACCTGGAGATCGCCGCGCAGTTGCCGGTCGGCGCGATCATCACGCGTGACCGCGACCAGTTCTTCCTACGAGGTGCGCTGTTCCGCTGAAACGGCGTGGTCAGGCGGCGTTGTCCGCACCCGGTTCGGTGCCGTACCGGCCGGCATTGAACAGCGAGGCGATCCCGCCGATCACCATCATGATGGCCGCGGCGCCGAACACGACGACGAGGCCGGCGTGGAAGGGTTCGGTGATCAACTCGGGGAAGAACGTCTGACCGGTCAATACATCGACATTCACGCCCGGATGATGCAGCGCGCCAGAGGGTTCGAGCAGTTCGGCGATCGGGTTGTAGCCCAGGAAGGCCGCGAACAGACTGCCGACGGGCGGCAGGTCGGCCACATCCTGGGCCACCGCGGCCGAAACGCCTTGGGCCTGAAGGCCACTGCTCAACGCGCCCGGCAGCGTGCCGGCCAACCCGACGATCATCAGCGAGAAGAAGATCCCGATCGACAGCGACGACCCGGCGTTGAAGAACGTCGCACGCACACCTGAAGCGGCTCCGCGCTGCGCGGCGGGCACACTCGACATGATCGCCGCGGTGTTGGGCGCGGTGAAGATGCCGCCGCCCAACCCGTTGAAGAAGATCAGCACCGCGAACACCCAGTAGTCGAAGTTCACCGGGATCATCAGCAGCGCGACGAACGTCACGGCCATCATGACCATGCCGCCGACGGTGAACGGGCGCGCACCGAACCTGTCGGACAGCGATCCGGCGATCGGACCGGCGATCAGGAAGCCCACCGTGATCGGCAGCATGTAGATCGCGGCCCACAGCGGCGTGGACTCGAAGGTGTACCCGTGCAGCGGCAGCCAGATGCCCTGCAACCAGATGATCAGCATGAACTGCAGACCGCCGCGGCCCACCGAGGACATCAGGCCGGCCAGGTTGCCCATCCCGAACGACGCGGACTTGAACAACCGCATGTCCACCATCGGCTGGTCGACCTTGAGTTCGATCACACAGAACGCCACCAGCAGCGCAAGACCCACACCGATCGAGCCCAGCACCGCGGGATTCCCCCACCCGGTGGACGACGTGCCGTAGGGCTGGATGCCGTAGGTGATCCCCAGCAGCAGCACGGTCAGTCCGACGCCGAAGGTCAGCGTGCCCGCCCAGTCGATCCGCCCGGGACTCCGCGTGCCGATCTCACGCAGCGACCGCACGCTCCAGACAGTGCCCAAGACGCCGATCGGCACTCCGACCCAGAACACGGCCTGCCAATGGATCTCCGAGAGCACGCCGCCGATCAGCAGACCGAGGAAGGATCCGGCGACGGCGGCAACCATGTTGACGCCCAACGCCATTCCACGCTGATTGGCCGGGAAGGCATCGGTCAGGATCGCCGACGACGACGCCATCAGCATGGCTCCACCAACCCCCTGGACCACCCGCCACGCAATCATCCACACCGCGCCCGCTCCCAGGTGGAACGGGTCGAACGACACCGCGATCGCGGCCAGGGTGAAGATGACGAAACCGAGGTTGTAGATGCGGACTCGGCCCAGCATGTCTCCGAGGCGTCCGAATGGGACCACGAGCACGGCCGTGACCACGAGATAGCCCATCAGCATCCACAGCAGGTAGCCGACGTTTCCCGGCGCCAAGGGGTTCAACCCGATACCGCGGAAGATGGCCGGCAGCGAGATCAGCACGATCGAGGCGTTGATGGTGGCCAACAGCGTGCCCAGGGTGGTGTTGGACAGTACGACCCACTTGTACCTCGGGTGGTCGTGGTCCATCTGGATGCGCCGGCGCGCGGTCGCGACCTCGGCAGTCGTGGTGTCTGTGTCGGTCGTCATCAGCCTCATCGTCTCGTTCAGATTCACATATATTAGCTATACAAATCATCTCCGAGCAAACCGTATTCCCCGTCCCCGACCGGACCATGCGCTAAGTTGGGCCCGTAACCCCCGGGAGCGCGCACCGAGCGTGCTGAGAGGACGGCTGGGGCCGTCGACCGGATGAACCTGACCGGGTAATGCCGGCGTAGGGAGTGATGAAGATGGCTGTACCCATTTCCACGGTGACCACCGGACCCATTTCGGGCAGCACCAAGGTCCATCGCGACCTGCCCGACGGGTCGCGCGTCCCGTTCCGTCGCGTGCACTTGAGCAACGGCGAGCACCTCGACCTCTACGACACCTCGGGGCCCTTCACCGACCCCGCCGTGACGATCGACCTCGCCAGGGGCCTGCCGCCGCGGCCCAACGTGGTCACCGACCGCGGCACGCAGCTGCAGCGCGCCAGAGCGGGCGAGATCACCAGCGAGATGGCGTTCATCGCCGAACGTGAAGGCGTCCCAGTGGAACTCGTGCGCGACGAGGTGGCGGCCGGTCGCGCGGTCATCCCCGCCAACCACAGGCACCCCGAGGCCGAACCGATGGTCATCGGCAAGGCTTTCGCGGTGAAGGTCAACGCCAACATCGGCAACTCCGCGGTGACCTCGTCGATCGCCGAGGAGGTCGACAAGATGGTGTGGGCCACCCGATGGGGTGCCGACACGATCATGGACCTGTCCACCGGTGCCGACATCCACCAGACCCGCGAGTGGATCCTGCGCAACTCCCCCGTCCCGGTCGGCACCGTGCCGATGTACCAGGCGCTGGAGAAGGTGGGCGGCGATCCGACCCGACTGACCTGGGAGGTGTACCGCGACACGGTGCTCGAGCAGTGCGAACAGGGCGTCGACTACATGACGGTGCACGCCGGGGTGCTGCTGCGACACATCCCGCTGACCATCGACCGGGTCACCGGGATCGTCAGTCGCGGCGGATCGATCATGGCGGCCTGGTGCCTGGCGCACCACACCGAGTCGTTCCTGTATACGCACTTCGCCGAACTCTGCGAGATCCTGGCACGCTACGACGTGACGTTCTCCCTCGGCGACGGGCTGCGCCCCGGTTCCATCGCCGACGCCAACGACGCCGCCCAGTTCGCCGAACTGCGCACCCTGGGCGAGCTCACCACCATCGCGAAAAGCCATGGCGTGCAGGTGATGATCGAGGGTCCCGGCCATGTGCCGATGCACAAGATCGTCGAGAACGTCCGTCTCGAGGAGGAACTCTGCGAGGAGGCGCCGTTCTACACGCTGGGCCCATTGGCGACTGACATCGCGCCCGCCTACGACCACATCACCTCGGCGATCGGCGCGGCCATCATCGCCCAAGCCGGCACCGCCATGCTCTGTTACGTCACCCCCAAGGAGCACCTCGGCCTGCCCAACCGCAAGGACGTCAAGGACGGGGTGATCGCCTACCGGATCGCCGCCCACGCGGCCGACCTGGCCAAGGGACATCCGAGGGCCCAACAACGCGACGACGCGCTGTCCAGAGCCCGCTTCGAGTTCCGCTGGGAGGATCAGTTCAACCTGTCGCTGGATCCCGACACCGCCCGCGAGTTCCACGACGAGACACTGCCCGCCGCGCCCGCCAAGACCGCGCACTTCTGTTCGATGTGCGGTCCGAAGTTCTGCTCGATGCGCATCACGCAGGACATCCGCGACGCGATGGCGGCGAAGTCGCAGGAGTTCGCCGACCACGGGAACCGCGTCTACCTGCCCTTGGCAGAATCGGCATCGTGAACCTGTTACCGCTCACCCCGCCGGCGCAGACACCGCTGCGGGTCATGACCATCGCCGGGTCGGACTCCGGAGGTGGCGCAGGCATTCAGGCCGACCTGCGCACCTTCGCCATGCTCGGGATCCACGGCTGCGTCGCGATGACGGCGGTGACCGTCCAGAACTCGGTGGGCGTCAAGGCCTTTCACGAACTCCCGACCGACATTGTGGCCGATCAGATCAGCGCCGTGACCTCGGACATCGGCATCCAGGCCGCCAAGACCGGGATGCTCGCATCCTCGGAGATCATCGGGGCCGTCGCCGAGACCTGGCGCGCCGAGGGCCTGGCCGGACAGGTCCCGCTGGTCGTGGACCCGGTGTGTGCCTCGATGCACGGTGATCCGCTGCTGCACCCCTCGGCCCTGGATTCGGTGCGCAACGAACTGTTTCCGCTGGCCACACTGGTCACGCCGAACCTCGACGAGGTGCGCCTGCTGGTCGGGATCGACGTCGTCGACGAGGCCTCGCAGCGCGAGGCCGCCCGCGCCCTGCACGCCCTGGGCCCGCAGTGGGCGCTGGTCAAGGGCGGCCATCTTCGGTCCTCGAAGATGAGTCCCGACCTGCTGTTCGACGGCACGGACTTCCACGAGTACGAGAAGCCACGCGTGCCCACGCCCCACGACCACGGCGCCGGGGACACCTTGGCGGCGGCGACGGCGTCGGCGCTGGCGCACGGCTTTTCGGTGCCGGATGCGGTGGAGTTCGGCAAAACGTGGGTCACCGAATGCCTCCGCGCGGCCTACCCGCTCGGCGCGGGCCACGGGCCGGTGTCGGCACTGTTCCGCCTGCAGGTCTCCCCGTGATCGACCTCGAGGCCATCGCGGGGATCGCACACGAACCCGACGGCACGCCACAGGGCACCGTGGTGCTGACCCACGGCGCCGGCGGTGACCGTGAGTCGCCGATGCTGATCCGCATCTGCGACCAGTGGGCCAGTCGCGGGTGGCTCGCCGTGCGCTACAACCTGCCGTACCGGCGTCGTCGCCCGAAGGGACCGCCCTCCGGGTCGGCCAAGGCCGATCAGGCCGGCGTCGTGGAGGCGATCGAGGCGGCGCGCACCCTAGGGGGCCCGGTGATCGCGGGCGGGCATTCCTACGGAGGACGGATGACGTCCATGGCCGTGGCGGAGGGCACCCGCGTCGACGTCCTGACGCTGTTCTCCTATCCGCTGCATCCGCCCGGTAAACCCGAACGCGCCCGCACCGAGCACCTGCCCGCGATCACGGTCCCGACGGTGTTCACCCACGGGACGTCCGACCCGTTCGGCAGCATCGATGAACTTCGCGCCGCGGCCGGCCTGGTCACCGGGCCGACCGAGGTCGTCGAGATCACCGGGGCGCGGCACGATCTGGGCTCCAAGACACTCGATGTTCCCGCGCTCGCGGTCGACGCGGCCGTCAAGCTCTTCCATCTTACTCCCGAGTAAGATACTGTGCGCTGGTGACAGCTGACCAGTTGCGAAGCGGCAGGCGAACATTGACCAAGGTCCTCGGACTCGGCCTGGCAGGCGTGGGCGTGGCCCATTTCACCAGCCCCAACCTGTTCGAGCCGATCACCAAGCCGGCGTTCCCCCGTCGCACCCGCCAGCACGTCTACACCAACGGCGGCATCGAGACCGCACTCGGACTGGGCCTGATCAGCGGCCGCACCCGCAACGCCGCGATCGTCGGGGCCATCGGATACCTGGCGTATCTGAGCGGCAACGCGGTCCGCAACAACCGCTAGAGCGGTTCGACCCCCAGAGTCACGTGCATCATGCGCCGCACACACGCCTGAGCGTGTGCGGAATCCTGGTAGGACACCAGCCTGCCGAGGTCGATCACCAGCGCCATCGCGGCGTGCACGACGAACCGGGCCTGCGCGCTGGAGAACTCGGGTCGGACGTCGACGAGCAGTCGGGCCCATGACCCGACGGTCGAACGCTGCACATTGCGGAGCATCTCCTGATCGGCGGCACCCAGGTTCACACGTTCGGCGTAATACACATACGACAGCTCCGGATATGCGAACGCGCTGGCCACATACGCCTCGACCAGCCGCAGCAGCGCCTCGCGCGAGTCGGTGACACCGGCCAGCGCCGACGTCAGCTCGCCCGACACACGGTCGGCGGCACGCCGGAACACCGCGGCCAGAATGTCCTGTTTGCCGGCGAAGTAGCGATAGATCGCCGAGGTCGGCATCCCCACCGCGGCCGCGATCTGACCCATTCCGGTCTCGTGGTACCCATGCTCGTCGAACAGCAGCAGCGACTGCTGGAGCACGGCCTCGTACCGGCCGATGGCGGCGGTCTCGGCGACCGGCCGGGGCGAGACGCTCGGCTGGGCCGCAGCGTCGGCGGCGGTGGGCAGGTCGGCGTCGAGCACCGCCCCGACGAGTCGCCGCATCAGCTCCTTGGTCTGCGGCGGGGGCAGTTTGGCGCGGTGGTCGGCGATGCTGCCCATGACACTCATCGCGGCCGACGACAGCGTCCACCGTTCCGATGACGACAGCTGGGGCCTGCGCTGGCGCAGTGGAATCTGGATCCGCCGGTTGACGACGCGGATCTGAGACATCAGCGCGGCCTGGTCGTCGCCCTCGAGGTAGCGACCCTCCCAGCGGTACAGGCCCGCGGAGTCCCGGTTGGCCAACGCCACGTCGACGATGGCGTCGACCATGCGGGCCTGAAGTTCGACGGCGTCCTCATCGGTGAGGTCGGGCGCGGCGTCGTCGCAGAAGCTCGTCGCGTCGACGAGTTGCTGGCCGAGGGTGAGCACCGCCGCGCGAAACATGTCGTACTTGTTGGCGTAATGCCGGTAGAGCGCGGTGGCCGAGATGTCGAGCACGGCGGCGATGTCGTCCATCCCGACAGCGTGGTAGCCGCGGGCACTGAACGCCTCCGCCGCAACCCTGGCGATCTGGGCTTTTCGGTCCTTGGGGCGCCGACGAACACGATCGGTCGAAGCGGTTCGCGGTGTCGGCACGCATTCACCCTAGCGGCGAACGGCACTGCCCACCTCTGTTCCAGTCGGCCTTCCAATATGCCCCTCGACATCCGAATGGCGGTTAACATAGTGCGCAGACCACGGTGCCCGGCCCCTCGAGAAGGATGCGCACATGCTCGCGAAGCTGCGTCAGGTGTTGAGCTATCAGTTCACGGTCGCGGAACTGATCGGCCTGGGGCTCATTCTCGGCACGCCATACCTGATCATCGGCGTCATCTGGTCGATGACCCACACCGATCACCTCGACCACCTGACCGGCGCGGACCTGGTGGTGTCATTCCTGGGATCGATCGTGTCCTGGCCGGTCCTGCTGTTCTCCAACGTCTGCATGACATGAGCACGCCCGCCCTGTCGGCGTCCGACACCCGCATCACCATCACGCGGCGCACCGCGCGGTGGGACGACCGCGAGGTGACCGTCGCCGACGCGATGGACTTCTGGTCGTTCGCCGCAGGCGCGGCCAACGTGGTCATGCAGTTGGCGCTGCCCGGTGTCGGGCACGGCGTCGCGGAGAGTGTGGTGGAGTCCGGCAGCCTCATGCACCATCCGTGGAAGCGAGCCCGGACGACGTTCAGCTATCTGGCGGTCGCGATCCTGGGCACCCCGGAGGACAAGGCCGCCTACCGCGAGGCCGTCAACGGCGCCCATCGGCAGGTCAAGTCCACCCCCGAGAGCCCGGTGCAGTACAACGCCTTCGACCGGGACCTTCAGATGTGGGTTGCCGCATGCCTTTTCGTCGGCCTTGAGGACACCTACCAGCTGCTGCGCGGCCAGTTGACGCCGCAGGCCGCGGAGGACTTCTATCGATCGGCGTTCACCCTGGGGACCACCCTTCAGGTGACCGAGGACCAGTGGCCACCCACCCGCACGGCCTTCGACGAGTACTGGAATGCCGCGTGTGCGCGGGTGTCCATGGACGACACCGTCCGCGACTATCTCACCGACCTGATCAACCTGCGCATGATCACCCCCCTGCTGCGCCCGGGCTTCGTCCCGCTGCTGAAGTTCCTCACCACGGGGTTCCTGGCACCGGTGTTCCGCGATGCGCTGGGTGTGACCTGGTCGGCCCGGCGGCAGACGTGGTTCGAGCGCCTGTTCCTGTTCGTCGCGCTGGTGAACCGGTTCCTGCCCAAGTTCATTCGCCAGGGCGGCAGTCAACTGTTGCTGGCCGACATCCGCATCAGGGTGCGCCGTGGAAAGAGGTTGATCTGACGAACGGTGAACTGACCACCCGACACCTGCTCGCGCTGCGCGGCACCCGCGTGGTCAGCCCTCGATCCCGGCAATGATCCGGTCGCAGACCACGTACATCTCCTCGAGCGCGCGCTGCGGGTCGGCGGCCCGCGACACGTAGAGCGCGGCCTCGTCCAGCGCACCGAGCAGCACGTGAGCCGTCGGGCGCAGCGGCGTGGCGGGAATCTCGCCCTCGGCGACGGCCGCGGCGAGCATGCCCTCGATGACGCCGAGCCCGTACTTGACGCCCATCTCACGCCACCGGTCCCACCCCAGCACGGTGGGTGCGTCCACGAGGACGATCTGCTGCACATCGGCCGCCGAACAGTGCTGGAGGAACAACCGGGCGCCCACCCGCATCGCCGCGGCCGGGCCGGCCGGCTCGTGTGCGGCGATGGCGGCACCGACATCGGCCACCAACTGCTTCTCGACCTGTTCGTAGACGGCCGTGAACAGGTCGGCCTTGTCCGCGAACTGGTGGTAGAGCGCACCGCGCGTCACGCCGGCGGCCTCGACGATCTGCTGCGTGGACACCTCGGCGAAACCCCTGGTGGCGAACAGCGCCCGGGCCGCGGACACCAGGTTGGCGCGCGTGGCCGCGGTGCGCTGCGCCTGGGTGCGACGAACTGAACCCTTGACTTCCATACTGCGTGTACGTAACTTTCATACTCAGAGTTTGTAAATTTCGGAACGAGGATAGCCCGCCATGCCACACGTCACGCTGCAGCAGAGCCGAATCGACTACCTCGACCTGGGCCCCATCGACTCACCCCACCCACCCGTCGTCTTCGTGCACGGCATGATCGTCGACGAACGACTCTGGTCGAAGGTCGCGAACGCCCTGGCCGAACGCGGGTACCGCTGCCTTCTTCCGCGCCTGCCCCTGGGCTCCCACACCACGCCCGTCACCGACCGCACGGCCCTGACCCCCCAGGGCCTGGCCGGAATCATCGGCGGCTTCCTCGCCGCCCTGAACCTCGACGACGTCACTCTGGTCGGAAACGACACGGGCGGCGGCCTGTGCCAGTTCCTGATCGACACCCATCCCGAACGCATCGGCAGGCTCGTGCTGACCAACTGCGACGCCTTCGAGGCGTTCCCCCCGTTCCCCTTCGACGCCGTCTTCGCGATGCTGCGCGGGCCCAGGTCGATCTCCGCACTGTTCAACCTGATGCGCCTGCGACCCCTGCGGCACAGCCCCGCGGGCTACGGCCTGCTCGCGACGCACGTCGACCCCGACCTCACGGCGTCCTGGGTGGAGCCGGCCCGCACCGACCCGCGCATCGCGGGTGATCTGGCGGCCATGGCCCGCGGCATCGGGGCCACCGACCTGACGCACGTGGCACCGCGCCTGCACCGATTCACCAAACCGGTACGCCTGGTGTGGGGTTCGGCCGACCGATTCTTCACACCCGCGCTGGGCCGGCGCCTGGCCGCGCTGTTCCCCGACTCGGCGATCACCGAGGTGCCGGGAGCACGGACCTTTGTCCCGCTGGACAATCCCGGCGCGGTGGTCGACGCCATCGTTGCCCTGGCGGAGTCACCCGCCACACCCTGACACGCGCCGATTGCGCTGCGATCCGGGCCCCGGTGGTGTGTAGTCATAAACCGTGATTCCGCTGACCTGGAAACCCGTCGCCAGCAGACCCGAGCCCGACTTCGTGGTCGGCCCCGACGAACGCCTCAGTTGGCCCCGCACGATCGGCATCGGCGCGCAGCACGTCGTGGCGATGTTCGGCGCCACGTTCCTGGTGCCCGTCCTGACCGGTTTCCCGCCGGCCACCACACTGCTGTTCTCGGGCATCGGGACGCTGCTCTTCCTGATCATCACGGGCAACCGCCTGCCGAGCTACCTGGGCTCGAGCTTCTCGGTCATCGCCCCGGTGACGGCCGCCGTCGCCGCCGAGGGGTCCGGAAGCGCACTGGGCGGCCTGATCGCCGTCGGCGTCCTGCTCATCATCATCGGCGCGGTGGTCCACCTGGTCGGCACGCGCTGGATCGACATCGTGCTCCCACCGGTGGTCACTGGAGCGATCGTCGCGCTGATCGGTTTCAACCTCGCCCCCGCGGCCAAGTCCAACTTCGAGAAGGGCCCTCTGGTCGGGCTCGTCACGCTCGTGCTGTTGGTGAGTGCTCTCGCGTTCTTCCGCGGTCTGATCGGCCGCCTGGCGATCTTCGTCGCCGTCGTCCTGGGATATCTGCTGGCGTGGGCGCTCGGCGACGTCGACACCTCGGGCATCGCGGCGGCGAGCTGGTTGGGCCTGCCGGAGTTCCAGACGCCCACCTTCTCCCTGGCCGTGCTGCCGATGTTCCTGCCCGCGGTGATCGCCCTGGTGGCCGAGAACATCGGGCACGTGAAGTCCGTCGGGCAGATGACCGGTGTGGACACCGACCCGCTCACAGGACGTGCCCTGGCCGCCGACGGTGTGGCCACGGTGCTGGCCGGGGCCGGCGGCGGATCGGCCACCACGACGTATGCCGAGAACATCGGCGTGATGGCCGCGACCCGGGTCTACTCGACCGCGGCCTACTGGGTCGCCGGGATCGTCGCGATCGCACTGTCGTTGTGCCCCAAGGTCGGTGCTGTCATCTCCGCCATTCCGGCCGGCGTGCTCGGCGGCGCGACGATCGTGCTGTACGGCCTGGTCGGCGTCCTGGGCATCCGCATCTGGCTGACCAACCGGGTGGACTTCAGCCTGCCGGTCAACCAGATGACCGCGGCGATCGCTCTGATCATCGGCATCGCCGACTTCACCTGGCAGATCGGAGATCTGACGTTCACCGGCATCGCGCTGGGCTCGATCGCGGCGCTGCTGATCTACCACGGGATGCGCGGTCTCGGCGCGCTGCGCGGCGGCCACCCCGAGGCCGTGCCCACCGACGGTATGGTCCGCTAGGCCGGCCCGATCCGCCCGGAGTCGTGCACGAGCAGCCTGCCGTCCACCGGCACGACTTTCAGCCAGCGGTCCTCGGTGTCGTTCCTGCCGCCCTTGACGACGTAGCGGATCCGGGCCACGACGCTGTCGGCGTCGCGCGGTGACACCGACAGCACCTCGACCTTGTGCACGCCCGCCCAGAAGTTCCGGAAGTCGGCATACCCGGTCTTGTTCTGATAGTTGGCGTCGAACATGTCCCAGGCTTCCTCGGTGTGCTTCGGCAGCGCCGAGTAGACCGCGAGCACCAGGTCACGCATGCCTTCGAAGGTCACCTCGCCGGTGGCCATCGTCGTGGGCACCGTCGTGGGCATCGTCGTGGGCGTGGGATACACCGCGGTCGTCGCGGGACCGGCCTGCTGGTCGTCGGACGAACCCGCGTAGAGGGCGAGCCCCAGCACCAGCATGAGCACCGCGAGCACCCCGCCGACCAACAGCCACCGGGACGGACGGGGTTGGGGCCCGGCGGGCGTCGCCGCGGGCAGCAGCCAGTCCTGGTCGGTGCGCATCGCCGGGGGCAACTGGGCGGTCGGCCGGGGCACCCGCCGCGCCGCGGCGTCCGGGTCGGCCAGGGCCTGCGCGAACTGCGTGCACGTGACGAACCTGTCCGCGGGATTCTTCGCCAGCGCTCGCGCCATCACCGCGTCCAGATCCGCGAGGTCGGCACGCACGGCACCGAGCACCCGCGGCGCGGCGTTGAGGTGCTGGCCGATCACCACCGCGGGATTGTCGTCGGAGAACAACGGCGTTCCGGTGAACAGTTCGAAGGCCGTCGCGGCCAGCGAATACTGATCCGACCGGCCGTCCAGCGGTTGCCCCATCAACTGCTCGGGTGACGAGTACGACACCGTCCCCAGCACCGCGTTGGTCCGGGTCAGCCCGTGGGTCTGGTTGAGGCTGCGGGCGATGCCGAAGTCCGCCAACAGAATCCGCCGGACACCCGAGGCGGGATCGGTGAGCAGGATGTTCGCCGGCTTCACGTCACGATGCAGCAGGCCGCGCAGGTGGGCGTAATCCAGGGCGTCCGCGACCGCCGCGACGATCTCAACGACCTGCTGTCGCGGGATACCGGCGGGGTACCGCTCACGCAGCAGCCGGCCCGCGTCGGGGCCGTCGATGTAGTCCATCGAGATCCACAACCGGCCGTGGTCCTCACCGCGGTCGTGCACCCCGATGATGTGCGGGTGGAACAGCGTGGCCACCAGGTCGGCCTCACGGTTGAACCGCTCGCGGAACTCCTCGTTGGCCGACATCTGCGCCGGCAGCACCTTGAGCGCATCCCGGCGCGGCAGCCGCGGATGCGCTGCCAGGTAGACCTCGCCCATGCCACCGGTTCCGATCATTCGCAGAATCCGATAGCCGGCGAAGGATTCGCCGTTGGTCAACGGCATGTGTCAAGTCACCTCCCGACACACGGTGAGACCCGACCATAACAGCCGTCGTTCGCTGGTTTCAGATCGCGTGATTCGGGAAAACCGCCTCTCGGATGAGGACTACTGAGTACGCACCGGGGCGCTTGGCCGATGTGTTCGGCGACCCCTCACACCCCACGCTACTGATGTGGCATGGGATGCAGAGCGATGCCCGAGAAGCGGTCCGTCCACTGGCCACACTCCTCGCCGAACGGGGGTTCGGCGTGGTGGCGGCCGACTGGAACTCACATGCGCCCGATGGCGGACGGGAGGACCTGCTGGGTTCGGTCGCCTTCGCCCAGTCGTGGAGCGACGGCGACGGCCGCCTGGCCCTGCTCGGGTGGTCGCTCGGCGGTGCCGCGGCCGCCGGGCTCACCGTCCACGCCGACCGCTTCGGCATCGACATCACCCACACGGTGTGCCTGGCCGGCGCCTTCACCGCGCCCGACCCGATCTCGGGTGAGCCGGCGGCGGAGGGCCTTTCGGCCGCGCGGATCGGGGCACCCGTAACGCTTCTGCACGGTCTCGCCGACACCGTGGTCCCCGCGGCCGCGAGCCGGGAGTTCGCGACGGCGCTGGAGGAGGTCGGCTGGTCGGTGGACGTCGTCGAACTCCCCGCGGATCACGGTCAGATCGCAGGTGCGCGGTGGGACGCGGCTACCGACCGCTACGTCCCGGCCGACGATGAACCGACCCTGCGGATCGCCGAGGCCGTCGCCGACCACATCGCCGCGGCGCTGCGTTAGGGGCCGAGTGCGCGGCGATGGCGTTTCGCGTGCACAGGGACGCCGTTGGCGCCCTCGATCGACACCGCGTAGGTCCCGACGGCGAACGCGGCGCCGGAGCCCATCACCGCCAGCGCGTCCTCGTTGACGGCCTCGAGGTCATCGCGCGCGGTGTGGTAGTTGGGGTCGAAGGCCACCCCGGCGTCGCCGCCCCACAGCCGCGCCTGGACGGTGGTCTTACGCCCGTCGGCGCCGGTCGTCATCCCGCCGACCGGAATCCCGGCGGCCAGGAAACTCTGGTAGTCGGAGCGCTGTGTCAGCGGCAGATCGGCGGGCCGCCGCCCGGCCAGGTTGAGGTAGGAGGCCAGCGTGCGCTCGATGCCTTCGGACCCGATGGGCACCGGCTCGGCGTCGGCACGTGCCGACTGGTCCCCGTCATAGGTGAAGTACCCGGCGTTCGGAGACCCGAGCATGTCGAAGTTCAGGTACAGCGCAATCGAATTCAGCTCGTCACCGCTCAACCCGTACACGTGGTCGGCCGACCCGGCGAGGTTCTTCTCCTCAGCGCCCCAGAACGCGAACCGGACGGCGTTGGCAACCTTGGGTCGCGCGCCGAGCTGCAGCGCCGTCTCGAGCACCGCGGCCACCCCCGAGGCGTTGTCGTTGATGCCCGGACCCGCCGCCACGCTGTCGAGGTGCGCGCCGACCAACACGATGTCGGTGGTGGCGCCGGTCCTGGTCTGGGCCAGCACATTCTGAGACCGCACCAGCACACTCTTGGCGTCCAGCACGACCCGCACGGGCGTGCTGGTGCGACGCAGCGCCGAACCCGCCTCCGCACCGGCGACCGCCACCGGAATCGTCATCGGCTCGTAGTAGCCCCGCGGGAACAGCCCCGGCTGGCTTGCGGTGCGGCCTCCCGCACTGATCACCACCAGGGCCGCGGCACCTCGCTGCGCCGCCGCATCGTGTTTGTCCACCACGGAGCACCGGGTGTCGTCCACGACGGCGATGCCGCCCTTGACCGCGCTGGGATAGTCCCCGGCCGAACACCCCGCGGCCACGCGTGGCGTGAACACCCGGCCTGTGGTCCCCCCGGCGGGCGTGGGCAGCAGCAGCGAGGCCTGGTCCACCTGGAATGTCCGCGCGCCGACGACGAGGGTGGGCGCGCCCGCCGAGACGGTGTCCAACCGCCGCAGTTCTTCAGTGCGGACCTCAAACCCCTTGTCCCGCAGGAGACCGACAACGTAATCCACGCTGGCCTGGTGACCCGGGGTGCCATCGGCCCGGTTTCCGCCGTGGTCGTGCGCGATCTCGGAGAACCGCTGCAGATGGGTGCGCATCGCATCGATGGTGATCCTGGCCGCCAAGTCCTGCGGCAGCGACGTCTCGGGCGCTGCGGGTGGGGCGGAACCGCAACCGGCCAGCACGGTCACCACCGCACCGGCCGCCGCCGCGGCCCGCCGAACGGTCACGACGGGGCGACGACGTGCCGAGTGCGGTCCGCACGGTCCGGCATGCCGTTCCGCCCGCCCTGGTCCTGCGCGTAGAACGCCGCGACGTAGCCCACCCCCGCGCCCTGGATGCCGAGTGCGGTGCGGTCGATGTGCGCGATGGTGTCGGTGTCCTTGTGGTAGTTCGGGTCGAACGGCTCGTCGGCCTTCCCGTCCCACAGTGTGGCCTGTTCGGCGGTCATCTTCTCCTCGGCGCCCGCGAACAGCCCACCCGAGGGGATACCGGCGAGGGTGAACGCGTCGTAGTCCGACCGTCCGTCGAACGAGGTGTCCTGGGCGACCTTGTCGGCCGAGGCCAGGTAGTCGACCAGCTGCCGTTCGATGCCCGCCGAGCCCTCGGGCACTCGCGGGGCGGCGGCGTCGCGCGTCCGCGGTGCCGACTGGTCTCCGTCATAGGTGAAGTAGCCCGGATTGGGCGAGGCGAGCATGTCGAAATTGAGATACAGCGCAATGTCTTTGAGTTCTTCGACATTCAGCGTCTCGATGTAGCGCGCGGACCCCACCAGGCCCAGCTCCTCGGCGCCCCAGAACCCGAACCGGACAGCGTTGCGCACGTCCGGTTCGGCGCCCAGCTGCAGCGCGGTCTCGAGCACCGCGGCCACCCCGGACCCGTTGTCGTTGATCCCGGGGCCCTCCGGAACGCTGTCGAGGTGCGCGCCGACCATCACCACGTTGCCGGTGGCGCCGGTCTTGGTCTGGGCGATGACGTTGCGGGACTTGAACTTTCGGGTCTGCGCCGAAACCTTGATGGTGACCTGCTCGGGCTTGGCCCGCAGTGTTGCGCCATCGGCTTTGCTCACGCTGACGACGGGCACCGAGACGTCGGTGCCCTCACCCAGCGTGCCGCCCATCTCCTTCTCGTCGACGCTGTTGGCGATGATCACGCCGACCGCACCGCGGGCCACGGCGTTGGCCATCTTCTGCGCGAACGGGCAGGTGCCGCGGTCCACCAGCACGATCGCGCCCGACACCGGAAGTCCGTCGTAGTCGGTCGCGGCGCATCCCGGGGCGTCGCCGGGGCGGGCCGGCACCAGTGGCGCGGTGAGTCCTTCAGGTGGGGTGCCGATCGTGAACTGCAGCGGCATCGCGGTCAGCGAGACACCCCCGGAGGTCACGGTGCCGTTCTCCCCCTTGAACACCCGAACCTCGAACTCGGGGGTCTGCACGTCGAACCCCTTGTCGCGCAGCGCACCGGCGACATAGTCCACGCTGGCGTCGTAGCCGGGCTCGCCTGCCGCGCGGTTACCACCGTGCGCGTCGGCGATGTCCTGCAGTTTCTGCAGGTGCGCCATCAGGGCGTCGGTGTTGATCCGCGCCCGGATGCCATCGGCGAACTTCACCGCATCCGCGCCCTCGCGGATGGCCTGCGGGCCGGCCGCCTCCCGGCCACACGCGCCGACGGCGACGATCAGGGCAACAACGGCGATCAGGGCAGTCACTGCCCGACATATGCGACGCACCCGCCCCAGGTTAGCCGTCCCGCCACGCCTCGATCACCAGGTCCGCCACCGCCCGCATGCCCTCGGCGTTCGGGTGGAACGGCGCGGGGCGGCCGAACAGGAAGGCCAGCGGGAATCCGGCCCCGACGGTCCAGGGCCGCGCGGACCAGGCATGGTGCGCACGGCTCGCGTCGGCGGCCCGCACCAGTTCACACCCCGTGGCCGCGGCGGCCTCGGCGGTCACCTGCGCCAGTCCGGCGGCCAGTCGTCGTCCCAGGTCGGCCTCGGCCTCCGACAGCGGCGGGGCGGGCTGCCCCGGCGGGGGCAGCAGGGTCAGATAGTCCACGAAGAACACCCGGGCCCGCGGCGCGCGGTCGCGCAGGGCTGTCCCGACGGCGCGCATCGAGGCGCCGAGCTCGACGAGCGCGCGCTCGCGGGCGTCGGGGTCCAGCAGGTCGCGCATCCGGGAGCCCAGCACCGGGAGGCGGCGCAGCAGCGCGGGCGACGCGGCGGCCGACAGCATCGGCACGTAGCCGATGTCGTTGCCGCCGATGGTCACCGTGACCAGTGCGGCGTCAGCCGTCACGGCATCGATCTGGGGCGGTGAGCCCAGCTGCGCGTCGGTGAGCAGGTGCGCGGTCGTCGCCCCCGAGTAGGTGACGTCGACCAGATCGAACCCGACCTCGGCGGCGACCAGGTGGGGATAGTTGCGGGCCGACCGTGCCGCGGGCCACGGCGAACCGGGGACGCGCGGCGGGATGCCGGGCCCGGCCGCCATCGAACTGCCGAGCGCGACGTAGCGGCCCGCGGTCACAGGGCCGGACTTGAAGCCTGAGCCCAGAACCGCTTCGGGATGCGGCCCGCGTGTCGGGCGAGGTGACCCGCGGTGACGGCCGCGGCCATCGCGGCGGCCATCGCCGGTGGATCCGCGGCCCTGGTGACCGCGCTGGCCAACAGCACCGCGTCACAGCCCAACTCCATGGCCAGGGCCGCGTCACTGGCCGTGCCGATGCCCGCGTCGAGGATCACCGGCACCTGCGCGGCCGCCACGATCATCTCGATGTTGTGCGGGTTGGCGATGCCCAGGCCCGTGCCGATCGGCGAGCCCAGCGGCATCACCGCGGCGCAGCCCACGTCCTCGAGGCGGCGGGCCAGGACCGGATCGTCCGTCGTGTAGGGCAGCACGACGAAGTCGTCGTCCACCAACTGCTCTGCCGCGCGGACCAATTCGACGGCATCGGGCAGCAGGGTGCGCTCGTCGGCGATCACTTCGAGTTTGACCCAGTTGGTCTGAAGCGCTTCACGGGCGAGCTGGGCCGTCAGCACCGCCTCAGCGGCACCGCGGCAGCCCGCGGTGTTGGGCAGCGGCATGATGCCCAGCCGGTCGAGCAGGTCGAGCACTCCGGTGCCGGTTTCGGCGTCCACCCGGCGCATCGCCACGGTGGTCAGTTCGGTGCCGGAGGCGATCAGCGCCTCCTCGAGGACCGCGAGGTTCGCCGCCCCGCCGGTGCCCAGGATCAACCGTGAGCCGAAGGTGCGGTCCGCGATGGTCAGCTTCGAGTCAACCACCCTGCACCGCCGTCACGACCTCGACGCGGGCGCCGTCGGAAAGTTCGGTGTGCCAGTCGGTTCGGGGCAGTACCGTCCAGTCGACGGCCACCGCGATGCCCTTCTGGGGATAACCGAGGCGCTCCACCAGATCTTCGACCGTGGTGTTGTCGTCGACGTCGAGCTCTTCGTTGTTGACCAGGATCCTCATACCGCAACCCTCGCTTTCAGTTCGGCCGCGATGCGTTCCGCGGTCCACGGCGCCAGCAGGAAACCGGACCGGCCGTGTCCGGCCGCCACGAGCGTGGTGTCATCGAGTCGCCCGACGATCGGCAGGTTGTCGGGCGTCATCGGGCGCAGGCCCGCGGCGCACTCGGCCAGCTCATACTCACCGAGCGCCGGCATCACCTCGCACGCGTCGTCGAGCAGATCCCGCACCCCCGACACCGTGGGTGCGGTGTCCCGCCCGTGTTCGTACTGCGTGGCCCCGACCACCACACCGTCTGCCCGGGGCACCAGGTACACCTGCCTGCCGTGCACCCTTGCACGAATCACCTTCTGCGGCACGGGCATACAGCCCTTGCGCCACCGAAGTCGCAGCACCTCACCCTTGACCGGGCGGATGTCGAGCCCGGGCCACAGGCTTGGCGCGTCCACCCCGTTGGCGACCACCCGCAGATCGGCGTGGACGTCGGACAGGTCGCTCACGGGCCCGGCCCAGGTCACGCCGAGCCGTTCGCAGTGCTCGGTCAGCGCGGCGACCACGGCGCGGTTGTCAACGGACAGTTCGGTGCTCGCGGTGA
The DNA here is from genome assembly GCF_001667265.1 of Mycobacterium sp. ACS4331. Lineage (GTDB taxonomy): Bacteria > Actinomycetota > Actinomycetes > Mycobacteriales > Mycobacteriaceae > Mycobacterium. The sequence continues at coordinate 99,411 of NZ_LZHW01000093.1, read as the reverse complement.
ATCCGTGCCGGATGCCCTGGGCCAGCAGCGGCTCGATGTCACGCGCCGCGGTCGTCGGCTCCACGGGGTGGCCCTGTTCGGCCAGCCAGTCGACCACCGTGCGCAGGTCGGCCGCGTCGGCCCGGTCCACGGCGACCACGAGGGACGCACGCGCGGTCACCACGTTCGGCGGCAGCCCGTCCAGATAGGAGCCGGGCCCCTCGGCGCGCCACAGCTCCAGCGACTCGAGGCCGATGCGCAGCAGCTCCTCTTCACCGGGCCAGGCCTCGCTGTGCGGGGCCAGCATGCCGCCCGCGACCCACGACGCACCGGTCTCGGGGCTGCGGTGCACCCGCACCGACCAGCCCTCCTGCGCCGCTCGACGCGCCACGGAGAGGCCGATGACACCGCCGCCGACGACGGCCAGGCTGGGCGCACCGGTCATGTTGTCCTCCCTATCGCCGGCATGACCCGGATCAGGTTCAACGGTAAGGGCCCTGATGGTCTCGGCCCACTCTCAGCCCGGTTCGCCGGACTCCCGCGTTCACCTGTCCAGGGTACTCAAACCGCCCTGGGTAGCCTCTACGCGTGACCCGACTACCCCTGGACCGACTGGCCGACGCGCGCCTGTACCTGTGCACCGACGCGCGCCGCGAGCGCGGTGACCTCGCCGAGTTCGCCGAGGCCGCGCTGGCCGGCGGCGTCGACATCATCCAGCTGCGTGACAAGGGTTCGGCCGGTGAACGCGAGTTCGGCCCGCTCGAGGCCGCCCAGGAACTCGAGGCGCTGGCGGTGCTGGCCGACGCCGCGCATCGGCACGGCGCGCTGGTCGCGGTCAACGACAGGGCCGACATCGCGCGCGCGGCCGACGCCGACGTGCTGCATCTGGGCCAGGACGATCTGCCGCTGCACGTGGCGCGGGACATCATCGGCGCGCGGCCGTTGATCGGCCGGTCCACGCATGACGCGGCACAGGTCGCCGCGGCCGTCGACGAGGCGGTGGACTACTTCTGCGTCGGCCCGTGCTGGCCCACGCCCACCAAACCGGGTCGGCCCGCACCGGGATTGGACCTGGTCCGCACCGCGGCGCAGTCCGGCACCGACAAGCCCTGGTTCGCGATCGGCGGCATCGATCTGCCCCGAGTCCGTGACGTGGTCGCCGCAGGGGCGACCCGCATCGTGGTGGTCCGGGCCATCACCGCGGCGCCGGACCCGGCCGCCGCGGCCGCCGAACTGAAGTCGGCCCTACAGCTGGGCTGACCCCGGCAGCGGGATGTCCGCCACCACCTCGCGCAGCCGTTGCCAACTGGCCGCGAAGCCGGGGTGCAGCGGCAGGTGCGCGACCTCGTCTTCGGGGACCCAGCGCAGTTCGGAACTCTCCCGGTTGGGCACGGTGGCCAGCAGCGACGGCGCGTCGGCGATCACGGTCGTGTACGTCCAGCGGGTGCTGCCGTCGTCCGAGCCGACCTCCGCGGTCACCACGCTGGTCCGGACGGTGAGCTGATCCGCGGGCAGGCCCGCCTCCTCGTGGGCCTCCCGGACCGCGGCCTGCTCGGGCGTCTCATGGCTGTCGCGCGCACCACCGGGCAGACCCCAGGTCCCGCCCTGATGGCTCCATGGCGCCCGGTGCTGCAACAGCACCGCGAACGATCCATCGGCGCGCAGGGCGCGCAACAACAGGCCGGCCGCACCGTGGCGACCCCAGTAGTGGGCGCCGCTCTCGGAAATCACCCAACCGTCTCCGTCACCACGCACGCGCTCCACAATATGCGGGCGCGACCCGGATGTGCGCGCCTGACGCCGCGTCTCCCGTGCGATCACGCCCCATCAGTCACACGAGGCTCTTAGACTCGCTCTTAGGATTGTGGCGACTGACACAGATACGAAACCGCAGAAAGTGGGTTGACGGTGACGGTGGAGCTGACGCACCCGTCGACGGAGCCGCTGGCGTCCCGTTCACCCACCGACTCCCACCAACCCCGGCGCTGGTTTCTGTGGACCACTCCCGGGCGGATTCTCGCGCTCGGCGCGATCCTGGCGATGCTCGGTGTGCTCAGCGCGTTCGCCACGTCGACGACCATCGACCATCGCCAGCAGGCGCTGACCACGGTGCTCGACCACACCGAACCCCTGTCGTTCGCGGCGGGCGAGCTCTACACCACGCTGTCGGTCGCCGACGCCGCGGCCGCGACCGCGTTCATCGCGGGCGCCGAACCCCGCCCGGTCAGGCAACGCTACGAACAGGCGATCACCGATGCGGCCGCGGCGCTCACCCGCGCGGCCCGCGGGCTGTCCGACGAGGACATGGGTCAACTGCTCGGCCGGATCAACGCCAACCTCGCGGTCTACACCGGACTGATCGAGACGGCCCGGACCAACAACCGCGCGGGCAATCCGGTCGGATCGTCGTACCTGTCGGAGGCGTCGTCACTGATGCAGGGCACGATCCTGCCGGACGCGCAGCGGCTCTACGAGGAGATGTCCTCCCGCGTCGACGCCGAGACCACTGCCTCAACGCGGATTCCGGCGCCGGTGATCCTGGTGGTGACCGCCACGATCCTGTTCGGCGCGTTCGCGCACAGGTGGCTGGGCCGGCGCACCCGGCGACGGGTCAACATCGGGCTGGTCGCCGGCGGGCTCGCGATCCTGATCATGGTGATCTGGGTGGGCACGGCGCTGGTCATCTCCACCGCGGTGAGCCGCAGCGCGAAGGACACCGCCGCGGAGTCGCTCAAGACCGTCACCAACCTCGCGATCACCGCCCAGCAGGCCCGCGCCGACGAGACCCTGTCGTTGATCCGCCGCGGCGACGCCGATGTCCGCAAGCAGTCCTACTACCAGCGCATCGAGGACATGCAGCGCCAACTCTCGGATTACCTCGAACAGCAGGATTCGATCGACAAGACCGACCTGGCCAACGCCAACACCCTGCTGGCCCGGTGGCGGGCCGCCGACGAACGCATCAACGCCTACATCTCGGTGGGCAACTACCAGGCCGCCACGCAGGTCGCGCTCGGCACGGGCGAGGACGACTCGACTCCGGCCTTCGACAAACTGGAGGCCGCGTTGAGCGCGGGCATCCAGGAGAGCCGCAGCCAACTGCGCCGCGACATCGCCAGCGCCCGCCGCGTGCTGTCCGGCGCGACGATCGGCGGTGTGGTGTTGTCGCTGGGCGCCGCGATGGCGGTGGCCCTGGGACTGTGGCCGCGGATGGCGGAGTACCGATGAACCGCTGGCGCAATGTGTGCGCGGCCGTGGCGGCGGTCGTGCTGACCGGTGTCACGGCCTGCGGGCAGGCGCCGCCGGAGGCCGTGGTCCCGACGTTGACGCTGTCACCGCCCACTCCCGCAGGGCTGCAGGAACTCGCCCCGGAGATCGCGCCGCCACCGGTCACCGACGACGACTGCGATCGCACCGCCAGCCTGCGCCCGTTCCCCAACCGAGACGATGCGCGGGAGGCGGTCACCAACATCCGCAACCGCGGCCGGCTGATCGTCGGTCTGGACATCGGGTCCAACCTGTTCTCCTTCCGAGATCCGATCACCGGGGAGATCACCGGGTTCGACGTGGACATCGCCGGCGAGGTGGCGCGCGACATCTTCGGCACCCCGACGCAGGTCGAGTACCGGATCCTGTCGTCTGCCGACCGCATCAACGCCCTGCGCAACAACCAGGTCGACATCGTGGTGAAGACCATGACGATCACCTGTGAACGCCGCCAGCAGGTCAACTTCTCGACCGTGTATCTGACCGCCTACCAACGCATCCTGGTCCCACGGGACTCGGCGATCAGTCAGGCCTCGGACCTGTCGGGGCGCCGGGTGTGCGCGGTCGAGGGCACCACGTCGCTGCAGCGGATCCAGCGGATCACCCCGGCGCCGATCATCATCTCGGTGGTGACCTGGGCCGACTGCCTGGTGGCCATCCAGCAGCGTCAGGTCGACGCCGTCAGCACCGACGACACGATCCTGGCGGGCCTGGCCGCCCAGGATCCCTTCCTGCACATCGTCGGCCCGAGCATGGCCCAGGAGCCCTACGGCATCGGCATCAACCTCGAGAACACGCCACTGGTCCGGTTCGTCAACGGGACGCTGGACCGGATCCGGCGGGACGGCACGTGGACCACGCTGTACCGCAAATGGTTGAGCGTCCTCGGTCCGGTTCCCGCTCCCCCGACCGCCCGGTACCTGGACTAGGGGGTGGACATGACCGACGACGACACGGCTGAACCGATCGACGAGGGGCCGGGCACCCAGCCCGCCGAAGTCGAGTTCGACTCGACCTCGACCATGCGCCCGATGGCCACACAGGCGATCTTCCGGCCCAACTTCGACGATGACGACGACTTCTCCACCACGGGCACCGAACCGCAGGACCACCCGACGGCGATCACCCGCACGATCGCCCCCACCAGGCGCCTCGGTGGCGGACTCGTCGAGATCCCGCGCGTGCCGGAGATCGACCCACTGGCAGCGCTGATGAGCAATCCGGTGGTCGCCGAGTCCAAGCGGTTCTGCTGGAACTGCGGTAAGCCGGTGGGCCGGTCCAGCGCGGACGGCGAAGCCCTGTCCGAGGGCTGGTGCCCGTACTGCGGCAGCGCGTATTCGTTTCTGCCGCAACTGGGTCCGGGCGACATGGTCGCCGACCAGTACGAGATCAAGGGCTGTGTCGCGCACGGCGGTCTGGGCTGGGTGTACCTGGCGGTGGACCACAACGTCAACGAACGACCCGTGGTCCTCAAGGGTCTGGTGCATTCCGGTGACGCCGAGGCCCAGGCCATCGCGATGGCCGAACGGCAGTTCCTGGCCGAGGTCGCGCACCCGTCGATCGTCAAGATCTTCAACTTCGTCGAGCACCCCGACAACCACGGCGACCCGGTCGGCTACATCGTCATGGAGTACGTCGGCGGGACCTCGCTGAAGCAGAGCAGCCGGGAGCGACTGCCGGTCGCCCAGGCCATCGCCTACATGCTCGAGATCCTGCCCGCGCTGGGCTATCTGCACTCGATCGGCCTGTGCTACAACGACCTCAAGCCCGAGAACATCATGCTGACCGAGGAACAGCTCAAGCTGATCGACCTCGGCGCGGTCTCGCGGATCAACTCGTTCGGATACCTCTACGGCACGCCCGGTTATCAGGCGCCCGAGATCGTGCGCACCGGCCCCACAGTGCAGACCGACATCTACACCGTGGGCCGAACCCTGGCCGCGCTGACGTGCAGACTGCGCACCAAGAACGGCCGCTACGTCGACGGCCTTCCCGACGACGATCCGGTGCTGACCCGCTACGACAGCTTCGCCCGCCTCCTGCGCCGCGCGATCGATCCCGACCCGCGCCGGCGGTTCGCCACCACCGAGGAGATGTCGGCACAGCTGCTCGGCGTGCTGCGGGAGGTGGTGGCCAACGACACGGGCGTGCCGCGTCCCGGTCTGTCGACGGTGTTCAGTCCGTCGCGGGCGACGTTCGGGGTGGATCTGCTGGTCGCCCACACCGATGTGTACCTCGACGGCAAGCCGCATTCGGAGAAGCTGACGGCGGCCGAGATCGTCACGGCCCTGCCGGTGCCGCTCGTCGACCCCACCGATGTCGGGGCCACGGTGCTCAGCGCGACGCTGCTGTCCCAGCCCGTGCAGACCCTGGACTCGCTGCGCGCGGCACGCCACGGCACGCTGGACTCCGACGGCATCGACCTCGCCGACTCGGTGGAACTGCCGCTGATGGAGGTCCGGGCGCTGCTGGACCTCGGCGATGTCGCCAAGGCCACCCGCAAGCTCGACGACCTGGCCGAGCGGGTCGGCTGGCGCTGGCGGCTGGTCTGGTTCCGCGCCGTCTCAGAACTTCTGACGGCCGACTATGACTCGGCGACAAAGCATTTCACTGAGGTGCTGGACATGCTGCCGGGCGAGATCGCGCCCAAGCTGGCGCTGGCGGCGACCGCCGAACTGGCCCGCAACACCGACGAGGCCAAGTTCTACAAGACCGTGTGGAACACCGACAACGGCGTCGTGTCCGCGGGCTTCGGCCTGGCCCGTGCGCAGTCGGCCGAGGGCGAACGCGAGGCCGCGGTCAAGACGCTCGATCAGGTGCCGCCGACGTCGCGGCATTTCACCACTGCGCGACTCACCAGCGCGGTGACGCTGTTGTCGGGACGGTCGATCAGCGAGGCCACCGAACAGCAGATCCGGGATGCCGCGCGTCGCGTCGAGGTGCTGCCCGAATCCGAACCCCGCGTGCTGCAGATCCGCGCGCTCGTGTTGGGCACCGCGTTGGACTGGATCGCCGACAACGAGGCCAGCACCAACCACATCCTGGGCTTCCCGTTCACCCAGCACGGTCTGCAGTTGGGCGTTGAGGCGAGCCTGCGGGCGCTGGCACGTCAGGCGCCCACGCGCGAGCATCGGTATGCGCTGGTGGACATGGCCAATACGGTCCGCCCGATGAGCACCTTCTGATCTTCCGCGAGCAGCAGCGGCGTCACTGGTCGGCCGAATCCCCCGAATCCCCCGGATCCACCACCGCGGCACACGCCCGCGCGATGGCCAACTCCTCGTCGGTCGGGATCACCAGCACCTTGGTCGGCGAGTTCTCCGCCGAGATCACCCGCGCACCGCGCGCCGGACTCTCGTTGAGATGCTCGTCGATCTCCACCCCGAGCGGTGCCAGGCCGGTCAGGGCGTCACGTCGCACCTGGGCGTCGTTCTCACCGACGCCGGCGGTGAACGTGATCGCGTGGGTGTCGCCCAGGACGGCCAGATAGGCCCCGATGTACTTGCGCAGGCGGTGGATGTAGACCTCGTAGGCCAATCGCGCGTCGGCGGATCCGGCCTCGATGGCCTTGTGCAGTTCGCGGAAATCGTTGTCCCCGGACAGACCTCGCACTCCGGAGCGCCGATTCAGCATCGACTCGATCTCCGAGACCGGCATCTTCGCCGTGCGGGCCAGGTAGAACACCAGCCCCGGGTCGACGTCACCGCTGCGGGTGCCCATCACCAACCCCTCCATGGGTGTCAGCCCCATCGAGGTGTCCACCGGGCGGCCCCCCGCGATCGCCGAGGCCGATGCCCCGTTGCCCAGATGAAGCACGATCTGGTTGAGGGCGGACAGCGGGACGTCAAGGAACTTCGCGGCCTGCTGGCTCACGTACTCGTGGGAGGTTCCGTGGAAGCCGTATCGGCGGATCTGCCACTGCCGCGCGACCTCTCGATCGATCGCGTACGTCGCCGCGACCTCGGGCAGGTCGTGGAAGAACGCCGTGTCGAAGACCGCGACGTGCGGCACGTCGGGCAGGATTCTGCGCGCCACCTCGATGCCCAGCACCGCGGGCGGATTGTGCAGCGGCGCAAGCGCGGACAGCGCGTCGATCTTGGCCACGAACGCGTCATCGATCAGGGTGGGGCGGTAGAGGTCCCGTCCGCCGTGGACCACCCGATGCCCGACCGCGACCAGTCCGAGGGTTTCGAGGTGGCCGCCGACCTCGGCGAACAGATCGAATGTCAGGCGCAGCGCGGCGTCGTGATCGGCCACCGACCGTTCCCGCTCGACCTTGAGACCGCCGAACTCCAGGCGCGCCAGCGAGTGGTCGTCACCGATCCGCTCGATGATCCCGTCGGCCACTGACACACCCGATTCCGGTTGTACAAGGCTGTATTTCACCGACGAGGAGCCAGAGTTCAACACCAGAACCGTTCGCTGCACTGCTCAGCTCCTCTGCGCCTGGATCGCCGTGATCGCCACGGTGTTGACGATGTCCTCGACCAGCGCACCGCGGGACAGGTCGTTGACCGGTTTGTTCAGGCCCTGCAGCACCGGACCGATCGCGATCGCCCCGGCACTGCGCTGCACAGCCTTGTAGGTGTTGTTGCCGGTGTTGAGGTCCGGGAAGATCAGCACCGTGGCGCGCCCGGCGACGGGCGAGTCCGGCATCTTGGTGACCGCGACGGACGGTTCGACGGCCGCATCGTATTGAATGGGCCCCTCCACCAACAGTTCGGGAGCGCGCTGGCGCACCAGTTCGGTTGCGGTGCGGACCTTGTCGACGTCCGCGCCGGTGCCGGAACTGCCGGTCGAATAGGACAGCATCGCCACTCGGGGATCGATGCCGAACTGGGCCGCGGTGCGCGCGGAGCTGATCGCGATGTCGGCCAGCTGCTCGGCCGTGGGGTCGGGCACGATCGCACAGTCCCCGTAGGCCAGCACGCGGTCCGCCAGGCACATCAGAAAGATGCTCGACACCGTCGAGACATCGGGTTGCGTCTTGATGATCTCGAACGCGGGGCGCACGGTGTGCGCCGTGGTGTGCGCGGCGCCCGACACCATGCCGTCGACGAGATCGTTGTACACCAGCATGGTGCCGAAGTACGACACATCGTGGATGATCTCGCGAGCGTGGTCGACCGTGACACCCTTGTGCCTGCGCAGTTCGGCGTACTGCTGCGCGAACTGATCGCAGTACTGGCTGGTCTTCGGATTGATGAGGGTGGCCGACGACAGGTCGACACCGAGTTCCGCTGCCCGGGAACGGATCTGGGCCTCGTCGCCGAGTATCGTCAGATCGGCGACGCCACGCTGCAGCAGTCGGCCCGCTGCCGCCAGGATGCGGTCGTCCTCCCCCTCCGGCAGCACGATCCGCCTGCGTAAAGACCGCGCTCGGTCCAGAAGCTCATAGGTGAACATCTGCGGCGTGGTGACCGTCGGAATAGGGATCGACAGCACTGTGAGCAGGTCATCGAGGTTCACATGCTGTTCCATGAGTTCGATGGCGGTGTCGATCTTGCGCTGCGACGTCACCGTGACACGCCCCCGCGTGCCGGCCACCGCGCTCGCGGTGTGGAAGGTGCCCAGGTCCGTCGCGATGATGGGAAGGCGCAGGCCGAGGCCGTCGACCAGGGCCGCTATCGACGGGTGCAGCGGCAGGCCTCCGTTGAGGATCACAGTGGACAACGACGGGAACCCCTCGGCCGCATGCGCGCTCATGACGGCCAGCACGACGTCGGACCGATCCCCGGGGGTGATCACGGCCATCCCCTCGCGCAGCCGCTCCAGCACGTGCTCGGCGGTCATGCCCGCCACCAGGACGGCCATCGCCTCACGTCCGAGCAGTGCCTCGTCGCCCTTGATCAGCGTGCCGCCCACGGCCTCGCGCAACTCGCCGACAGAGGGCGCGACCAGCAGCGGATCCTCCGGCAGGACGTAGGACTTCAGCCCGAATCTGCCGAGCGCCTCGGCCACCGCGGTCAGCTGGTCCGGGTCACAGCGGTTGGCGACGATGGCCGCGGTGTACGCATGCTGACCGGAGATCTCGTCGAGACAGAGTCCGACCAACTGCGCGACGTCGTCGGGCGTGCGTTCCCTCGCGTGCACCGCGAGCACCAGCGGCGCACCCAGATTGGCCGCGATCCTCGCATTGACCGACAGTTCGGACGGACTCGCGATATCGGTGTAGTCGCTCCCCACGATCACCACGACATCGCAGCGATCCGCCACGGCGTGATAGCGGTCGACGATCGTGACCATCGCGGCGTCGGTGTCCTCATGCAACTGCTGATAGCTCACGCCCACGCACTGCTCGTAGCTCAGTCCCGCGGTGGTCTGATCGAGGAGGAGTTCGAGAATGTAGTCCCGGTCCTCGCCGAGTCGGGTGATGGGCCGGAACACCCCCACGCGGGGCGCGGTCGCGGCCAGCCGGCGCAGAATGCCGAGGGCAATCGTCGACTTACCGGTGTCACCTTCCGGCGACGCGATGTAGATGCCGGAGGCGCGGCCGTTGTCCACCATGTCTCCAGCCTTGCACGGGAAGCACCCCGCTTATGCGGCAGCCACCGACCCCGACACCCACACGCTTGCGTTAGTGCAATTTCAGCAAATCCTTTATCGGCGGCGCGGTCTCAAATGTATAACGCTACAACGTGATTGTGGCGAAACTCACAGGAAAGAATGCGTCATTTGGGACATTTGTCACTAGGCCTTTCAACTGCGGTTATGTTCTCATGGTCCGTCCGCGGCGCTGCGACAAAGGATGAGACATGACAGTTTCAGCAAATATGAATGGCGCTCCATCGCAGGTCCCTGGCAACGAACTCTTTAGCGACAGCAACAAACTTGACCACCGCGGCGGCGGCGCACACGCGGAATCGCCCGCGCCCGCCACGGCGGCACGGCGTTCAGACAGCTTCTGGCCACAGGTCGCCGCGATCGTGGCACTGACCGGCGTCGGTTACATGTTCGTCTTCGCCGACCTGGTGGCCGACGTGCTGGACGGATCGCGCAACGCGTATCTGCTGTCCGTTCCGGTGCTCATCCTCCTCATCGTCAGCAGTTATCGATCCTGCAATGACGGTGTCGGGGACTCGGAGTCAGACTGGATCCTGGCCGTACTGCTCGGCGTCGGTGGCCTGGCGGGCATCCACCTGTTCACCCAGCGCGGACCAACCGTCGCCGCGCTGTGGCACCTCGACCTGGTGGGCGTCGCCTTCTGGGTCGCCTGTTGCGCGGTGGTGGTGGCGGGTTCGCGACGAGTGTTTCGGGCGTGGGCGGCCGGGGCGTTCCTGCTGTGCTGCCTGACACCGCTGCCCTACCAACTCGCGGTCGCGCATCTGGGCGGTTCCGACGCTGACGCCGCGATGGTCGCGGGGGCGCTGGGGGCGACGGCAGTCTTTTTGTGCGGCCGCGGAATCGCGCTGCCCTGGCGCCTCGTCGCTGCCGTCGGTTGCCTTCTGCTCGCCGCCATCACCACGACGGCCCTCGACGGGGTGGTCGGTCTGACGATCCTGGTCCTCATCGCCGGGGGCGCGGTGCCGGTGCTGTGTGCCGCTCTCCTCTACCCGCTGCGCCCCGCGGCCGACCCCGTGCACGTCGGGGGCAGCACACCCCCGCCCCTGCACCGCTCGCCCCGAACCATCGCGCTGCTCACCCTCGGGGCGCTCGGGATGCTGGCCGCGCATCCTCTGCAGGGCCCACCTGCAGCTCCGCCGTCGGCACCCACTGACTGGGTGACGAACGCAGGGTTGTTCCAGCCGACTCCCATTCCATTCATCAGCCGGTTTCTGGGCCCCGACGCATCGCTGACCCGGTACACCGCTCCCGCCCCCGACGGGCACCCGCCGGCCGTGGTGGACGTCATGACCAGCCCCAATCTGGCCGGGCTGCGGGACTACACCGACGCCGTCTGGTACCCCTCGACAGAACCGCTGAACTATCGCCCGGCAGATCCGGAACTGGGCGCCCCCAACGGATCTCGGGTCGTCTACAACAATCCCGACATCGCAACCAGCGACGCCGAACAGCACTGGTACGCCGTGACATGGTTGTGGCGCACGCCGGACGCCTACGAACGTGTCACAGTGCTGGTCAATCAGTCGAACACATCGCCCGAGCCGCCACCCATGCCCCGCGCGCTGTCGGTGTCCAACACCATGATCGATCCGACTCTGTGGTTGTCGCGCCGTCAATCATCCGACCCCGCAGAACTGGATCGAAGCGTGGTGCACCGTGCCGCCGAGGTGGTCCGCGCGATCACGGAGACCCACGGGCGCGATGGGTGACGACCACCAGCACCGACCCCATCTGCATTTACCCCATCTCCCTCGACCGCACCTGCCCGCGCACCTGTCGGCGCGCACTGTGCTGCAGGGCAGGTCACTGATCCGGCTGGGCGTGGCAGCAGTCCTCATCGCCTGTCTGAGCGTGCTGGCACCCCGGTACCTCCCGGTCCTGTTGTTGACGGCGACGGCACTGGTCTACCTGGTGTCGACGGTCGACCGAAACCTCCTGATCCTCAAGGGACTTCGCTCCCCATCCTTCGTCACCATCAGCGACGAGCAGGCCTTGTCGATTCCCGACGACGAACTGCCCGTCTACACGGTGCTGCTGCCGGTCTACCACGAGCCCAAGATCGTGGAGGACCTGATCAACGGTGTCTGCCGACTCGACTACCCCAGCGACCGACTCGAACTGCTGCTGCTGGTGGAGGAGGACGACACCGAGACGCAGAACGCGCTGTCCAACCTGCCGATGGAGAACATCCGCGTCGTCCTCGTGCCGCACAGCCTGCCCAAGACCAAGCCCAAGGCCTGCAACTACGGGATGCTCCTCCCGGACCGCAGGGGCGAGCTGGTCACCATCTACGACGCCGAGGACATCCCCGACCCGCTGCAACTTCGGCGCGCGGTGGCGGCCTTCCGGAACCTGCCCGAGGACGTCGGGTGCCTGCAGGCGCGGCTCGCCTATTTCAACGAACGCCAGAATCTGCTGACGCGCTGGTTCTCCTTGGAATACGACCAGTGGTTCGGTCTGGTACTGCCGGCAGTCGAGAACGCCGGCTGCGTCGTGCCGCTCGGCGGGACCTCCAACCACATGCCGGCCCGGGTCTGGCATGCGGTCGGCGGGTGGGACGAGTTCAACGTCACCGAGGACGCTGACCTCGGCGTCCGGTTGGCGCGGCACGGGTACAAGACCCTGATCCTCGACTCCACCACTCTCGAAGAGGCCAATTCCGATGTCGTGAACTGGATCCGGCAGCGGTCCCGCTGGTACAAGGGTTACCTGCAGACCACCTTCGTCCACCTTCGCCACCCGCTGCAGCTGCGCCGGGAGATCGGCACCGTGGCTCTGCTCAGGCTGGTCAACATGACCGGGGCGATTCCGATCACCAGCGCCCTGAACCTCGTCTTCTGGTCGACGATGGTGATCTGGATACTCGGTCACCCCTCGACGATCTCGGCGCTGTTTCCACCGTTCACCTACTACATCTGCCTTGCCACCTTCATCATCGGGACGCCACTGTTCATCTTCATCGAGCTGATCGTCGCGCAGGTGCTCGGCAAGCCGTACCTGTGGTGGGCAGCCCTGCTCGTTCCGCTGTACTGGTTCCTGCAGTCGGTCGCCGCATTGAAGGCGATCTACCAGTTGATCTTCCGTCCGTTCTTCTGGGAGAAGACGGTGCACGGACTGGCCATCCCCTACTCGATACAGAAATGACAGCGCCGACATGTTCCTTCTGCTCAGACTCCTCGCCGCCCTGACGGTGGCCGTGATGGCCGTCGCGAACGCCGCCTCTGCCGCTGCCGAACCGGAGGAGAACCCCGGCATCGGCTGGCGGCAGCTCGGGCTGCCCGATCGAATCGACATCGTCGGTTCCGACCAGCCCAACGACGTCGCCGTTCCGGTGCCCCCCGGTGTGGTGCCCACCGTGCTGACCGGTTTCATCGGATCGGTGGTCAACGTGGTCGCCGGGCGGGTCGACGTGGTCGACGCAGCCGGTACGGTGCTCGGCGGCATCGTCGTACCCGCGGACCAGAGCACCGTCTGGTTCGCCGTCGACACCGCCAACGCCCAGATCGTCGAGGGCAGGGCCAAGCTGAGTTTCGTTCTGCGTGACGGCAATCAACACGTCGACGGGTGCACTCGCCCACCCACCGTGGCGCTCACCCAGCTCGCCACCGTGTTCTCCGGTGAGGTGCCCAACCCCGCCACGATCGCCGACTTCCTGCCCGGCTACCTCGAACGCATCGTGATCCGAGTCGGACCGGACCCCGCCACCGATGTGCAGCAGGCGGCGCTGAGCCTCGTCGCCAAACTCACGCACCTGTACCGGCCGATCCCCGTCCGCATCGACGTGGACACCTCCGCCGAGATCACCCCAACGGGGGGCCCGCTGCAACGAGTGGTGGACATCCGGCACAGTCCGGATTCCGGCATGTTCATCGAGTATCCCGGCACCCCCGAGTCGACCCTGGTGATCACCGGCTCCGGCGCCGAACTGCTCAATCAGACCCAGCTGTTCGCCGACCGACGAGTGGCACTGGCCCAAACCGCCGCCGCGAGTGTCGATTCGGTCGTGGACGACAAACCCAAGACCACCACCATCAAGACCTTCGACGAACTCGGGATGACCGCGTCGACGTCCGTGCAGGGCAGCACGACCCAGTACGTCGGTTTCGACACCGCGGCCTTCGGAGTCGGACCCGTCCAGCACGCCAGGATTCACGTGCTGGCCGACTACACGCCGATCGTCCGTGGCGAGGGTTCGGTGGTGATCCGGTCGGGATCCACCGTCGTCGCCTCCCGGGTGCTCGACGCGTCAGGACAACTCGATGTCACCGGTGACATCCCCAAGGAATCCATCACGTCCAACGTCGGAATAGCCGTCGAACTGCGCTACGTACCGCAGCAGCAGTGCGCACCGCCGTCGGATCGAATCACTTTCACCCTGAATCCGGCGTCGACGGTCACCGTCACACCGGGCACCGACAACCGCGGTGGGTTCCCGGTGCTGCCGGGTGCCTTCACCCCGGACTTCGACGTGGCGGTCACCGAGGCGCACGACATTCGGTACGCCGCACAGGCGATCAACCTGATGGGCCAACAGTCCAGTGTGATTCTCCAGCCGCGGTTGACCCCGCTGGCCGACACCGTTGGGTCGGGCGCCGGCCTGCTCGTCGTTGCCCCGGGTGACGTGCTGCGCGACGCGGGGCTGAACGCACCGCTGCTGACCGGAGCCGACCACACCCTCCTGGTCAGCGGCCATCCCGTCACCGGGATGAATCTGAATGGTCCGGTGGGCGTCATCCAGGCGTTCACCGCCGCGGACCGCAACGTGTTGGCGATCAGTGGTGCCACGGAACTGATCGAGCGAACCTTCGACCACATCCGCGGCCTGGAGGGGCGCTGGGCGTCACTGACCGGTGATGTGGTCGCGACCGGAGCGGCCGGCGTCCCGGTGAATCTCACCGTGCGAGAGGGCGGTGCGCTGGTCAACGAGTATCCCGGTGACGGGTGGCGGTGGTGGGCGGTGGCCTCCGGGCTGATCGGAGCGCTGCTGGTGATCGGCGCCGTTGTCGCAGTGCTGGCCCGCCGGCGAAACCGCAATCGCGAATAGGCCCGTGACCGTCACCGCATCGGCGCCGAGCGCGCCGACCCCAGCCCCCCTGGAGCGCCCACCGCACCAACCCCGGCGCGCAGTGGGCCTGGCACTGTTCGCCGGACTGAGCGCGTTGTACTTCGCCGTCGGAGCAGTACTGGTTCTGCGCTACAACCTCTTCGACCCCGACTCCCCGAGCCGGGTGGCCAACGCGGGTTACGTGGTGATGAGTCGTCATGCGCATCTCTCGGCCATCGGGTTCGTCTGGAATCCCCTTCCCAGCCTCGTTCAGATTCCGCTGATGGGCTTGAGTCACTGGTGGCCGGCGCTCAAGACACATGGTCTGGCCGGTGTCATTCAAAGCTCGATGTTCATGGCCGCGGCCGCGGTGATGATCCGCCGGATCGCGCTGGACCGTGGGCTGGGTACCGGGTGGGTGTGGCTGGCGGTGGGATGTTTCGCGCTGCAGCCGGCGATCATCGTCTACGGGGCCTCCGGGATGAGCGAGGCGGCGCAGATGTTCTGCGTCCTGTGGGCGGTCCGCTACCTGCTGCTGTGGGTGGATTCCCGCTGGCCCGGACACCTCGGTTGGGCCGGAATCGCTTTGGGGGTCGGATATCTCGCCCGGTACGAACTCGTCCCTGCCGCATGTGGGGTCATGCTGCTGGTCGCCGTCCTCGCCTGGCTGCGCCCACCGCCGGGCGAACGGCTCGCGAATTCGCTGCTGTCTGTCAGCATCGTGGCCTTCCCGATCGTTCTGAGCGCGGCGATATGGGCGATCACCGGATGGATCGTCAGCGACCAGCTGTTCGCGACGGTCTCCTCGCAGTACGGCAACGAGAGTCAGGTCTCTGCCGCGGCAAGCCACGGCGGCCCACAGGGCCTGGCGGCGTCCTCGGACTGGGTCGTGATCGCGGCCCGACTGCTCGGCATGCAGCCGTTCGTCGTCATCGCGGTCGCCGGCGCGGTCGCACTCACCGTCCTCACCCGAAGGGTCGAACATCTGGTCGCAGTCGCCGCGATCGGCCCCATGGTCCTGTTCACGATGTGGGGTCAGTACTCGTCGCTGACGTTCGGCTGGTTCAGGTTCTACCTGATGGCGGTCCCGCTGGTGCTGTGCATCGCGATTACCTGCTGGCGTCCCGGCGCCGAGCAGCCGAGCAGATGGCGCACCGGCACTCCAGTGGCGAAACTGGGCGCTGTGCTGATCTCACTGTCCATAGCGGTCGGCTTCCCAGTGACGCTGCTGGCCTCCGCTGACTCGCGGATCGGCAACCAGCAGTTGCAGTTCGGCCTCATGTCGCTCATGCGCGACGGCGATGAATCCAGCCAGCAGCAGTGGTATCGGCGCCTCCTGGTCACCGACCGCACACTGGCCGACTACTTCGACCGACGGAACCTGCCGGACGGCTCGGTCCTCATGGACAGCTTCGCCACCTGGGGGGTCTGGTTGGAGTCCGACCGCCCCCGCCAGTTCGTCATCACCAGTGACTACGACTTCAGGGCCGCCCTGAATCGGCCGTGGGACTACGGAGTTCGATACATCGTCACGGTCAATCCAGCCGTGACCGACGCGGACGCCGTCAACCGGCGATACCCGACGATATGGGCCGACGGCGCCGGGATCGGAAGGCTGGCGCTCACCGTCTACGGCGCCACCGGCGACGAGCGGTTTCGCGTCTACGAGGTCACCGAACCACCCTCGCCGGCGGTCGCCGAGCCACCGGCCGGGCCGCCGGCCGGGTGATCAGCCCGCCAGCACCGCCGCAAACGCCGTGCAGAACCAGTCCACGTCCGAGGACGAGAACACCAACGGCGGCCTGATCTTCAACACGTTGCCGTCACGTCCGCACACCGAGATCAGCACGCGCTGCTCACGCATGGCGTTGACCATCGCGTGGGCCCTCGCCCGGTCGGCCACACCCGCGCCGTCGACGACCTCGACGCCGATGTAGAGCCCCGCACCGCGGACCTCACCGATGGTCGGGTCGTCGGCCGTCAGCGCGGCCAGTTCGGTGCGCAGCGCCGCACCGACGCGCGCGGCGTTGTCGATCAGGCCCTCCTCCTCGATCACATCCAGCACCGCGCCGGCCGCGGCCATCGACACCGGGTTGCCCCCAAAGGTGTTGAAATAGGGCACTGCGCGCGCGAAGGCGGACAACACCTCCGACCGCGCGGCCATCGCGGCCACGGGCAGTCCGTTGGCCATCGGTTTGCCCATCGTCACCAGATCAGGTGTCACGCCGTGGCGGGTGAATCCCCACATTCCGTCCCCGGTGCGGCCGAATCCCGGCTGGACCTCGTCGGCGATGAACACCGCGCCGGCCCGGCGCGCCGCAGCCACCGCGGGGGCCAGCACCGTCGGATCGGGGTAGATGCCGTCGGAGGAGAAGATGGTGTCGACGATCAACGCGCTGCACCCGTAACCGGCCTGGGCCAGGTCTGCGATCGCCCGTTCGACATCGGACAGGAAGACCTCGGCCGTCCGCTCCCCCCACCGGTACGAATCGGGGGCCGCGACGGTCCGCACGTGCGGTCCCAGTGTGGTCGCCCCGCCGATCGACGGCGAGATCGCCGTCACCGCCTCGGTGTTGCCGTGGTAGGCGTCGCTGGTGACGATCACGCCGGTGGCGCCGGTGGCCATCTGCGCCACGCGGAGTGCGAGATCGTTGGCCTCCGATCCCGTACACGCGTACATCACCTGGTCGATCTCATCGGGCATGGTCTGCAGCAGGCGCTGGGAGTAGTCGACGATGCCGTCGTGCAGGTAGCGGGTGTGGGTGTTGAGCAGGCCGAGCTGCCGAGTGACGGCGGCGACCACGCGCGGATGGCAGTGCCCGACGCTGGCGACATTGTTGTAGGCGTCCAGGTGGGGCGTGTCGTGCGCGTCGAACAGTCGGGTGCCCTGACCGCGGACCAGGTGTACCGGCCGTTCGTAGAACAGCCGGTACGCCGGGCCCAGCACGCGCTCCCGCGAGGAGATCAGAGCCGCGGCGTCGGGGTCGAGACTCTGACCGCCGCGGTAGCTGTTGGAGTCCATGATGTTGGAGAACCCCGGCGCCGGGGCGTGCGCGTGCGACTGTGAGGTCACCGTTCGTGCGCCTCCTCCAGCACGGTCCGACCCAGATCCGAATAACGCTGCGGATCTTTGTATTTGAGGTAGATGGCCCACACGATACCCGCCACGCCCACACCACCGACCACGATCGGGATGGAGCTGAAGATCCAGTCGCTCGCGGCAGAGCCGGCCGCGAAGGAGGCGTTCTTGGTCAGGAGGTAGATCACGTACGCCATGCCGAGCCCGCCCAGAAGCGGTGCCAGGAAGGTCTTGAACCAGTGCGCGGTGTCCGGATGGTTCTTGTGCACGTGGAAGTACGAGATGACCGAGAAGGCCGCGAGCGCCTGGACGATCATGATGGCCGTCGTGCCGAGCAGGGCCATCAGTCCGTACAGACCCGTGTACGGGTCGCGCCCGGTGACATCGAAGAACAGCACCACGGCCGTGGCGAATCCGGTCTGGACGAACCCGGCGATGTGGGGCGAGCCGTGGACGGGGTGGGTGGTCCCGATGGTGCGGCGCATGCCCGGGATGACGTTCTCCCGGCCAAGGGCGTACAGGTAACGCGCCGCACAATTGTGGAACGCCATGCCGCACGCGAACGATCCGGTCATCAGCAGGATCTTGAACATGTCGACGGCCCACACGCCGAAGTGCTCGTGCACCGGGGTGAAGAAGATGTCACCGGCGGTCGAGGCGTCCTGCGCCAGGGCGACGGACTTCTCGGGACCCGTGCCGACGATCGCCAGCCATGACACCAGGACGTAGAACACGCCGATTCCCACCACCGAACTGATCACCGCGATCGGGATGATCTTCTTCGGGTTGCGGGACTCCTCGCCGTACATGGCCGACGACTCGAATCCCACCCACGACCAGAAGGCGAAGAACAGGCCGACGCCGGCGGATCCCGCGACCGTGATCATGCTGCCGTCGACTCCGGCGACCTCACCGGACAGGCTCGTGAACCCGTTGATCGGGTTGAGCGATCCCAGCGACCAGCCCTCTGGACCGCCGCCGGTGAACACCACCGAACCCGCCATCAGTGCGAGCATGATGATCTCGGTGATCAGGAAGACACCGAGCACCTTGGCCGCGAGGTTGATGTCGAAGTAGGTCAGCACCGCGTTCACCGCGAGCATCACGACCGCGAAGACGATCCACGGCACGTCGACCCCGAAGAAGGACTTGAACAGGTCGTTGCCGAAGAAGGAGAAGATCCCGATCAGCGACGCCTCGAACACCATGTAGGCCAGTGCGGTCAGGAATCCCGCGCCCAGACCGACGATTCGGCCCAGACCGTGCGAGATGTAGCCGTAGAACGCACCGGTCGCGGTGATGTGCTTACTCATCGCCGCGTAACCGATGGCGAACAGGGTCAGGACGATCGTGGCGACGAAGTAACCCGCGGGTGCGTACGCGCCGTTTCCGAAACCGACTGCGATCGGCACGTTTCCGACCATCGCGGTGATCGGCGCGGCTGTGGCCACGGCCATGAAGAGCACGCCGATCAGGCCGACGGCGTTGGGTTTGAGCCGCTGTACGGATGTGCTGGATCCGGAGGATCCGGCCGAGGACGAATCGATGGTTTCGCTCATGGTGGTCCCGTCTGAAAGTGCTTAACACCAGGTCCGTAATTGGTCTGGTATTGCCGAAGCCCCGGGGTAGCAGGCTGTTCCGGGGCGGTGCAGAAGTGATCGGTGACGACTCTGTCGCGCGATGACGACAGAAGCTACTGGCGAGATGAACGCTGGTCAACTCCAAAAATAAGCTGTGAGAATGCTGTCAGCGCAGCGCGTGTTGCGCCATGTGTCCGCTGTGAAACAGCGATGTTAAATCGCGTTTTTTGGTCTGCTCGTCGCCGTCTTATGGGCCAGAATCTCCCCTATGCCTGGACTGCCCGAAGACCACGAGCGTTTCGCTCGGGCGGCCCTGGGCGCCTATGGACGCGCCCCGGACACGCCGCTGCGACTGCTCAGCCTCTCGGAGAACGCGACATACCTCGTGGGCGACGTGGGGGGTGACGACGCACCGGTGGTGCTCCGGGTGCATCGCCCCGGCTACCACAGCCTCGAAGAGATCCGATCCGAGTTGGACTGGATGGCCGCGTTGCGGACGCAGACGAGTGTCCGCACACCGGAACTGGTGCCGAACCTGCGCGGTGAACCGGTGACGACGGCCCACGTGGACGGCCGGACCCTGTACGTCGACGCGGTGAGCTTCGTCCCGGGGTGCACGGCCGAAGAGAATCCCGACGTGGTCGGATTCGACGCACTCGGAGAGCTGACGGCGATCATGCACGACCACGTGCAGTCCTGGACCGCACCGGCACACTTCACGAGGTTCCGCTGGGACCTGGACGCCATCATCGGCCCGCACGCCCGCTGGGGCGACTGGCGGGCGGCACCGTCGCTGACCGCTTCAGATCGTGCGGTGATCGAACGCGCTGTCGCCGAAATCACAGGCAGGCTCGCGGAATTCGGGATGCGCCCGGACCGCTTCGGCCTGGTCCACGCCGATCTGCGCCTGGCGAATCTGATGGTCGATCCGGCTGCGCCCGACAACGGCATCACCGTGATCGACTTCGATGACTGCGGATGGTCCTGGCATCTGGCCGACCTGGGCGCGGTGGTGTCGTGGATCGAGGACACCCCGGCCGCGGAACGGATCATCTCCGACTGGCTCTCGGGGTACCTGGCCCGAAGGCCCCTCCCCGCCGCAGACCTGGCGATGATCCCGACGTTCGTGATGCTGCGCCGAATCCACCTCACCGCGTGGACGGCCTCACATCACGACGCCGACGCGGCCATCGCCGTGGGACCCGAATTCGCCACGGGCACCGCGGCATTGGCCCAGCGCTACCTCGAAGACCCGGATTGGTTGACCGAAGCCATCACTCGCGCCGGTCAGCCCGCGACCAGATAGGAGAATCCATGTTCGACCTTGAGGGCCGGTCGGTGCTGATCACCGGGGGCAGCAGGGGCATCGGCCGGGGAATCGCGACGGTGTTCGCCAGGGCCGGTGCCAATGTCGCGGTGTCGGCGCGCTCACAGGACCACCTCGACGCGTGTGCCGGCGACTTGGACGGCCTGGGCTCCGGCAAGGTCATCACGGTGCGGGCCGACGTCTCCGACCGCGACTCGTGCACCGCGCTGGCCGAAGCCGTCACCGACGCTTTCGGAGGCATCGACGTGCTGTGCGCCAACGCCGGCATCTTCCCCGATGCGAAGTTGTCCACGATGACCCCCGAGCAGTTGGAGGAGGTGCTCGGCGTGAACGTCAAGGGCACCTTCTACGCCGTGCAGGCCTGCCTCGACGCGCTGATCGCCTCGGGTTCCGGGCGCGTGATCCTGACGTCCTCGATCACGGGGCCCATCACCGGTTTTCCCGGCTGGTCGCACTACGGCGCGTCCAAGTCCGCACAGCTGGGCTTCATGCGCACCGCCGCGATCGAACTGGCACCGCACGGCATCACGGTCAACGCGATCCTGCCCGGCAACATCATGACCGAGGGCCTGGCGGAGATGGGACCGGACTACATCGCGGGCATGACCCGCAGCATCCCCGCCGGCGCGCTGGGCACACCGGAGGACATCGGCCACCTCGCAGCCTTCCTGGCCAGCCGCGAGGCCAGCTACATCACCGGACAGTCCATCGCCGTGGACGGCGGGCAGGTGCTGCCCGAGTCCCCGGACGCGGTGGCCCCGTAGGGAAGGTCGGCACGCCATGGAGGAGTCCGCCGGCGGACCCGTCGCCGAGGATGTCCGGCGACGGATCCTGTCCATGCTGGCGCGTGGGGATCTGCGGCCCGGATCGCGCTTGGGCACCGAACGTGAGATGGCCGAGTCGTTCGCGGTGTCCCGCGCTACGCTGCGCAGCGCTCTGCTGCCGCTGAGCCAGGCCGGGGTCCTCGAACGGCGGACCGGACGCGGCGGGGGCACATTCGTGCGCGCCGACGTCGTCGAACGCAACGCGGCCGAACTCGCGGGCCTGCCCGCGCGGCTTCATTCCGGTGGGCACACCAGTGCCACCCGAGTGCTTGCGACGGACCGCAGGCCCGCCACGCCCGCCGAGGCGGCCGCACTCGAAATCGACGACGACGCCGAGGTGTTCACCATCCGGCGGCTCCGGTATGCCGACGGGGTGCCGCTGTCGGTGGACCAGGGGTGCTTTGTCGCAGACCAGGTGCACGACCTGCTGGAGCAGCCGCTCGGCGGCTCGATCTATGAGCTGCTGCGGATCCGCTACGGCCTGGTGCCGGCCAGCACCACCGAGACCATCGAGGTGGTCAGCGCAAGCCCGCGGGAGGCGCTGTGGCTCGAGATCTCCCAGCGCAGGCCGCTGCTCGCGATCACCAGGGTCGCGCGCGACGCCCGCGGCCGGCCGTTCGAGTACGCCTATGACCTGTTCCGGGCCGACCGGGTCCGGCTGACCGCCACGATGTCGAGCGGCACGATGTCGAGCGCCGAGATCACGCCCGCCCACCGCGAGCGCCGCGGCACCGACGGCCGCGTCGAACTCGCCATCTAGGCCCCGCTCCTCTCACCCGAGCGCTCCCGAGAGGCCGCTGGGTCAGCCCAGCTTGCGCAGCCGCGGTTCGAGATCGCGCTGGAACAGCTCCAGGAACCGCCGCTGGTCGTGGCCCGGGGCGTGGAAGACCAGGTGGTTGAGCCCCCAGTCCACGTACTGTTTGACCTTGGCCACGGCCTCATCCGGGTCCGAGGCGACGATCCAGCGCTTGGCCACCTGCTCGATCGGCAGCGCGTCGGCGGCCTTCTCCATCTCGATCGGGTCGTCGATCGAGTGCTTCTGCTCGGCGGTCAGCGACAGCGGGGCCCAGAACCGGGTGTTCTCCAGCGCCAGGTCCGGGTCGGTGTCGTAGGAGATCTTGATCTCGATCATCCGGTCGATGTCGTCGGCGCTGCGGCCAGCGGCCTCGGCGCCCTCCTTGACGGCCGGGATGAGCTTGTCCTTGTACAGCTCCTCGCCCTTGCCCGACGTGCAGATGAATCCGTCACCGGCGCGGCCCGCGTACTTGGCCACCACGGGTCCGCCCGCGGCGATGTACACCGGCACGCCACCTTCGGGCACGTCGTAGATCGAGGCGCCCTTGAGGTGGTAGTACTCGCCGTCGAAGTCGACCCGGTCACCCAGCCAGAGTTCGCGCATCAGCTTCACCGACTCGCGCAGTCGCGCGAAGCGCTCCTTGAACTCCGGCCACTCCCCGATATAGCCCGTGGCGATCTCGTTGAGCGCCTCACCCGTGCCGACGCCCAAGAAGATCCGGCCCGGATACAGGCACGCCATGGTGGCGAAGGCCTGGGCGATGACGGCCGGGTTGTAGCGGAACGTCGGGGTCAGCACCGACGTGCCCAACTGCAGGTTCTGAGTGCGCTCGCCGACCGCGGTCATCCAGGCCAAGGAGAACGGTGCGTGGCCACCCTCGTGGCGCCACGGTTGGAAGTGGTCGCTGACCGTGGCACTGTCCATCCCGTGCTCTTCGGCGGCCACCGCAAGTTCGACGAGTTCGCGCGGCGCAAACTGCTCCGCCGAAGCCTTATATCCCAGTTTGAGTTCAGCCACGATGTCCTTTCTACTCCTCATCCTCTTCCGGACGGCACGCCACTAGACTTCGGCCCATGACCGCCGCGCGCGTCGAGCTGATCCAGGTCACCGACTCGGTCCACCTCGCGCAGACGCCGCTGGTGAACTGGACGTTGGTGATCGGTTCCGAGGGCGTCATCCTGATCGACACCGGGTTCCCCGGCGACCGCCCGCAGGTGCTGGCGTCGCTGCGTGAGCTGGGGTGCGCTCCCGAGGACGTCATGGCAATTCTCCTGACGCACGCCCACATCGACCATTTCGGCACCGCGATCTGGTTCGCCGCCGAACACCGCACACCGGTGTACTGCCACGCCGACGAAGTCGGTCACGCCAAACGGGAGTACCTCGAGCAGGCGTCGCCGGCGGGCGTGGCCAGGCACGCGTGGCAGCCGAGATGGCTGAAGTGGTCATACGACATCGCCCGCAAAGGCGCGTTCAACCACGCCGGAATCCCGTCCACACAACCGTTCTCCGAGGACGTCGCGAGGACGCTGCCGGGTCGTCCGGTCGCGATCCCCACCCCCGGTCACACCGGGGGACACTGCTCGTTCCTGGTCGACGGCGTGCTGGTGTCCGGTGACGCCCTGGTGACGGGGCATCCGACCTCGACGCGGCGCGGGCCCCAACTGCTGCACCGCGTGTTCAACCACGACGAGGCCGGATGTGTGCGCAGCCTCGGGGCGCTGGCCCTGCTCGAGACCGAGGTGTTGATCCCCGGGCACGGCGATCTGTGGCACGGCCCCATCCGGGAACTCGCGGACCGGGCCACCCCTAGACATCGGTGAGCCCAAGGTGTTCACGCAGCGTCGCTCCGGCATAGCCGGTACGGAGGACACCGCGTGCCTGCAGCACCGGCACCACGGAGTCGACGAACTCGGACAGACCGTCGGCGGGCACCATGAAGCCGTCGCACGCGTGTGAGTGCACACCCGCGACCATCTCGTCGGCGATGCGATCGGGCGTCCCACTGAGTTCTGATACAGGTCGAAAATCACTGTCCGACACCAGAACCGGATGCCCACCGGGACCTGCGGGCAGGGTCGCCAGGCCGTGCGCGAGGAAGTGGTCACCGGCGAAGTCAACGGGCCGGATCCGGGCCGGGTCGCTGTAGCTGCCGGAGTCGACGTCGGCGAGCACCGCACCGGCGTTCCAGGAGTCCCAGAACTGAGCCACCAGTTCGACGAACTCGCGGGTGCGGGCCGAGCCCTCCCCGCCGGCGAGGATCCAGCCGGCCCGACCGGCGCTGAGGTGATCCAATGTTGCCAGCTGCCGTGACACTTCGAAGGGCTCAGCGGATTCGGCGTCCACCGCGGCGACCAGACCGATGTGCTCGGTCGCACCGGAGACCGCCGCCAACATCGTCAGCGGGTCGGGCCCACCCTCACGCAGCATGACGAAGTCGAAGCAGCCCCGCTCTGCGGTGCGGGCCTGCGACACCACCTCACCGGGCGTACCCGAGACCACGGCGGCCAGATGAATCCGCCTGTGGCCGAGCCCGTCTGAGGTCACAGTCCCCACCGCTGCGCGAGCAGTTCGTGGCTGCGGAGCCGGTCGGCGTGGCCGTGGGTGACCGAGGTGATCACCAGTTCGTCGGCGCCGCTGAGCTTCTGCAGCGCGCTCAAGCGCTGTGCCACCTGATCCGGATCGCCCACGAACTGGGTTGCGGTGCGGTCCTTGACGACGGCGGCCTGTTCCTCGGTCAGCGGCGGGCAGTCGCGCGGGTCGGGATAGGGCACGGCACCTCCCTGCGCCCGAATCGAATACACCCAGGCGCCGTAGCTGGCGGCCAGGCGGCGCGCGGTCGACTCGTCGTCGGCCACCACGACGTCCGCAGAGATCACCACATACGGTTCGGCGAGCGCCGCCGACGGCTGAAACGCGGCACGGTAGGCCTCGACGGCATCGAGCGCGGTGGCGGGCGTGATGTGGTAGCTGGCCACGAACGGGAGCCCGCGCGCCCCGGCGACCTGCGCGCTCTGCCCCTTGCTGCTGCCGAAGATCCAGGGCGTCAGACCACTCCCCTCACCCGGGACCGCATGCACGTCGACACCGTCGACGGCGAAGCTGCCCTCGATCATGTCCAGGATGTCGGCGACCTGATCGGCGAAGTCGGGTGCGGTCGCCCCAGGGGCCGTCAGCACGCTCGTCGCGGCCTTCATCCGGGCACTGGACATCACCGCACGGAGATCGAACGGCGGCGGGATCACGACGCCGTCGACCTCCTGCCACACCCGGGGCGGCCGGGGCGCGCGCGGACGTTCACGCTGCGCCTCGGTGCGCCGCTGGCCGGATCTGCCGATCCCGAAGTCGATGCGGTCCGGATGCAGCGCGGCCAGGATGCCGAAGCTCTCCAACGCCGCGATCGCGGTCGTGAAACCCAGCTGCACGGCGGCCGCCCCGACGCGAATGCGGTTGGTGGCGGCGAGGATCTGCCCGGCCAGCACCGCGGGCTGGGAGCTCGCGACAGCGACGAAGTGGTGTTCGGCCAGCCAGTACCGTCGGTAGCCCCACCGCTCGGCGTGCTGGGCGAGGTCGACGGCGTTGCGCAGTGCGGTGTAGGCGTCGCTGCCCGCGCTGATCGGCGCGAGATCGAGCACGGACAGCGGGACGTCGATCGAATCACTCATGGGGTGGCCACATTTCGGTCGGCGGGACAGCGAAGCCCCAGACGGGTGCGCAGCGTCTCGCCGTCGGCGTACGCGGAGCGGAACCGGCCGGTGCGCTGCAGCAGCGGCACCACGCGGTCGACGATGACGGGCAGATCCCGGTGCTGCACCGCAGGGCGCAACCGGACACCGTGCACGCCGATGTCGTGCCAGCGCACGATCAGTTCGGCAATCTCCTCGGGACCGTCGTCGAGAATGACTGCATCCGAACCGAATGCGGTGTCACCACCGAAGGTGACGACCGCGTCGGCATACACCCTGAGATCCCCCAGCGCTGCCACCTCGGCCAGCAGCGCCTGCAGCTCGTCGTCGTCGCCGGGCGTGATGAAAACCAGATCCGCTGCCGCAGAAGCGAACTCATAGACACGGGTGGCATGCGCCAACGCCGCGATCACCGGCTGGCCCTGCGGTGGCGATGGGTCCGCGTCCGCCCAACAGCGCCGCGCGACCTCCAGGGAGTCGACTGCGTCGTCGAACAGCGCGTCCGGGGCCCCGGGCCCGCCACGGCCGAACAGCGCGGCCTCATGCGCCGACGTGCTGACCCGCACCTGCCAGCCGGCCCGGCCGGCCGACAGGGCATCCAGCGTGGCGATGGCGCGGGCGACCCGCTGCGGCACGGTGTGCGTCACGGTGGCCACCGGAATCACCCCGATGTGCTCGGTGGCGGCGGCCATGCGCGCCGCGGCCAGCACCGCGTCACCCCGGCCCGCGAGCCGACCCGGGCTGATGTGGGCGCGTCGGCCGGGTTGCGGCGTCAACGTGTCATCGACGGTGACGAAGTCGAGCAGTCCCCGCTCGGCCGTCACCGCCAGCGCGGCCCAATGGTCCCCGGACAGCGCCGACGGCGCGCCGGGGTCGTCTCGCAGCGCGCTGCGCCACGCCAGCCGGTGCCAGCCGTAGCCGTCCAGGGCCACAGCGACATGCAGCTGACCGCTCGGGGACGCTGCGGCGTCCGCGGTACCGATCACCACACCAGGGTCCAACGTGGCGCCGCGAAATGCATTCCTGCGCCCGGTTCTGCTCACCGCGAGCCCAAATTCGCCCTTGTCGGGAAAAACTTGACACGTGTAAAGTCCGGCTCATGGACAACATCAGGGGTAAGACCATCGCGATCACGGGGGCTGCCCGCGGCATCGGTTACGCGACCGCGAAGGCCCTGCTGGCCCGCGGTGCGCGCGTGGTGATCGGCGACCGCGACGTGGCTGTCCTCGATCAGGCCGTCGGCGAGCTGGTCCGCCTGGGCCAGGCCACGGGTTACCCCGTGGACGTGACGGACCCCGAGTCGTTCGCGGTGTTCCTGGACAAGGCACGCACCGACGGCGCGGGCCACATCGACGTGCTGATCAACAACGCGGGCGTGATGCCGGTCGGCCCGTTCCTGGAGCAGACCGATCAGGCCATCCGCACATCGGTCGAGGTCAACTTCTGCGGTGTGCTCACCGGGTGCCGGCTGGTGCTGCCGGAGATGGTCAAGCGCCGCAGCGGGCACATCGTCAACATCGCCTCGATGGCGGGCATGGTCGCGGTCCCGGGCCAGGCCGTCTATGCGGGCACGAAGTTCGCGGTCGTGGGCCTGTCCACCGCGCTCGCCGACGAGTTCGCCCCGCAGGGCGTCAAGGTCAGCGTCGTCCTCCCGACGTTCACCAACACCGAGCTGATCTCGGGCACCGACGCCAGCGGCGCGCAGAAGCCCGTACAACCCGAGGACATCGCGGCGGGTGTCGCCAAGGTGCTCGACAAACCGTCGATCACCCATCTGTCCGTGCCGGGGCCGCTGCGGGCCGTCGGCGCCCTGACGCAACTGCTCCCGGCCCGCGGCAGGCGCTGGCTGTCGCACAAGCTGGGCAACGACACCGTGTTCCTGAACTTCGACACCTCGGCCAGGGCGGCCTACGAACAGCGCGCCCAGAACGCCACCGGCGTGCAGGAGAAGCCCGACAACTGACCCGGCCCTAACCGGGCCCCGCCCGCATGATCCGGGCGAGTTCGGCCCGCGATGTGGCACCCACGCGCTGGCAGGCGCGAAGAATGTGGCCCTCGACGGTGCGCACCGACGTCACCAGCTTGTCGGCGATCTCCTTGTTGGCCAACCCGGCGGCCACCAACTCCGCCACCTCTCGCTGACGGCCCGTCAACGGCGTCGGCGTGGCCGGGCTGCGGGTCGCGGGAGTGCACAGACCGCCGCACTCACTGGCCATCTGCGCCGCGACCGAGGCGGCGAACAGGCCCCGGCTGCGCGACTGCGCGCCCGTGAACGCCACCGCGGCCTGGGCCGCGGTGTCGGCGGCCGTCGCGCGGTCACCCACCTTCTGGTAGGCCGTCGACGCCGCCAGCAGCCCCTCGCCGTCGCGCGCCAGCAGGGCCTTGGCGTGCAGCGCGACCGCATCCGCCAGGGGCAGCCGCAGCTGCGCCGACAACTCGGCAGCCCGCTGTGCAACCACGTCGAGGCCGTCCCGCACGCCCCACTGCACCGCGGCCTGCAGGCACGCCAGCTCGTGGGTGAGCTGGCCCCGGTCCCTCGCGACCGCGGCCTCGACCAGCACGGTGTCGATGGCCTCCTGCAGCGATCCGGCCGCCGCCAGCGCCCATCCCGTCGCAAGCGCCAACCCCGTCTGCATGAACAGGGCGTCGGGTCGCACGCTCTGGCGTGCCTCGGCCACCATCTCCGCGGCCGCCTCGGCCTCACCCAGTTTCGCGTGCGCCTCGGCCAGGGCGAAGACGCAGGCGGGCCGCAGACCGGTCGTGACCCCGTGCTTCTCAACCCCGGCCAGCGCCTCGTGCAGTTTCTTGACCGCTGACCCCACGTCACCGCTCATCAGGTCGGCGACCCCGGCCATGAACACCAGATTCGCGTAGGCCAGGCTCGGCATGTCCTGCGCCAGCGCGGACAGCGTGTCCGCCGCGCGCCGGCACTCCTCGATCCGACCCGTCAACCGGCACGCCCTCGCATACACCCCGGCGAACCAGAACCGCATGTGCGAGCTCTCGTACGACTTGGCCGCCCGCTCCTGCGCGGCCCGCGTCACCACCCCGATGTCCTCGGCGTGCCCGAGCGCACCCGCCGCCATGACCAGCGCCACCGCCGCGAGCATGGCGTTCTGGTCGGACAGCGCACCCGAGTCCAGTGCCTCGCGTGCCTTGCGCTCGGCCTCCGCGCACCGGGCGAACACCGCATCCACGCACGCCTCGACCGAGTACCGGGCGGCTCGCTGGTCCTCGGTCTCGTCGGGCCCGGCGAGTGCGGCCAACAGTCGCTCCGCCTCGCGCGGACGCCCGAGCATCCAGATCAGGTTCGCGGCGCGCAGCGTGGTCCAGCGGTGACGGTCGCCGTCGTCGCGTTCCGACAGCTCTCGCAGGAACTCCTCGGCACTGTCGCCGTCGCCGGCCAGAAAGCGGTTGACCGCCATGACCTCGGCGGCGTCCTCGGACCCCGCATCCGCGGCGGCCTTGGCGAATCTCTCGGCGAGTTCGAGGTCCAACAGCCTCATGGTGTGCCGGGCCGCATCGGTGTACAGCGGCGGATCCGGCGGCAGGTCGGACTCCAGCGTCAGCAGCGCGCGCCGGACGGTGACCTGCGGATCCCCATCGGTGTGACCCGCAAGCCGCTGGGCCAGTGTGCCGCGCACCTTGGACAGGTGCATCTCCCCCACCGCGGCCCGGCGCAGTTCTCCGAACAGTGGGTGGGCCAACCGCACTGACAACTGATCGTTGCTGCGATCGACGGTGATCAGACGCATCTGCTCGGCGGCCTCCAGGGGCGCACGGCCGACGAGGTCCGCCAGGACGTCGACGCGCAACGGCTCGCACTGCGACAGCGCGTCGACCACCGTGGCCAACTCCGGTGACAGCCGGTCCAGTTGAGTGCCCACCAGATCCGTCATGTTCTGCGAGACCGCGACGTCACCGTCCCAGATCCAGACCCCCGCCACCCGGCGGACCCGGCCCGCGGCCACCTGGTCCTTCAACAGCTGCTGCAGAAACAGCGCATTGCCGCCGGTGAGCCGCCAAAACCGTTGGGCACTGCGGGCATCCACCGGACCCTCGAGCACGGCCTCGACCATGGCCCGTGTCGACTCCGCCGACAGCGGCTCCAGATCCAGACGCGCGAGCAGGCCGTCCTTCCACAGCGCGCGCACAGCGTCGGGCTCCCCGGCCCCCGTGCGGACCGTGACCACCAGCCGGGCCTCGCGCGTCTGGGCCAACTGGTGCACCACGTGAGCGGAGAATCCGTCGAGCAGGTGCGCATCGTCGACGCCGATCGTGATGCGACCCTGACGTTGCTGGGAGACAAGAGAATTGATCACGCGGCGCACGCTGGGACTCGGCTCGTTGATGGTGTCTCCGAGCGCTGCCATGAAGGCACCGAGCGGAATCGGCCGCGCCGATGCCGTGCCGACCACCCAATTCGTCCGTGTGCCGGCCGCGGCGGCCTGAGTCAGCAGTTCACGCGCAAGCCTGGTCTTGCCGACGCCTGCGGCCCCGGCGATCACCACGCCCGCGTAGTTGCCGACCCCACTCAGCGCCCGACGAAGCGTCGCCAGTTCACTGTCCCGCCCGGTCAGCGCCTCCCCGCTGATCACGGGCCGACTATAACCCCGTCTGGCCTTTCAGTTGGGGCTAACGACCATTCGTGGTCAGGACAGCGCCTGATCGAGGTCGGCCAGCAGATCCTCGGTGCCCTCCAGGCCGATGGAAATGCGCACCACGCCGTCGCCCAGACCGATCGCGGCGCGGCCCTCCGGGCCCATCGCGCGATGCGTCGTGGTGGCCGGGTGGGTGATGAGGGATTTGGCGTCACCGAGGTTGTTGGAGATGTCGATCAACCGCAGCTTGTCGAGCACCTCGAAGGCACGCTGTTTGCCGCCGTCGGCGGGGGCGTCGAGTTCGAACGTGACGACGGTGCCGCCGCCGGACATCTGCCTCTTGGCCAGTTCGTGCTGCGGATGCGACTCGAGGAACGGGTACCGGACCCAGCGCACGCCGGGGTGACCCTCCAGGAACTGCGCGATGCGCAGCGCCGAGGCGGTGCTGTGGTTGACCCGGAGGGCAAGCGTCTCAAGCCCTTTGAGCAGCGTCCAGGCATTGAACGCACTGATCGCGGGACCGGTGTGCCGCATCAGTGTCTGCACCGGCCCGTCGATGTACTCCTTGTCACCCAGGATCGCCCCGCCCAGGACGCGCCCCTGGCCGTCGATGTGCTTGGTGCCCGAGTACACGACGACGTCGGCACCCAACGGCATCCCCTGCTGCAGCAGCGGGGTGGCAAAGACGTTGTCCAGCACCACCTTCGCACCTGCGGCGTGCGCAAGTTCGCTGACGGCGGCGATGTCGACCAGCGACTGCATCGGATTGGACGGGGTCTCGAAGAACACGGCCTGCGTCGGCGTGCTGAGCGCGGCCTCCCACTGCTCGAGGTCATCGCCATCGACGAACACGGTCTCGACTCCCCACCGCGGCAGGATCTCGTTGCAGACCACGAAGCAGGACCCGAACAGGCTGCGGGCCGCGACCAGACGGTCCCCGGCGGACAGCAGCGCGCCGAGTGCGGTGAACACCGCGGCCATGCCGGTGGCGGTCGCGAACGCCGCCGGCGCGTCCTCGATCAGGCGGAGCCGCTCCTCGAACATCGTGATGGTCGGGTTGCCGTAGCGCGAGTACACGTACCGGTCGATCTCGCCGGTGAACGCCCTCTCGGCGTCGGCCGCGCTGGCGTAGACGTACCCGGAGTTCAGGTAGAGCGCCTCGGCGGTCTCCTCGAAGTTCGAGCGCAGCAGGCCGCCACGCACCCCGATCGTGGCCTGGCTGACACCGTCGGGCAGCGGAGCGGGGATGCGGACGGAGGGCACCTCGCTCATGACTGCACCCAGGGCAGGCCCACGGCGCGCCATCCGGTGCCGCCGCGATGACCCTGGTCGTCGAGGTTGCCCTCGAAGCCGTCGAGGACGTTGTAGGACGGCGCGATTCCGGCCGCGGTCGCGGCCTCGGCGGCGCCGATCGAGCGGTTGCCCGACCGGCACAGGAAGATCACCGGACGCTCACCGGGCTGGACCCCGGCGGCCACGAGGTCGTCGACGAATCCGTCGTTGCGAGTTCCGTCGGTGCGGCTCCACTCGATGAACAGGGCATCGCGGCCGAGGCTGGACACGTCAGGCACCCCGACGAACTTCCACTCGGCATCGGTACGACAGTCGACGAGCACCGCATCGGGGTTGTCGCTGAGTATCTGCCACGCCTCTTCAGGGGTGATATCGCCTGCATAACTCACCCGGAGGAGTTTTCCACACCGACTCCGGCGGCTGACAGCGAGACCGCCCTCATGCGACCCGCGTCACGCGCTCCCCGCGGGGAGGGTCAGCGAGGCCCCGGCGTGCACAGCCGCCAGGTGCCGTCGGTGTTGACGAACTCCGACTTGGTCTCGATCTTGTCGTCTTCGGAGTTCTTGAAGTGATAGACGACGGTGGCCGTCGCGGTGTCCCCGTCGACCGAGATCCCGAGCACGTCATCGACGTAGCGTGCACCTCGGGCGGCCACCGAGGCGCGCTGCTCGTCGAGCACGGTGGCCTCTGTGCCCTGCTGCTCGGGGCACGTGGTGGCGCGAAAGGCGGCGTAGTCGAGTCGCTGCAGCGCGTCGTTGTGCGCGATCGCGGCCCGCACGACGGACTCCCGACTGCTGTCCTCGCCGCCGCGGAACAGCGTGACGACGCCGATTCCGATCACGGCGAGCACAATGATCGCGAGCGCGGCCAGGAACGGCGCGGCGCTGGTTCCGCTGGAGTCGGGCTTGCGGCCGATCACGACTCCTCCCCGCGAAGTGCCGCCGAGACCTGCCGGGCCCGTTCCCGAGCCTTCTGGACGTCCGGAGCCGTGGCGAGTGCGACCCCGAACCGGGTCCGCGTCCCGCCCGCCGTCGCGGTCGATGATGGGAACACCAGCACGTCGCTCTCCGGGGTTCGCAGCGCCGCGTCGAGGCGCGGGGCCAGCTCAGCGCCCGCGGGCGGTTGGTAGGTCACCTCGGCCGCACCCGGCGAGATCATGATGGTGTCGACGGGCAGCCCCAGGGCGGCCCGCGCCTGCAGGTCGAACACCGACAGCCGTTGCGTGCGCGCCGTGACCAGCGCGCTGTCGTGCGGCAGCGCGGTGACATCCGAGAAGTACACCTCGTCGCCGCGGACCAGCAGTTCCACTCCGAACACACCCCTTCCACCGAACGCGTTGACGATACGTGCGGCGATCGACCGGGCCGAATCCAAGGCCACCGGTGTCAACTGCTGGGGCTGCCAGCACTCCAGGACACCGTCGACGTGCCGGTGCCCGATGGGTTCGCAGAACTGGGGTGCGCCGGCATCAGCGCTGCGCACCGCCAGCAGGGTCACCTCGTGGTCGATCTCGACGACCGATTCGGCCAGCACGCGCCGGTGCGCGAACCGCCCGCCCGCCGACACCGCGGCCTCCCAGGCCGGTGCGACGTCGTCGTCGCGCAGCAGCACCGACTGCCCCGCGCCGGGCACCGCGATCAGCGGTTTGACGACCATCGGATAGCCCGCATGCAGCGCGACGCTCTGCAGTTCCTCGACCGACCCCGCGAACCAGAACGGCGCGGTCGGCAGCCCCAGGTCGTCGGCGGCGAGTCGGCGCATCCCCTCCCGGTCCAGGCTCAGCCGCGCGCGGCGCGCACTGGGCACCACCGTCGCCGGTCCGGTCTCAGCGGTCGCGAGCGCGTCCGCGGCGACCGCGTCGGTGGCCGACACCACGCAGTCGGGTCGGAACCGCTCGATGGCCGCGGTCAGTGCGCCCGGCTCGGTGAGCGCGACCACCGCGGACTCGTCGGCGACCTGCAGGGCCGGCGCGTCGGCATGCCCGTCGACCGCGATGACGTGGGCACCGAGCCGGGTGAAGCCGGCCACCACCTCACGGCCCAGTTCGTCGGCACCGAGGAGCAGCACGCGGGGCGCCCGGGCCCCCGGTGTGCCGGTCACTGCTGCAACTCCGAGTCGACATAGCACCAGCGCCAGTCCTCACCGGGTTCGATCGAGCGCATGACGGCGTGGCCGGTGTCCCGGAAGTGGGCCGTGGCGTGCTGACCGGGGCTGGAATCACAGCAGCCGATGTGCCCGCACTCCAGGCACATCCGCAGGTGGGCCCAGGTTGTGACACCGTCGGCCGCACACTCCTGGCACACGTGCGGACCGGGCACGGGCTCGGTGATGCCTCGCGCGGCCCGCAGGTGGGAACAGCCGGTGGCGCCGTCGTCCACGGGGGCCGAGGACCGGCGGGTCAACCTCATGGGGCGCCCCGGTCCGCGAGATGGTGAATGCTGCGGAGGGGGGTGCTGCGCATGGTTTCCACAATAGGGGCGCGCGCCCGGAGCGGAGGTTTGTCTCGATGTCTGCCGAACTGTTGGCGGTCCTGTTGGGAGCGGTGCTGCTGTCGGCGATCTCGCGACGCTACAACGTGTCCTCGCCACTGATCCTGGTGGTCGCGGGGCTTGCCGTGGGGTTGATACCGGCGGTGCCGGACGTCGAACTGGACCCGGAACTGGTGCTGTTCG
This sequence comes from Mycobacterium sp. ACS4331, assembly GCF_001667265.1. GTDB lineage: Bacteria > Actinomycetota > Actinomycetes > Mycobacteriales > Mycobacteriaceae > Mycobacterium. The sequence goes on along the minus strand of NZ_LZHW01000093.1, from coordinate 64,699 downwards.
TGGTTCTGCCGCCACTGCTCTGGTCGGCGGGCCTGGAGAGCTCGTATGTCAGCCTGCGGCGCAACTTCGCCCCGATCAGCGCGCTCGCCGTGGGGCTCCCGCTGGCGACGACGTTCGCGGTGGGCTTCGTCGCCTACCGCACCGTCCCGGAACTCACGCTGGCCGCCGCGCTGGTCCTCGGCGCCATCGTGGCCCCGCCGGACGCGGTGTCGGCCACGGCGATCGGCCGCCGACTGGGACTGTCACGGCGCACCATGACGCTGCTCGGCGGCGAGAGCCTGCTCAACGATGCGACCGCGCTCACGGCGTACAAGGTGACGCTCGGACTGGCGATCGGCATGGCCGAGAGCGTGCAGCACGCGCTCGGGGTCTTCGCGTGGGCCGTGGCCGGCGGAGTGCTGGTGGGCTTCGTGATCGGCAAGGTGATCGTGCAGATCCGCAGTTGGCTCGACGATTCGGTGGCCGAGAGCGCCATCGGTCTGCTGGCGCCGTTCGTCATCTACCTGATCGCCGAGGAGGTCAACGGTTCGGGCGTGCTGGCCGTGGTGGTCGCGGCCCTGATTCTGGGGCACCGCTCCACCGAGGCCGGCTACGCCACTCGCCTGCAGGACGACGCGGTCTGGCGCGCGGTGCAGTTGCTGCTGGAGTCGTTCGCGTTCCTGCTGATCGGCCTGCAACTGCCTCAGGTGGTGCGTGCGATGGAGGGCATCCCGGCCGCGACCCTGGTCCTGTCGTCGGCCGCGGTGACCCTGACGGTGTTGGGGGTGCGGATCGCCTGGGTGTTCGGCTTCACCTACCTGGTGCCGCATCCACGTCGCGAGAAACCCACCGCCGCAGGAACTCTGGTGGTCGCCTGGGCCGGGATGCGCGGTGTGGTGTCGTTGGCCGCAGCCTTCGGCGTTCCGTTGACGACGTTGTCGGGCGCCCCCTTCCCGGGACGCCCATACGTGATCTTCCTGACGTTCGTCGTGGTCGTGGGCACTCTGCTGCTGCACGGCTTGACGCTGCCGTGGCTGATCCGGCGTCTCGGCGTCAGCGGCGACGAGGAGGCGCATTCGGACGCACTGGCCATCGTCGCCGTGCGCACCCGCGCTGCCGAAGCCGCCGACCGGCGCCTCGAGGACAGGCTCGCCAGGGCTCGCGCCGCGGGAAAGCCCATGGACTCCTACGAGAGGGCGGCGAAGGTGCTGCGCGAGTGGAACCGGCGGCGACGCAACGAGGCCTGGGAGGAGCGCCTCGGCCGCGGGGAGGAGGAACTGGGCCCGGCACCGTCGGCGGCCTTCCGCCGCCTCCGGTTGGACATGCTGGCCGCCGAACGCGAGACGTTCGTCGCCGAACGCGACGCCGACCACATCGATGACGAGGTGCTGCGCACGCTGATGCGGGATCTGGACCTGCAGGAGGCCACGCTCAATCGGTGACCGGCCGATCGTGCAGGTCCTCGGAGAAGGACTGCATGGCCGCGACGATCGCCTCGAAGACCCGGTGCGCGGCCTCCAGGTCGGTGTCGGGCAGGTCCGCCAGCGCACGGTGGTGGTGGACCGACAGGGGTGTGAAGAAACTGCGCGCCACCTCCACGCCGTGGTCGGCGTAGCGCAGGATCACCTTGCGCCGGTCGTCCGGATCGACCTCCCGGGTGAGGTGGCCGGAGGCGATCATCCGCTCCACCAGATAGGTGATGGCCGCACCGGACAGACCGAGTCGATCCCGCAGTTCCCCCGCGGTCAGCGGGGTCCCCGCGTCGTGGGCCACCATGATGTCCACCAGGGCGCGGAAGTCGTTGCTGCCGAGCTCGTTCCGCGCTGCGAAGACACGCCCGATCCGTTCGGACTCGGCCGTCAGCGACCGCACATCCGCAGCGATCAGACGCTCAAGATCGTCCCGTGGCGACACCGGCACAGAGTAGCCAGATCACACAATGTTTAAGCAACTGAACTATCTGGGTATCTTGGGCTCCGTGAGTTGGAGTCGTCTTGCGCATGCCGTCACATCACGTCGATCCTGGCTGATCGCACTGCTGGTCATCCTGGCCTCGGGCGCCCTGATGGGACTCGCCGGCAGTTCGGACTCGGCATCGCAGTCGCCCGTCGCGCTGCCCGACACCGCCGAGTCCGCACGGGCCGCGGCACTGATCAAGGAGTTCCCCGGCGGCGACAGGGCGCCGGCGATCCTGGTCGTCACGCGCACCGACGGCGCGCCGCTGACGCCCGAAGACCGTGCCGCCGCCGAAGCCGCGGGTCAGCGGATCAAGGGCTCCCCGCCCGCGTTGTCCGAGGACGGCAAGGCCGCGCTGTCGGCCGTGCCCGTGGACTCCAAGCTGTCCGGATTCGCCCTCACCGACACCGTGACCTCGATGCGCGAGGCCGCCGCCGACGGTCTGCCCGCGGCGCTGCAGACCCAGCTCACGGGCGGGCCGGCGTTCGGCGCCGACATCGCCAACGCCTTCTCCGGCGCCAACTTCACGCTGCTGGCCGTCACGGCCTCGGTGGTCGCGCTGCTGCTGATCCTCACCTACCGGTCACCGATCCTGTGGCTTGTCCCCCTTCTGGTGGTCGCGATCGCCGACCGCGTGGGCGCGGTGGCCGGCGAACGCGTCACGACCGCGGCCGGCCTCATCGCCGACGGTTCGACCGCGGGCATCACGAGCGTGCTGGTGTTCGGTGCGGGCACCAACTACGCACTGCTGCTGATCTCGCGTTACCGCGAGGAACTGCGCCACACCCGTGAGCACCGGGCGGCCCTGGCGACCGCGGTGCGCACCGCGGGCCCGGCGATCGTCGCCAGCAATGCCACCGTCGTGCTGGCCCTGCTGACGCTGCTGTTCGGTGCGGCACCGAGCACGCGCAGCCTGGGTCTGCAGGCCGCGACCGGCCTGGTGATCGCGGCGGTGTTCGCGATCTTCGTGCTGCCGCCGCTGCTGGCGGTGTTCGGCACGCGGCTCTTCTGGCCGTTCATCCCCAATCCGGACCGCGAAAGCACCGAGGACACCGTCGAGACCGGGGTCTGGCATCGCATCGCCTCCGGCGTGGCCAAACGTCCGGCGGTCGTGCTGACGGCCTCGATCGCCGCCCTGCTCGTGCTGGCCTCGGGCCTGCTCGGAGTGAACACCGGCCTGACGCAGGTCGAGCAGTTCCGGGTCAAGGCCGAGTCGGTCACCGGTTTCGAAGTGCTCTCCGAACACTTCCCGTCGGGCATGACCGACCCGACCAACGTCGTCGGCTCCACCGAGGCCGCCGCGGCGATCCAGCGGGCCATCGACGGCACCAGCGGTGTGGTGTCGGGCGCCCCGAGCGGTGAGCACGACGGGCTGACGAAGTGGTCGGTGATCATCGACGCCGACCCGGCCAGCGACGAGGCCTTCGACACGATCACCGCCCTGCGCTCCGCGGTGCACGAGGCCGATCCCGACTCCCTGGTCGGCGGCGCCGACGCGACGGCGCTCGACGTGCGCGACTCGGCGAGCCGGGATCAGGTGATCATCATCCCCGCGATCCTGGCCGTGGTGCTCGTCGTGCTGGTCGTGCTGCTGCGCTCGGTGCTGGCTCCCGTGCTGCTGGTCGGCGTGACGGTGCTGTCCTCGGTCGCCGCGCTGGGGCTCGGCGGCTGGGTCAGCCTGCACGTCTTCGGTTTTCCCGCACTCGACACCAGCACGCCGCTCTATGCGTTCCTGTTCCTGGTGGCCCTCGGCGTGGACTACACGATCTTCCTGGTGACGCGGGCGCGGGAGGAGACCACGACCTACGGCACCCGCACCGGGATCGTGCGTGCGGTCTCCGCCACCGGCGCCGTCATCACCAGCGCGGGCATCGTGCTGGCCGCGGTGTTCTGCGTTCTCGGCGTGCTGCCCCTGATCGTGCTCACCCAGGTGGGCATCATCGTGGGCCTCGGGATCCTGCTGGACACGTTCCTGGTGCGCACGGTCGTGATCCCCGCACTGTTCACGCTGATCGGGCCGCGGGTGTGGTGGCCGGCCCGATTCGATGCCGACGACACCGGCCAAGCCGACCGTGCCGACCAGTCGGCCGAGCGCGCACCCCGCCACGCGGCGCCAGCGACGGCGACACGTAAACGTCGGCGATGACACGCCGTATCGGTGCGCAGAGGTTCACGTCTCGCGTTCTCCGGGGGCGCGCGGCCGCACGTCACACGGCGTCGTGGCGCCTGTCCTCACCGAAGTGCATGTCGATCACCCCGGCACGGCTCAGCGCCAGCACGCCGACCACCAGAACCCAGGCCGGGAACGCCAGCACGGTCCACATGCTGAGGTCACTGGCGAGCAGCAGCACCAGCGCGGCAACGTACGTCCCGATGATGAGCCAGCGCGGCATCAGACCCGTCTTGAGCCAGATGGTCGCCAACGAGATCATGAACACCGCGCCCATCCGCAGTCCGTAGGTCTTGGAGAACGTCAGCAGCAGAACCCTTCCGAACGCCGCCAACTCGGCGTGCACGGCGGGGTCGACCGACACCGCGCGCGTGGCGATCAGCGCGGCGCCGACCGCCGAGGTGGCGAACATCATCGCGAGAAACAGCAGGCCGCTGCCGAACAACACCGTGGCGAAGAACCGATCCTCGTACCCGCCCAACCCGTCGCGCACCACACCGATGAACCACAGGAACGCGATGCCGGCGAACGGCATCAGCACCGACGCCCACTTCAGATGGGTGGTGGCGCCGTCGAGCCACGGCGAGTCCGCCTCCGCCCCCTCCGGCACGGCCGTGCGGATCAGCACCAGGGCGGCACCGAACAGCACCGCGAACAGCACGCCGGCCAGGCCGGCGGCGCGCGGAGTGGACAGGCGGCGCAGTCTGTTCGGTTTCACCGGGACATTCAAGCGCAGACCGCGGCGGCGGCGGGGTGAAACTAGGGCTGTCCGGCCAGCAGCCGGATCATCAGGCCGTGGGCCTCGGCCAACAGTTCGTCGTCGGAGTTGCGCAGTTCGGCGTTGACGAAAGCCTTGCGCCCCTGCGCTTCTCGGATCCAGCCGCGGGCATGCAACTCGACGTCGATCGGGGTGACCCGGCGGTAGTCGACGTGCAGGAAACCGGTGCGGCTGATCGGCCGGCCCGCGGCGTGGATGACCATGCCGAACAGCGAGTCGAACAGCATTGGCAGCACACCGCCGTGCACCGCGTAGTTGCCGCCCACGTGGTATCGGCTGAACGTCACGCGCAGCCGCACCTCGTCGGGTTCGAACTTGTCCACCACCCACGGCGGTGCGAGCAGGCTGCCCGCGCCCGGCAGGTCGGGCACGCGGTTGGCCGGCCCGACGCCTTCGGCGGCCTCGAACGGCGCGAGTTCAGACACCAGTGCCTCGACGCGGTCGGCCGCGTCGGTCCAGGTGTCCGCCGACGGGTTGGCTGAGACCGCCAGATCCTGCAGGCGGCGCATCGCCGTCACGAACCGGCCGAACCCCGGACCCGGCTCGGCGGCCTCGAAGACCGGAAACCCGCCATGCCGGTCGTACTCTGGATCCGCCCTGCGCGGATCCAGACCGTAGTCGTGACTCACTACCGAGCCGCCAGGATGTCGCGGCGCACGATGGTCTGATCCCGGCCCGGCCCCACGCCGACACAGGAGACGTGCGCTCCGGCGAGTTCCTCGAGGCGCAGCACGTAGTCCCGCGCCTTGGCGGGCAGATCGTCGAACTCGCGGGCGGCCGAGATGTCCTCCCACCAGCCCGGCATCTCCTCGTAGATGGGCTCGGCGCGGGCAATGTCGGCCTGAGTCATCGGCATCTCGTCGGTGCGCTTGCCGTCGACGCGGTAACCCACGCAGATCGGCACCGTCTCCAGCGACGACAGGACGTCGAGTTTGGTCAGGAAGTAGTCGGTGATGCCGTTGACCCGCGTCGCGTAGCGCGCGATCACCGCGTCGAACCACCCGCAGCGCCGGCGGCGGCCCGTCGTCACGCCGATCTCCCCGCCGGTCTTGGCGAGGTACTCGCCGTGCTCGTCGAACAGCTCGGTCGGGAACGGCCCGGACCCGACGCGCGTCGTGTAGGCCTTGAGTATGCCCAGCACCGTCGTGATGCGGGTGGGTCCGATGCCCGAGCCCACCGCGGCGCCGCCGGCCGTCGGGTTCGACGACGTCACGAAGGGGTAGGTGCCGTGGTCGACGTCGAGCAACGTGCCCTGCGAGCCCTCGAGCAGGACCGTCTCGCCGTTCTCCAGGGCTTCGTTGAGCAGCAGGCGCGCGTCGGCGATCCGATGCTTGAAGCCCGCGGCCTGCTCGAGCAGGTTGGTCAGCACCTCGTCGGGCTCCAGCGCCTTGCGGTTGTAGATCTTGACCAGCACCTGGTTCTTGAACTCCAGCGCCGCGCCGATCTTGTCGGCCAGCAGCCCCTCGTCGAGCACGTCGGCGACGCGGATGCCGATTCGGGCGATCTTGTCCTGGTAGCACGGACCGATCCCGCGACCCGTCGTGCCGATCTTCTTGTTGCCCGCGTAGCGCTCGACGACCTTGTCGATCGCCACGTGGTAGGGCATCAGCAGATGCGCGTCGGCCGAGATGAGGAGTCTGCTGGTGTCGACTCCGCGCTCCTCGAGCCCGGACAGCTCCGTCAACAGCACACCGGGGTCGACGACGACGCCGTTGCCGATCACGTTGGTGACCCCCGGCGTCAGGATCCCGGAGGGGATGAGGTGCAGCGCGAAGTTCTCGCCGGTGGGAAGCACCACGGTGTGACCGGCATTGTTGCCGCCCTGGTACCGCACCACCCACTGCACACGTCCACCGAGAAGATCGGTGGCTTTACCTTTGCCCTCGTCACCCCATTGGGCGCCGATGAGGACGATTGCCGGCATGGCATAGTCTCCTGCTCATTTGGCCTGATCATTCAGGTCCAGCCGGTGACCCACCATATCCCAGTGAACTGTCAGGAGCCGCCTTGACCGTTGTGTTGCTCTTCGGAGACCGCCGCGTGCCCCGGCCGCTGCGGACGTTGCCGACCGTCCGCGTGACGGGTTCGGACGACATCGACGCCGTGACCGAGCAGGCGCGCCGGGTGGTGGTGCTGGGCTCCTCGGCCGACCTGTCGACGGTCCTGACGCGACTGCTGCGCACTGAGCGGCTCGATGTCGAGGTGGCCCATGTGACGCGGCGCCGGGGTGCCCGACAGGCCCTGACCGGGTCCGCGCAGCGCGTCCCGCTCATTCGCGACGAGACGGGGACCGTGCTGGTCAGCGAGGCGCGCTGGCTGCCCGCCGACGGCGCCGAGGCGATCGAGGGCGAGGCCATCGTCGACGACACGGTGTTGTTCGACGGCCACGCCCCAGCGCTGCGGGTCCAGCCCATCAACGTGATGCCGGGGCTGCGGGCCGCCGTCCTGCCGCCGGGGCCGCTGCGCAGACCGCAGTGGGTCACCGGCCGGGCCGCCCAACTCGGCACCCCGGCCGCCACGGTCATCCGGGACGGTGTGCCGATGCCACGGCCGGTTCGGCGGTCGACGTTCTACCGGCACACCCAGGGCTGGCTGCGGGTGGGCCGCACCCGCGAGTAGTTTGCGGGGGTGAACGTACGTCCCCTTCGCCAGTCGGTGCGTCCGAGCCCGATCTTTCTGGCCGTCCTGGCCGTCACCGCACTCGGCGGCGTGCTGGCCTGGCTCGCGGCCGACACCGTCAATGCGCTCGCCTATGCCGGGGTGTTCATCTTCGTCATCGCCGGGTGGGTCGTCTCGCTGTGCCTGCACGAGTTCGGGCACGCCGCCACTGCGTGGAGGTTCGGCGATCACGACATCGAGTCGCGCGGCTACCTGACGCTCAATCCGCTCAAGTACTCCCACCCGGGACTGTCGATCGCACTGCCGCTGCTGTTCATCGCGCTCGGCGGCATCGGGCTGCCCGGTGGAGCTGTGTATGTCCGCACATCCTGGATGACGCCGCGGCAGCGGACGCTGGTGAGCCTGGCCGGCCCGTTCGCCAACCTCGTGCTCGCGATCCTGCTCCTGGTGTCGGTCCGGCTGTTCTTCGATCCCGCCCACGCGGTGTTCTGGGCCGGGGTCGCGTTCCTGGCCCTGCTGCAGCTGATGGCCCTGGTGCTCAACCTGCTGCCCGTCCCCGGCCTCGACGGCTACGGCGCGCTGGAGCCGCACCTGAAGCCCGAGACCCAGCGCGCGCTCGACGGGTTCAAGCAGTGGGGCTTCCTGATCGTCGTTGTCCTGCTGATCGCCCCGCCGCTGAATCGGCTGTTCTTCGGCGCCGTCGGCGAGGTCTTCGAGTGGTCCGGCGTCAACGAGCAGTTCGCCTGGATGGGCAGCCAGCTCACCCGGTTCTGGTCGGCCTGGTTATGACTCTTGCGATATATGCATCAATACGCATAGATTGCCGGTATGGGCGCCGGCCACGATCACAGCCACACTGACTCTCGGGTCAGCCGCATGGTCATCGCCGCCGCGATTCTGGCGGCGTTCTTCGTGCTGGAACTGACCACGGCACTGCTGATCAATTCGATCGCGCTGCTCGCCGACGCGGGCCACATGCTCACCGACCTGGTCGCGATGTTCATGGGGCTGACCGCGGTGCTGCTGGCCCGGCACGGTTCGGCCTCGGCGGCCCGCACCTACGGATGGCACCGCGCCGAGGTGTTCACCGCCGTCGCCAACGCCGCACTGCTGCTGGGCGTGGCCGCCTTCATCCTCTTCGAGGCCTTCGAACGCCTCGGCAACGCACCCGAGGTGCCCGGCGTTCCGATGATCGTCGTCGCCCTTGCGGGTCTGGTCGCCAACGCGCTCGTGGTGGTGCTGCTGCGCTCCCACGCCGAGAAGAGCCTCGCCGTCAAGGGCGCCTACATGGAGGTCGTGGCCGACACCGTCGGCAGCATCGGCGTCCTGATCGCCGGCATCGTCACCGTGACGACGGGATGGCCCTACGCCGACGTCGTCGTCGCAGTCCTGGTCGCGCTCTGGGTGCTCCCGCGCGCGATCGCCCTTGCGCGTGCGGCGCTGCGGATCCTCTCGGAGTCCTCACCGACCCACATCGACGTCGAGGAACTGCGGACCGCGCTGCGGGCCGTGCCCGGGGTCACCGATGTGCACGACCTGCACGTGTGGACGCTGGTGCCCGGCCGCGATATGGCCACAGCCCACCTGACCAGCAGCGGCGACTCGGCTCAGGTGCTGCTCGAGGCCCGCGCCGTCCTGGCCGCACGCGGACTCGAGCACGCGACCGTGCAGGTCGAACCGCCCGGAGTCGGCGACGACTGCGGCACCGGGAAGGACTGCTGAGTCCGACCCGTCAGCTCAGCCCGAGTTCGGCACGCGCCGACGGATCGCAGTCGTCGAGCAGGTCGAGGCAGCGCGCGTACTCCTCGGTCTCGCCGATGTTCTCGGCGGCCCGGGCCAACGCGGCGACGCAGCGCAGGAAGCCGCGATTGGGCTCGTGCGCATACGGAACCGGACCGAAACCCTTCCAGCCGTTGCGCCGCAACTGGTCGAGACCTCGGTGGTACCCCGTGCGGGCGTAGGCGTAGGCCGTCACGGCCTTGTCGTCCGCGAGAGCCTCCTCGGCCAGCGTCGCCCACGCGACCGAGGCCGACGGATGGGCCGCCGCCACGATCGCGGGCTTCTCGCCGGCGTCCAATTCGGCTTCGGCTTCGCTGTCGCCAGGCAGCAGCACCGGGTCCGGTCCCAGGAGATCACCCATCCGCGTCATGGCGACCATTCTGCCGCTCCTCCCCCGAGCCGCCACACCACCCCCACGCCCGTCGATGCGAGGCGGCATCGTCGCGGCGCTAGGCTTGCGCTCGGACTACTCAGCCCGCCGCACGAAGTGGAGGACCGCAGCACCGATGTCGAATCCACCTGAGCCCGATCAGGACGGGCCTGCGCCCTCTGATCCGGACACCGCGCGCGAGCACGCGCAGTCGGAGAACGCCGAGACCGAGATCATCTCCGCACAGCAGGATCCCGACACCGACGCAAACCCGCTGCCCACCGTGGACCCCGATGAGCGCCGGTTCACCGCACCGTCGGGGATGGACGCGGGCTCGACCCAGGTGATCGACACCACCCCGGACCCCGAGACCGAGGTCTTCACCGCCCTCGGCGACACCTCGCAGGGATCCGATCACGCACCAAAAATCGCTGCGCCGCAAGCGATCCCGCCGCGCCCCGGCGCCCCTAAGCCGCCGCGGAACCGCCGCAGCTGGGGCTGGGTGCTCGCGCTCATCCTGGTGATCGCAGCCCTCGCGGCCGTCGCGGTGCTGGGCACGGTGCTGCTCACCCGCAACACCTCGATCGGGGTGTCGCAGGAGGATCGGGTCAAGGACACGATCATGAAGTACGACACCGCGATCGAGAAGGGCGACCTGGTCATGCTGCGCGGGATCACCTGCGGGCAGACGGCGGAGAGCTACAACAACTACGACCAGAGGCAGTGGGATGAGATCCACCGCCGGGTCGCCGACGCGGGCCAGTACCCCGTGATCGCCAGCGTGGATCAGGTCGTGATCAACGGCGAACACGCCGAGGCCAACGTCACCACGTTCATGGAGTCCGACCCCAGCACACGCTCGACCCGCAGCCTCGACCTGCAGTTCCGCGACGACCAGTGGAAGATCTGCCAGGACGCCGGCAACTGAGTTCGCGCCGAACGCGGCATCACTCGACGCCGAACTCCTGAGCCAGCAGCCGCATCAGCCGGACGCCACCGATGCTGTTGGCCGAGTCGTCGAGCGCTGGGCCGTAAGACATGGGAGAGAGTCGTCGGGGACACTCCCGCAGCCGCTCGCCACGGGTCAACGATAGCGAAGTGTGCCCCGGCCGATATCCCAGGAAGGTGACGGATATGCACCGGCACGGTCCGGTTTTCCGTGCATATCCGTCACGTTCGAGTCGGTGTCAGCCCGCTGAGACGGAACGGCCCGCGCTGTGCAGGTCGTTGCAGGCCTCGATGACACGCTCGGTCATGCCGGCCTCGGCCTTCTTGAGGTAGCTGCGCGGGTCGTAAACCTTCTTGTTGCCGACCTCGCCGTCAACCTTGAGCACACCGTCGTAGTTGGAGAACATGTGTCCGGCCACCGGGCGGGTGAAGGCGTACTGCGTGTCGGTGTCGACGTTCATCTTCACCACGCCATAGCGCAGCGAATCCTCGATCTCGGACTTCAGCGAGCCCGAACCTCCGTGGAAGACGAAGTCGAACGGCTGGGCGCTGTCGGCCAGACCCAGCTTGGCGGCGGCGACCTTCTGACCCTGCGCCAGGATCTCCGGCTTGAGCTTCACGTTGCCCGGCTTGTACACCCCGTGCACGTTGCCGAACGTCGCGGCCAGCAGGTACTTGCCGTTCTCGCCGGCGCCGAGGGCGTCGATGGTCTTCTCGAAGTCCTCGGGGCTGGTGTACAGCTTCTCGTTGATCTCGGCCTCGACGCCGTCCTCTTCACCACCGACCACGCCGATCTCGATCTCCAGGATGATCTTGGCTTCGGTCGACAGCTTCAACAGTTCCTGGGCGATCTGCAGGTTCTCGTCGATCGGCACCGCCGAGCCGTCCCACATGTGCGACTGGAACAGCGGATTCTGCCCCTTGGCCACACGCTCGGCCGAGATGGCCAGCAGCGGGCGGACGAAACCGTCCAGCTTGTCCTTGGGGCAGTGATCGGTGTGCAGCGCGACGGTGATGTCGTACTTGGCGGCGATGACATGGGCGAACTCCGCCAGTGCCACCGCACCCGTCACCATGTCCTTGACACCCAGACCGGAGCCGAATTCCGCCCCGCCGGTGGAGAACTGGATGATGCCGTCGCTGCCGGCGTCAGCGAAGCCCTTGATGGCCGCGTTGATGGTCTCCGAGGACGTGCAGTTGATCGCCGGGAACGCGAACGAGTGCTCCTTGGCGCGGCCCAGCATCTCGGCATAGACCTCAGGCGTGGCGATGGGCATGGGGACTTTCTCCTTCAGCGTTAAAGCCTGCAGCGGTTGTCCCTGGCAGTATCGCAGGAACCTTTTCTGTATGACCGACCGGAGTCCATGGCTGCTCAGACCGTGAGCACCATGCGGTAGCGCGCCGCACCCGAATCCATCGCCGCGTACGCCTCGGCGGCCTCGGCCAGCGGGCGCTCCTGCACCACGGCCCGCACCCCGGACTGCACCGCGAACGCCATGGTCTCCTCGACGTCGCGGGCCGTGCCCGAGGGATGCCCCGACACCGACAGGCCCGGACCGATCAGGTCCAACGGGCTGATCGGCAGCGGTTCGGGTGTGACGCCGATGATGACCAACTCGCCCTGCGGAGCCAGACCGCCCACGGTCTGACCCATGGCCGCCGAACTGGCCGCCGTCGCGAGCACCACCACGGCCCCGCCGAGTTTCTGCAGTTCGGCCGCCACGTCACTGGACGTGGAGTCGATGTAGTGGTGCGCGCCCAGTTCCCGCGCGTCGTCGGCCTTACCCGCGCCCCGCGCGATCGCGACGGTCTCGAACCCCATCGCCCGCGACCACTGCACGCCCAGATGCCCCAGACCTCCGATGCCGAGGATCGCCACCAGATCGCCGGACTTGGCGCGTGTGTTGCGCAGGCCGTTGAACGTGGTGACCCCCGCGCAGCCCATCGGCGCGGCTTCGGTGAAGGACAGCCCGTCGGGGATCCGGGCCAGTGCGGTGGCCGGCGTGATCACCGACTCGGCGTACCCGCCGGCGTAGTTGAGGCTGGGCACCTGCAGGTCCACGCACTGCATGAACTGGCCCCGGCGGCAGGGGATGCACCGAGTGCAGTTGCCGCCGAACCAGCCCACCGCGACGCGGTCCCCCACCTCGAAGCCCTCGACTCCGTCCCCGAGCTCGGCAAGCGTGCCCGCGATCTCATGCCCCGGCGTCACGGGCCAGACCAGGCCGGGGAAACCGCCGTTGACGATGCCGTGGTCAGTGCCGCAGACCCCGCATGCGGCCACCGCGATCCGGACGTGGCCCGGTGGCGGCGATTCGGTCTCGACCTGCACCAGGGCCAGCGGTTGACCTGCAGATTCGACGCGCACTGCGGTGTGGGTCGCCATCTGTCGAACCTAACGCCGGTGCACGGCGCGCGGAAGGGCTGCGGCGTCGCGTTTACCGAGACTTATCGCGGCGCCGGTATGTTGGGGCCTCATGACCAGCACCACCCTCGCGCTCATGCCGGATTTCCTGGACCCGATCAACCTGATCGGATACTTCGGCACCTGGGCGCTGCTCGGCCTGCTGCTGGTGGTCTTCATCGAGTCGGGTGTGCTGTTCCCGGTGCTGCCCGGCGATTCGCTGCTGTTCGTCGCGGGAATGCTGGCGGCGGGCACCGCCGCGGCGGCCACTGAGGGCGCCGAGCAGGCGAACTTCCAGCTGTGGCAGCTGCTGGTGTTCATCCCGATCGCGGCCGTGGCGGGCAGTCAGGTCGGCTACTGGATCGGCCGCAACGTCGGCACCGCGATGTTCAAGCCCGAGAACCGCTTCCTCAAGCAGAAGTACCTCGATGAGGCGCACGCGTTCTTCGAACAGCGCGGGCCGTTCGCGATCGTGATCGCCCGCTTCGTGCCGATCGTGCGGACGCTGGCCCCGATCACCGCGGGCGCGGCGCGGATGAACTACGGCGTGTTCACGATCTTCAACATCGTCGGCGCGGTGGTGTGGGGTGTCGGCCTGACGCTGCTGGGCTATTCGCTGGGCCAGTTCGAGATCATCCAGAAGCTGCTCGAGCCGATCTTCATCCTGATCGTCCTCGTGTCCGTCGCACCCATGTTCATCGAGTGGTACAAGCGCAGGCGCGCGGCGAAGAACGCCCCGAACGGCAGCACCGAACCGGCCGCGTAGACCGGTCTGCACACTCAGCTGAGCTTCAGCACCGTCGCGAGCTCGCGCAGTGCGGGCCGCGGGTCATCCGTCGGGGAGTTGCCCAACGCCTGGATGACGACGTGGTCGGCACCGGCGTCGAGGTGCGCCGTCACCGCCTCGGCGGCCTGCTCGGCCGAGCCCATGCCCACCAGGGCACGGGTCAGTCGCTCCGATCCGCCGCGCACCAGATCGGACTCGTCGAAACCCTGCCGAAGCCACGAGTTCCGGTAGTTGGGCAGGCCGCTGTAGACCTCCAGGTGGAGGTGGGCGCGACGCAGCTGGTCCTCGTCGTCACCGCCGATCGCGACGGCCTGCTCGGACACCACCCACTTGTCGGTGCCGAGGATCTCTCGGGTGACGCCGGTGTGCGAGGGGGTCACCAGGTACGGATGCGCACCGTCGGCGTGGCTTCCGGACAGCTCGATCATCTTGGGTCCCAGCGCGGCCAGCAGCCGCGGCGGACGTCCGACTCCGGGTTCGATCTGCTCGGGCAGCGCGGCCATCCGCTCCAGGTAGGTGCGCATGGTCGCCAACGGCTTGTCGTAGGTGCCGCCGAGGGCGCGTTCCACGAGCGGGCCGTGGCTGACACCCAGGCCCAGCACGAAGCGGCCCGGATACAGCGCGGTCAGAGTGCGAGCACCCGCCTCAGCAGCCGAGGCCAGACGCACGTGGATGTTGGCGATGCCGGTGCCGACCACCAGACGCTCGGTGGCCGCCAGGAAGGCGCCGGACTGCGTCAGGCACTCCTTGCCTGCGGTCTCGGGCAGGAACAGCGAGCCGAAGCCCAGGTCCTCGATGTCACGGGCCACCTTCTGCGCCTCGGCCATGGGCCAGGTGTCCGACGCCCACCAGACGCCGATGCGGGAGGGGAAATCGATGCGGCTGCGTTCGGTCACACCTACAGATGCTAGGTGTCGTCGTGGTGGATGCGTCCCGCGGTCTCGGCCAACGACCGGCCGTCGCCGCCCCAGCGCCGCGCGATGATCTCCGCGGCGATCGACACCGCTGTCTCCTCGGGCGTCCGTCCGCCGAGGTCCAGGCCGATCGGACTGCACAGCCGAGACAGTTCGACGTCGGTCAGTCCGGCCTCGCGCAGGCGCTGCACCCGATCCTCGTGCGTACGGCGCGATCCCATCGCGCCCACGTACGCCACGTCGGGCAGGCGCAGCGCGACCTCGAGCAGGGGGACGTCGAATTTGGGATCGTGGGTGAGCACGCAGATCACGGTCCGGGAGTCGACGGCACCGGCGGCCACCTCGGCGGCCAGATAGCGGTGAGGCCAGTCGACGATCACGTCGTCGGCGGTGGGAAACCGTGCCGCCGTGGCGAAGACGGCGCGCGCATCGCACACCGAGACTCGGTACCCCAGAAAGGAACCCTGCGCCGCGACGGCGGCGGCGAAGTCGATCGCGCCGAAGACCAGCATGCGCGGGCGCGGCGCATAACTGGCCACGAACACCTCCATGCCCTCGCCGCGGCGCTGCCCGTCGGGGCCGTAGGTGAGCACCTCGCTGCGCCCGGCCGCGAGCAGCCCACGGGCGTCGTCGGTCAGTGCGGCGTCGGCGCGCGCCGATCCCAGCGAGCCGTCCACGTCATGCGGGCCGACGATGAGCCGACACCCGACCCGGTTCGCGTCGGGGTGGGCGATCACCGTGGCCACTGCAACCGGAACGTGCGCTTCGATGTCGGCGGCGACCTGCTCGAACTGCGGGAAGCTGTGCTGCGACACGGCTTCCACAAAGATGTCGAGGATTCCGCCGCAGGTCAGCCCGACGGCGAACGCGTCGTCGTCGCTGACGCCGTAACGCTGCAGGACGGGCCCGCTGCCCGTGGCCACCTCGGTGGCCAACTCATACACCGCACCCTCGACGCAGCCGCCGGACACCGATCCCGTGACCGTCCCATCGGGAGCCACCAGCATGGCGGCGCCGGCGGGGCGCGGTGCGGACCGAAACGTTCTGACCACGGTGCCGACGCCCGCGGTCCCGCCCGAGCGCCAGACCGCTAGGAGGTCGCTCAGCACGTCGCGCACGATGCCAATCTAACCGCTGCGCGCCCGGCGTCACTGGCGACTGGCCTCCAGCGCACGGATCAGGCTCGCGGCATCCCACGGCCCCTGATGCCGCCGGCCGTTGACGAAGAACGTCGGCACCGAGTTCAGGTCCATCACCTCGGCGTCCTGGACGTCGTCCTCGACGGGATGGCGCACCCGCGGGGACCGCAGATCCTCGTCGAACGTGCGGATGTCACAGCCGATGCTGTCGGCGTAGCGATAGAGGTGCTCCCACTCCAGGTAGTCCTGGAACCGGAACAGTGTGCGACTCATCTCGAAGAACTTGCCCTGCAGCGCGGCGGCCTCACTCGCAAGCGCGGCGTCCATGGCGCGCGGATGCGGGTCGGCCAGCGGCAGATGCCGCCACACGTACAGCAGCTCGTCGCCGAAGTGTGCCCGCACCTCGTCGATGGATCCGGTCGCACGGCTGCAGAACGGGCATTCGAAGTCGCCGTACTCGACCAGCACCAGCGGTGCGTCCGGGTTCCCTCGGATGTGGTCCCGGCTCGGATCGACGGGGCGAACAAGCTTGGCGCCCACGGCTTCCGGTGGACTCATCCGGTCGGTGACCCGCAGGATGACCCACCCCAGCAGGAAGGCCGCGGCCGAGGCCACCAGCACACCGACCCGGGCCTCGTCCTGTTTGACCGGGTCGGCGATCGCCAGGTCGATGATGAACAGCGAGATGGTGAACCCGATGCCCGACAGGGCGGCACCACCGGCCACGCGGCGCAGTGTCAGACCCGGTGCGAGCTGGCCGATGCCGAGAGCACGCACCAGCGCGGTCGCACCCGTGATGCCGATCAGCTTGCCCACGACCAGACCCGCGATGATGCCCCACGTCAGAGACGAGCCCATCGCCGCGCCGATGGTCGCCTGGTCCAGGCGCACACCGGCGTTGGCCAGTGCGAACAGCGGCAGCACCACGAACGACACATACGGTCCGAAGCCCGTCTGGAGGCGCTCGTTGATAGAGATGGACTCGCGCAGCGTGCGCGCGGCGTTCCTGGCGTACTCGGAGTTCGGTGACTGCCGGAACGAGCGGATGACGTCGACGGCCTCCTCGACGCGGCGGCGCTGCGGCCGAAAGACCGGGATCAGCAGGGCCACACCGACTCCGGCCAGCGTCGGGTGCACGCCGCCGAGCAGCAGCGACAACCACAGCACGAAGGCCAGCACGCAGTACGCGGGACCGCGCCACGCCGGCAGCAGGCGAACCAGGGCGATCGCGACCAGGACCAGCCCCGCCACCACCAGCGGCCACAGCCGCAGCTCGTCGGAGTAGAACAGTGCGATCACCAACAGTGCGCCGACGTCGTCGACCACGGCCAGGGTGAGCAGGAACGTCCGCAGCCGGGCCGGGTGTTTCGGCCCGATGATGGCCAGCGCGCCCACCAGGAACGCCGTGTCGGTGGAGATGACGACACCCCAGGCCCGCGCGTCCTCACCGGAGTTGAACAGCAGGAACACCACCGCGGGCACGATGAGTCCGGCGATCGCGGCCAGCACCGGTACGACGGCCCGGGTCCGGTCGGTGAGTTCGCCGATGGTGAACTGGCTGGTCACCTCGAGGCCGACGACGAAGAAGAAGAACGCCATCAACGCGTCGTTGACGAAGTGCTTGACCGACATCTCCGCGTGCAGGGAGCCGAAGTTCACGCCGATCTCGGTGTTCCAGAACGTCGTGTAGGTGTCGGCCCACGGCGAGTTCGCCCAGACGATCGCGAGCACAGTGAACACCAGAAGCATCGCCGCCGCTGTGTTCTCACCGCTGCGAGGGGCCGTGGGGTCACGGCCGAGCCGGCTCGGCAACAGCCGGGCCAGTCTCGGCATGCCGCCGAGGCTGGACTGGCCGGTCGCCGCGTCGGTCACTTCGTCGCGTACTGAGTGAAGTCCGACAACAACTCTGGGCGATCCACCGAGGTCGGTGAGACGACGGTGGCCGGTTGGGCGCCCAGCAGGATCCGCTTGATCGGGATCTCGAGGCGCTTGCCGGTCATGGTCCGCGGGATTCCGCGCACCACCAGGATGTCGTCCGGGACATGGCGCGGTGACGCCGTGGTCCGGATCGCCGCGGTGATGCGCGCACGCAGGTCGTCGTCGAGGTCCACACCGTCGGCGAGGGCCACGAAGAGCGGCATCCAGTACCCGCCGTCGTCCTTCTCCACGCCGATCACCAGACAGTCGCCGATCTCGGGCATCCCCTCGACGGCGTTGTAGATCTCCGCGCTGCCCATGCGGATCCCACCGCGGTTGAGCGTGGCATCCGAACGGCCATGCACGACAACCGATCCCCGATCGGTGATGGTGAGCCAGTCACCGTGGCACCACACGCCGGGGTATTTGTCGAAGTAGGCCGAGCGGTAGCGCTCACCGTCCGGGTCGTTCCAGAAGAACACCGGCATCGACGGCATCGGCTTGGTCAGCACCAACTCCCCCGCCGAATCGATCACCGCGACGCCGCCGTCCTCCCATGCCTCGACGGCCGCGCCGAGCGACAGGCACGACAGTTCGCCGGCCACCACCGGAACCAGCGGTGAACCGCCGATGAAGGCCGTCACGACATCGGTTCCGCCACTGCAGGACTGCACGGGGATCCGCCGTCCGACCCCCTCCTGCACCCACCGGAAGCCCGACGCGGGCAACGGCGAACCCGTGGATCCGACCGAGCGCAGTGCGCTCAGGTCGTACCCGCCCTTGTCCGGGACACCCGGGTGCAGGCCCTCCTTGGCGCATGCCAGCAGATAGCCCGCCCCCGCACCGAACACCGTCACACGATGGTCGGACACGACCTTCCACATTCCAGCGGTGTCCGGATACGTGGGACTGCCGTCGTACAGCACGATGGTCGATCCCACGAGAAGGCCGCCGACCAGGAAATTCCACATCATCCAACTGGTGGTCGAGTACCAGCAGAAACGATCCTCGGGGCGGAGGTCGAGGTGCAGGCTCAGGTACTTCAGATGTTCGAGAACCACGCCGCCATGGCCGTGCACTATGCCCTTGGGTGTGCCCGTGGTTCCCGACGAGAACAGCACCCACAGCGGGTGATCGAACGGGACCGGCGTGGTCACCAGGTCGGCGGGTTGTGCGATCGCGTCAGCCCACGTCGTCGCGTCCTCCACCGGCAGGCCGAGCCTGGGCACCACCACACAGGACTTCAGAGTCGGCATGGCGCTGCGAATCTCGGCGATCTCCGCGCGCTTGTCGTGCCGCTTCCCGCCGTACACCGTGCCATCGGCGACCACCAGCACGGTCGGCTCGAGCTGGCCGAGGCGCGCGGTGACACCGCCGACCGCGAGGTCGGGGTTGCACACGGCCCAGGTGGCTCCGACGCTCGCGGCGGCCAGGAAGGCCACCACGGCCTCACCGATGTTGGGCAGGTAGCCGACGACCCGGTCGCCGGGTTGCACGCCGACCTCTCGCAGATGGGCCGCGAACGCGGCGGTCTCCGAACGCAGGCGCTCCCACGACCATTCGACGGCGCCGTCCTCGCCGGCGACCACCATCGCGGGCCGCTCCGGATCGGCGTGCCGGAAGACCTGATCCACGTAGTTCAGCGTGGCACCCGAAAACCACTGCACCCCAGGCATCGTCGTGCCGCTGAGGATCTTCGCCGGAGGGGTGGCGGCCGGTACGTCGAAGAACTCCCAGATCCTGTGCCAGAACCACGCGACGTCGCTGACCGAGGCCTGCCACAGCGAGGGGTAGTCGGTGTACTCACCGTGGCCCTGCTCCTCCAGCCACGCCATGAAGCGCGTGACGTTGGCGCTGGCCACCGTGTGGACATCCGGAGCCCACCCACCCGGCTCACTCATCGGCACCACCTTCCGCGGAGGGATCCAGCGCGTGCGCCGCCTCCATCAGCATCCAACCCGACAACTGCACCGACAGGTCGCGTTCGGGCGCCGACGAGGAGTTCACAGCCCCCTGCACGAACTGCGCCTCCTCGGCCGCGGCCGCGGGTGCGGACGGGATCACGGCGGTGCGATCCCAGAACGGTCCGAACAGCGGCAGGCCATCGACGGTCTGGCGGTGATCCCACGCCGAACTCGCCGAGGCCAGCACGATTCGGCGGGCGGTCTCGCGCGCGGTCTCCGAATCCTGGTCGGCGCCAGGCAGTTCGGTGGCCGCCAGGGCGAGATAGCGCGCGGTGATCCCGAAGAAGAGGCCGCCGTCCCCACCTCCGGCACCCTTGAGCACGCCGTCGGGCGCCATATGCTCGGCGATCGCGGCCACCAGGCGCGCCACCCGCTGGCCGTGCCGCTCGTCCTCGGTTCGCACCGCGAGTTCGGTCTCCAAGCCGACGACCACGCCCTGACAGTAGGTGTACTGGGCCCGGACCAGGGATCCCGCCTTGATCCCGTCGAAGACCAGATGCGTCTCGGGGTCGATCAGGGTCTCGTCGATCCAGTCGGCCATCTGCTGCGCACGCCGCAACCGGTCTCCATAACGCGCCAGGAAGATCCCGGCCGGGCCGTTGGCCGGTGCGTTGAAGAACTGGTCCTGTTTGCGCCATGGGATGCCGCCGCCGTCCTCCGGCACCCAGGACGAGACGAACTGCTCGGTCAAACGCTGCAGTGCCCGGTGCTTGTCCACGCCCACATGCCGGCCCGCCCGTTCCAGGGCGAGGCCCAGCCAGGCCATGTCGTCGTAATAGCTGTTGACCCACCGTCCGTTGTTGCGGATCTGGTGGCCCCGGATCTGCCGTCGGATCGAGTCGACGCGCTCGGGCTTCGGGTCGCGCACCTGCGCGTCTATGAGGCAGTCCAGCAGATGCGCCTGCCACCAGTAGTGCCAGGTCTTGAATCGTCTGTCGCTGCCCGTGGGCGGCCACGCGACCACCCCCAGCTGAGTTCCCGGCAGACCCCACAGCTTCTTGAGATGGCGCTTGGCGACGGCAGCCTCGGCCGAGGCCGCCCGGTTGGCCCATACCCGATCCATGCAAGGCATCCTGCCTTACCAGGCGTGGCTGAGGTCACCCCATTGGGTCAACCACGTGTGCATCGCGATCCCCGCGGCCACCGACGCGTTGATGCTGCGGGTCGAGCCGAACTGCGCGATCGAGACGATCATCGCGGCGCCCTGTGCGGCCTCGGCCGAGATGCCCGGTCCCTCCTGGCCGAACACCATCAGGCAGTCCCGCGGCAACCGGGTCTCCTCGAGTCGCACGGCGCCCTCGACGTTGTCGACGGCCACGACCGAAAGCCCGGCGCCGGCCGCGAAGTCGAGGAGCTCCACGGTGGTGTCGTGATGCCGCAACCGCTGATAGCGGTCCGTCACCATGGCGCCTCGGCGGTTCCACCGGCGGCGGCCGACGATGTGCACGGTGTCGACGGCGAACGCGTTGGCGGTGCGCACCACGCCGCCGATGTTGGCGTCGCTGCCGAAGTTCTCGATCGCGATGTGCAGTCGATGCCTGCGGGAGTCGATGTCGGCGATGATCGCCTCCCGCGTCCAGTACCGGTAGGCGTCGACGACGTTGCGGGCGTCACCGTCACGCAGGAGCTCCGGGTCGTACCGCGGGTCGTCGGGAAGCGGGGTGCCGCGCTCGTCGGCCCAGGGCCCGACCCCGTTGGTGCCCGTACCCCATTCGGTCGGCCCGGGTGCGGTCACGGGGCGCCCGTCTCGGGCGCGAGATCGTCTGGGCCGGCAGTCCACAGCGCGGCATGGGTTCCGACGACCGAGACCGTCGCGTAGAGCACCGCGGCGTTGATCTCGCCCTGTGTGCACAACGATGCGTCGACGCGGACGGAGTCCAGCGAGGAGTCCGGCAGCAGCAGCACCGAACCCCCGTAGGTCGAGCACGCCGCGCTCAACCCGGGCGGCGGCAGCGTGGGCGCGACCACGACCATCATCGGGCCACCGCGCTGCGCCGAGTCGTCGCGGTAACGCTCCGCGAGGCCGCTGATCTGCAGTCCGAGCAGCATGTATCCATTGCCCTCGAACGCCGTCGGGTCGCCGAGTGCGGCCGGGGTGAGGGGTTCGCCGTCGGCACGCCACGCCTCGGCGCTCGTGGTGCGCAGCACGAGGCCGGTGTCGGCGGGGTTGGTCTCGGGCAGACCGACCGGGAACGCCGCCGGATACGCGACCACCGTGGCGGGGATGCGGTCCCGCGGCGAGTAGACATGGACCCCGCGCACCTGCGATCTGTCCCGGATCGGGCCGAGGCAGACCGTGCCGGACACTCGGTCACCCTGCTGCACCAGAGGGGACAGATCCGAACCCTGTACGCGCTGACAACTGCCGATGCCCGTCGCCTCGATCGGGTGCAGCAGCGCCCCGTAGAGCCCGAACCGGAGGTCCTCCGGCTTGGCGCGGGGGGCGCTCGGATCGGCGGGAGCGGCATCGACGTCGACGAGCACGTAGTCGGCTGCGAACCGCAGGTTGGCCATCAAGACGTTCCATCCGAGGACCGTCTGAGATTCGCCCATCGGAGCGGTCGCGGCGCCGTAGGTCTGCGCGGTGTCGCCGTCGTCGGCCGAGCATCCGGACAGGACCAGCACGACCACCGCGATACCCAGTGCGGACGCCCGCAGTCTGGCCGCGACGCGACCCCGGAATTCCCGTATGGTTTGCACTCGCGACTCCAGCGACTTTCGTGGTCCACAGTCCATCTGCTCCGCAGCGGACTCCCGATGCACTGTAGACGCACCCCGTCCAGAGGTCGGCTGCATGCAGCCCCAGCAAACACCGAGACGGGGGCGGTTCCCGCCTGGCGCACCGCCGGTCCGGTCCCGTCGGGCACCGCGTCAGGCACGACCGGCGACCAGGGCGCCACGGTCGCCGGAAGTGTGAGCCACGCCACCGCTTCGCGTGTGGGACAGTTGTCCCACACGGCGGAACGCAGAGTGTGCCGATCGAAATCTACGCGTTCATGCAGATTTCGCAAATTTTAACGGGGTCTTGAATGGTTGCTCAAACAGCGGCACGGGTCGACATTCGACTGCCGCGATCGATTGCTCGCGTCAATTTTGGGTAACGATATGCAGACGCACCATCTGCGAATACCCCGTATTCACCTCCTGATCAGCGGTAATAGTCCGGCTTATGCCAGGAATCGCGCGATAATTGGGAGTGCTTATTAGCACGTTGGGGGGGCGCGCAAAGAAACCGTCAGCTCGACACAACTTCGTGTGGGGCTGACCCTACGACAGGAAACAAGTGAATCTTCGCCAAGTCGAATTCCCCGCACATGTTCTTCGCCTTGACGGCAGCACTCAATGGTGGGACCCCGACACTGGGTGCACCCTGCTGCTCGCCCGACCTCAAGACGAACCAGAATTATGGGACGAGTACCTCGCCGGCGCCGAGCGCAGCTATCGCAAGCACGGCGTCGAATGCGCACTCGACATCGACGAGATCCGAGATGGTTCCGACACGGTCCTGTTCTTCGTGTCGATCGATGACACCGGCCGGATCGTCTCGGGTGTCCGGGCCAAGGGACCCCTGCGGGGTGCCGACGACTCCCACGCCGTCGTGGAGTGGGACGGTCAGCCAGGACTGGCCGCCGTCCGCAAGATGATCGACGACCGCGCCCCGTTCGGAATCCTCGAGATGAAGACCGCCTGGGTCGCCGATGACCCCGACCGGGCCCGCAGCCTGACGAAGGTCATCGCGCGGTCTGGATTCCATGCCATGGCGATGATGGACATCCAGTTCTGCATGGCCACTGCCGGTGAGTACATCCTCGACCGCTGGCGGTCCTCGGGCGGTGTGGTGGCCTCGCACATCCCGCCGACGCCGTATCCCGACGAGCGGTACAACACCAAGATGATGTGGTGGGACCGCCGCACTTTCACGCAGTACGCCGAACCTGAGCAGCTTGCGAAGATCCTTCGCGAGACCGCGATGCTTCAGCAGGCGACGAACCGCGAGGGAGCCCTGGCATGACCGCGATCCTGCCCCAGCCGGTCACAACGCGCCGCGATCCCGTCGCACGCCGCGACGCATCCGTGGCCGCACCCACCGTGGAGAGGCTGCCCGAGGCTCCGCTGAACCCGCTGCCCTACCGTCAGCGGCTGGCGGCGGTGAAGTCGTATCACACGGGCACCGAACTGCTCCGCGACGCGGGCGGGCCGGTGACCAGAATCGTGTTGGGCCCGCGCTGGCTCATGCCGCCCATCGTGCTGGCGACCTCGCCTGAGGCGATCCGAGACGTGCTCACGGTGCGGGACGGCACCGTCGACAAGATGTCGCCGGTGTTCGCCGAACTGCGTGCGGTCCTCGGCGAGAATCTGGTCGATCTGCCGCACGACCGCTGGCTGCCCCGGCGTCGCACCATCCAGCCGGTGTTCACCAAGGCCCGTATCGGGGCCCTGTGCGGACACGTGACGGCCGCCGCGTCCTCGGTCGGCAGTCAGTGGGAGGACGGCTCGGAGATCGACCTCGGCCAACAGTGCCGCACGCTGACGCTGCGCACACTCGGCAAGTCGGTGTTCGGGCTGGACCTCGACGATCAGGCCGAGCGCATCGAGGAGCCCCTGCAGGTCGCGATGACGCACGCCGTGCGGCGCGCCCTGCGACCGCTGCGCGCTCCGGGCTGGCTGCCGACCCCGGCACGGCGCCGCGCCCGCCGGGCGAGCGCGGAACTGCATCGGTTGGCCGACGACATCCTGCAGGCCTGCCGCGCGGACCCCGAACGGGACGCGCCGCTGGTACAGGCGCTCTTGGCGGCGACCGACCCGGTCACCGGCCGCGGCCTCACCGACCGCGAGATCCGCGACGAGCTGATCATCTTCCTTTTCGCGGGTCATGACACCGTCGCGACCACGATCACGTACGCGCTGTGGCAGCTGGGCCGCCACCTGGCCGTCCAGGACCAGGTGGCCGCCGAGGTCTCGGCGCTGGGCGACCGCGAGCTCACCTCCGCCGACCTGCCCGCCCTCGAGTACACCTCGCAGGTCGTCAAGGAGGCGCTGCGGTTGTGCCCGCCGGCTCCGACCGGAACCCGAACCGCCACGCGCGATCTCGAAGTCGGTGGGTATCGTGTTCCCGCGGGCACCACGCTGGCGTTCGGTCGTATGGCGGTGCAACGGGATCCCGCGCTCTGGGACAACCCACTGGCATTCGACCCCAGCCGGTTCAGCAGCAGCCGATCGGCAGGGCGAGACCGGTGGCAGTACCTGCCCTTCGGCGGCGGAGCGCGCTCGTGCATCGGCGACCATTTCGCGATGATGGAGGCCACACTGGCGTTGGCAACACTTCTTCGGGAGGTCGAAATCGAGTCAACCGACGAGACGTTCCCCCTCGCGGTGCATTTCACCCTGATCGCCGACGGCCCGGTGCGGGCACGCGTGCGGCGGCGCCGATGACGGAGTCCGACGTCGTCCTGTGGCGCCCGATTGTGCTCGATGAGCATGTGGCACAGGACAGTCGACGGCTGGCCGAACTGCGGGCCGACCCATCGGTGGAGTTCGTCGATCGCACCGCGGCACAGCGAGCGGGGCTGGCGGAACTGCGCCCGGCCGTGCCCGCCGAAGTGCTCGACGAACCGATCCGCTGGGTGCACTACCCGTGGCGGCGCACCGTCGTTGCGGTGCTGGGACCACGCGGATTTCGCGCATTGCGGCTCGACCGCAACCGCAACCTGATCACCTCCGCTGAGCAGGACCGGCTGAGCACGCTCACGGTGGCGGTGGCCGGACTGTCCGTCGGGCACGTCATCGCGCACACGCTGGCCGCCCAGGGTCTGTGCGGCGTTCTGCGACTGGCCGATTTCGACGAGATGGAACTGTCCAACCTGAACCGGGTTCCCGCCACCGTGCTGGATCTCGGGGTCAACAAGGCGGTCGTCACGGCCCGACGCATCGCCGAACTCGATCCCTATCTCACGGTCGACGTGCAGCCTCTGGGCGTCACCGCGGCGACCGTCGAAGACTTCCTCGACGGTGCCGACATCGTGGTGGAAGAGTGTGATTCGCTCGACATCAAGGCCGTCGTGCGTGAGGTGGCTCGACGCCGGAGGCTTCCGGTCGTCATGGCGACCAGCGACCGCGGGCTGATCGACATCGAGCGGTTCGACCTCGATCCGCGGCGCCCCATCCTGCACGGGCTGCTGGGCGCCGTCGACTCGGAACTGCTGGCCGGGATGTCGGCCCGCGACAAGATTCCACACATGCTCGGCCACCTCGACGTCCCGCGCGCCTCCGCACGCGCCGCGGCGTCGATGGTCGAGGTCGGCCGCACCCTGACCACCTGGCCCCAGCTGGCCGGGGATGTCGTACTGGGCGCCACCACCATCGCCGAGGCCGTGCGCCGGATCGGTCTGGCCGAACCCCTGCCCTCGGGCCGCACCAGGATCGACGTGGCGGGCGCGCTCGACAACCTCGAGGATCCCCTTGCCACCGTGGAACCCACGCCGGTCGAGGGTGCGCCGACGGGCTCCGGCCCGCCGGAGTCCGAGGTCGCCGTCCTGATCGCCGAGGCCGCCAATCTGGCGCCGTCGGGAGGCAACGCCCAGCCGTGGCACATTGCGGTGCGCCCGGATTCGGTCACCGTGCGGCTCGCGCCGGAATACGCCTCGAGCATCAACGTGGACTCACGCGGCAGCGCGGTCGCGGTGGGCGCGGCGATGTTCAACGCGCGCGTCGCCGCTGCGGCGCATCACGTGCTGGGTCCGGTCACCTGGGGACGGGACGACGGCAGCCCACTGACCGCGACCCTGCGGTTGGGCGCCGAGACCGACCCCGCGTTGGCGGCGCTGTACGAGACGATGCTCGGCCGAGAGACCAACCGGCACCGCGGATCCGGCAGACCGCTCGACGAGGACACCGGCGCGGCCCTGGAGCGTGCCGCCGCCGGCGAGGGTGGCCGGCTTCGGCTCGTCACCGCCGACGACGAGACGGCGACGCTCACGGCGATCCTCGCCGCGACCGATCGGATCCGGTACCTGACGCCGGTGCTGCACGAAGAGATGATCGCCGAACTGCGCTGGCCCGGAGACCCGGATCCGCACTCGGGCATCGATGTGCTCACCCTGGGCCTCGATGAGAGCGATCTCGCGGTGCTGGAGGTGCTGCGCAGACCCGACGTGATGCACCACCTTGCGCAGTGGGAGGCCGGATCCGCGCTGGGCGACGACGTCGCCGAGCGGGTGCGGTCCAGTTCGGCCCTGGGCCTGGTGTCGGTCGACGGGCGGACGCTGCTCGACTATGCCCGTGGCGGTGCCGCCACCGAGGCGGTCTGGATCGCGGCGGCCCGCCACGGTCTCGCTGTGCAGCCCATCTCTCCGGTGTTCCTGCACGCACACACCGGCGACGAGCTGCACGCGCTCTCCCCCGCCTTCGGCTCCGATCTCGCGCTGCTGTCGAAGGAGTTCCGTGCGCTCCTCGGCGCCGGTCCCGAGGACGGGCTGGCGCTGCTGCTGCGGTTCTCGCATGCGCCGGCGACCACGCTGCGCAGCAGGCGGCGCAGACTGGCGAGATCTTCTGGGAATCAACACAATGGATGACAGGCACCGAATCGACTCAGGGGGCAACACGCTGTGACGCGAAGTCTCGACCTCGTCGTCACGGCCGTCGCCACTCAGCTGATGGCGGCAGATGCCGCCAACGCGGCCGAGGTCAGCGAGCGCATCCTTGCCGATCTGGTGGCCTACTTCGACGTGGATGTGAGCTTTCTGCGCCACAACGACCACGAGATCCGGGCCTCGATCCTGGTCGCCGAATGGCCGCCGCGGCCCTTTGTTCCCGACCCGGACCCGCTGCAGGTGATCTACTTCGCGGACGCCGACCCGGTGTTCGCGATCTCCGAGAACAGCAAGAAACCGCACGTCTTCCGACCCGAACCGGCCACTGACGAATACCAGCAGACCATCGAGGGGGGAGGCGGCGTCCCGAACAGTTCGATGGCCGCTGCCCCGCTGGTCTCGGGCGACCTCACCACCGGAGTGCTGGGTTTCGTCAAGTTCGGCGACCGCGAATGGCTCGAGGCCGAACTCAACGCCTTGGAGGCCATCGGGTCACTGTTCGCCCAGCTGCAGGCGCGCATCCTGGCCGAGGAGCAGTTGCGCTACCTCGCCGAGCACGACGACCTGACGGGGGTGTACAACAGGCGCGCCCTGGTGGCTCACCTCGAGGAGCGGTTGAGTCCCGACCAGACGGGACCGGTGACCGTGCTGTTCCTCGACCTCGACCGGCTCAAGGCCGTCAACGACTACC
The DNA here is from genome assembly GCF_001667265.1 of Mycobacterium sp. ACS4331. Classification (GTDB taxonomy): domain Bacteria; phylum Actinomycetota; class Actinomycetes; order Mycobacteriales; family Mycobacteriaceae; genus Mycobacterium. The sequence continues at coordinate 36,695 of NZ_LZHW01000093.1, read as the reverse complement.
TCGGTCACAACGCCGGTGACCGGTTCATCCGGGTGTTCGCCGAGCGACTGCGCGCCAAGACCGCCGACGACTGCCTGATCGCGCGCCTCGGCGGCGACGAGTTCGTCGTGGTCCCCAACACCTCGATGGACACCGCCGACGCCGAAGAGCTGGGCCAGCGTCTGCAGTCCACACTGAGCGAACGCGTGTCGATCGATGGGGAGATGCTCATCCGCACCGTCAGTGTGGGTGTGGCACAGGGACATCCGGGGGTCGATTCGGTGTCGGACGTCCTGCGCAAGGCCGATCAGGCCGTACTCGAGGCCAAGGACGCCGGCGGCAACAAGATCGCGGTGTTCTCCGAGGACCTGTCCATGCGGACAGCCTTCCGCAACGACATCGAACTCCACCTGCAGGGCGTGATTGAAAGTGGCGCCCTTGTCCTGCACTATCTGCCCGAGATCGACGTGCGCACAGGCGATGTGCTGGCCACCGAGGCGTTGGTGCGCTGGCAGCACCCGACCCGGGGACTGCTGTTCCCGGATTCGTTCATCGGGGTGGCCGAATCGATCAACCTGGCGGGCGAACTCGGCCGCTGGGTGATGCGCACGGCGTGCGCGGAGTTCGGTCGCTGGCGCGCGCACGGCGTGGGACTCGATGCGGTGCTACGGGTGAACGTCTCCCCCGTGCAGTTGGTCGCCGACGGGTTCGCCAGCACGGTCGGGGAGATTCTGCGGGAGTTCGACCTCTCGGGTGATTCGGTGTGCCTGGAGATCACCGAGAGCCTCGTGGTGCAGGACATCGAGACCGCGCGCATCACGCTCGCCGCACTCAAGGCCGTCGGAGTGCAGATCGCCATCGACGACTTCGGCACCGGCTACAGCGTGCTGTCGCACCTGAAGTCGCTGCCCGTCGACACCGTCAAGATCGACAAGAGTTTTGTGCGTGATCTCGGTTCCAACGCCGGCGATCTGGCGATCGTCCGGGCCATCATCGCGCTCGCGGAGGCCTTCGGTCTCGGCGTCGTGGCCGAGGGGGTCGAGACCGTGTCCGCGGCGCAGATCCTGGCCGCCCACCGGTGCCACCGAGCGCAGGGTTACCTGCTGTCGCGGCCCCTCGAGGGTGACGCGATGGAGGCGCTGCTGGCGAAGGGCCGCATTGATCTGCCGTTCACGGTGGGCGCCGCTGTCTCGGGTTGATCAGCCGCCGCTGACCAGCAGTTCCAGCCTGGCGAACCGACTGGCCGCCATGGTCACGAACGCCAGCTCCACTGATGCGCCGTCGGGCACACCGGCGCTGGGCCAGGTCAGGTCGGCGCCGTCGTTGAGGGCCAGCACAACTCCGTATCGGGTGCGCACCGTGCGCCGCCCGCCCGGGGTGTTCAGGACGGCGCCGGTGACCCGCCCGTCGTCGAACACCAGCCCCGCCAGGGTGTCCTCAGACGTCGTGGGCGCATCGTCGTCGTGCGCCCGCTCGGTCAGCCAGTCCGCGAACGGCGGCAGGTCCGCTCCGGCGCGGACCTCACAGACCGGCAGCACCTCGGTCACCCGCCCGAACCCGGTGTACCTCGTGGTGATCCGCGGGTCGGCGACCGACGTGGACAACACCCCGCCGGGGGCGGCCATACACTTCGCCGCCCAACTTCGCAACGACGCCCCGACGAATGTCACTGCGCCAGAAGGGTTCTGATCGCCATTGCCGGCCGGACCGTCGACCTGGCGGACCGGCAGCTCCGGCCCCACACCCTCGGGTGAGGGATCTGCGAGGTCATCGGTGACCGAACCCAGGTACTCCGCGGTGTCGGCGTCGACGGTCACGGAGCGCGCCGCCCGGCGCACCCGGAGACCGAGTCGGACGGCCGCCAGTGCCGCCGCGGTCGCCACCGCGGAACCCGCACACACCACGTCGACGACATCGTCCCAGTGCCGGTCGGTGAGTTCGTGAGTCTCGATGAGACCATGACCGCGGTCCACGGGACGCGGCCCGCGCGGCGATCGTGCCCTACGCCTGGGCCTGTCAGCCATCGGCCAGTCCGAGATCAGCCAGACCGAGCACGCTGCGGTAGGGCAGCCCTTCGGCCTCGATGATCTCGGCGGCGCCGGTGGCGCGGTCGACAACGGTCGCCACCCCGACCACCTCGCCGCCACTCTCACGCACCGCGCGGACCGCGGTCAACGGTGACGCACCGGTGGTGCTGGTGTCCTCGACCACGAGTACCCGTTGCCCCGCGACGTCGAAGCCCTCGATGAGGCGTTGCATGCCATGGGCTTTCGCGGACTTGCGGACCACGAACGCGTTGATGGGCCGACCGGGTGCGTGCATGATCGCGGTGGCCACCGGGTCCGCGCCCAGGGTCAGACCGCCCGCGGCCGCGTAATCCCAGTCCGCGGTCAGTTCGCGCATGAGCGAGCCGATCAGGCGTGACGCACGGTGATGCAGCGTCGCGCGTCGCAGGTCGACGTAGTAGTCGGATTCCTTACCCGAGGACAGCACGACTTTTCCGTGAACCACGGACAGTTCGCGCACCAGGGCGGCGAGTTCGGCGCGCTCGGGCGCCGAGAGTTCAGGTGTCAATGTCACAACAGTGCCGGACTAACGCTGGTAGTGGGGGGCCTGCCTGCCGTTGCGCGGCGGCGGCATCCGACGGACCGGTTCTGCGGGCCTGCCCGGCTCGGGCCGACCGGCGGGGGCACCCGCTCGCGCGGGCGTCGACTGCTCGGAGCGTCCGGCGGGTGCGAGCGGACGACCGGGGGCCGCGGCGCGGCGTGGTGCCGCGATGGCCTTCTGCGCGGTCGGCGGCAGCACCCGGAGCAGGTCGTTGAACTGACGGACGGTGCGCAACCCCTCGTCCCACTGCGCGCGGGTGCTCGAGATCGGCATGGCGACCAGCGTCCAGTTCTCCTCGTTCCACATGATCTCCGCGCAGTCCGGCGCGGTGTGGGCGAACGTCACCATCCGACGGTCACAGGCGCGCCGGGCGGCGTCGAGGTTGGTCGAGTACACCATGCGCGGACCGATCGCGCCGAGCAGCCAGATGTCGTTCTCGCGTGGTTCCTTGATGCCTTTGAGGCGCAGGTCCATGACCACGCTGGTGCCGACCTTGCGGTGCAGGGCGATCACGGTGGCGACGTCGTCGAGGTCGAAGACGAAGACCGCCTCACCGCGGATCTGCCCGAGCACGACGTTGCGGGCCGTCACATCGCCGACGGTGGACATCACGCCGCGCGTCCAGCGCTGAACCACCTCGGTGGATTCCGGTTCGTAGTCGAAGCCGTGGGACCTGGCCCAGGACTTGCGACGGCGGCCGAGCCCACGGCGCTTATCGATGTCGACATACAGCAGCACAGCCGCACCCACGAAACAGAGTGCGGACAGCGTGAACCAGAGCGGGACCATTGCGCCTAGCCTATCTGCTGAATGCCGGAAGAGAGAATATCCGCGGGTCACAACCCCGTTAAGAACCCCGCGAGCAGACACAGAATCGCACACCCGACGCCTGATCGGGACGATTCTGTGTCTGCTCGGCGGGTGGATCAGCCCAGGATCAGGCTGTCGCCGTCCGGGCTGACGTTGACCGGAACGGTGTCCCCGTCGTGGACGTCACCCGACAGCAGCATCTTGGCCAGCTGATCGCCGATGGCCTGCTGCACCAGGCGGCGCAGCGGGCGGGCACCGTACACCGGATCGAATCCGCGCTGGGCCAGCCACTGCTTGGCCGGCAACGACACCTCGAGCGTGAGCCGGCGCTGCGCCAACCGCTTCTGCAGCTGGGCCAGCTGGATGTCGACGATCTGGACCAACTCCTCGGGGTTGAGCCCCTCGAAGATGAGCACGTCGTCCAGGCGGTTGATGAACTCGGGCTTGAACGCCGCGCGCACCGCCGCCATCACCTGCTCTTCGGTGCCCCCGGACCCCAGGTTCGAGGTCAGGATCAGGATCGTGTTGCGGAAGTCGACCGTGCGCCCCTGACCATCGGTCAGCCGGCCCTCGTCGAGCACCTGCAACAGCACGTCGAACACATCCGGGTGCGCCTTCTCGACCTCGTCGAACAGCACCACCGTGTACGGCCGGCGCCGCACCGACTCCGTGAGCTGACCGCCCTGGTCGTAGCCGATGTATCCGGGCGGAGCGCCCACCAGGCGGGCCACCGAGTGCTTCTCGCCGTACTCGCTCATGTCGATGCGGGTCATGGCGCGCTCGTCGTCGAACAGGAAGTCCGCCAGGGCCTTGGCCAGCTCGGTCTTGCCGACACCGGTCGGGCCGAGGAACAGGAACGAGCCCGTGGGCCGGTTCGGGTCGGCCACGCCGGCTCGACTGCGCCGCACCGCGTCGCTGACGGCCTCCACGGCCTTCTTCTGCCCGACGACCCGCTTGCCCAGCTCCTCCTCCATGCGCAGGAGCTTGGCCGTCTCACCCTCCATCAGGCGTCCGGCTGGGATGCCGGTCCACGCCGCCACCACATCGGCGACGTCGTCGGGTCCGACCTCCTCCTTGAGCATGACATTCTCGCGGGCCTCGGCGACCGGCAGCGCGGCGTCGAGCTTCTTCTCGGCCTCCGGGATCCGGCCGTAGCGCAGCTCGGCGGCCTTGGCCAGGTCACCGTCGCGTTCGGCACGGTCGGCCTCGCCGCGCAGCGTCTCGAGCTGCTCCTTGAGGTCGCGGACGATGTCGATCGCGTTCTTCTCGTTCTGCCAGCGCGTGGTCAGCTCCGCCAGCTGCTCCTTCTTGTCGGCCAGCTCGGAGCGCAGCTTCTCCAGCCGCTCCTTGGAGGCCTCGTCCTCCTCCTTGGCCAGCGCCATCTCCTCGATCTCGAGGCGCCGCACGACACGTTCGACCTCGTCGATCTCGACGGGCCGCGAGTCGATCTCCATCCGCAGCCGGGACGCGGCCTCGTCGACGAGGTCGATGGCCTTGTCCGGCAGGAAGCGGCTGGTGATGTAGCGGTCGCTCAGAGTCGCGGCGGCCACGAGCGCGGAGTCGGTGATCCGCACACCGTGGTGCACCTCGTAGCGCTCCTTGAGTCCGCGCAGGATGCCGACGGTGTCCTCGACCGAGGGCTCGCCGACCAGCACCTGCTGGAACCGGCGCTCCAGCGCAGCATCCTTCTCGATGTACTTGCGGTACTCGTCGAGCGTGGTGGCGCCCACCAGGCGCAGTTCACCGCGGGCCAGCATGGGCTTGATCATGTTGCCCGCATCCATCGCGCCCTCGCCGGTGGCACCGGCGCCGACGATCGTGTGCAGCTCGTCGATGAACGTGATGACCTGACCGGCGGAGTTCTTGATGTCGTCGAGGACGGCCTTGAGCCGCTCCTCGAACTCACCGCGGTACTTCGCACCGGCCACCATGGAACCGAGGTCCAGGCTGATGACGGTCTTGTCCCGCAGGCTCTCCGGCACGTCCCCGGCCACGATGCGCTGCGCCAGACCTTCGACGATGGCGGTCTTGCCGACGCCGGGTTCGCCGATGAGCACCGGGTTGTTCTTGGTGCGACGGCTCAGCACCTGGATGACGCGACGGATCTCGGTGTCGCGCCCAATCACGGGGTCGAGCTTGCCCTCCCGCGCGCGGGCGGTCAGATCCGTCGAGTACTTCTCCAGCGCCTGGTAGGCGCCCTCGGGATCGGGGCTGGTGACGCGCGCGCTGCCGCGGACCTTGACGAAGGCCTCCCGCAGCGCCTCGGGCGAGGCACCGTGGCCGGTCAGCAGCTTGGCGACCTCCCCGCTGCCGGTGGCCAGGCCGACCAGCAGATGTTCGGTGGAGACGTACTCGTCGTCCATCTCGGTGGCCAGATTGGTCGCGGCGGTGATGGCCGCGATCGCGTCGGGTGCCAACTGCGGGGTGGAGTTGGCGCCGGTGGCGCTGGGCAGCCTGTCGAGCAGACGCTGCCCCTCAGCGCGGATGGTTGCGGGCTCAACCCCGACCGCCTCGAGCAGCGGCGCGGCGATGCCGTCATTCTGGGTCAGCAACGCCATCAGCAGGTGGGCCGGGGTGATCTGCGGGTTACCGGCGGCCGTGGCCGCCTGCAACGCAGAAGTCAACGCCGCCTGGGTCTTCGTGGTCGGGTTGAACGAGTCCACGACACCTCCATTTCTTTCCTACGAAGGAGCCGGTGTGCGGCTCCGTTAAATGCTTGTCCTCTTACTCAACGCCGTCAAGGGTTGAGTCTGTTCCGCTCAACTTTAACTTTTTTTCGCCGAGAGTCCACCTCGCATCGCCGCCGTCGCGTGGTGTCCCCACGCATGCCGTCCGGCGTGCCGTCCCCGGCATGACCAGCGCGACCGGGATAACGTCGGGACATGTCCGACTCCGGCATCGGTGACTTCGAGTTCGAGCGGAAGTTCTTCGTCCGCGACTTTCCCGCCGTGGCAGCATCCGATCCCACCCCCACCCTGATCGCGCAGGCCTACCTGTTCGCGGCCGACGGCTACGCGGTGCGGGTCCGGCTGCAGGGCCCGGCGCCGGCAGAACTGGACGCCGGCCCCGCCGACCTGGTCGAGGCGCTGGGCGACGACGCGATCGGCACCATGACCGCCAAGGGACCCGCCGCGGGCGGCACCCGCTACGAGGCTGAGCGTGAACTCGATCCGCTGGTCGCCGGTCAGATCGTGTCGAGGGCCGATCACGTCGTCCTCAAGATCCGGACCTCGGTGTGGCTGGGCGAGGACGGCTGGGTCATCGACCGCTTCCTGGCCGACAACGCACCCCTGGTGCTCGCGGAGGTGGAGCGCAACTCCCCCGTCGTCGATCTCGCGATCCCGTCGTTCTGCACGACGGAGGTGTCCGAGGATGACAGGTTCCGCAACGAATACCTGGCCCACCATCCGTTCGCCACCTGGGCTGGGCACTACCGCGACGAGCTCGATCGCGTCGGACCGAGGTTCGTGAACAGTCTGGGACAGAACCAGTTCGAGGGCGCCTGAGCACCGGCGCCGGGCCGCGACGGATCGATCCGGCGTTGGTGACACCGCGCTTCGAACATATGATCGAACAATGGGTGCGTCGCCGTATCACGGGCAGCCGCTGCGCGACCCGTTCCGCGTGGTGCGTCCCCCGCTGTCGGTGCTCGTCGACCTGACGGTGCTGTTCCCGCGCGAACCGCACCGAACCGGCCGCTACCACCCCCACGGCCTGCAGATGCACAAGGTGGTCGAGGGCCGGCTCAGCTGCTGGGGGCTGTGCGAGCAGGGCGACTGGTGGGGGCTGGTGACCTATGAGATCGACTACGGAAGCTCCCGCCGGGCCGTCACCCACTGGGTTCCCGCGTGGACCCTGCGCCCGGGACGCTAAGTTCACCCGGTGGCCAACAGCCTTGGTTCGGGACTGACGGAACTGATCCCGCTCGCAGCCGTCATCGCACTGTCCCCTCTGTCGATCATTCCCGCGGTGCTCGTGCTGCACAGTCCGCGGCCCCGCCCCACCGGGTGCGCGTTCCTGGTCGGCTGGGTGGTGGGACTGTCGGCGCTGACCGCGCTGTTCATCGGGATCTCCGGCCTGCTGGGCGGCATGCATGACAAGCCCCCGGCCTGGGCGTCGTTGGCGCGCATCGTGATCGGCGCCGCACTGATCGTGTTCGGCGTGTACCGCTGGCTCACCCGCCACAGCAGGCCGCATCAGATGCCGGGTACCGCACACCTCACCAGCGCACGCCCGGGCAAGGCGCTCGCACTGGGCGCACTGTTGGCCGTGGCCAACCCGAAGGTGCTCTTCATCTGCGCCGCTGCGGGTTTCGCGATCGGAACGGCAGGCCTCGGCAACGCCGTCCCCGCGGCGGCGATCATCTTCGTCGCGGTCTCGGCCTCGACGGTGGCCCTGCCGATCCTGGCCTACACGTTCTCGGGCGAGCGCCTGGACCCGGCCCTGGAGCGACTCAAGGCGTGGATGGAGAAGCACAATTCAGCACTGATGGCCGCTATCCTCGTCGTGATCGGACTCCTGGTGCTGTACAAGGGGATTCACGGCCTGTAAGCCTCGGGCACGCCGAGATCGTCGATGTCCGCGGTAAGGTAGCGCTGCACACTGGGGGCGATCATCCGCACCACATCCTCGCTCGACACCTCCGCCAGCGGGCCCACGCGCATGACGTAGCGCAGCATCGCGGTGCCCACCAGATTGGTCGCGGCGAGCGTCGCCCGCAGGGCGGTGTCGGCCCCGCCACCCAGAGCACCCGTGACCGCCGTCAGGACGTACTCCCGCATGAACCCTCGGAACGCCTCGTGCGCATCGGCATTCGACGTCGCCGACGCAAGCATCGTGGACATGCTGGGCCCCGTCTCCGGGTCGTCCCAGATCTGCAGATAGGTCCGCACGAGGCGCGTGCCGACCTCCGCCGCCGGTCCCTCGCCGATTGCCCTGACCAATTTCTGCGGGTCGAGGATCAGCCGCATCGACTCGCGGAAGAGGCCGTCCTTGGACCCGAACAGGTACAGCACCATCGACGGGTCGACGCCGGCGTCCTCGGCCACCTGACGCAGGGTCGTCTTGGCGTAGCCCTGGTCCGCGAAGCGCCGCCTGGCCGCGCCCAGGACGTCGTCCCGCGACACCGAACCACCTTGGCGCCGACCGCGGCGACGCGACTTATCCGCAGGTGAGGCCATCCGCAACCCTAACATTTCACTGGCCGTTGAAAATATTCAGTGTCGCGACTACGCTCAGGAACATCATTTCAACATCAGATGAATTAATCGGGAGGATCTGATGATCACCCAGACCCCGGAACACCAGGACCACGCCCTGCGGCATGAACCACCCGCGGTCGCCAAGGCCGCCGGCATCGTGGTCGGCCTGACGCTTCTGCTGTCCTTGATCTTCATCGCGTTCGCGCTGCCCGCCGCCAAGTCGAAACCCAACGACGTGACGATCGGCATCGCCGGACCCCCGCCCGCCGTCGCCCAGATCCAGGGCGCGCTGGACCAGAACGCCGCGGGCGGATTCGCCGTCTCGACCTACGCCGACCAGGGCGCCCTGCGCACCGCGATCCGCAACCGGGACGTCTACGGCGGCATCTCGATCGGCCCGCAGGGCCCGACCCTGCTCACGGCCTCCGGGGCGAGCCCGACGATCGCCCAGATGCTGGGGCAGATCGGTGCAGGCATGGCGCAGCGCAGCGGAATGCCGCTGCACACCGAGGATCTCGCGCCCCTGCCCGCCGGTGACCCGCGTGGCGTCGGCCTGGCCGCCGCGGCGCTGCCGCTCGCGCTGGCCGGCCTGCTGCCCGGCATCGTGCTGGTGCTGGCGTTCCGCAACCAGACCTGGCTCCAGATCGGCACGCTGCTGGCGTTCTCCGCGGTGGCGTCCGTGACCATCACGGCCCTGCTGCAGTACGTGTTCGACGCGATCGAATCGAACTTCTGGGGTGTGACGGCCGGCCTGTTCCTCGGCACCACCGCGATTGGCCTGGTCGTGCTGGGCCTGGGCGCACTGTTCGGCCGCATCGGCATCGGCATCGCGGCCGCGGTCGCGCTGCTGCTGGGCAACCCGCTCTCGGGGATCAACAGCGCCCCCGAAATGCTGCCCAGCGGGTGGGGTGCGGTCGGCCAACTGCTGCCGCAGGGCGCCAACGCCACACTTCTGCGCTCCACCGCGTTCTTCAGCGACGTCTTCCCCGACCCCCGGGCCACAACCGCGATCGTGGTCCTCGGGTGCTGGGCCGTCGCGGGTGTTGTGCTCATCGCCGTGGCTGCGCTGAGACGACGGCGCAGCAGCGCCTAAGATCGGGCAGCGTGGGCCTGGAAGACCGTGATGCACTCGCCGTTCTGCGCGACGCTGTCATCAGGCCGGACGCCGAGGAACTGATCGGGCGGTTCTACACCTGCTGGTTCGCCATCGATCCCCCGGTGCGCGACCTGTTCCCGCCCGACATGACCGACCAGCGCAAGGTGTTCCGCCAGGTGCTGGACTGGGTGCTCGGCGAGTTCATCGCCCAGCGCGCCGAAGAGCCCGTCGCGTTCCTCGCCCAACTCGGCCGCGATCACCGCAGATACGGTGTCACGCAAGAGCATTACGAGACCATGGCACACGCGCTGTACGCCACCATGAACAGCGACCTCTACGAGCAGTGGACCGACGAGGTCGACGATGCGGCCCGGCAGGCGATCAATTTCATCGCCGGGGTCATGAGCGGGGCGGCCCAGGCCGAGCCGGGCCGGGGCTGGTGGGAGGGCACGGTCCTCGAGCACCACCGGGTCTCCCGGGACCTGGCCGTCGTCCGCCTCCAACTCGACTCGCCCCTCGACCACCACCCCGGGCAGTACGTGCAGGTCGAGGTGCCCCAGTGCCCGCGGCGATGGCGGTATCTGTCCCCGTCGATCCCGGCCCAGCCCGACGGCCGCATCGAGTTCCACGTTCGAGCGGTGTCCGGGGGCATGGTCAGCAATGCCATCGTCGCCGAGACTGCGCCGGGCGATGTGTGGCGGCTCTCGAGCCCGCATGGCGCCCTTCAGGTCGACCGCGACGACGGCGACATCCTGATGGTGGCGGGCAGCACCGGCCTGGCACCGCTTCGGGCCATCCTCATGGATCTGTCGCGCTACGGCGACAATCCGCGCGTGCACCTGTTCTTCGGCGCGCGCTACCCGTGCGAACTGTACGACCTGCAGACACTGTGGGAGATCGCCGCCAACAACCCGTGGCTGTCGGTCACGCCAGTCTCGGAATTCTCCACCGACCCGCCGTGGGCGGCGGACTATCCGGACCCGACACCGCCACGGGGTCTGCACGTTCGCCAGACCGGGCGGCTGCCCGAGGTGGTGACGCGCTACGGCGGATGGGGTGATCGCCAGATCCTGATCAGCGGCAGCCCGGGCATGATCACCGCGACCACGGCTGCGCTCATCGCCAAAGGTGCGCCGCCGGAACGCATCCAGCACGATCCGACGACCGGCTGAATCGTATGCACGTCGTCACTCTGCAGGATCCGACAGCGGCGGTGACGGCCCAGTTCGTGCCCGACGCGGGCATGATCGGCATCTCGCTGGCCGACGACGGCGACGAACTGCTCGGGCAGCGACGGGGACTCGACGCCTACCTCTCGGCCGGCAAGACCATGGGCCTGCCTCTTCTGTACCCGTGGGCGAACCGGCTCAGTTCGCGCACCTACCGAGTCGGCGACGACACCGTCGAGATCGCTGAGGACGCCGTCGGTGTGCGCACCGATGAGCACGGACTGCCCATCCACGGTCTGCTCGCCGCCCGCCCGGACTGGCGCGTGCGCTCCGAGACCGCGGATCGGCTGGTGGCCGAGTTCGACTTCGCGGCGAGTCCGGACCTGTTGGCCAGCTTCCCGTTTCCGCACACCCTTGAGATCGCCGCGACTCTGCGTGAGCGCACGCTGAGCATCCGGACCGTCGTGACCCCCACAGGCGACCGACCGGTGCCGCTGTGCTTCGGGTTCCACCCCTACCTGCAGCTGCCCGGCACGCCCCGCGCTCAGTGGATCGTGGAGATCCCACCGCTTCGCCACCTCGACGTCGACGACCGAGGCCTGCCCACGGGCGCCACGCGGCGTCAGCCCGCGACGTCAGAATCCCTGTCCGACAGGGTGTTCGACGACGGTTACGACGAGGTCACCGACGGCGCGGTGTTCGCGGTGTCCGGCGGCGGGCGACGGATCACCGTGCGCTTCGACACTGGTTACCCGGCGGCGCAGATCTTCGCCCCAGCCGGCGAGGACGTCATCTGCTTCGAGCCCATGACGGCCCCCACCGACGCGCTGACTCGAGGCGGATACAGAACTGCGCGACCGGGGAAGCCCGCGGGCGCGCAGTTCTCGATAGGGGTTTAGCGGCGGGACTGCCGGGGCTGCCACACCACGACGGCCGTCGACGTCCCCGGCTTGGCCACCTCTCGGCGCTGCGTCGCCCGCAGCGTCTCGATCTCCTCGGCCATCTCGGACAGCCGGGACTTGAGCGCCTCGACCTGGTTGGTCAACTCGATGATCCGTTTGATTCCCGCGAGGTTGACGCCCTCGTCCTGGGACAGGCGCTGCACCTCACGCAGCAGGTCGACGTCACGCTGCGAATAGCGGCGTCCGCCACCGGAACTGCGACTCGGCGACACCAGTCCCAGCCGGTCGTAGGTGCGCAGGGTCTGCGCGTGCATGCCGGCCAACTCTGCCGCGACCGAGATCAGGAACGTCCGTGCCTCATTCCCCTCTGCCTTGTCGCTCATCCGATATCACATCCGATTCCCCGCCCAGCCCGACCGCGGATCGAACCCACTGGCCCGTTCGGCGGCGGCATAGGCCTCCAGCGCCTCGAGCGCCTCGCCTTCGAGATTCGGCGGCACCGCGACCTTGACGGTGACCAGCAGGTCACCGTGGCCGCCGCTGCGTTTGGGCACACCGCGCCCGCGGACCCGGAGGATGCGGCCGTCGGCCGTGCCCTTCGGCACTCGCACGCCCACCTTGCCCTCCAGTGTCGGCACGGAAAGCGTTGTACCCAATGCCAACTCGGAAAAGCTGACGGGCACGGTGACCGTCAAGTCGTCACCGTCACGGCCGAACACCTTGTCGGGCCGGACGTGCACCGTGACGTAGAGGTCGCCCGACGGCGCACCGCGCAGTCCGGCTTCGCCCTGTCCCGCCAGCCGAATCCGCTGGCCGTCCTCGACGCCGGGAGGGATGCGGACGTTGATGGTCCGCGTCCGCGTCGTGACCCCGGTGCCCTTGCACTCATCGCAGGGGTGCTCGATGATCGACCCGCTGCCACGGCATTCCGTACAGGGCTCGGAGAACCCGAACGCACCCTGGTTGCGGTTGACCACACCGGCACCGTTGCAGTTCGCGCAGACCTTCGGGCTGGTGCCGGGCCGGGCACCGCTGCCGTGGCAGTTGGTGCACGGCGCAGGACTGGTGAGCCGCAACGGCATCGCCACGCCCTTGGTGGCCTCGAGGAAGTCGAGTTCGGTCTCGGTCTCCAGGTCGTTGCCGCGGCGCGGACGACTCGGGCGGGGCTGCGCGCCCCGGCCGAACAGTCCACCGAAGAGGTCACCGATGTTGGTGCCGCCGGTCTGTCCCGCGGCGTCGAAGAGGTCGCCGAGATTGAACTCGACGCCGTCGCCGCCGAAACCACCGCCGCCGCCGGGGAAACCGCCGCCGTTGAAGCGCCGGCCGAATCCGCCTCCGGCGAAGAGCCGACGGGTCTCGTCGTACTCCTGGCGCTTGGCGTCGTCGGTCAGGACCTCCTTCGCCTCGGATGCGGCCTTGTACCGCTCCTCGGCCTCAGCGTTGCCCGGGTTCCGGTCCGGGTGGTTGTCGGCGAGAATCTTGCGCGCGGCGCGCTTGATCTCGTCCTTGCTGGCGTCGGAGGTGACGCCCAGCTCCTTGTAGAAGTCCTTCTCAACCCATTCGCGCTGAGCCACCGAACGTCACCTCCTCACCTGTGTTCAACGTGTCCTTCTCATTCCGATTCTGGGGCCTGGGCACCCTCTGTGGCGGCGTTCTCGGCCGTGTCGGCGGGTTCTGATTCCCCGACCGAGTCGACCACGCCGACCATCGCGTGCCGCAGGACCTGTTCACCAAGGCGGTAACCCTGGCGCATAACGGTTCCGATCACCGGGTTCGAACCGTCGCCCTCATGCTGCACAGCCTCATGCAGTGCGGGGTCGAACTCGTCACCCTCGGCACCGAATGCCGACAGCCCCAACCCCTCCAGGGTGGCGATCAGCTTGTCGGCCACCGACTTCAGCGGACCGGTCTCCAGATCACCGTGGCTGCGGGCCCGGTCCAGGTCGTCCAGGACCGGCAGCAGTTGGCTGACGACCCCGGCCTTGGCGCGGTCACCCGCGGCCTGTTCCTGGCGGAGCGAGCGCTTGCGGTAGTTGTCGTACTCCGCCTTGACCCGCTGCAGCGTGCTCTTGAGATCGGCGACCTCGTCGGTGTCGGCCGCGACGACCGCCTCCGCCTCCGGCCCACTGGGGGCCGGGGCGGAGTCGGCGTCGCGAACTTCACCCGTCTCGGGATCGATGCGCCGCTTGTCCGTTACGGTCACCGGCTCCGACGAATCCCGTTCGCTCACTTCTTCTCCTGGTCATCCTCGACAACTTCGGCGTCGACGACGTTGTCGTCGGCCGGGGCGCCCGCGTCCGCGCCGCTCGCGGCCTGCTCGGCCTGAGTTGCCTCGTAGATCGCCTGGCCCAGACCCTGCGATTCGACGCCCAGCTTCTCCATCGCGGCCTTGATGGCCGAGATGTCGGTGCCCTCGAGGGCCGACTTGGCCTCGGCGATCGCGGCGTCGACCTTGGCCAAGGTGTCCTCGGGAACCTTGGAGCCGCCCTCGGCCCCACGCTGCTCGGCGACGAACTTCTCCGTCTGGTAGACCAGCGATTCGGCCTGGTTGCGGACGTCGGCCTCTTCGCGACGCTTGCGGTCCTCCTCGGCGTGCGCCTCGGCGTCCTTGATCATCCGGTCGATCTCCTCCTTGGACAGGCCGGAGCCCTCCTGGATCTTGATCGTGTTCTCCTTGCCGGTGCCCTTGTCCTTGGCCGTGACGTGCACGATGCCGTTGGCGTCGATGTCGAAGGTGACCTCGATCTGGGGCACGCCGCGCGGAGCCGGCGGGATGCCGGTCAGCTCGAAGCTGCCGAGCAGCTTGTTGTGCGCCGCGATCTCGCGCTCACCCTGATAGACCTGGATCTGCACCGACGGCTGGTTGTCGTCCGCCGTGGTGAAGGTCTCCGAACGCTTGGTCGGGATCGTGGTGTTGCGCTCGATGAGCTTGGTCATCACGCCACCCTTGGTCTCGATGCCCAGCGACAGCGGCGTGACATCAAGCAGGAGAACGTCTTTCACCTCACCCTTGAGCACACCGGCCTGCAGCGCGGCGCCCACGGCGACGACCTCATCGGGGTTGACGCCCTTGTTGGGCTCGCGGCCGCCGGTGAGTTCCTTGACCAGATCGGTGACGGCGGGCATACGGGTGGAACCACCCACCAGCACGACGTGGTCGATGTCGCCGACGGCGATGCCGGCGTCCTTGATGACCTGCTGGAACGGCTTGCGCGTGCGATCCAGCAGATCTTGGGTGATCTTCTGGAACTCCGAGCGGGTCAGCTGCTCGTCGAGGAACAGCGGGTTCTTGTCCGCGTCCACGGTGATGTAGGGCAGGTTGATCGAGGTGCTCTGCGAGCTGGACAGCTCGATCTTCGCCTTCTCAGCGGCCTCGCGGAGGCGCTGCATCGCCATCTTGTCCTTGGTCAGGTCGATGCCGCTGGTGCTCTTGAACTTGTCGACCAGCCATTCGACGATCCGGTCGTCCCAGTCGTCGCCGCCGAGGTGGTTGTCACCCGAGGTGGCGCGGACTTCGACGACACCGTCGCCGATCTCGAGCAGCGAGACGTCGAACGTGCCGCCACCGAGGTCGAAGACCAGGATGGTCTGTTCCTTGCTGCCCTTGTCCAGACCGTAGGCCAGCGCGGCCGCGGTCGGCTCGTTGACGATGCGCAGGACGTTGAGGCCGGCGATCTGGCCGGCTTCCTTGGTGGCCTGACGCTGAGCGTCGTTGAAGTACGCGGGAACGGTGATGACCGCGTCGGTGATGTCCTCACCGAGGTAGGCCTCGGCGTCGCGCTTGAGCTTCATCAGCACGCGCGCGCTGATCTCCTGCGCGGTGTAGTTCTTGTCATCGATGTTGATGGACCAGTCAGTGCCCATGTGCCGCTTGACCGACCGGATGGTCCGGTCGACGTTGGTGACGGCCTGGTTCTTGGCGGGCTGGCCGACCAGCACCTCGCCGTTGCGCGCGAACGCGACGACCGACGGCGTGGTCCGGGAGCCCTCGGAGTTGGCGACGACGACCGGATCGCCACCCTCGAGCACTGCGACGACGGAGTTGGTGGTCCCGAGGTCGATTCCGACCGCACGAGCCATAGTTACTGCCTCCTGTATAGCTTCAATAGGATCTGAGTGAACCTCGCTCAAGATTGCTCCCCTGCGGGCCCGGCTGTCAAGCCAGAGTTGAGTGTGATTCGCTCAAGTTTGTCGAATGGTCCAACGGGGTCCTCGCGGAATTTGTTCCCCCAGACCACCTCTCCCATAGTCCACCTATGTGAGATGGGTCACAATCGGAACATGAAACAGGGCCCGACACGGCGATGTCGCCGTGTCGGGCCCCGAAAAACGACGGGTTATTACCCGGCTGCCGCGCCGGCCGGACTGCGCGCCTGGGCATACCGGCGTGGCCGCAGCGCGGTCAGGGCGGCGAACGCCGCGCCGATCAGCAGCCACATCACCGCCTGGTTGACCAGCGTGTAGACGCGGAAGTCCGCCAGGACCGCTGCCGGGAAGCCGTCGAGCACCAGCGCTCCCCCGGGCTCTCGCACCGGTCCGGGCACCTCGTGGAAGCCCGGCAGCAGCGCCATCGTGCACACCATCACCGTGAGATAACCCCCGACCGCGACCCCGGCCGCACGCCAACCGCCCCACCGCCGGGCCCACGCCACGCCCGCGGCGACCGCCAGCGCGGCGGCGACGACCGAGATCGCCAGGATGGTCAGGAACGCCGAACTGCGCGCAGGCACGGTGTCGTCCAGGCCGACGCTGGGCGGGTTGGCCGGATACTTCAGTCCCGGCATCAGGGCGACCGCGACGAACATTCCCGTCGCGAGAAGCAGTGCCAGCGCCGCCGGATCGGGACTGAAGCCGCGGCGCGCCAGTCCGGCGCGCAGAAGCCCGAAGACGATCGCGAACAGCACGCCCATGACCACCGCGAACGCGATGACTCCCGTGGCCGCGCCGAAATTCTCCTGCACCGAACGGGTGAACAGCTCGTGACCGTGCTCGTGGCCCCCGCCCAGATGCGCCTCGGCATGCTCACGCTGCCCCTCGTACTCCACCGCGACCTCGATCAGCGGCGCGATCAGCACCCGGCTGAACGCGAACGACACGGCGCCGGCCACCAGACCGGGCACCAGGTACCGGACCAGGGGATGCGGCTCACTGTTCAGTGGCATGGGAATCCCAGCAGGTGGCGGGCGTCATGGAGGAACTCATGGACGTGGGTGTCGGAGCCGAACACCGACACCGCTCCCTGGTCGAATCCGATGAAGTAGTAGGCGATCAGCGCGAGCATCGTGATCGCCGTCAGCCGGGCGGGGGCGGCCAACGCGGCGGCGCGCACGTTGACGCGGGGGACGGCGACGGCGGAACTGAGGTTGGTCATACTGGGTCCTCCCTAGTGGTCGTGGTCGTGGTCGTGCGCGAGGGCGTGGTCGTTCGCATCGGTGAGCACCGGAGCGGTCAGCAGCTCGTGGCGGTCGACCAGCTGCTCAAGTGCGGCGACCCAGTGGTCGTAGTACTGCCACTGTCCCCGTTCGCTTTCCGGCGTGCCCTCCCACTCGCCGATCGTCGCGATCAGCGCCTGCTGGAACTCGCTCCACTCGTAATGCCGGAACTCCGAGAGCGCGAGCGCCAGGCCGAAGGCCCGGCGCTGCCACTCGTGGTCGAACTGCGGCGCGGCCTGGTCGGTGGTGCAGGTCTCGTGCAGCTTCATGAGGCCGGCCCCGCCACCGCGACGCCGATCATCGACTCGGTGGTCACCAGATCCATCAACATCTCGTCGGTGAAATCCTCGGTGCCGGCGGGCCGTTCGGGGATCACGAACCAGCGCGAGTGTCCGCTGGAGTCCCACACCTTGATCTCGGTGTCCTCCGGCAGCTCGAGACCCACCTCGGCGAGCACCCGGCGCGGTTCACGGGCGGCGCGCGACCGGAACACGGGGTCCTTGTACCAGTAGGGCGGCAGTCCGAGCACCGGCCACGGGAAGCACGAGCACAGCGTGCAGATCACCAGGTTGTGCACCCCCGGCGTATTGGCGACGGCCTGCAGGTGTTCACCCTCGGCGCCCGCCATCCCATCGGGGAAGTCGAGTTCGGCGATGGCCGCGGGGGTGTCGGTGACGACCTTCTCGGCGAACTCCGGGTCAGTCCACGCCTTCACCACGATCTTCTTGCCGTTCAGCGGCGTCATCTCGGTCTCGAAGTACGCCAGCACCTTGTCCACGGTCTGAGGCGTGATGACGCCCTTCTCGATCAGCAGAGACTCCAGTGCGGCAACCTTCTTCGCGCTGACGTCCTCGCGGTCGGGCGGGTAGGCGAATTGGCCGGTCATGACTCCTCCTCAATCGGTTCCAGATAGGCCTCGAACAGTTCGGCGTACAGCGTCAGAGGACCGTGTTCGGCGCGCTGACCCCAGATCTCTGCGGGGTCGAACTCGACGATGTAGATGGGCATGGGATCGCCGATGCCGTCGCCGGTCTCGCAGAAGTAGGCGTAATCGCCTTCGAAGACCCGTTCCACAATGCCGACGCGTCCGCGCAGGTAGCCGGGCAGCCGACTGTGCGCGTCGGCGGGCACGTTGGTGATCCGCACGGTCGAGCCCACCGCGAACTTCGGGTGCGCGACGTCGCGCCGGGGGCTGTCGCCGGAGCGCAGGTAGGCGATCACCTGATCGTCGATCTCGGGCGCTCCGCCGGCGTCATCGGGTGCCGCCTCCGACATCCGCTCGGCGAGCTCCTCCTCCGTCACGTAACCCTTGTCGAGGAAGAACTGGGTGATTCCGCCCAACCACTTCTCGTAGTACCGGAACTTGAAGTAGTCGAACGGATTCATCGCCTCGGCACCGGTGCGCAGGTCCGCCCACGTCCACTCGTCCTTGAACGTCGTCGGCACCTCGTCGATCGGATAGCCGGGCAACGCGGAGCCGAGGTGGCTGGACAGACCCATCATGGCGACGTGGATGCCGAAGATTCGCTTCTCCCAATCCTCAACGAAGACACGCTTTTCCAGCGACAGCGGTTCGGGCAGGCCCTCCAGGCCGCCGAGATAGTGCTGCAGTTTCATCAGGCCGGGCTTCCTTCCGGGGTTTCCGTGGTGACGGGTTTCGAGGTCATCGCGGTCGCCGCGTACTCGGAGAGAATCCCGAACGACGCCCCGAGAATGCAGGCGACCGCGGCGACCAGACCGGGGTGGGAGACGGTCGTGACGGTGACGGTGTTGCCGGTGCCGGCCACCGTCGAGACCGTGGAGGCGAAGCCGACGACGACGGCGGGCGTGGTGGACAACAACGGCACCCACGACGCCTGCACCATCAATGCGCTGCCGACACCGACGGCGATCGCGGTGACCAGCAGGCTGCCGCCCATCAGATGCGCGGCGTACAGGCTCGCCGTCGCGATGAGGACACCGACCAGGTTCGACGACACCGACCGCACCCAGCCGGCAGTGCCGCCGCCGACGAAGAAGAACGACGCCCAGGCCAGGAACACCACCCAGATGGGCACAGTGATGACTTCGGCCGTCAGTGCGACCGCCAGCCCGCCGAGGACGCCGATGCTGAGCGTCAAGGCTGTACGAGAATCCATGGACTCACCTTCTTGGGGAAGAGTTGCCGAAACACCCGTGGGCGTCGATGCCTCCGCGACACGGTGAAATCAGCCTCGCGGCAGCAGGTTTCAACCACGTAACCGGCCGATGTCGGGGCCCGTCCGGTCCGGACACGATTCGCGCAGATCCGGACCACGACCGCCTCGCAATGCGGACGTAACAGATAAGCGCTACTTTCCTGACCACGTCGTGGGTGGCCGACGCGCACGAGGGGTCACGAAGGGACAGCGACATGTCCGGTGCGAATCACATGGGCAGGGCAGGCCGTGACGTCGGCAGACAGGGGCCGAACCGGTGAAGGAACCCAGGACCGTCGTCTTCGCGCTGTATGACAAGGTGACCCTGCAGGATGTGGCGGCGCCGTTGGAGTCTTCGCGCGCGCCAACGACTTCGGCGCGCACTACCGCGTGATCCTGGCGTCGTTGACCGGCGCTGCGGTGAACACGACGTCGTTCGTCTCGCTGCAGGTGGACAGGGCGCTGGCCGAGGTGCCCGACCGCATCGACACGTTGATCGTGCCGGGCGGGGTCCCACCGGACTTCGACTTCACCCCCGGCGAGCACGACATCCCCGAGGAGCAGACGCCGGATGTGGTCGCGGCGGCGTTGGAGATGGTCGGCACGCTGGCGCCGCGGGCGCGCAGGGTGGCCTCGGTGTGCACCGGCGCGTTCGTCCTCGCCGCCCTGGGGTTGCTCAACGGGCGACGCGCAACCACGCATTGGGCGCACTGCCAGGAGTTGGCGCAGGCGTATCCGGAGATCGAGGTCGATCCGGATTCGCTGTTCGTACAGGACGGTCCGTTCGTCACCGGCGCGGGAATCAGCGCGGGCATCGATCTCGGGCTGGCGATGGTGGAAAGCGATTACGGCCCCGACGTGGCTCGCCGGGTCGCGCGCTGGATGGTGGTGTTCCTGCAGCGCCCGGGCGGGCAGGCGCAGTTCAGCGTCTGGACCGAGTCGGCGGCGCCGGTGTCACGCGGGCTGCGCGAGATCCTCGACGCGGTGGTCACCGACCCGTCCGCCGACCATTCACTCTCGGCCATGGCCGCCCGGGCAGCGGTCAGCGAGCGGCACCTGGTGCGAATGTTCCGGGTGCAGGTGGGGATGACCCCGGCACGTTTCGTCGAACAGGCGCGGCTGGAGGCGGCGAAAGTGCTTCTGGCGACCGGCGATCAGGGCCAGGAGTCGGTGGCTCGACGGGCCGGTTTCGGGTCGGCGGACACCATGCGGCGCACGTTCCGCCGTGCGCTTGGGGTGTCACCGAGCGTGTACCGCAGTCGATTCCGGACGAC
Organism: Mycobacterium sp. ACS4331; assembly: GCF_001667265.1. Classification (GTDB taxonomy): domain Bacteria; phylum Actinomycetota; class Actinomycetes; order Mycobacteriales; family Mycobacteriaceae; genus Mycobacterium. The sequence goes on along the minus strand of NZ_LZHW01000093.1, from coordinate 16,048 downwards.
GGGGATCGCGGCGCACCACTAGTGGCGCCCACGACCGGGTGAATACCGCCGTCGGCGTGACGCCGGTAGTTTGCGATGGATGGGGATGTCGCTCGGCCATGTACGCATGCCGGGCGGCCCGGCCGAATGACATGGGGCGGAATTTGACGGACACAGACCTTGATTGGGGCCGAGCCGTGCTCGTCGGCGCGGCCGTGGGAGGCGCCTTCTGGGCGCTGGCCGTCTTCGCGGTCGCCAAGACCCACGCTGCACCGTCGGCGATGATCATCGGCGCAGCGGTCGCCGTCGCGGTGATGATCATCGGCGCGGTCGTGCTGCGACGGGCAACCGGGGCGCGCGTGCGCAGTCTTGCCCTCGGCGCGATCCTGGCACCGCTCACCGGGGTGATGGCGGTGGTGCCGTTCTGCGTCGTCGCGCTGCTGGTCGGGCTCGTCACCCGGGTCGGGCCATGACGGGGCCCGCGCGGAATACGAAGCTGCTGCTGGCCGGGTTCGTCACCGGGTTCGCCTCCGTGGGCATGACGATGGGCTTCTACTGGATCTTCGCCCCGGTCTTCCCCGCCCTGGTCGCGGGCATCGCCGCCGTCGTCCCGTTCAAGGGGCATCTGGAGTTCGCCAAGGGCGCTCTCAACGCCCTGGTCGGCGTGGCGGTGTTCGTGGCCCTGTTCTCCGCCCTGACGCTGCTGTTCCTTTAGCGCCCACTGCTCAGTTCGACTACTCGGCAGGCTTGGGCCGCACACCGCCGGGACCGGCGGGTTCCCAGGAGTGCATGGCGGCGTCGATCTCGTCGTCGTCGAGTGCCTCCACCGGCAGTGGCTCCTGGCCGTCGCGCTGGCGCATCCCATCCAGCAGAAGCGCGACGTAACGGCGCCACAGGTCACTGCCGACATGGCCGGCGAATTCACTGACGGTTCCCGACAGCAGACCGAACAGAGGCATGTCCGTCGACGACATCTCGGGACGGAGGTGACCGTCGGCCTGCGCGCGCTGCACGAGCCGGCGCAGTACGGGCTTGAGGCGGTCCTGCGCCTCCCGCACCCGCGGACCGCCGTATGCCTTGCTGAACGCGATCTCCCGCACGCCACGGTCGGTCGCCGTCATCTCGCACATCTTCTGCATGTACCAGGCGAACCCCTCCCAGGAGTCCTCGAACCGCAGCGCCTCCTCCGCGCGCTCCGCGAGCTCATGCAGCCCCTCCGCGAAGAGCGCCTCGAGCAGATCCTCCTTGGTCGCGAAGCGCCGGTAGACCGTGCCGACCCCCACTCCGGCGTGGTGGGCGATGTCATTGAGATGCGGTTCGAGGCCCCTGGTCGCGAACAGGTCCCGCGCAGCCTCGAGGATGCGCTGCCGATTGCGTTCGGCGTCCTTGCGCAGTGGGCGCGCGGTCGCGTCCGGGGTCTCCATGTCGCCGAGTGTAATGAGCGCGACACTGAACCGGATTGAATCTATCCACTTAATTCGTTAGCTTCTCTCACTAGAAAAGTGTCGGTTCCGCCCGGGGCCGTCTCGTCGGCTTAAGGGGCACCGCATTGATGGGCGTCATCGACCGCTGGGCTGTCGGCATCCGCGAGGCGGGCGTATGACCAGAGTGCTGCGCCGGTTCTGGCTGCCCATCCTCATCGCGTGCGCCGTCGCGGCCGGCGCCTACACGGTGAGCAACCTGCGTCTGGTGTTCGGCGCCAATCCGGTGGTCGTCACGCCCGTCGGGGCGGGCACCGCCGAGGACACCGACCCCAAGATCGTCACCTACGAGGTGTTCGGGACCGGCGGCACCGCCGTCATCAACTACCTGGACCTCGACGGAAAACCTCAGCGCGCGGTCGACGCGGCGCTGCCCTGGTCGATCACCCTGACCACCACGGCGGCGGCGGCCACCGTCAACATGCTGGCGCAGAGCCACGGCGACAGCATCACCTGCCGGATCACGGTCGACGGCGAGGTCAAAGATGAGAGGACCGCAACCGGCGTGAACGCCCAAACGTACTGTCTGGTGAAGTCGGCATGAGCGCGACCGTCGACGACGAGACCGAGGCCGACACCAACCCGATCCCAGCGGCCCGGCACCGGGCCGAGCAGCCCGCATCCCGCATCCCGCGGTTCCTGCGAACCTTTGCGATCCCGATCATCCTGGCCTGGGTGGCCATCATCGCGGTGCTCAACACCGCCGTGCCGCAACTCGACGTGGTCGGCAAGATGCGGGCGGTCTCGATGAGTCCCGCCGACGCCCCCTCCAAGATCGCCACCCAGCGCGTCGGCGAGGTGTTCGGCGAGTACCGCACCTCGAGTTCGGTGATGATCGTGCTGGAGGGCGAGGAACCCCTTGGCGCAGAGGCGCATCAGTTCTACGACGACATGGTCGCCCGACTGAAGGCCGACACCAAGCACATCGAACATGTGCAGGACTTCTGGGGCGACTCGCTGACCACCACCGGCGCGCAGAGCGTCGACAACAAGGCCGCCTACGTACAGGTCTACATCGCCGGCGAGCAGGGCGAGGCGCTGGCCAACGAATCGGTGCACACCGTACGTGAAATCGCCTCGGACAGAAACGCTCCCGACGGACTGCACGTCTACGTGACCGGTCCGTCGGCGCTGAGCGCAGATCAGACCGTCGTGGGCGACGCGAGCATGAAGACCATCGAACTGGCCACCTTCGCCGTCATCATCGTCATGCTGCTGATCGTCTACCGCTCCGTGGTGACGACGGGCATCGTGATGGTGCTGGTGATCGCCGGCCTGCTGTCGTCTCGCGGCATCGTGGCCGTCCTGGGCTATCACCACGTCTTCGGCCTCACCACGTTCGCGATCAACCTGCTGGTGACGCTGGCCATCGCCGCGGCCACCGACTACGCGATCTTCCTGATCGGTCGCTATCACGAGGCGCGCCGCAAGGGTAAGGACCGCGAAAGCGCCTACTACGACATGTTCCACGGCACCGCGCACGTGGTGCTGGCCTCGGGCTTGACCATCGCCGGCGCGGCCCTGTGCCTGTATTTCACCCGTCTCCCCTACTTCCAGACCATGGGCATTCCGCTGGCAGTGGGCATGGTGATGGTGATCGCCTCGGCCCTGACGCTGGGGCCCGCGCTGATCTCGGTGTGCAGTCGCTTCGGCAACGTGCTCGAGCCCAAGCGGATGGGACAGTCACGCCTGTGGCACAAGGTCGGCACGACGACCGTCCGATGGCCGGGCGCGGTCCTGGTGAGCGCCGTCGTCGTCACCCTCGTAGGGCTGCTCGCCCTGCCCGGCTACCACACCACGTACAACGACCGGATCTATCTGCCGGACTCCGTGCCGGCCAACGTCGGATATGCCGCCTCCGACCGGCATTTCACGCAGGCCAAGATGAATCCTGACCTGATGCTCATCGAGACCGATCACGATCTGCGCAACCCGGCGGACTTCCTGGTGATCGACAAGATCGCCAAAGCCCTTGTGCGCGTTCATGGTATCGCTCAGGTGCAGACCATCACCCGTCCCGATGGCAAACCCATCGAGCACTCGACGATCCCGTACACGATCAGCCAGAGCGGCACCACGCAGATCATGAGCAACGACTACACCCAGAACAATCTGGAGAACATGCTCGCCCAAGCCGACGATCTGCAGGTCAGCATCGACGCGATGACCGAGATGATGAACATCCAGGGCGATCTGGCGGCCGTCTCACAGACAATGGCCGACAAGATGGCCACGACCTCGGACGACATGTCCGACGTGCGGGACCATCTCGCGGACTTCGACGACATGATGCGGCCCATCCGCAACTACCTGTACTGGGAACCGCACTGCTTCAACATCCCGGTCTGCTGGTCCATGCGCTCGGTGTTCGACGCGCTGGACGGGTTGGACACCATGTCCGGCGACTTCCAGGACCTGGTGCCGGAGATGCAGCGCATGGCCGAGCTGATGCCGCGAATGGTTGCCGTGATGCCCGCTCAGATCCAGTCGATGAAGAACCAGAAGCAGATCCTGCTGAACCAGTATGCCTCGCAGAAGGCGCAGCAGGATCTGGCGATCTCCCTGCAGGAGGACATGACCGCGATGGGCGACGCGTTCGACGCGGCGCTCAACGACGATTCGTTCTACCTTCCGCCGGAGGCCTTCACCAACGCCGACTTCATCAACGGCATGGACAACTTCATCTCCCCCGACGGCAAGGCCGTGCGATTCACGATCACCCATCAGGGCGATCCGCTGACGCCGGAAGGGATCTCGCGCATCGAACCCCTGAAGATCGCGGCGGCCGACGCCATCAAGGGCACGCCGTGGGAGGGTTCGGCCATCTACCTGGGCGGCAGCGCGGCCACCTACGCCGACCTGCAGCAGGGCGCCGACTACGATCTGCTCATCGTTGCGGTCTCGGCGCTGATCCTGATCTTCATCATCATGATGGTGCTGACCCGCGCCGTCGCCGCCGCGGCCGTCATCGTCGGCACCGTGGTGCTGAGCCTGGCGGCGTCGTTCGGTCTGTCAGTCCTGTTGTGGCAGCACATCGTCGGCATTCCGCTGCACTGGATGGTGCTGCCCATGGCCGTCATCGTGCTGCTCGCGGTGGGCGCGGACTACAACCTGCTGCTGGTCTCCCGGATGAAGGAGGAGGTCCACGCCGGAATCAACACCGGCATCCTGCGGTCGATGGTCGGCACCGGTTCGGTGGTCACAGCCGCGGGCCTGGTGTTCGCGTTCACGATGATGTCGATGTCCGTCAGCAAGTTGATCATCATCGGTCAGGTCGGCACCACGATCGGTCTGGGCCTGCTGTTCGACACGCTGGTGGTGCGGTCACTGATGACGCCGTCCATCGCCGCGCTTCTCGGCCGGTGGTTCTGGTGGCCGCAGCGGGTGCGCCCGCGCCCGGTCCCCAGCCCGTGGCCCAAGCCCGTGGACCGAACCTCCGAGAACGCGCTCGCCTGATTAGGGTGGAAGGCAGTGCAATCACCAGTCATCGGGAGGACACCGTGAGGAAGTCGTTGCAACGCCTGGCCATTGGTGCCGTCGCAGCGGTCACGCCGTTGATGTTCACCGCCGTGGTGAGCCCCGCCGTCAGTTCGGCGTGCGCACCCGGGGAGTGGTGGGACCCGGTCGCCAGCCGCTGCCAGGGCCCACTGGTGCCGAACTGCGAGAACGGGTGGTGGGATCCCGTCGCCAACACGTGCCGGCCGCCGGTCTCGACGACCCCGCTGGGCTGCGACAACGGCTGGTGGTGGGATCCGGTGGCCAACGTCTGCCGGCCGCCGCTGCTGCCGGGCTGACCACGCTTCTGGCGCCGGGCGAAGCGCACCTGCCCGTCACATCCAGCCCACCCAGCGCCGGGTGAGTGCACACAGGGTCGTGTGCTCCCGCGGATCACAGCCCTGGGTGGCAATGTCGCCGTCACAAAGGCTGATCCGGCTGGGGTGAATTGCAGGACCCGCGGCCGTTTTGGCCGCTACCGCCGAGAGCAGCGTGGTGGTCGTGGAAATCGGCGAAACCCGCGAAAGCACAGCCACAACGTCCGTCTGAGCTGGAGCGCGCAGGACGGGGTAGTCCCCGCTGACGAAATTGCACACAGGGTGGTGCGCCGGCCCGGGCCACAGCCCTGGGTGCAATCTTGGCGCTACGACTGCGCCGCACACTTGAACCTCACAGCTTCATAAACATCACGGGCCACGTGTTCAACTCCTGCAACACCGCGGGTAGTTTGGCCGCATGGCCTCAAAGCTGGCCCTGATGGGCACGGCGGTGGTGGCGGCCTTGAGCGCGGCAGCTCTGGTCAGCTGCAGCAGCTCCACCGACGGAAGACCGGTCTGCCCGGGTTGCGGCACCAACGCCGAACCCACCATGCCGACGGCGAGGCCGCCGGTGAACACTCCGACGGCTCTGCCCCCCACTCCCGGACCCAGCACGCCGAAGACTCCGGGCGGCGAGACGCTGCCCACCGATGCGCAGGGCTACGTCTTCGTCGAGACCAAGTCCGGCAAGACGCGCTGCCAGCTCAACACCGAGTCGGTGGGCTGCGAATCCCAGTTCGAGAACTCGCCCGAGGTCGATGGCGCACCTGCCAACGGCGTGCGGGTGAACTCCAGTGGGGATCTGCAGTGGATCCTCGGCAACCTGGGTGACATTCCGGCGGTCACCCTCGACTACCGCACCTACAACGCCGCGGGGTGGACGATCGCCGCCGACCCCAGCGGTACCCGATTCACCAACGAGGCCACCGGCCACGGCATGTTCGTCGCGGTCGAAGGCGTGAGGGCGTTCTGATGTCTGACGATCCCGAGTACTACAACGAACCCACCCAGCGCTTCGAACCCGCCGAACCGGAGCCGGAGCAGCCCTGGTACCGCAAGCCGATCGTCCCGATCGTCGTCGGCGCGGTCGCGACGCTGGTCCTCATCGGCGCGATCTACGGGATCGTCCAGGCCATGAGCAACGAATCCCCAAGCACCGCAACAACGACCACCACGACCACACCCACGACGACGACCACGACGTCACCGACCACGACGACCACGACGTCACCGACCACGACGACCACGACCACGTCGCCGTCGGCCACCACGGTCACCGAGACCGAGACCGTCACCGAGACCACCGTCGTCCCTCAGGGGGCGCCGCCCGCCGAGTCACCCTGACCATGTGCGCCTAAGCTGGCGATCGTGGACTTCCGGGTATTCGTCGAACCTCAGCAGGGCGCTTCGTACGCCGACCAGCTCGCCGTCGCCAAAGCCGCGGAATCACTCGGCTATTCGGCGTTCTTCCGGTCCGACCACTATCTGGCGATGAGCGGGGACGGCCTGCCCGGCCCCACCGACTCCTGGGTAACGCTGGGCGCACTGGCCCGCGAGACCAGCACGATCCGACTGGGCACCATGGTCACCTCGGCCACCTTCCGGCACCCCGGACCGCTGGCCATCTCGGTGGCTCAAGTCGACGAGATGAGCAACGGGCGAGTCGATTTCGGCGTTGGTGCGGGCTGGTTCGAAGCGGAGCACCAGGCCTACGCGATCCCGTTCCCACCGCTGGGTGAGCGCTTCGACCGCCTCACCGAGCAGCTTGAGATTCTCACCGGGCTGTGGACCACGCCGGTCGGGCAGACCTTCGACTACAGCGGTGAGCACTACAACGTCGTCAATTCCCCCGGACTGCCCAAACCCGCCCAGGATCCGCACCCGCCGATCGTCATCGGCGGCAAGGGCGCCAAGAGGACGCCTGCGCTGGCGGCGCGGTTCGCCTCGGAGTTCAACGTCCCGTTCGACTCGCTCGACGTCATCAAGACGCAGTTCGGCCGGGTCGCCGACACCGACACCGCGGCGAACCGCCCCGCCGACTCGATGACCTACTCGGCCTGCTTCGTGGTGGCCGCCGGCCGCGACGACGCCGAGGTGGCCCGCCGCGCCGCCGCGATCAACCGCGAACTCGACGAACTGCGGACCAACACTCCCCTGGTCGGGCCGCCCAACGAAATCGTGGACCGGTTGGGGCCGTTCATCGAGGCCGGAGTGCAGCGCGTCTACCTGCAGGTGCTCGATCTGGCCGACCTGGACCACCTCGAGTTGTTCGCCGACGGGGTCGTCGCTCAACTGCGCAGACAGTGATGCGCGTTACTATCGGTGCCCGTGGCGCGCAACGACAACCCTGACGACGACTTCTACAGCGAACCCACGCAGTACGCCAACTACGGCGGCAGCGGCGGTCAGGCCTACAGCGAGGTCCCGGACCCCACGGGTTACCAGCAGACGCCCGACTACCGGTACGAGACCGCGGCCGCCCCGGTCCCGCCGCAGCCGCCCACCCCGTGGCACCGCAAGCCTGCCGCGTTGGTGCTGATCGGCGCGCTCGCCGCCCTAGTCATCGCCCTGGCTGTCTACGCCGTCGTGCAGTTGGCCGGCGGTTCATCGAGCACCACCGAGACCACGACCACCACCACCACGCCGACGACGGCCGCCACGGAGGCGCCGACGCAGGGCCAGAACACCCAGGCTCCGCCGCCACCTCCGCCCCCGGTCACCGAGACCGTCACCGAGACGCCGACCACGACGACCACCACGCAGGCACCGACCACCACGACCGAGGCGCCCACGACGACGACGACGGCACCGCCGACCGAGACGGTCACCGAGACCGAGACCGTCACGCCGACCCGGACCTGGCCCACGCTGCCGACGCTGTTCCCGCGCCCCGGTCAGGGCGAGTAGCCGCGGCCTCTCCCTGTCCTTTCCCGCGAGCGTGCGTGTCTGTACGCCGACACGCCGTGATCTGCGTACAAGGACGGCCGCTCGCGGGCCAGATAACGGCCGCTCGCAGGCCAGATGACCCTGTCCAGAAGACGTCAGTAGCCGCGTGAGGCGAACAGCGCCACCAGCGCCTCGGCGCTGCGCACCGCGGCGCGGCAGGCCCGGGTGGTGAACGGGTCGTTGAGGGGATGCTCGGCGCGCCGCCGCCAGCGCTGCGCGGCAGCGAACGCGGCCCGCGGCCCGTCGTAGGGCTCGTCGGGGGTCAGCCCCAGGCGACTGGCGGCATCGGTGCCCGAGCCGCCGATGATCCGCCGCAGCGACGCGATCTCGTCCTCGTTCAATGTCGTTGGCCGAGAACGCAACTGGCTCAGAAGCCGCAGCTCCTCGAAGGCGTGAGTGTCGGCCAGCAGCGGGTCGATGTCGGCGATGATGTACGGCGTCGCCCGGATCGGATGAACCTCGACGAAGCGGCGCAGCGCAAGCATCGCGGTGTGCGCCTTGAGCAGTTCGGAACGCTGGGCGAACTGCTGATCGATGACGTCACGCAACGCCACCAGACCGCTGCGCTCCAGAAGTTCGTCGGCCAACGTCACCGAGTCACTGACGCCGGAGCGCAGCACCGCGATCGAAATCCGGATGCCGAACATGCCGAACCGGTCCAGCAGTGCTGCCCGCGTCTGCGCATCCACCGGCAGCGCGCTGTCCTCGCGCACGAAGCGGTCCACGCTGAGCATGGCCTTGTTCAATTCAGCGGCGTCCGTTCCCGCCAGCTTCTCCAACGCCACGAACTCGCTCTGCCGCAGCGTGCGCGCGGTCAGCGCGAGCAGTCCCGACACCGGCACCACGGCCTGACAGATGCCGGTCTTGTCCATCTCGGTGGTGAACCGCTGCGCCACGTCGTTGGCGGACAGCATGGCGTCGATGCGGCCCGCCCCGATCTCGTCGGCCCTGGACGCCACACCGATCACGCCCAGCGCGCCCGCCGAACCGCCGACCAGTTCGCCGATCTGTTTGAGCAGCGCGATGTCGGCGGCGTTCAGTGTGCGCAGCAGGAACACCACGGCATCCACGCGCGGCACGCCGTCGTCGGGCACGAGCAGCCGAAGCGTGCGCTCGGAGACGTCGCGAGACAGCGACGAGGTGCCCGGGGTGTCGATGATCGTGGTGTCGATCAGTTCTGCGGCCGGCCACTCCACGTCAAGGTCGGCCACCTCACCGGGATCAAGCGTCGCCATCTCGAACGTCAGGCCATCCGGGCCGCGACTGATCGGGACGTTCGTCCGCCTGCCGCTGTAGTGGTTGGCCGTGACCTTCGGCGTGGGCCCGTGCCGAAACCACGTCACGATGCGCGTGGCCTCGGTCGCGTCGGTGGGTGCGATGTTCTCTCCCACCAGGGCGTTGACCAGCGTGGACTTACCCGCCTTGAGGGTTCCGGCCAGGGCGATCCGGATGGGCTGGTTCAACTGCCAGCCGATGCGGTCGAGTTCGTTGAACACATCGGCGCGCTGGCGGTACGCCGGTTCGCCCTGGTAGGCGCGGATGGTGCCGCCCAGGATCGCGCGGACCTGATCGCTCGTGCTCATTGAATCCTTGAGTTTACGGCCCGAGCCCGGTCGAGATTTGAACGCTAGGATCGGCGCCCGTGGCAGCTGACGACCAGAACGACGAGACACCCTGGAATCACAACCCGACGGTGGTGTTCTGGGCCGGCGGTGTCGCTGCCGTGCTTCTGGGTGTGCTGGTCTACCTGGTTGTCACGATGTCCGACGAGTGGAGTCGGCCCGCCGAGACCGTACGGACCACGACGACGGCGGTCACCCGGGATACGACGACGCGCGAGAAGACGACCATGATCATCACGCCGTCCAGCACGTCGACGACCTTCACCACCAGCGTCCCGCTGTCGACCACCGACATCGGCATCCCGCCGCCGGGTGAAACCAGCGGTACGGAGACCACGTCCCCGACCACCACGTCGCCGTCGGAGGAGGAAGAGGTCACCCCGACCGAAGAGACCGAGGAGACGACCACCACCACGCGCAAGCGGCCCAGGCTCAACGAGACTCGGACGCTGACCCCGCGCACCTTCGACTAGCGGACGGGCGACCGCAGCTTCTCCACGTTGTCGCTGACCTGGGTGAGGATGTTGAGCTGCCGCTGCAGTTCACGCACCCGGGTGGTGCGCTCGCTCTCCTGCATCTGCGCGGAGGCGATCGTGGCCTGCAGGGACTCGTTGAGCGACCGCGTCGTCTGATTGGCGATGTCACGGTAGTGGTCGCGCAGTTGACGCTGAATCCCCTTGAGTCGGTCGCGGGACTCCTTGCCGACGACGAAGGACACATCATCGACGAACCGGCGCAGATTGGTCTTGGCCTCGTTGCGCACCCGCATCATGCGGTTCTCCATGTCCTCCTTATAGGACTTGCGTCCCAGCAGCAGGCCCGCACCCAGTGAGATCGGGTTGAACATGCCCAGTCCCGCGACCGAGGTCAGCATGCCGAACATCAGCACTCCGCCGTAGGAGCCCCGCATGCTGGTGATCGCCTTGTGCCCCATGCCGATCGGCTTGGCCTCAAGCCGGGCCAGCGACTTGAGTCCGTCGAAGCCCGCGCCCATCTCCCGGGCGCTGACGTGCGGCATCTTGACCGCGTCCAGGCCGGCCTCGACGAAGGTGCGGGCCACCTCGGCGGCGAGCGCCTCGGCGCGCTGGTAGGCCCAGACGAAGTTGTCGCCGACCGCCGTCGCCACGGCGTTCTCCACATCCGCGCCGATCTCGGCCCAGTGCTGGGTGGGGTCGCAGGAGTCGATGACGCTCTCGTTGTGCGCCACGATGGCACGGAACCGTGCCCGCAGATCATGGTCGACATCCGCGGTCAGATCGGCGATCCCGTCATTGAGCACCTGCTGCCACAGCGCGGTGTGCTGCAACGCCTCCTGGGCCTCCTGCTTGCGCCGCTCGAGGTCCTCGGTGAGCTGCCGAACATCGTCGGGATCGTTGATCGCGGACAGCTCCGCGTTCACAGCCAGGGCGAGATGCTCTGCGGCGGCGCCGATCTCGGCGATCACCTGATCACGGACGCGATCGTTCTCGCGGGAGAGCACCCGTTCGGACAGGAACTTCACGATGGCCGGGAAGTTGGACTCCTCGTTGAGCTCCTTGTCGTTCATCTGCACCGCATGACTGCGCAGCAGCGACGACGCCGGAATCATCGGAATCGACACACCCGCCCGCTGCAGATGTGCGGTGTTGGTCTCGACGATCTGCCGCCAGTACGGGTAGAGGTCGGTCTTCGTCGCGATCACCGCACCGACCGGACACACCTCGTGTGCCTGGCGGATGAATCGCATCTCTGGCTCGGTGAACTCCTGGCTGGTGTCGCTGACCATGAGCATGGCGTCGGCGTCGGGCAGCAACCCGAGCGTCGCCGACAGGTGCGGTTGGCCGTGGCCGCCCACGCCCGGGGTGTCGACGAACGCCAGGCCGCCCTTGAGCAGCGGGCTCGGCGCGCTGACCTCGACCCGCATGACCTCGCGCCCCTGCGCCTGCGGCGCGCGCCGCAGGTCGTGCTTGATGTCGTCGATCGGGATCTCGACCACCTCCGGTGCCACCTGCCCCGGCGGCGGTGCGATCACGAGTCGCGCCGAAGGCTGCTCGCCGTAACTGACGATGGTGACCAGTGCGGTGGTCTCGTCGTCCCCGACGCGCGCGACCGGCATGTTCAGCAGCGAGTTCAACAGCTGACTCTTGCCCTGTTTGAGCTGGCCGGCGATGACCACCCGGATCTGCGGATCCTTGATGCGCGTGCGGGCCACGTCGAGGCGCTGTTTGAGATCGCCGCGGTCGTTGAGTTCGGCGATCGCGGCGGTGTGGTCGATCAGTTCGACGATCACCTTCACGCGTCGCGGGTCATCCGGCTGTGTCACAGCTGCTCCTTGGTTCGGGTCCACCGTAGGCCGAGAACGCGGCGGGAACCGGAAGGTTCCCCCCGCGTCCTGCGTGACCGGCTCAGAACAGGTCGTTGCCCGATCCCAGCGAGGCCGAGTGGCCGGTGTCGACAGCGCTCGCGACGGCCGACGTGTCGTGGCTGTTGTCGAACAGCGACGCGCTGTGCTGCGACGAGTTGTCGTACACCTCGGTCTGCGAGTGGTCCGAGTAGTCGCTGACGGTGGTGGTGGTCTGCGTCTCGGTCTGGCTGTAGGCCGAGGTCGAGTTGCCGCTGCCCACGTTCGTCGCGCTGTCGCCGCCGACCTGCGACTGGTTGCCGCCGACGGTGTTGGTGGCCGTCTCGTTGCTGACGATGACGATGCCGCCCCCGCCGCCGTTGCCGCCCTGGGTGTGGTCACCGCCGAGGCCGACGTCGATCAGGCCGCCGCTGTTGCCGCCGGCGTGACCGCCGCTGCCGCCGCTGGCGTCGACATCCTGGAAGACTGGGCCGTCGTTGTCCTTGATCACCGATCCGCTGCCGGTGTTGGTGGTCCCGTTGTCTTCGATGTCGCCATGTCCGACAGTGACATTGGAGCCGGTCCCGGCCCACACGTCGCCGTTGTTGACGTCGTTGTTGTTGCCCAGAACCGCACCGTCGCCGCTGACGATGTCACCGCGGTTCTCGCCGCCGACCACGACGCCGCCGTTGGTCGCGGTGTTGGAGGTCTTGTCGCCGAGGGTGATGTCACCGAAGCCGAGGTTGAAGGCACCCTGCTGCGCGTTCGCGCCCGCGTCCTGGTTGGGGCTCATGATCGGCGTGCTGTTGTGGCTCGCCAGGTCGGTGTTGTTGTGGCTGGCCAGGTCGGTGTTGGTGTTCGGCGCGAACACCGGCGACGGGGACAGCAGATTGGTCGACGGCGAGTAGTCGTAGGCCGGGGCGAACCCGTAGTGGTTGGACACCGCGCGCTGCAGGCCGACGACCGGGTCGCCACCGCCGAGCACCAGGCTCGGCACCGCGGTCGCGGCCACGGACGACAACTGCGCCGCGGACACTCCGGCCAGGCCGGCATCGCGCAGGGTCGCCTCGGGGGATGCGACGAACGCGCGGGCCGCATGCTCATCGCGGAACAGGTTCAGGAGCCAATCGATCAGGTTGATCATGGTCGTGCCTTTCGGTCATCCGCCGGGGTTCCGGCTGTCTGGAGACCACGTTATGGGCGCGCAACACCCCTCGAAACGGGGCGACCGCCCGTCGTCCCCAACCCCCGACTAGGGGTGGTGCGGGGGGATCCGTTAGGGGATTAGGGGGTTTGATGCTCAGCCCCCAACGAGACGTCAGAATATGCAGGTACACGCCACACCAGTCATCGAAATGTCCCCCAGGGCTGTGAAACGAGCCCATCAACGACCAATCGCGACAACTCGAGGCCGGCCGCCGCGCAAAAGAAACCGCCGGCAGGCGCAGTGCGCTGCCGGCGGTTCCGCGGGGCCCTTGTCAGAACAGGTCGAACGACGCATCTCCCCCGTCGTCGGGGAGGTGGTGCGTCGCCTCGATGACGCCGTCGTCCCAACCCACCGCATCCTCGTGCCCCACCGTCGCAGTGTCGGTGACGTCGTCGAAGCGCACCGGATCGTCGAGCACCGGCATATCGATGCCGACGTCCGTGGACACCTCGGGCACCACTCCGGGGTCGATGACGCCGCCGAGATCGTGCAGGTCGGTGAACCCGGTGTGCGGCACCTGCGGTTCGAAGGCATCGAATGCCGCGGTGGCGGCACCGCTGGTCCACACATTGGTCCCGGCGTCGGCGCCGAATGTCGGAGCGGCCATCGACAGCGAATCGGAGACCATCGGGATCAGGTTGTTGACATCGGCGCTGGTGACGTTGGTCAGATGCGCGTCGGCAATGGCACCGGCCGGGTCCGCGGCATAGCGTGCGGCGACGTCAGGGTCGCGCACGAGCGACATCACGAAGTCGAGCAGTTCGTTCGCCATGACACGTCTTCTCCCGTTGGGCCGATACACAGACTGTTGCAGTTCGGAGCCTATAGCGATCTGCGGCGCCCGGGATCGGTGCGAAGCCCAACTGCCACCCCACCGGATTAGGGGATCACCCCATAGGGGATTCGCGACATTAGGGGGATTTCGCGTCGGTAGCGCCTCTGGAGCCTCCCGGGCCGCTATCGTGGGGATTCTTATGAGGTGTGGACATGAGTGACGTGCTGGGGCTGTCCATCGGCCAGACCAATCTCGGGGCGGCCCGGACCGGGCGCTCGACGGTGTTGCGCCGGTCGGTGCTGACGCTGTTCGGGCACCGCCCGGCCGAGGTGGGCCTGCCCAGTGAGAACCCCAATCTCACCGAACCCGGCGTGGTCATGTGGGGTTTCGTCGAACGAGTGGGCGACCCGGTTCCCCTGGTGGCATCGGACGGCTCGTCGCATCGCGGCGACGCGTTGATGGCTGAAGCCCTCGAGGCCCTGGCCCGGACGCAGGACTCCGGCAGACGACCGGACAAGATCACCATCGCGGTGCCCGCGCACTGGGGGCCTGCGGTGGTCGGTTCGCTGCGGGCGGCGCTGCGCAACAGGCCCGCGCTGTTCTCCGATGGTGCGCCGCCGGATCTCGTGTCCGACGCCGCGACCGCACTGGCGGCCCTGCAGACCGGACCCGGCCTGCCCGACGGCGGCGTGGTGGCCCTGTGTGACTTCGGCGGCACCGGCACCACCGTCGCACTGGCCGACGCCGGCGCGGGCCTGTCCCCCATCGGCGAGGCCGTGCGGTTCACCGAGTTCTCCGGCGAGCAGATCGATCAGGCCCTGCTCAACCATGTTCTGGCCACCGTTCAGGAGGGGCGTGACGCCGACCCGGCGGGCACGGCGGCCGTGGGGTCCCTGGCACAGTTGCGCGGCGAATGCCGTCAGGCCAAGGAACGCCTGTCCGCCGAGACCTCCACCGTCATCCCGGTCCAGCTGCCGGGGTCGACGCTCGACGTCCGACTGACCCGGGCCGAACTTGAGAACCTGATCGCCGAACCACTGCAGGGTTTCCTGGACACCCTCGGTGACACCTTGGAGCGCAACAGGATTCCAGCAGCCCAGTTGTCCGCGGTGGCGACGGTGGGTGGCGGCGCGGCGATCCCGCTGCTGACCCAGCGGCTCTCGGAACTGCTGCGGGTGCCCGTCATCACGCTGCCTCAACCGGCGTTGGCGGCCGCCACGGGTGCCGGTGTCATCGCCGAGCGCGGCCCGTCCCCGGATGCTCCGACAGGCATGGCGCAGGCCCCGGACGCCGCGGATCTCCCGACCGGACTGGCGCCGGCGGCCTGGGCGGCCGGCGCCGCAGGAGCGGCCGCCACCCAGTCGGCCTCCGACGGGTCGCCGTCGGCCACCTTCCGGGCCCTGGCCTGGTCGCAGGACGACGAGACCGGCGGCAGCGCGGAGCCGGTGCCGTACTCGGGTGAGGACTACACGTTCGAGCACGCCACCAGCGCCCGGCCGCCCGTCGAATTCGAGCGCGAGACAGAGGTTTTCGGCAGCAGTGAGACCGAGCCGCCGCCGCTGCCGTGGTATCGCCGCCCCGCCGTGCTGTTCGGTGCCGCAGCGGCCGCCCTGCTGACCGTCAGCGGTGTCGCCGTCACGCTGACGAGCAGTTCGTCCAGCAGCGAACCCGTCACCGAGACCATCACACTGCCCAATGGCGAGGTCCGGACCACGGTCTTCGATGAGCCGACGAGCGCCACCATGACCTACACCGGCACCAACGGTGTCGTCACCTCGTCGGTGGTGCCGCCGCCGGTCACCACGACGACCACCCCTCCCACCACCACCACCACGCAACCAACGACGACCACCCCAACCACGACAACCAACACCAAAACGACTCCCACACCCACCACTACGACGAC
>NZ_LZHW01000092.1 GCF_001667265.1 Mycobacterium sp. ACS4331 | reverse complement strand
AGACAGGGGTGGGGGTGTCGGTGGTCTCAGGGACCTTGGGGGCCCTGGTGGCGTCACCGGATCCGTTGTCCGGTTTGGCCGAACCGCCGTTCGACAGCCGCCACGGGGGCCGGCGCGGGGGGGGGTTGGAGCGTGCGGGGCGGTCCGGGTCGGGGTTCTCCAGCCGGGCCGCGAGGTGCCGCACGACGGCCCCCGGATTGCGGCGGTTGGTGTTGATCCGAATGGTGGCCACCTTGCGGTACAGCGGAACCCGTTCGGCCATCAACCTGCGGTACTTCTCGGCCGGGTCGCCGCCCTCGAGCAGCGGCCGCACCGCACCCTGCGTGGTGCGCCGAACCCCTTCTGCGGCACTGATCTCCAGGTAGACCACCGTGTGCCCGGCCAGCGCATCCCGGACGCCGGGAGTGGTGACGGCCCCACCACCGAGGGACACGATGCCGTCATGCTCGGCGAGCGCGGCCTTGACGACCTGCTCCTCGATCCGGCGGAACTCGGCCTCACCGCCATCGGCAAAGATCTCGGGGATCTCCTTGCCCGTCGTCTCGACGATCTTGACGTCGGTGTCCAGCAGCGGCAGCCCCATCGCCTTGGCCAGGCGTCGCCCGATGGTCGATTTGCCCGAACCCGGCATGCCGACCAGCACGGCCTTGGGAGCCATCGTCACACCTATCCCGACGCAACCGTCTGTGCTGCGGTGGGCTCGCGCTCGGCCAGGGCATTGAGGTAGGACTCGATGTTGCGCCGGGTCTCGGCCAGCGAGTCGCCGCCGAACTTGTCGAGCACCGCGCGCGCCAGCACCAGCGCGACCATGGTCTCGGCGACCACACCGGCGGCGGGCACGGCGCACACGTCGGAGCGCTGGTGGATCGCCACGGCCTCCTCGCCCGTCGCCATGTCGACCGTCGCCAGGGCGCGCGGCACCGTGGAGATCGGCTTCATCGCGGCCCGCACCCGCAGCGGCTGACCGTTGGTCATGCCGCCTTCGAGTCCTCCGGCGCGGTTGGTGGAGCGCACCACGCCGTCAGGGCCCGGGTAGATCTCGTCGTGTGCCAGGCTGCCACGGCGCCGCGCGGTCTCGAAGCCGTCACCGACTTCGACGCCCTTGATCGCCTGGATGCCCATCAGGGCGGCCGCGAGCTGGCTGTCGAGGCGGTTGTCGCCGCTGGTGAACGAGCCGAGGCCGATCGGCAGGCCGTGGGCCACGACCTCGACGACACCGCCGAGGGTGTCGCCGTCACGCTTGGCGGCCTCGATCTCGGCGATCATCGCGGCTTCGGCGCCGGCGTCGAACGCGCGCACCTGACTGGCGTCGATGGCCTCGAGGTCGGCCGGTTCCGGCGTCGGACCGGTGTAGGGCTCGGACGCACCGATGGAGATGACGTGGGACAGCACCTCGACGCCCAGCGCCTGGCGGAGGAACTCTCGCGCGACCGTGCCCGCGGCCACCCGGGCCGCCGTCTCACGCGCGCTGGCCCGCTCCAGCACCGGCCGGGCGTCGTCGAAGCCGTACTTGAGCATGCCCGCGTAGTCGGCGTGGCCGGGGCGCGGCCGCGTCAACGGCGCATTGCGCGCGACGTCGAGTTCGGAGGCGTCGACGGGATCGGCCGCCATGACCGTCTCCCACTTGGGCCATTCGGTGTTGCCGATCTCGACCGCGATCGGGCCACCCATGGTGACCCCGTGCCGGACGCCGGCGAGCACACTCACCTGGTCCTGCTCGAACTTCATCCGCGCGCCACGGCCGTAGCCGAGGCGGCGCCGCGCCAGCTGGGCGGCGATGTCGGCAGAGGTGACGTGCACTCCGGCGACCATGCCTTCGATCACGGCCACCAGTGCACGGCCATGGGATTCACCGGCAGTAGTCCATCGCAACACGTGTCTCATCTTCCCACGTGGGCGCGCGCAGACGTAATTGGTCCTAACCGGCGGCGATCACCGCCAACGCCGTCGCGGCGCACATGCCCGGACCGTGCGGCACCGCGGCGCGCCGGCAGGCCAGCGCACCGGCGACGGTCAGCACGGGCGCGCCGATCGCCGCGCACACCCATACCCCGGTCCCGACGGCACCCGTGAGCGCACCGAGTCCGAGCGCGAGCTTGACGTCGCCGGCACCCAGGCCGGCCGGTGAGACCAGGTGTACCGCCAGATACGCACCGGCCAGGACCAGCCCGCCCGTCAGCGCGGCGATGCCGTGGCCCGTGACCCCAGCACCCAGGACGATGACAGCCGCCGGCGGCAGCGTGAGCAGGTTGGGCAGGCGATGCGTGCGCAGATCCGAGACTGTGAGGACCACGAGCCAGGCCGCCACCGCGATCGTCGTCACCCACACGCGAGCCAGGCTAGGAGTGCACACCGCACCTCGTGGACCGGCATCCACAGGGTGCTAGTGCAGGGCGGCCGCCATCTCCTCGCGCGGTGCAGGACGCCCGGTGAACTGCTCGACCTGCGCGAAGGCCTGATGCAGCAGCATCTGCAGTCCGCTGACGACGGTCCCGCCGGATTCGGCGACCGCGGCCGCCAACGGTGTGGGCCACGGGTCGTACAGGACGTCGAGCAGCGCCGCCGCGCCGCGCAGCGCGTCGAGGTGGCCCACGGCGACGTCGGCGGGCACGGTGCTGACCACCACCGAGGCGTCGGCGACGGCCGCGGCCAGCGGGCGGTCATCCAGTGGGCAGTGTCGGGCCGCCACGCCGAGACGTCGCGCCATGTCGACCAACTCGGCCGCCCGTTCGGCGTTGCGTGCGGCGATCGTCACCGACTCGGCACCCGCGTGGACGAGGCCGGTCAGCGCGGCGGGTGCGGTGCCGCCCGCACCGAGGACCACGGCACTTCCCGACACCGGCACCGACGCTGATTCCAGCGCCCCGACCACGCCGTCGACATCGGTGTTGTCGGCACGCCATCCGTGTTCGGTGCGAACCAGGGTGTTGGCCGAGCCGACCAGTTCGGCACGCTCGGTGCGCTCGTCGGCGACCGCCAGGGCCGCGAACTTGCCGGGCATCGTGACCGAGAGGCCGACCCATTCCGGGCCGAACCCGCCGACCAGCGCGGGCAACTGATCAGCCGTGCACTCGATGCGATCGTAGGTCCAGTTCGTCAACCCCAACGCCCGGTAGGCCGCCAGGTGAAGCTGGGGCGATTTCGAGTGCGAGATCGGCGATCCCAGCACTGCGGCGCGGCGGGCTGCGGTGGGGTCAGCGGGCACTGTCGAGGACACCGTTGCGTTGAGCCACCTCGATGTTGGCGAGGTGCTGCTCGTAGTCCTTGGTGAACAGCGTGGTGCCCTGCATGTCGATCGTCACGAAGTACAGCCAGTCCCCGGGCGCGGGGTGCTCGGCGGCGTCGAGGGCCGGATCGCCGGGGGCTCCGATGGGCGTGGCGGGCAGCCCCTCCGAGGCGTAGGTGTTCCATGGCGTGACCGTGGCACGGTCGGCGTCCGTCGTGGCGATCTCCTGACGGTCCAGCGAGTAGTTCACGGTCGAGTCGAACTCGAGGCGCTGCGGCACCGCGAGACGGTTGTAGATCACGCGGGCGACCTTCGCGAAGTCCTCGGGCGTCGACTCCTTCTGCACCAGTGACCCGACCACCAGAACGTCGTACGGCGACATCCGCAGGTTCGCGGCGGTCTCGAGGAGACCGCGGTTGGTGAAGTGGGTCGTGCTGGCGCCGATCAGCGAGGACAGGATGCTCGCCGGAGTTCCGTCGGGGTCGACGTTCCAGGTGCCGGGTGCGATCAGGCCCTCGATGCGGCGGTGATCGTCGCCCATGGCGGTCACGCGCTCCGCCGCCCAGGGCGGCACCTGCAGTTCCTCGAGGCTCGTCGTGCGTGCGGCGGCCTTGAGGTCGGCCGCGGGGACGCACTTCTTCTCGCCGTTGAGGTCGACGCAGCTCGCCTTGGAGATCAGGCTGAAGACGCCGTCGGTGACAGCGCCCGTCCTGACGTCGGCCGTGTCGTCGAGCTGCCTGCCCTCGGGAATCGTCAGTTTGCCGACCCGGTTGCTCGGATCGGCGAGCTTCTCGACGGCCAGCGCGGCCGGGATCTCAGTGCGCAGGCGGTAGAAGCCGGGTTGGATGGCCGCGATGGCATCGCTGCCCGCGGCGGCGTCGACGAAGCTCTTGGAGGTGGCCACCACGTTGGCCTCGGCGAGGGTCTGACCGACGGCGGTGGTCGAGTCGCCCTCGTGGATCTGGATCACCACGTCGTCGACGCCCTCGCCGGCGAAGTCGTCCGGTGTGCCCGACATGCCGTGCCAGAGCTTGGATCCGACGAACACGAGGCCCAGCACCACGGCGATCAGCAGCGTCACGGTCAGCGCGGAGACCCACCTCCGGTGCCGCCGGTGCCGCTCCGCCCGCGCGCGTGCGGCCCGCGACATGCGACGACGCGGAGGCCCGACTGCGACCGGTTGCGCACGTCCGGGTTGCAGATCGTCAGTCATTCGAGCCCTTCGGGTTGAGAATTGCCCAGTACTGTACGACGCTGGTCCAACCAGCCCTGAAGAATGGCCACCGCGGCGGCCTGGTCGATCACGCCCCGCTGTCCCTTGGCACGCACACCGGCCTCCCGCAGCGACCGCGAGGCCGACACCGTGGTGAGCCGTTCGTCGGCCATCCGGACCGGAATGCCCGCAAGCCGCCGACTCAACGCCTCGGCCACGTCCACGGCGTCCTGCGCCGACGCGCCGGCCCGGTCGGCCAGGGTCCGCGGCAGCCCGACGATCACCTCCACGACCTCGTATTCGGCGGCCAGCGCGCACAGCCGGGCCAGATGCCGGGTGCTCGACTTCTTGCGTTCCCGCGCAACGGTTTCCACAGGGGTGGCCAGGATGCCGTCGGGATCGCTGACCGCGACGCCGATACGCACCGTCCCCACGTCGACACCGAGCCTTCTGCCCCGGCCCGGGTCGTCGGCGCCGGGACGGTCGGGCTGCCGGTGCGGGTCGGAATCCACGCCGGTCAGCTCCGCGCGACCTCGGCTCGAAGCGCCGCGAGCGCCGTCTCGATGCCACCGGGGTCCTTCCCGGACCCCTGCGCCAAATCGGCCTTGCCGCCGCCGCGGCCGTCCACGGCGGACGCGAGCGCCTTCACCAGATCGTTGGCGCGCAGACCCAGGTCCTGCGCCTCGGCGTTGGCGCCGACCACGTACGGCACAGATCCGTTGTCGCCCTCGGCGATCAGCGCGACGACGGCCGGTTCAGAGCCCAGGCCGGCACGGATGTCACCGACGAGCGAGCGCAGGTCATTGGCCGTCATTCCGGCGGCCATGCGCTGTGCCACGAGCCGGACCCTTCCGACCGTCTCGGCGCCCGCGGCGGCATTGGCGGCAGCGGCGCGCGCCGTCGCCAACCGCATCTTCTCGAGTTCGCGTTCGGCGACCTTGAGCCGCTCGACCAGGGTGGCGACGCGGCCGGGCACCTCTTCGGAGGGCACCTTGAGCGATGACGCGAGGCCGGCCAGCAGCGCGCGCTCCTTGGCCAGGTGCTTGAACGAGTCCAGGCCGACGTAGGCCTCGACCCGGCGCACACCCGATCCGACCGACGATTCTCCGAGCAGTGTCACGGGTCCGATCTGAGCCGAATTGTGCACGTGGGTGCCGCCGCACAGTTCCAGTGAGAAGGGCCCACCGATCTCGACCACCCGCACCTCGTCCGGGTAGGCCTCACCGAACAGCGCCATGGCGCCCATCGCCTTGGCCTTGTCGAGTTGGGTGTGGAAGGTGTTCACCGCATAGTCGGCCTCGACCGCCTCGTTGGTGATGAGTTCGATGTCGCTGCGCTGCTGCTCCGACAGCGGGCCCTGCCAGTTGAAGTCGAAACGCAGGTATCCCGGGCGGTTCAGCGAACCGGCCTGAACGGCGTTGGGCCCCAGCACCTGCCGCAGCGCGGCGTGCACCATGTGGGTGCCGGAGTGGCCCTGCGTGGCGCCGTGACGCCACTTGGCGTCGACCTCCGCGGTGACGGTGTCGCCCTCGACGAACTCCCCGGACTCGACGTTGACCCGATGCACGAACAGCGTCTTGGCGATCTTCTGCACATCGGTGACCTGCGCTTTGGCGCCGGCCCCGGTCCCGGTGCCCGAGATGGTGCCGATGTCGGCGATCTGACCGCCGGACTCGGCGTACAGCGGAGTGCGGTCCAGGACGATCTCAACCCGGTCCAAAGCGGGTGCTTCGCTGCCGGACCGCGCGTGGTGGCTGACCACCGGCACCCGCTTGCCGTCCACGAAGATTCCGAGAATCCTTGCCTGCGAGCTCAATTCATCGAAGCCGGTGAACTCGGTGGGGCCGGAGTCCACGAGTTCGCGGTACGCGGACAGATCGGCATGGGCGTGCTTGCGGGCCGCTGCGTCCGCCTTGGCGCGACGGCGCTGTTCGGCCATCAGCTCACGGAATCCCAGTTCGTCGACCGACAATCCGGCCTCCGAGGCCATCTCCAGGGTCAGGTCGATCGGGAACCCGTAGGTGTCGTGCAGTGTGAAGGCGTCGGTGCCCGACAGCACCGTCTTACCCGCGGTCTTCGTGCTCGCCGCGGCCTCGTCGAAGAGGCGTGAGCCCGCGGCCAGCGTGCGGTTGAAGGCTGTCTCCTCGGCGACCGCGATCCGGTGGATGCGGTCGAAGTCGGTGACCAGTTCGGGATAGGACGGGCCCATCGCGTCGCGCACCGTGGTCATCAGTTCGCTCATGATGGGCCCGTCGACGCCCAGCAGCTTGGCGGCCCGGATGATGCGGCGCAGCAGCCGGCGCAGCACGTAGCCGCGACCCTCGTTGCCCGGCGTGACGCCGTCACCGATGATGATGGCCGCGGTCCGGCTGTGGTCGGCGATGATCCGGTACCGAACGTCGTCGGTGTGGTTGCCCTGGCCGTACCCGCGCGGTGCGACGGCGGCCACGGTGTCGATCACCGGGCGCACCAGGTCGGTCTCGTAGACGTTGTCGACGCCCTGCAGCAGGCACGCGATGCGCTCCACGCCCATGCCCGTGTCGATGTTCTTGCGCGGCAGCGGGCCCAGGATCTCGAAGTCGTCCTTGGAGGTGCCCTCACCGCGTTCGTTCTGCATGAACACGAGATTCCAGATCTCGATGTAGCGGTCCTCGTTGGCCTCGGGGCCGCCTTCGATGCCGTACTCCGGACCGCGGTCGTAGTAGATCTCAGAACACGGTCCGCACGGTCCCGGGATGCCCATCGACCAGTAGTTGTCGGCCATCCCGCGGCGCTGGATGCGCTCGGGCGGCAGGCCGGCGACCTCCTGCCACAGGCCCACGGCTTCGTCATCGTCGTAAAAGACGGTGGCCCAGAGCCTTTCCGGGTCGAATCCGTAACCGCCCTCGGACACCGGATTGGTCAGCAGGGTCCAGGCCAGTTCGATCGCGCGCTTCTTGAAGTAGTCACCGAAGCTGAAGTTGCCGGCCATCTGGAAGAAGGTGTTGTGCCGCGTGGTGATCCCGACCTCATCGATGTCGGGGGTGCGGATGCACTTCTGCACGCTGGTGGCCGTGGCGTACGGCGGGGTGCGCTGGCCGAGGAAGAAGGGCACGAACTGCACCATGCCGGCGTTGACGAACAGCAGGTTCGGATCGTCGAGAATCACCGAGGCGCTCGGCACCTCGGTATGGCCCGCGTTCACGAAGTGATCGAGGAACCGCTTCCGGATCTCGTGTGTCTGCACGTCGTCACTTTCCTCTTGCCGAATCGGCGACCGCCGCTGAAGCGCTCACCTGCGTTGACCGACCTACATTACCGGTCGGGCCAGTCAGCCCTCCACGAAGCTCAGCCGCACCGACCGCTGCGGATTGTCCCTGTTCAGGTCGACCAGCACGACACTCTGCCAGGTGCCCAGCAGTGGCCTGCCGTCCAGCACCGGAATGGTGACCGACGGGGACACGATCCCGGGCAGCACATGGTCGGCACCGTGCCCGGGCGATCCGTGTTCATGCCGGTACCGGCCGTCCCGGGGCAGCAGACGCTCGAGCGCGTCGACCAGGTCGTCATCGGAGCCCGCGCCCGTCTCGATGATCGCCACACCCGCGGTGGCGTGCGGGACGAACACGTTGCACAGTCCCGCGCCACGCGAAGCGCAGAAGGCCTGCACGTCGTCGGTGAGGTCGGCGATCCGTCGCCGCGACGTGTCGATTTCGAGAACCTGACTGTCCACACGTCCAGCCTAGGCAGGTTCAGACGCGGAGGTCTGCCACCTTCCCCGCGCGAAACTGCGGTGAGGGACGTTCCACCAGGCGGGTGACGACCCTCACGGCAATCTGGGCGCCACCCCCGAGTCAGGTGCCGGTAATTCACGCCCGCGTTTATCGCCCTCGGCAGTGGGGTATCTCACCGTCACAGTTCATCGGCACTCACCCAGCGAGGCAGACATGACCATCACCGGAATCATCAGTGCGATCCTCATCGGCGCGCTCGTCGGCGTGCTGGCCCGCCTTGTGCTGCCGGGCAAGCAGCCCATCGGCGTCCTTCTGACTGTGATCGTCGGCATCGTCTCGGCGCTTCTCGGCACCGCCCTGGCCCGTGCCATCGGAATCCCGACGGCGACCAACGGGGTCGACTGGCTCGAACTGCTCGTGCAGGTGGTCGTCGCGGTCGCGGGCGTGGCGCTGGTCGCGGCCATGATGGGCCGTCGGCATCGCAGCGGTCTGATGCGCAGGTAGATCACCTCACAACCTGGTCCCGGCTGACTTCCCTCCACCGGTCAGTCGGGATCACTTATGTGTGGGTCCCTGCCGACCTCCGACCCGGCGAATGATGGCGCGCAGTTTCTCCACCCGCGTCGAGATCTCACGCTCAGCCCCGCGTGATGTCGGGCGGTAATAGTCGGTGCCCACCAGCTCGTCCGGTGGATACTGCTGCGCCACAACACCGTCCGGGTGGTCATGGGCATATCTGTAGCCCTGCGCGTGGCCCAGGGCAGCCGCACCCGCGTAGTGGCCGTCACGCAGGTGCGCAGGCACCAGGCCGGCCTTGCCGGCCCTGATGTCGGCCATCGCGGCGCCCAGCGCCGTGGTGACGGCGTTGGACTTGGGTGCGGTCGCCAGGTGCACCGTCGCGTGCGCGAGCGTCAGCTGCGCCTCCGGCAGCCCGATCAACTGGACCGTCTGCGCCGCGGCGACCGCCAGCGGCAGCGCGGTCGGGTCCGCCATGCCGATGTCCTCACTGGCCAGGATCATCAGCCGCCGCGCGATGAACCGCGGATCCTCGCCGGCGGTCAGCATCCGCGCCAGGTAGTGCAGCGCCGCGTCGACGTCGGAGCCCCGCACACTCTTGATGAAGGCGCTGATGACGTCGTAGTGCTGGTCACCGTCACGGTCGTAGCGCACCGCGGCCTGGTCCAGCGACTGCTCGACGGTCTCGACCGTCACCCGCTCCCCCGCCGACGCGGCCGTCTCGGCGGCCACCTCGAGCGCGGTGAGCGCGCGCCGCGCGTCACCCGCGGCCAACTGCACCAGGAGGTCGACGGCGGTGTCGTCGACCTCGATCCGGCCGCCGAGCCCGCGCTCGTCGTCGATGGCGCGTCGCACCACGGTCGCGATGCCCGCGGGATCCAGTGGCCGCAACTGCAGGATCAGGGAACGGGACAGCAGCGGCGCCACCACCGAGAACGACGGGTTCTCGGTGGTCGCGGCGACCAGCAGCACGATCCGGTTCTCGACCGCGGCCAGCAGCGCGTCCTGCTGAGTCTTGGAGAAGCGGTGCACCTCGTCGATGAACAGCACGGTCTGTTCGCCGTAGGCCGCTGCGCGGCGGGCCACGTCGATGACCGCGCGCACCTCCTTGACCCCCGCCGACAGTGCCGACAGCGCCTCGAATCGCCGTCCGGTGGCATGCGAGATCAACGACGCCAGGGTGGTCTTGCCGGTGCCCGGCGGCCCGTAGAGGATCACCGAGGCCGCTCCGGAGCCGTCGACGAGGCGGCGCAGCGGCGAGCCCTGGCGCAGCAGATGGTCCTGCCCGACGACCTCATCGAGGCTCGCCGGCCGCATCCGAACGGCCAGCGGGGTGGACGGACCGACCGCGGACAGCGCCGAGCCGCCGCCCACCGACTCGGGGGCGTCGGCGCCGGGCACGTCGAACAGGCCGTCGCTCACGTTGTGTGCTTACCATGCGCCCGCGACATGCACGAGACACCGCACCATTGAGGCCACTGGGGTGACTGTGATCACCCGAGGTGATAAACCTGGGAGGTCTCACCACGCGGGTGGGCGAAAGGAATGTCATGACGCTGCTGCACCGGATCGGCGCGATCGTTCTGTTCGCCGCTGCCGCGACCCTCGGACCGGCCCCGACTGCCGCGGCTGACCTCGTCCCGCCCGCCGACGGCTACTACGTGTACACAGAGCCCGGCAAGCCCGCCGCGTACTGGACCATGCAGTCGCTGTGTGTCCAGGCCAGCGGCACCAGGGCGCAGGAGGACTACACCGACACCACGATCCAGACTCTGGGCTGCACCCTGCTGGTGTCGTCCAAGACCGAGGACAACTTCACACCCGACGAGGCGCTGCTGAACCTTGCCGGCCGAGGCCGGCTCACCGGCGGCCTGTGGACGTTCTCCAACACCGCGGGCAGGCTGGAGTGCCCCGACGGCAGCGCCGCGCCCGTGACCGACAACTTCGAGTTCGACCAGGCCACGCTCTCCGGCACCCGGACCACCATCTGGGACGCGGTGTGCGGCCGCCAGCCGGGCATGACGAAGGCGCCCTTCACCCTGGCCTTCGTCGGCCCGCTGGACCCGCCGGTGGACCACAGGTTCCCCCCCATGTGCAACTATCTGGTCGGACGGCCCAGCATCTGCTCCTGAGTCACTCGGGGGCCGTGACGAAGTCGATGAGTTCCTCAACGCGGCCGATCAGCGCGGGTTCCAGGTCATTCCAGTCTCGGACCCTCGAACGGATGCGCTGCCAGGCCCGCGCGATGTCGGCCTGATCGGCGTGCGGAAGGCCCAATGCGTCGCAGATGCCGTGCTTCCATTCGACGTTGCGGGGAATCCTCGGCCACTCCTTGAGACCGAGCCGGGCGGGTTTGACCGACTGCCAGATGTCGACGTACGGGTGGCCGACGACCAGCGTGTGCGCACCGCCGGGTCCGCGTTCGACCTCGCGCGCGATCCGTTCCTCCTTCGAGCCCGGCACCAGGTGGTCGACGAGGCAGCCGAGCCGTCGGCCGGGACCCGGCGCGAAATCGGCGACGATGGCGGGCAGGTCGTCGACGCCGCCGAGGTACTCGACCACGACGCCTTCGATGCGCAGGTCGTCGCCCCACACCTGCTCGACGAGTTCGGCGTCGTGCCGGCCCTCCACGTAGATGCGGCTGCGCAGCGCGACCCTGGCCCGCGCGCCGGTGACCGCCACCGATCCGGATGCGGTGCGGGCGGGAGCCTTCGGCGCCGCGGCCTTCGGCGGGGTGAGGATCACGGGCGCGCCGTCGATCAGATAGCCCGGGCCGACGGGAAATCCCCGGACCCGGCCGTGCCTGTCCTCGAGATCCATCCGGCCGTACTCCACCCGCACGATCGCGCCGACGAATCCGCTCGTCGCATCCTCGACGACGAGGCCGATCTCCGCCGCCCGTTCGACGGACTTCGGCCGACGGCTCTGATGCGGATTGCGGGACAGGATGTCGTTGCCGTAGCGGTCACTCACCCGAGCGATCCTAGGCAGCCCTGACGTCGGCGCCCGGTTTCGCCACGCCCGGCTCAACCTCCGGCGGCGGCTGCCAGTTTGGCCGGGTCGGAGGTGACGTCGTCGATCACGGTGTGGACGAAACGCATCTTCTCCAACACCGGCGCGGGCAGCACGAACGGGTAGAGATCGTCGTGGCCCATCGACCGGTTGACCATGTTCAGGCCCCACGCCAGCGGCAGCCACATCTCGATGATGCTGTCGAAACCGCTGGGGCCGAGCACCCTTCGGTCGAATGTCGCGCCCGCCGGGGCGAAGCCGTAGGCGGCCGAGGTGTCGAGTGTGTCGCGGATGTGCAGGTAGTGCGCGAACGTCTCGGCCCAGTCCTCGGCGGCGTGCATGGTGGCGTAGGAGGAGACGAACTCCTGCTCCCACCCCGCCGGCGCACCGTCGCTGTAGTGCCGGTCCAGCGCCTCCTGGTAGTCGGCGTCGGGGTCGCCGAACAGGTCGCGGAACCGTGCCGAATAGTCGGCTGAGGTGCCGATCAACCGGTAGAAGTAGTAGTGCCCGATCTCGTGCCGGAAGTGACCGAGCAGGGTGCGGTACGGCTCGTCCATCGAGATCCGCAGCTGCTCGCGGTGCACGTCGTCGCCCTCGGCCAGATCCAGTGTGATGACGCCGTTCTCGTGGCCGGTGAACACCTTCTCGCTCTCGCTGGAGAGCAGGTCGAAGGCCAACCCGAACTGTGGATCGGCGTCACGTCCCACTATCGGCAGCTTCAACTCCGCCAGTTCCGCGATCAACCTCCGCTTGGCCCGCTCGGCGGCCGCGAATGCCGCCAGGGCCTTGGTGTCGGTGTCGTGGGGCCGGGTCCGGGTCAGCCGGCACGACGCGCACAGCTCACCCTGCACCGTGCTGGTCGGGTCGAGTTTGACGAGCCAATTGCACTCCGCCAGATGCAGGTTGGCGCACAGCCGGTACTGCGCGGCATCCACCGCGCCACCGTGTTCACTGTCCTGACCCGACGCGATCACCAGCATCGCATCGTCGCTCAGCGAGAAACCGACAGCGCTGCCGCACGACAGGCACAGCGAATTCTCGAACGTCAGGTGCTGACCGCAGTTGGGGCACAGGAAGTC
This sequence comes from Mycobacterium sp. ACS4331, assembly GCF_001667265.1. Lineage (GTDB taxonomy): Bacteria > Actinomycetota > Actinomycetes > Mycobacteriales > Mycobacteriaceae > Mycobacterium. The sequence continues at coordinate 14,260 of NZ_LZHW01000092.1, read as the reverse complement.
ACGCATGCAGTACTCCTCCGTCGAACGGCGCCACATCCACCGACACGTCGATCACGCTGTGCTCGGAGTCGGTGTAGATGATGCCCCGCAGGGGTGGGACGTCGGCGTAGTCACGACCCCAGCCGACGACGATGTAACGCTCGTCGACCATCTGGTCGTTGGTCGGATCCAGCCCCAGCCATTGGCCCTGCGGTGTCCACACCGCAGCCCAGGCATGGGTGGCATCGATGCCCACCATGCGCTCCTTTCCCGGTGGCGGGTCGGTGGCCAGGTACCCCGAGATGTAGCAGGCGGCCAACCCATTCGCGCGCAGGCAGGCGATCGCGAGCCTCGCGAAGTCCTGACATACCCCCTCGCGCGCGGCCAAAACCTCGGCCACCTGGGTGGAGACGGTCGTCGAACCGGACCGGTAGGTGAAGTCATCGAAGATGCGGGCGTTGAGGTCGGTGAGCACCTCGATCAGGGGGCGGCCCGCCACGAAGCTCGGGGCCGCGTAGTCCCGGACGGCGTCGGTGATCTCGGGCGGTTGCAGGTCAAGGGTGAACTCGGTGGCCAGCGCGCTGTCGAGGCCCACAGGCCGGGCGATCTCCCATGGCGCCACTGCCGAACCGGCGCCGTAGTGCTCGGCGGGCGGCGGGTCGACCTCGACGACCGAGGTGCCGGTGACGGTCAACTGCCGGTGCCGCTGGGTGACGTGGAAGTAGCTGCTGATGTTGCCGTACGCGTCGCGGCTCGTGGAGCGGTCGGCCGGTGCCGGGTCGATGTCCAGCTCGTGGGTCAGGCAACGCTGGCGCGCGACGTCGCGCGGGGTGAGGAACCCCCTCCCGTACGAGCTGGTCACGACATCCGAGTACCGGTAGCGGGTCTCGTGGGTGATGCGGTAGCAGCGGCTGGGCCGCTCGCCGGCCGGGGCCGGGACGGGCCCGTCGGGGTAGCTGGTCAGGGCAACAGCCTCCGCTGGTCGGGTCCCCACAGGGGCTGGATGTCACCGGGCAGCGACAGCTGCGTCGCGGTGATGACCGTCGACAGTTCGCGCAGGCCGTCGTGCACACCGTCGAGCAGGCCGCGCAGTTCGGTGCGGATGCCGTCGCCGTCGGTGGTCTCCAACTCCTCGGGGTCGATGCGGCGCAGGCGCGTGCTGATCTCGTCGACGAGGCGCTCGGCGCGCGACGAACCGGAAGCCCCGGGCAGTGCCCGCAGGTTCGCCCGCAGTCGCGCCAGCTGATACACCAGCGACCGCGGGTTCTCGGCGTCGAAGAGCACGAGTTCGGCCACCGCGGCCACACTGACCTTGCCGAGGTTGCGGCGCCGGTAGATCACCGCGGATTCGCAGACCACGAGCGTGGACTCGGTGATGGCCTGGTCGGATTCGGGGCTGCGCGCGGTGGTCATGGTCGCGCGCAGAAGCGCCGAGAGTCCCAGACCCCGTTCGATGCGCTTGCCGATGTCCATCATCATCCAGCCCACGTCCTGGACCATGGACTCCGCGGCGACACCGGCCAGCGCGAGCATCCCCGCCAGGGTCCCGGAGTGGGCCGCGGCCATCTGGGTGTCGGCGATCACCTGCGAGTTCGGCGTGGTCGAGGCCAGCGGCAGGACTGCCCGGTCGACCGCGGCCAGGACCATCCAGGTGTCGTTCGACATCTGGTCACGGACGCCGCGCGCGGCCCGGCCGAGGCGTTCGATGGACTGCGCCAGCGATCCCGGCCTGCCCCGGTCGGTGGTCAGCGACCACAGCGTGGTGGGCGTGGTCGCGATCATCTCGGCACGGTCTCCGCCGGCGCCGGTGTCGGTGCCGGTGAGCTGTCCCAGCGCGGCCAGCAGGGCCGGCACGCACTCACTGGCGTCGCTGTACTGCCGGTGCCGGTACTCGTGGTAGCGCTCGCGAGTGACCGTCAGAAGCCTGGCCGTGTGCTCGGCCCGTTCGGCGTACCGGCCCGTCCAGAACAGGTCGGACAGGACACGCGGCGAACTGACCGCGCGGACGCCCGCGGCGCTGACGGGCCGGACCGGCGCGAGGTCGACGGCGGGCGCCGGGGCCTGCACCCCGGCCCTGGTCGTCGGCAGAATCCAGATATCTTTGGCGGCAACGGTGTTCGGCGTGTGCGAACCCGGACCCGGTGCCACGACATAGCCCAGGCCCCCGATCATCGGCGCATAGCCACCCCGCTGCGACACGCTGAACAGGCGCAGGCCCACACCGGCTGACGCCAGGCCGCCCCGCTGGTGCGCGGTCGGCGCGGACGAGAACTGCGCGAACTCCTGCCCGATCCATTTCCAGGGTTCGGCGTTGATGCACTCGGCCAGCGCCTCCCGTCGAACGCCCGACATGTTCGGCCCGATGATGTCGGGCCCGCCGACCGTGGAGCGGATCAGCAGCGAGCCCAGGTTGGCCAGCAGGTGCGACCGCTCGACGTCGATTCCGCCCCAATAGGTTTGGACCGTCGGCAGCTGCGGCGTCTCGCCGAGCAGCTCACGCGCGAGCTCCGGGAGGAAGCGCAGCAGCGCGGGGCTCTCCAGGATTCCGCTGCCGATGGTGTTGACGACCGTCACGGTGCCCCGGCGTGCGGCCTCGACCAGGCCGACGACCCCCAGGCGTGAGTCGGCGCGCAGGTCCAGCGGATCTGACCACGCCGCGTCGACGCGCCGGAGCACGACGTCGACCCGTTTGAGGGTGCCCAGCGAGCGCATCCACAGCTTCCCGTCCCGCACCACGAGGTCGGCGCTCTCGACGAGCGGGAAGCCCAGCACCGAGGCGAGGTAGGCCTGGTCGAACGCGGTCTCGGAGTGGATGCCCGGGCTGAGCACCACCACCGCGGGGTCCTCGGCCTTCTCGGGCGCCGCCTCGATCAGCGAGAGCCGCAGCGCCTGCGCGAACGGGGAGGTGGCCCGCGGCGCGACCTGCTCGTACAGCTCGGCGAACGCGTGCGCGACGACGCGGCGGTCGGCCAGCGCGTAGCCGGCGCCCGAGGGCGCCTGCGTCCAGTCGGCGTTGACCACGAAGCCGTCACCGTCGGGCCTGCTGACGTCGCAGCCGTGCATGAACAGTTGATGGCGGCCCGGCACCTCGACGCCACGCGCGGCCCGCAGGTAACCGGGGTGAGCAAACAGCAGTTGAGCCGGGAACGCCCCCGACGTCAGGGCCCGGCGCGGGCCGTAGAAGTCCGACAGCACGGCGTCGAGCAGCCTGGACCGCTGCACCAGCCCCGCCTCGAGCGTGTCCCAGTCCGCCGACGAGACGAGCAGCGGGATGGGATCGAGCCGCCACGGTGTCGGAGTGGCGGCCTCAACACCGTGCGCACCGGGGGCAGCCTCGACGGGTGTGTAGGTGATGCCGTCATGATCGACGAGAGTGAGCACGTCGCTGCGCAGCCGGTCCAAGCCGGTCCGACCACGGCGAGCCACCGCCTCGGCCAGATCGCGCCAGACTTCGCGCACCTCACCCGACTCGTCGACGAACTCGTCGTAGGCGGGCCCGGCGTCCCCGTTCGCCTCGAACAGCGTCTCCTGGGTCCGGACGGCCCGATAGCCGGCCAGCAACCCGTCGGGGTCTGCGGGAACCTCCGCATACGCCTCGGAATCAGGGGCGGGCAGCGGGACGGACAACCTCGACCTCCTGTCCTCTGGCAAATGTCCAGAATCGTACAAGGAGATGGTTGCCACCGAGGATCCGCGACTGCGATCGTCGTGGCGGGGCTGCGGTTCGGCAGCAGCCGGTCATTGCAGCACGGTACGCACCCGGCGCAGATCGAGGATGCCCGGTGCGCCCACGTCGGTCGACTGGCGCGCCTGCTTCTCCCGGATGTCGGCGAGGTCGACCCTGCCGGGCGTGAATCCGGTGGCCTCGAAACGTCGACCGCGGCGGGACTCGGCCTCGACGGCGTTGACGGGCGGGGTCTCGTAGGAGCGTCCCCCCGGGTGTGCGACGTGGTAGGTGCACCCGCCCCGGGACATGCCGGCCGCGGTGTCGACGAGTTCGAAGCGGAGGGGGCCGTCGACGGTGATGGTCGGGTGCAGGGCGCTCGGCGGTTGCCAGGCCCGGTATCGAACTCCCCCGACCTGGACGTCGGGGTTGTCGGTGGCCAGCAGCGGGATCGGGTGACCATTGCAGGTGACGACATGGCGCTGCCGGTCAGCGCCGATCAACCTGACCTGCAGGCGCTCCAGGGAGGAGTCCACATAGCGCGCGGTGCCGGTGCCGGTCGACTCCTCGCCGAGCGTGTTCCACGGTTCGATCGCACCCCGGAGTTCGATCTCGACGCCGTCGAACACCGCGGTGCCGATGCGCGGGAAGCGGAACTCGGTGAACGGGTCCAGCCAGCTGGTCTCGAAGTCGATGCCGTGCGCGCGCAGGTCGGCTGCCACGTCGGCGATGTCGTGGATCAGGTAGTGCGGCAACAGGTATCGGCCGTGCAGGTTCGCGCCGTGCCGGATCAGGGGCGCGCGCAGCGGCTGGTCCCAGAACCACGACACCAGCGAACGGACGAGCAGCGACTGCACCATCGCCATCTGCGGATGCGGCGGCATCTCGAAGCCGCGCAGTTCCAGCAGGCCGAGGCGGCCGCGCGCGCTGTCGGGGCTGTAGAGCTTGTCGATGCAGAACTCGGCGCGGTGGGTGTTGCCGGTGATGTCGGTCAGAAGATGCCGCAGCGCCCTGTCGGTGACCCACGGAGCGACGCTTGCGGAGCGACCATGTCCCGGCTGGGGGGCTCCGGACGCGGTCAGCCTGGCGACCTCCGCGAACGCGATCTCGAGTTCGTAGAGGGCCTCGGCCCGGCCCTCGTCCACGCGCGGCGCCTGAGATGTGGTGCCGACGAAGCGGCCCGCGAACAGGTAGGACAGCGAGGGGTGGCGCTGCCAGTAGGTCAGCAGCGACACCAGGAGGTCCGGGCGGCGCAGCATCGGAGAGTCCGCAGGGGTGGTCCCACCGAGGGTGATGTGGTTGCCGCCGCCCGTACCGCCGTGGGTTCCGTCGACGTCGAACGACTCGGTGGACAGCCGCGACAGCCGGGCCTGCTCGTAGAGGGTCTCCAACTGGGCGCGCTGCTCGGCGAAGCTCGCGGTGGGCGCGACGTTGACCTCGATCACACCGGGATCTGGGGTGATCGACATGGTCTGCAGCCGCGCATCGGGCGGCGGGCCGTAACCCTCGACGACCACGGGGCAGCGCAGCGCCGCGGCCGCGTCCTCCAGCCGGGTGACCAGGTCGAGGAAGTGATCCAGTTCGTCGGTCGGCGGCAGGAACACATAGAGCAGCCCGTCGCGAATCTCAGCCACCAGGGCGGTGATTGGCGCATCCGGCGCGTCTTCGACATCGGCGGTCTCGGCGTCCTCGGAGTCGGAGTCATCGCGCGCCGCCAACGGGTCGGCGGAGAACGTGGTGCGGGGTGGCGTCCAACTGATGGCGTTCAGTGGAAGTCGCAGCCCTGCGGGCGAGTCACCCTCGAGCAGCACGATGCGTCCCCGGCGCAGTCGCCAGTCGGCACTGGCCCACCCCGCGTCGTCGTCGCGGCGGTGCAGTGGCAGCACATGCGCCGCGGGCTCGGTGACGGCGCTGTCCAGTCGGGCCAGCAGGGCCGCGCGCGCCTGTCGACTGTCCTCCGCCAGGTCGTCGTCCTCGGAGACGGCCGTGCCGGCGGGCATGCGCACCGAGGCCGCGAGTCGACTCAGCGGGTCCTCGAAGGCGGGGCGCACCTGGGTGCGCGGCAGGCCGAGTCCGTCGGCGATCGCGGTGAGCAGTTCCCGGTCGGCGCCGGGGGCAGCGGAGTCGAGCTGCGGCCCCTCCTGCCACGGGTCGGCCAGCAACGTCGCGTCGCGCCACACGGGTTCGCCGTCGGTGCGCCAGTACAGCCCGATCTGCCAGCGGGGCAACGGTTCCCCCGGATACCACTTACCCTGGCTGCGCTGTACGAGGCCGAAGGGCGCCCACACCTGTTTGAGGCGCGCGGCAAGCACCGAGGCCCGTTCCCGCTTGTGCGGCCCGTCGGCGTCGGTGGTCCATTCGTCGTCGACCTGGTTGTCGATCGAGACGAACGTGGGCTCGCCGCCGACCGTCAGGCGGACGTCACCCTCGTTGAGCCTCTTGTCGACCCGCGCGCCCAGGTCCACGATGGCCGCCCACGCGGATTCGGTGTAGGGCAGGGTGACCCGCGGGTCCTCGTGGATCCGCGTGACGGTGTTGGAGAAGTCCAGGGTGGTCTCGGCGATGCCGGTGGAACCGGTGATGGGTGCCGCCGACGCCGGGTGAGGTGTCGCGGACAGGGGGATGTGGCCCTCCCCGGCGAACAGGCCCGAGGTGGGATCGAGGCCGATCCAGCCCGCCCCCGGCACATAGACCTCGGTCCAGGCGTGCAGATCGGTGAAATCGGCCGCCGGGCCCGAGGGCCCGTCGAGGGCTTCGACATCCGAGGTCAGCTGAACGAGGTAACCGGAGACGAAGCGCGCCGCCAGACCGAGTTGGCGCAGGATGGACACCAGCAGCCAGGCGGAGTCACGGCACGATCCCACCGCGGTGCGCAGGGTGTGATCCGGCGTCTGCACACCGGGTTCCATCCGGACGCTGTAGCCGACGTCGGCGTTGACGGCGCGGTTGAGCGCCACCAGGAAGTCGATGGTCCGCGTCCCCGGGGGCACGATGAAATCCCGGACCCACGCGCTGACCAGGTCCCCCGGGCCTGAGCCCTCCTCCCCCTCGTCGACGGGGCGCAGGTAGGGCTTGAGGTCTTCGGCCATCGCCTTGGGGTAGGCGAACGGGAAGGTCTCGGCGAACTCCTCGATGAAGAAGTCGAACGGGTTGATCACCTTGAGATCGGCGATCAGGCCCACGGTGATGGTCAGCTGCCGCGTGCGGTTCGGAAAGACGAGGCGGGCCAGGAAGTTACCGAACGCGTCCTGCTGCCAGTTGATGAAGTGGTCGGCGGGCTCGATGTCCAGCGAGTAGGCCTCGATCGGCGTGCGCGAGTGCGGGGCCGGGCGCAACCGCACGACGTGCGGATGCACCTCGACGAGACGGTCGAACGTGTAGCTGGTGCGATGTTCCAGCGCCACTTTTATGCCCATGGCAACAGATCCCATCACAAGCTCGGACGACCCGCATCGCACGCGGCGAGGCCGAGCTGATCAGTCGACGACGCCGGACAGCCCGAAGTCGTCCAGGGTCCGCTCGACGACGGCCCGCACCTCCGACCGGGAGTTCGGCGCGCCGACCGTCCAGGCCGCGACCGTGACGAACACCTTCCCGCCGGCGCGTCCCGACGCCAGGTACAGGTGACCGCCGAGGCCCTCCAGGATCTTGGGGGTGACCTGGGGTTCGAGCATCCGGAGCGAGATGAAGTCGGCGTCGGTGCCGTCGGGCCGGTTGACCGCGGCGTCGAGCTCGCCGAGGTTCGAGCAGCCGATCGGCTGGCCCACCTTCAGGATCATCTTCTCCAGCCGCCGCATCAGGATTCTGGGCACCAGCGGGGTCAGGGGCAGCGGCGCGAGATTCGCGTCACCCGCCGCGGTGAGCTCGGTGAGCTCCTTCTTGAGCGCGCCCCGGATCGCCGCGAGGTCGATGAGGGCGAGTTCCGGGTCGGCCATGACGGTGATGGTGTTCAGCGCATTGGCTCGGGTGTCACCCTCGGCCCGGTCGCTGACGGGGAACGACAGCATGGCCTGCCCGTCTGCGTCGAGCCGCCCCAGATTGTGCCCGAGCCGCGCGGCGAACCCGGCGAACATCGAATTACTGGTTCCACCAAGAGCTTTGGTCTTGGCATCCCATTGCGCCGTGTCGATGTGCACCGTGACGGTCGGCACCACGACGGGCTCATTCGATGCGCCGCGACTCGCCGCGTTCACCGACTTCGCCGAAGCCGCAAGGTCGTTGCCCTGCTCGCGGGCCACCCTGGCGGTGGCCGCGACCGCACGGACGATCTCCGGGATCGAGCGCAGCGACTGCGCGCCGTCCTGCAGGAGGGCCTGCCTGCGGGTCCGAGACCTCGGTGCGGGGTACCCGAGGTCCCATCGCACCCCACCCACGGCGTCGGCGATCGCCCGACTCAATCCCAGCGCGTCGGCGACCGAATGCGATACGACCAGCGAGACCGCGGATCCGCCCGTGCTCAGCCCGGTGACGCCCAGGTGCCAGGCGGGCCCCCACTCCGGGTCGACGGGTTCGCGGATGCGTTCGTCGGCCCAAGCCGCGACGTCGGCGCGGTCACAGTCACGCACCGCGACGTCGATGTCATGGGGACCGAGGGAGGTGACCCATCGGGGCTGGCCGAACGGCAGCGGCGAGCGCTCGATGCGACGCCCGAGCAGTCCGTGTCCCAGTTCGCGGTGGAAACGGCGCAGGCCATCGAGATCCGCGCCGTTCTCGTAGATCCAGAGGAACTGGATGATCGGGGCGCGGCCGAGCGCACGCAGACCCTTGAAGGAACCCTGATCCATGTAGGCCAGCGTGTTGGACGCCTCACCGCTCATGCGGGCACAATACCGCCCCCGCGGCGGCGGACAAGACCGATGCCGAGTTCGTCGGGCGGCACCACATGATCTTCCGCACAACGAATTTCAACGCCCGCTTCAGCCCCACAACCGAGGTGCGTCAGGCGGAGTCGGGTGTCCTCGAGATGCCTTCGCCCCCACTCGAACATCGCCCACACCACGGGCATCAGATCGGCGCCGGCCTGCGTCAGCACGTATTCGTGCCTGGTCCGCTGACCCGGTTCGCGGTAGGGGCGTTTGGTGAGCAGGCCCGCGTCGACCAGTTCCGCCAGGCGGGCCGACGCGGCGGCCTTGGTGATGCCGACGCGCTGCGCGAAGTCGTCGAACCGGGTGGTGCCGTAGTAGGCCTCCCGCATGATCAGCATCGCCGACTTCGTGCCGACCACGCCCATGGTCCTCTCGATCGGGCATCGGCCGACAGCCGACCATGCGTCGCGGTCCTTCAGGGGGCCAACGAGTGTCACCACCGGAATCAACCTCACTCCTGAGTTGTTTTCACTATACCCAGGGTGATATGCCTGGGTATACATCAGGATAGTCAGCGGAGGTTTCACATGACCGGGTTCTCAGATCGCGACGCCGTCATCGTCGGTGCGGTGCGCACCCCCGTCGGCAAGGGCAAGCCCGGCGGGGCCCTGCACGGTGTGCTGCCCGCCGACCTTCTGGCCCACAGCCTGCGGGAGCTGGTCACCCGGACCGGTGTCGACCCCGCCGAGGTGGACGACGTGATCGCCGGCGCCGTAACCCAGGTGGGCGACCAGGCCGTCAACATCGCCCGCAACGCCCTGCTGGGCGCGGGCTTCCCCGAGACTGTGCCCGGAACCACCGTCGACCGGCAGTGCGGCAGCAGCCAGCAGGCCATCAGCTTCGCCGCCCAGGGTGTGCAGGCCGGCGCCTACGACATCGTCATCGCCGCGGGCGTGGAGTCCATGAGCCGAGTGCCCATGGGCTCGTCGGTGACTCCGGGAAGCAACCCGTTCGGCACCGACATGGCCGCGCGCTATCCCGAGGGCCTGGTGGCGCAGGGCATCAGCGCCGAATTGATCGCCGCCAGGTGGAATCTGTCGCGCACCGAACTCGACGAGTTCTCCGCGAGCAGCCATGAGAAGGCCGCGCGCGCAACGAAAGACGGCCTGTTCGACAACGAACTCGCGCCCCTCGCCGGCCTGACCACCGACGAGATCATCCGCCCCGGCAGCACCGTGGAGAGCCTGGCCGGACTGCGGCCTGCGTTCTACAACGAGGCCATCGGGGCTCGGTTCCCGCAGATCAACTGGGCGATCACACCGGGCAACTCCTCGCCACTGTCCGACGGCAGCGCCGCGGTGCTCATCACCAGTGGGGCGGCGGCCAGACGACTCGGCTTGACCCCGCTGGCGCGCGTCCACACCACGACGGTGGTGGGGTCGGACCCGCTGTACATGCTGACCGGTGTCATCCCCGCGACCGAGAAGGTGCTGAGCCGCTCGGGCCTGACGCTGTCGGACATCGACCTGTTCGAGGTCAATGAGGCGTTCGCGCCCGTCGTGCTCTCGTGGGCGAAGGAGACCGGCGCCGACCTGGCCCGGACCAACGTCAACGGCGGCGCCATCGCGATCGGCCATCCGCTGGGGGCAAGTGGCGCTCGGATCATGACCACCCTGGTCAACGCCCTGCATCAGCGCGGCGGACGGTACGGCCTGCAGACCATGTGTGAGGGCGGCGGCATGGCCAACGCGACCATCATCGAACGCGTGTGAGCCGTTGCACCCGGTGATCATCGGGGTGCAAAGATGGTCAAGTGACTCAACTCCAGCCTGACGTCCAGATGGTTCTCGATCAGGTGGCGGCCCTCGACGCGCCGCCGCTGGAATCGCTTCCGGTGGAGGAGGCTCGTGCGGCCTTCCTGGCCGCCGGCACCGGACGGCCCCCGGGACCCGAGGTCGGCGAGGTCGTCGACGGAACGTTCCCCGGCCCCGCCGGGGAACTGGACTACCGGCTGTACCGCCCGGCGACGCCGGGACCGCATGCGGTGATCGTCTACTACCACGCCGGTGGCTGGGTGCTGGGCGAGACCCGTTCGGACGATCCGCTGTGCCGCGACCTGTGTGACCGCACCGGCGCGATCGTCGTGTCGCTGGGGTACCGGCACGCTCCCGAACATCGCTTCCCCGCGGTGGCCGATGACGCGTTCGCCGGCCTGCAGTGGGTCGCGAAGAACGCCGCCGACCTCGGTGGCCGTGCCGATCAGATCATCGTGGCCGGCTGGAGCGCCGGTGGCGGCACCGCCGCGGTGGTGGCCCAGCTGGCCCGCGACGCCGGTGGTCCGCAGTTGGCCGGCCAGGCCCTGCTGACGCCGGTGACCGACAGCGACACCACCCGGCCCTCCTACGTCGAGTACGGCACAGGATATGGCCTCGACACCACGCTGATGCAGTGGTGTTTCGAGCAGTACGCCGACCCGGCCGACCGCACCGATCCGCGCATCGCGCCCCTGCAGGCCAAGGACTTGCGCGGCCTGGCCCCCGCCGTCGTCGTCACGGCCGAGTGCGACGTCGTGCGCGACGAGGGCACGGCCTACGCCGAGGCGCTGTCGGCGGCCGGCGTGCCCACCACGCACATCCGCGCCGAGGGACACAACCACCTCTCGCTGAGCATGGTCGACATCGTCGCCTCCGGTGCGCCCGTGCGCGAGCAGTTCGCCGCGGCCATCCGCGCCCTCCTGGCCTGACCGCGGGCGGGGTCAGACCCGGACCAGTTCGAACAGCGGGATGACGCGCGTGGTGGCCGCCTGGTAGGCCGCGAACGTCGGCACCATCTCGGCCAGTTTGGCGTAGACGATGTCACGCTCGTCCTTGGGCAGTTCACGGGCCTGCACGTCGTACTCGTCGGTGCCGATCTCGATGCGCGCCCGTGGGTTGGCCCGCAGGTTGTGCGTCCACGCCGGATCCTTGGGCGCGCCGGCGAACGAGCCCACGATGTAGTTGCGGCCGTCGATGGTCACGTAGGCCAGCGGGCTCATGCGCTGCTTACCCGTCTTGGCCCCGGTGGTGTGCAGCAGCACCAGGGTGCTGCCCTCGAACGGGCCGCCGACCCTGCCGCCGTTGCTGCGGAACTCCTCAACGATGGCGGCGTTGAGGTTGCTCAACGCCGCCGCGTCGGCGGCGTACCTGCGGGAGTCGTAGTCGCTCAAGCCTTCTCGGCCTCTTTGGGTTTGGCGTCGATGCCCGACTCCTTGCGCTGCGCCGCGGTGATGGGCGCGGGCGCATCGGTCAGCGGATCGACGCCGCCGCCGGTCTTCGGGAACGCGATGACCTCGCGGATCGAGTCCTCACCGGCCAGCAGCGCGGTGATCCGGTCCCAGCCGAACGCGATGCCGCCGTGCGGGGGTGCGCCGAAGGTGAAGGCGTCCAACAGGAATCCGAACTTATCCCGGGCCTCGTCGTGGTCGATGCCCATCATCGCGAACACCCGCTCCTGGAGGTCGCTGCGATGGATACGGATCGAGCCGCCGCCGATTTCGTTTCCGTTGCACACGATGTCGTAGGCGTCGGACAGCGCGCTGCCCGGGTCGGTGTCGAAGGTGGCCTCCGACTCCGGCTTGGGCGCGGTGAACGCGTGGTGCATCGCCGTCCAGGCGCCGGCGCCGACTGCGACGTCACCGGAGGCCGTGGCCTCCTCGGCGGATTCGAACATCGGCCAGTCGACCACCCAGGTGAACGCCCACTGGTCGGGGTCGATCATGTCCAGGCGCTTGGCGATCTCGATTCGCGTCGCACCGAGCAGCGCCCGCGCGGCCTTGGCCGTGCCCGCGGAGAAGAACACGCAGTCACCCGGCTTGGCGCCGACGTGGGCGGCCAGGCCGTCGCGTTCGGCGTCGGTCAGGTTCTTGGCGACGGGGCCGCCCAGCGTGCCGTCCTCGGCGACCAGCACGTACGCCAGCCCCTTGTGACCGCGCTGCTTGGCGAACTCCTGCCAGCCGTCGAGCGTGCGCCTCGGTTGCGAGGCGCCGCCGGGCATGACGACCGCACCGACATACGGCGACTGGAACACCCGGAACGGCGTGTCCTTGAAGTACTCGGTGCACTCGACGAGTTCGAGACCGAACCGCAGATCGGGCTTGTCGGAACCGAACCGGCGCATGGCCTCGTCGTAGCTGATCCGCGGCAGCGGAGTGGGCAGGTCGTAGCCGATGGTCGCCCACACGGCCTTGAGGACCTGCTCGGAGATCGCGATGACGTCGTCGGCTTCGACGAAGCTCATCTCCATGTCCAGCTGGGTGAATTCGGGCTGGCGGTCGGCGCGGAAGTCCTCGTCGCGGTAGCACCGCGCGATTTGGTAGTAGCGCTCCATGCCCGCGACCATCAGAAGCTGCTTGAACAGCTGCGGGCTCTGCGGCAGCGCATAGAACGAACCGGGCTGCAGCCGCGCCGGGACCAGGAAGTCGCGGGCACCCTCGGGGGTCGAGCGGGTCAGCGTCGGTGTCTCGATCTCGATGAAGTCGTTCTCGGCGAGCACGGCGCGGGCGGCCGCGTTGACCTTGGACCGCAGCCGAATCGCGTTGCCGGGGCCCTCGCGGCGCAGGTCCAGGTACCGGTACTTCAGCCGGGCCTCTTCGCCCGCGGTCTCGTCGAGTTGGAACGGCAGGGGCGCACTCTCGCCCAGCACCGTCAGCGAGGTGGCGTTCACCTCGATCTCACCCGTCGGGATCTCGGTGTTGGCGTTGCCCTCGGGCCGGACCTCGACCACGCCCTCGACGGCCACGCAGAACTCCGCGCGCAGACGGTGGGCCTGGGCGAGAACGTCGGCCTCGCGGAACACCACCTGAGAGACGCCGCTCGCGTCACGAAGGTCGATGAAGATGACGCCGCCGTGGTCCCGACGACGCGCCACCCAGCCAGCCAGGGTCACGGTCTGTCCGGCGTCGGTGGCGCGCAACGATCCGGCGGTGCGGGTGCGCAGCACGAAGTACTCCTCGATTCGGGGTGTGGAACGACTGACCAGTCTAAACGGAGGCGCATAGACGACTGCCCGCGCGTGCGAGCAGCACCCAGTGGACAGCTATCGTGATCTGTCAACTGCGCCGTCCCCGACCCGAGGAGCGATCAACCATGGCCAAGCGCCACCCCTGCGAGCGCGTCGACCTGGACTTCATCGACTCCGCTCCGTATCGGTTCGTCAGCACGGTCGATCTGCCGATCACCCCACAGCAGTTGTTCGAGGTCCTCGAGGACGCCGAATCGTGGCCGCACTGGGCGACCGTCATCACCAGGGTCACCTGGACCAGCGAGCCTCCGCGCGGGGTGGGCACCACCCGGACCGTGAACATGCGCGGCGGCATCACCGGAGACGAGGAGTTCCTGGCCTGGTCGCCCTACACCCATATGGCGTTCCGGTTCAACAACTCGACCACTGATGCCATCGCGGCGTTCGCCGAGGACTACCGCGTCGTCGAGACTCCGGAGGGCTGCCATCTCACCTGGGTCATGGCGCTCAAGCCCAACGGGCTCGCGGGCCGGTTCGGGCTGTTCACCGGCCAGCCCGTGATGGGCTGGCTGTTCCAGCGGTTCCTGCACAATCTGCGGCGCTACTGCGTCGAACGGTTCGCTGACAGCACGGCCTCCAGCTGAGCTGCGGGCCCGTAAGCCCGCACTCCCACACTCCCCGCGAGCCCGCACCCACGCTCCCGCGCCGAGAGTTGAACTTGTTCGCACCCCCACCTGGGGCGGATTCAAGCGGTGGCTGCAGCGAATGTGGACGGGTCTGACAGTAGTCGGTGGAGTTCTTCGGCGGGGGTGCG